>NZ_JACJSJ010000138.1 GCF_014698115.1 Nostoc sp. FACHB-973
ACAGCCCCAGGCCAGGGCGGGAGGCCACTGCACGGGCGCGAAAGGTGGCCTCGTCCAGGCCGGAGAAGGCAAGCGTGTCGAGAACGGCGGGATCAATGGTGGGCGAGGGTGTTATAGTCATAACGCTCCCGCAGCAAATACAAAAGCATCAACACATCTGGCTGCTTGAGAATCTGTTTTTGGCTTGTGGCTTCAATTCCCAACAGACCTTGCAGGGATTTGTTACGCGGTTCGTAATCAGCAAGATTAACGTCTTCTAGCTGGAAAAACCCTTCATATTGCTCAATTAAACCTGTTTTTGCATCTTCATTCACAAATAAATGCTCTGGGATTTCTGCCCAACGGTGCAAACGTTCTGTAGTTAAGTTGAGTTTTTGCACCAATTGTGCTGAGGTTTCGGGGTAGGCTTGTTTGAGCCAGTCCCACAGTGCCAAAGCTGACTGTAAGTGCCACTGTACCATGACATTGGTGAAGGCGTTATTATCGACGCGATCGTGATTTTCATCAGGGCCAATCACATCCAGAATGTCATAACTGTGGCGGTCTTGGTTCCACTGCACGCGACTTTCCCAGAAAACCGCCGTATCTAGGATGATTTCGGCGCCATAATCCCGCATCCACTCATCATCGTTGGTGGTGTGCCAGTAGTGCAAGACTGCATAAGCGATATCTGCGGTAATATGCACTTCAATGTCACCGCACCAAATACGGATTAATTCACCGTTGGGAGCTGGCACCCAGCGCGGGGTGACTTCATCGCCAGTACTAGCACTTTCCCAAGCAAACATCGCTCCTTGATAACCTGCTTCCTGGGCTTTGCGCCTAGCTCCTGGTAAAGTGTGATAGCGGTAGGTGAGCAAATTCCGGGCTAGGGTTGGCTGAGTGTAGGTGAGGAAGGGAAGAATGAAAATTTCCGTATCCCAAAAGATGTGTCCGCTATAGGCAAAACCGGAGAGGGTTTTGGGAGGGATGCTGACTCGGTTATCGTGACGTGGTGTGACGGCTAGTAATTGGAAGAGATTATAACGGACACTTAATTGAGCTTGGCGATCGCCTTCAATAATAATGTCACTGTCTTGCCACACTTGCTCCCATGCAGCAATGTGAGCTGCTAATAAAGTAGCATACCTGGGTTCGTTACCTAGCCTTTCTATGGCTGTGGCGATGGGAACTTCTGTCTCCCGTGACGTAAACACAGTGACAATCTTTTCCACAGTCACCGTTTTTCCTGGGTAAAACTCAAAGGTGGTTGCCAAAGTGGGAGAACTGGAAGCATTTTCGACGCCCACAGGTATAGTGTCGTCATCTTCTATCACTAACTTAGCCGCCATCCCCAGTTGAATAGCTGAGTGCAGAGTTTGACTATTTAGCCAGATAATTTGATCTACACCACCTTGGTTTATCGTTCGCCAATGTCTAACGCCTTGGGTATGTGGTTCGGCATCAAACCCAGCTTCAACGGTAATCTCACCCTCAAAGTCCACCGATGTGATTTGTGTGCGAATCGCTAAAACATGTTGATCTGCTAAACTAACGAAGCGCTGAAAGTGAAAATCTAAAGTATGACCAGCAGGACTACGCCAGCGCACATCACGGCTAACTAAACCCAAACGCAAATCAAGCCGACGCTCGTAGTTGAGAATTTCACCACTGTCCATGCTAAAGCTTTCACCAGCTACTTTCACCACCAATGGCAGCCAGTTAGGACAGTTCACAAGTTCAGTATGAGCAATTCTCACGTCATCATAAACACCATGAATAAGTGTCGCCGGCAAATCCTGGGACTACCCTTCCTCGAAAGAACCTCGCACTCCTAAATAGCCGTTACCAAGGGTGAAGACAGTTTCTTTGTGATGCAACTGTGTCGGATCAAACTCCGTTTCAATCACGTTCCAGTCAGTAGTGTCAATCAGTTGCTGATTTTGTTGAGAATTGTGAGTGGATACGTTGAGCATGAGTAATAAAACCTTAGTCTTGGGACTGGCTGTGGACGGGATGAAATACACTTAAGAGCAATATCAAATGATTCACTCTTTGCCTCTAGCGTCTACACTTGAATATAAGCTAAACACAAAAAATACAGATTCCTAACAACACTAACGTTTCACATTTCATCTGTCTACAGTTAGATTTCCTTGATAATCCAAGTTAAAACTGATAAATCTCAACCAGATACAAATTAATAGAGTTTTTCTTGAATTTCTTTCATACGGCAGAATAAAGCTGTCAGTCGTCAGACTTGGGAAGTTAAAAGGGCGGTGAGAAACCGCGTCTAGTTGATGACTTTTTGTTCTTTTATCAGAAGTGGTATATTGGCACTTGAACCCGCCGAGTATAAACTATGGATTGCCCAAAAGA
Organism: Nostoc sp. FACHB-973; assembly: GCF_014698115.1. GTDB lineage: Bacteria > Cyanobacteriota > Cyanobacteriia > Cyanobacteriales > Nostocaceae > Nostoc > Nostoc muscorum. The sequence goes on from NZ_JACJSJ010000138.1 coordinate 2,359, forward strand.
AGCACCAGGTAGGCAGATGATCCAAAATCCTGAATAAAGTGGGCTAAAAAGCAGAATCCGCTCTGGGTGAGACTAAAGAAGCTGCTGAAGTAGCAAATCGTGCCAAAAGCACCTTTTTAGCAAACATGAGTCAAAAACTCAAGACTCCTCTAAATTCTATGCTGGCGATCGCCAAAACATTGCAAAATGAAGTATGCGACCTTTTGAGCGAACAACAGCGCCAGTCTCTAAATCATCTAGAAGATAGCGCTCGGAATCTCTGGGAATTAATCAACGACATCCTCGACCTAGCTGATATTGAATCTAACAAAATGGAACTGCAAGTAGCTTCGACTTCAATTCAAGAATTATGTGACTCTAGTCTCAGTTTTGTCAAACATCTGGCATTAGAAAAAAATATCCAGTTAAGTGTACAAGTACCGGAAGAACTCACACCCTTCCAAGTCGATGAAGAACGCATTCGACAGGCCTTCATTAACCTGTTAAGCAACGCTATCAAATATACTCCAGAGGGAGGCAAAGTTTGGATTGAAATTCAACCAAATTCCACAAACCAACATATCTTTTTCAGCATCGTAGATACTGGCATTGGTATTCCCTCCGATGACCTATTCAAATTATTTCAACCTTTAGTCCCAGATGACAGTTCATACACCCGCCGTTCTGCAAACACAGGTTTAGGATTACTAATGGTGCAAAGAATTGTAGAGTTGCACGGTGGTAGTGTCCATGCTGAAAGTCAATTAGGCAAAGGCAGTAGATTTACAGTCAAGCTTCCTTGGAGAAAGAGAGCGGAATAGGAAGTAGTAATGAAACAGACAAGGGAATGTGGGGACGCAGGGAAAGATTTCGGAACTAAAAAATAGGCTTTTTCAGATTGATGTGAAAAATCCAGGACTTACCCACAGCTAACGGAAAATCGTAGACGCAAAGCGGTGAGGGGGTCGCAGTCTTCTCTACGAGACGCTCCGCGTTGGCGGTTCCCGTCGTTAGCGTAGCGGCGTTAGCAAGTCTTCGAGGGTCTTGTGTTAGCGACGTTCGCGTAGCTCCGTTAGGAAAACGAGCGTCATCCCCGAACCCGTTGCCGTAGCCTCTCGTAGAGAAGGGCTTCCCCCAGGATACCGCAGAGGAATAAGAGTTTCAGAGAGTTGTTGCATCAGTCCTCAAATCTATCCTTATGAGGCCGTGGGGAGCAGAGGAGAATTTGCTATAAGTGTTTCCCTAGACCTCCGTAGCTCTTAGTATATCGATTTGCAATTCAATAGACCACAGTAGGTTAGGACAGCTGTGGTAACCTACCGTAATTTAATTTTTAAACGGTGTATTCCATTTAATTCAAAACCGCTGTAATAAGTGATTACCCTTATTTTATCTAACCTAAGAGGCTTGAGAGCCAAGATGTACAGAGATTTTAATAAGTGATTATCCGGAACAGAGATTTTAATAAGTGATTATCCGGAGTTAATATCAATTACGTTTAGATACTTACAGTATTTTTCCATATTCACGTATTATCAATATTCTGCTAAGTTATATATTCAGATATTTTCGAGCAATCGAAATTTTCACTAAGTGAATTCGATTTTGATTATTTTTTGCGTATTTGCACTTAAATTATTCCCCAGAAAAACCCAATTTATTATCAATATAAAAAAAACATAAAGAAAATGGGTTGATATGTAAAAGTTAGACTAAAACTTCCCTTGAATCACAATTAAATAAATACAGATTATGTCAGATAGAGTTAATAAAGAGTTGGGGAATTTTTTACAGCAGATAGAACAGCGATCGCACTTTCATGCAGGTTATCCATACAATTTAACTTGTGATTACAGTGAGATTATAAAATCTTTCAATTTCATGTTAAATAATGCTGGAGATCCATATATTGAGCCAGATTTTGGTCTGCATTCTCGTCAATTTGAACAAGAAGTCTTATCTTTTTTTGCCCAACTTTATAAGATTCCAGAAAATAAATTTTGGGGTTATGTTACTGCTGGGGGAACTGAAGGTAATTTATATGGAATGTTTTTAGCAAGAGAAATTTATCCAAATGGGATTCTTTACTCATCACAAGACTCTCATTACTCAATTCCCAAAGCCGCTAGACTATTTCGGATCAAACATCAAGTTGTGGATTCGCAAATTAATGGGGAAATAAGTTATGACCATTTTGAGCAACTAATTAGCCAAAATAGTGATTATCCGGCGATAATAAATTTAAATATTGGCACTACTGTTAAAGGTGCGATCGATAACTTAGACAAAGTTTTAGAAATTTTAGATCGTCATCAAATCAAAAATTACTACATTCATTGTGATGCTGCACTTTCAGGATTAATATTACCCTTTTTAGATGGCGCTCCTCAAGTGAATTTTCAAAGACCTATAGATAGTGTAGCTATTTCTGCTAAATTCATGGGTTCTCCATTGCCTTGTGGTGTAGTTTTAACTAAGAAAAAGTGGGTAGAAAGAGTGGAAACAATGATTGAATATATTGGTTCCAAAGATACAACTATTCTCGGTTCTAGAAACGGTCATACTCCTCTGATTCTCTGGTATGCACTGCAAAGTAGAGGTTACAATGGGTTAGCCAGAGAAGCAAAGACCTGTATTCGGAATGCCCAATATCTTTTTCAACAACTTCAACTCAGAGAATATCCATGTATGCTCAATAATTTCTCTACTACTGTAGTGTTTAAAAAACCTTCTCAACGGTTAGTTAAAAAGTGGCAGTTAGCAAGTTTTGAGAATTGGGTACACATTGTAGTCATGCAGAATATTGATAAAGAGAAAATCGATACTTTTATTGATGAACTTGTTTTAGAACAGAGGCTATTTGAGCAAGTAAAGGATTTACAGTTACAGGCAGTAAGCTAAATTATCGGGCATGGGGCATTGGGCATGGAGTATTGGTTATTAGTTAAAGATTAGACCTCTTGCAAAAGTCCCCTAACACCCCACCCCCAGCCCCTCCCCGCTCGCGGGGAGGGGAGAATTTGACGTAAGTCAAAGGCGGGGTGGGGTTCTTAGTTCCTTAACAAGTCTTTGTAACAAAAATTAGCGGCAAGTATTCTTTCTACTTCTGCACTTTGCATAGGTGGTAAGAAAAAATATCCTTGTCCATAATCACATTGCAATGCCTTAAGTTGTGCTAATTGCTCTACAGTTTCTATTCCTTCTGCTGTGACAGACATATTCAAATTATGAGCTAATGTAACAATCGCTCGAACAATTTCTAAATTTTCTCCTCGACTACCTATATTGTTGACAAAAGAGCGGTCAATCTTAATGGTTTTGATTGGCAGCCGATGCAGATAATTCAAAGATGAATAGCCAGTACCAAAATCATCCATGTGCAATTCAACATTCAGCGCATTTAGCTGGGAAAGCACAGTAGTAGCTAATTCAAAATTATCCATCAACAAGCTTTCAGTAATCTCTAATTTCAAACTACACGGCTCTAGTCCAGTTTGCTGTAAAGTCTGTTTAACTTGTTTAAAGATATCAGGTTGCGTAATCTGTTTCCCAGAAAAATTGACGCTAATTGTCAAGTTTAGGGAACTAGGAAATTGTTGATGCCATGTGTGCATTTGGTGGCACGCTTGATAAAGTACCCATTGGCCGATATTAACAATCATTCCAGTTTCTTCCGCCAAAGGGATAAAATCATGAGGAGAAACAATTCCTCGTTGTGGATGATGCCAGCGTATCAATGCTTCAAATCCAATAATTTTGCCAGTTAGCAGTGAAACAATTGGCTGGTAGTAAAGGCGAAATTCTTCTTGCTTGAGCAACAGTGCATGTCGCAGAGCAGTTTCTAATTCTAAGAGTAAAGATGCACCCTCATGCATCTTTTGGTCAAACACTTCATAACGTGCCTTACCAAGGGCTTTGGCAGAATACATTGCCACATCGGCATCGCGTATAATCTGGGCTGCTTGCTGATAATCTGCTTTACTGAAAGCAATGCCAATACTAGCGTTGGTAAACACGCGATGTTCATTCAATTGAAATGGTAAAGCTAGCACCTTTTTAATGCGTTCAGCTATCTGTGTAGCCGTGTTAAGATCATCAATTTCCTCAATTAAGATTGTGAACTCATCTCCACCAAAGCGGGCAACTATATCTCCGGCTCGAATAACTGACTTGAGCCGATGAGAAATTGCAATTAAAAGTTGATTTCCTAGTAAATGTCCAAGACTATCATTCACAACTTTAAAGCGGTCTAAGTCTAAGAAAAGTACAGCAAATAGATAATTTTTATCGTGTTTGGTACGTTCTATTGACTGCTGCACTCGCTGGATAAATAAAGATTGATTGGGTAACCCGGTTAGCCCGTCATGAAGGCTATTGTGTAGTAATTTTTCTTGTGCTTCTTGACGCTTGATAATGTCTTGCTGGAGTTGTTGATTAACTCGAATAAGTTCAATAGTGCGTTCTAGGACTAGTTGCTCAAGCTGGCAACGGTATTGCACTAATTCTTCCTCTGCTACCTTACGTTGAGTGATGTCACGTACAATGACAACATACTCCCGTAGTTGGGGATTAAATCGCCGTGAAACAGTCGATTCAACAATTCGTAGACCTTGGTTGATTTTTAAAGTTTGCTCACTCCTAATAGACCATTGCTCTGGTTTGCCGTGATAGCACATTAAGAGTTGATTCAAGTTTTGTCCAACCAACTGCTGAACACTTAATTCAAATAATTCTTCAGCAGCTGCATTGGTTTGACAAATCATCCCGTCTTCATCTAAAACTAAAACAGTATCTGGAACCGTATCGAGAGTAGTGATAAATAGATTTTTTGCTTGTTTGCGTGCCTCATCAATAGCAACAATTTGTGGTAGAGTTGTCCAGCAGGCGATCGCTACTCCTGTAAAAGAAAGCGTCACTAGTAAAATAGCTAACAAAGAGTTAGGACTATTATTAGTAACTTTGCCTAATAAATCGCGGATAAACCAACTACTTGTAGCAGTGATGCAAATTAATGATACTAAGACAATTACTTGTAATACAACAAAGTCTGGGTTGTTTCTACTAAACTTTGCATCGTAACGTTCTTTCCACCATTTTGGATGTAATACCGCAAATCTTAAGCGACTTAGCACTGCATCTGCTAGCATCAGAGCAATGGGTAAAAATAATCCCACTAAAAAATCTCTCGAATTCCAAGCTAAACCTCCCACTATCAGAACTACCGCTTCTACAAAGAAAAAACCAAGTGACCACCAAGGCCATAAAACCTCCGGTTGGCCTCGACACAGCCATAATCCTAAATGTAGTCCCATAATCGACAACAGATAACAAGTACCTGCTACTGTCACCAGTTGAGATACATTTCCCAAATTCAAACAAAGCAGACTGAGAATAAATGCAACTAGAATCGCAGGCCCAAGAACACCTTGGCGGGAAACTACTGTAAATATCTCAGAAAGCTGCCCATCTAAGGCAAGTTGGTATAATATCCGAGGAGAATTACAAACTGCCGTAGCAGAACTTAAAAGGCAGGATACAGTAATTAGAAGTGTTACTAAAAAAGAGGCATATTTACCCCAAAAAGGTACAGAAGCTGCTAGCAAATTTAGGAAAACATCGTCCCCTATTGCTGGATTGTGAGCCGAACACGTTAATATCCAAGAACTGCCTAGAAACACCGGAGGAATTAGCCAAGCAGCCACAGTTAAGAACTTCAAAGTTTTATCTGGATTGTGGCTATCAGCAACAAAAGAAGAAGTGGTTTCACAAGCATAAATTGAATAGCTGGCGAGGAAAAACCACTTTGCCCATTCTTCAAAGCTCAAGCTATGTATACTAGCTGGAAGTAAGTTAAGACTAGTGCTTGAGAAAATTAACCAGACTACGCCTTGAATACAAAACAAAAACAGTAGTAAAATCGCTGGGAATACAAAAAATAGATGCAGCAGCGCTAAAGCACGGCTACCACTGAATGCAACAATAAAAGGAATCGCTGTAAATACAACTTTTAAAAAAGTTTCTGGACAAGAAATATTTAATGTTTCAAAATTGACTTTAATCAGGTTTGTCAGAATAATTGCGTACAGCGCTGGTGCTGCTGCCCAGCTAAAAAAGTACCCTAAAGCTACGTAACGACCTAAGCCAGGAAACTTTTTTAATAGCCTTGTGGTATAGTTCGGTGTTCCTCCTGCGACATCTGGCCAATGTCTACCTAAACTTTGTACCTGCAAATTAAGTAAAAAGGAGACGATAGTGCCAAACAACCAAACTAAGATAGCTTTAGACCCTAACGCTGCATGAATAATGGGGGCAGTTCCAATCCATCCAACATGACCCGTCAACCCAAAACCCCAGGTTTCGAGATAACTTAAAGTACGTGGTAAGCGCATTTCCAAATGCTGATTTTTCTCTGCCTGTAGAGAATCGTTACTAGTCATTGTTTCTTAGCTAGATTTACTGGCCTTTTCACTCAATAACTGAATCTTCTTACTTAAAGCTTCAGTATAAGTACTGAATTTAAATAAATCATAGCTTAATTATTACCAAGTTGTATTTTTGTACATAATAATCAACATGGTGAAATTCCCTAATTCTTTAAGAATTAGGGAATCTTGTTATTTATGAATGATTAAGTAGGATTATAGTTTTTGTAACAACTCCTGAGCTAACTGAAAAAACGCTTTTGAACCGGGTGATTGAGGAGCATTTAAAACAGCTGGCATAAAACTATCAACAGCCTTAGCAACATTAACATCAACTGGTATTTGTACCTTACAAATTTTTTCTACACCGAAATCTTCAACAACGCGGTGCATTACTTGTTTATAGTATCTACCAGTCAGAAGGTTAGCACTAGACATACTGAAGACAATTCCTAGCATTTTTATATCTATCTTGGTTTCATGTCCGTGACTATCTTTTAGTTGGGCAATTCGTCTTTCTAGTAGTTGAATTCCAACTACAGATAAGGGTTCTGGTTTGGCAGGAAGTATGTAGAAATCGCTGGCAGCTAAGGCGCTACGAGTCAATAAATTATAACCAGGCGCACAATCGAGAAGGATAAAATCATATTGTTGTCGCACAGGTTTTAAAATGTTATTTATCAAGACTCTTTCAAAGCGATTCCAAATTGTTTCAAAGTCTTGTTCCCCTAAAGCAGTTGCTTGTTGATGCAGCATTTCTGACACAACAAATTCATCATATAAGTCTATATCTCCCGGTAATAAATCCAATCCAGGAAGATTGCAAACCTGGGATTGAATGATATCTTGTATTGTCAACTTTGCTTGTGGTTCTGGATTGATAATTTCGTCTATGAGATATCTAAATGTCTTACTTTGTTTACGACGCTTAGCAAAATCTAAAGGTGACATCAGACTGAGTGTGGCACTAATTTGGCTGTCTAAATCAAGGACAAGTACCCGCTTGCCATGATTTTTAGCTAAACACGTAGCTAAGTTGACAGTGAGGGTGGTTTTACCAACACCACCTTTCATATTTGCAGTTGCGATTACATATCCCATTGATTGAGTCCTTTGTTAACACATTCCCATGTAGGTAGCGTACACCCCTCTGAATCTATCAAATCTTCCATTAAATTTAATATTTTGGCAAACTCAAAACAGTTTTGAGTTCTGAGTGAAGAAGTGAAATTATACACTCAGTACTCCCCCTTTTATCCGTTTACCAAAACATTGACTCTGTAAGTTGAGAACCTCCTGCTTGACGCCCTAATAAAGAGTGAATCACTACAAATACGATAACCATTGGTACTGAGGTAAAGTGAACGATTCGTAATGCTTGCCAACTACCAAACAGATCCACAATCCAAGGAAATTGAGCAGGTTTATACATTCCTATTCCTGTAAATAATGCCAACAGTAAGATTGGAATAATTGCTGTATAGGCAATACGATGCCAAGCATAAATGAGGCGCTTGGAATTTTGAGTTTTTTGCAATGCTTTGAGGTCGTTAGCCCCTACAAACCTGTGTCGCCAGCGTCGGGTAATTAAAACGTAAATTCCATACCACAAAAGATTTAATGAAAATAGCCACATTGCTGCAAAATGCCAATGTCTACCTCCTGCAAGCCAACCTCCGAAGGTAAATATTTGTGGAATGTGCAACCCTGTACGTCCACCAAAAACAGGGTTGGCGTTGTAAATTTGTAATCCACTCGTGAGCATGAGAAACAAGCTAATGATGTTACACCAATGAAATATTTTTGCTCCTATTGCTTGGGTGGGTAACTTCGGAGTTTTGATGGAAATGTTTGAAGTCATAGATTTTAATTGATAGGATTTATTGTTTATCTAGGAATAAAATACGGAGTAGGAAGTATACTAATGGCTTGTAGTAGCAATGGAGGCTTTAGGAAGCAACGTGATTTTATGAGGTTGGGGAAAAAGTGCGATCGCTACAATATTGGTTATGGCGAAGCAGGTCATATTTTAACTTGAAACAGTTGCTTAATGAATATAGAACAGATAGCAAAATACCAGCTATGGAGAGAGACATAGACTTATCTGGTGCTGAAAGTTGAGTTTCCAGTGGATTGGTAGCGGATTCTTGGAAAGGACAAATTTCACCTTTGTGGCGATCGCCTTAGCTATTTTTGAGAAAAAAACAGCTAAATTGCGTGCATATACATTCTAAGATGCGTCTAAAAAAACGAAATCCAATCACATAAAATTACCGAAAAACTCAGAAAAATTTGTAAAAAAAATTCTATGATGAAATCACGTTAAATATCTGAGGATAGAAAAAAAATTATCCAGACTTATTTGTAGCTTTTTGGGAAACGGCTGACTGTTACCCACACACAACAAGCTACATTCAGTTCCCAAGAATAATGGTGTGAGAAAATTTCCTGCTGAATTAGAGTCAATGAGTAATGACTATAGATGAAGTAGTACTGCTATTAAAAGCTAGTCAAGCAACCGGTTTAACAACACTCCAAGAAATTGTATTGCGTTCTTCCTGGGAAGGAAAAACCTACACCAACATTGCAGTTGAAGCAGACTATGCTGAGGATCGCATCAAGAAAGTTGCCGTTGATTTATGGCAAATATTGAGTGATTTTTACAAAGAACCGATAAATGAATCCAACTTGCGCCAGACTCTAGAAAATCATCGTCTTGGCAAAGCACATCAGCAGTTACTTAGGGAATTTTATCAAGCTGCGGCAGCCATGTCCTTAGAATTTCCTAGTGGTCCAGTATCCCTAAATTCCAGATTCTACATTTCTCGCCCGCCAATTGAGGAACTTGCTTACGCAGAAATGGCTCAACCAGGGAGTGTGATCTGCATCAAAGCACCCAAAAAAATGGGGAAAAGCTCTCTGGTGCTGCGGCTGCTTGCACGCGCTAAAAAACAAGGCTTTCGCACCGTGAGTTTGGACTTTCAACAAGCAGACAAAACAGTATTTGCCAATTTGGATAAATTTTTGCGCTGGTTTTGTGCCAATGTCAGCCGAGAATTACAGCTAGAACCAAAACTCAATGATTATTGGGATGAAGATATGGGTAGCAAAATTAGTTGCTCTATCTATTTCCAAAAGTATTTGCTATCTGCGTTGGAAACTTCCCTGGTTTTAGTCTTAAATGAAGCGGATTGGCTGTTTGAGTATCAGGAAATTGCTGGAGAATTGCTAACATTAGTGCGATCGTGGCACGAACAAGCTAAAGCAGGAGAAATTTGGCAAAAACTGCGCCTGGTTCTGGTTTATTCAACGGAAATTTTTGTTCCCATAAAACTTACTCAATCAGCATTTAATATTGGTTTGCCGATTAAATTGCCTGCTTTTACAAAAGAACAAGTGCAAGATTTGGCACAACGTCACGGTTTGGATTGGACAGATGGTAAAGATGCTGACAGTTTAATGGCTATGGTGGGGGGACATCCTTATTTACTGCGATTGGCTTTGTATCATCTTGTAGGTAAAGGGGGATTACAAGGTAATTTAGCACAGCTATTGCAACAAGCACCCACAGAATCAGGAATTTATCACGAATATTTAAAGCAGTATATATTAGTACTCCGGGATGAGCCACAATTAGCGGATGCTTTGTATCAAGTAATTCATGCTAAAAATTATGTGAAATTAGAACCAATATTGGCAGATAAATTACAGGGTATGGGGCTAATTAATTTACAGGGCGATCGCTGTACTCCTACATGTGAATTATATCGGTTATATTTTATCGAACATCTGAAAAATAATCAGGAATTAAACAATAATCATGTTGAGCGTTTGAAACAAGAAAATCAACAATTGCTTATCCTCTCTAGCTTGGATGAACTAACTCAATTAGTAAATCGCCGCTATTTTCAAACCTACCTACAAATTGAATGGCAAAGTTGTGTTCGTCAGCGCACCCCAATATCACTAATTTTGTGCGATATCGACTATTTCAAAATTTATAATAAAACTTATGGCATTGCCGCAGGAGATAAGTGTTTACAAGAAATCGCTAATACGATCTGCAACTGCGTAAAATGCTCCCTCGGTAATAGTACTTTCTCATATGCTAATAGAAGTATGGCTTATCCTACTACTAATTATTTTGCAAATTTACCAAAAGGAGATTTTAAAGATGAAAACAGCGAAGTGTTAGTGGCTCGTTACGGTGGTGAAGAATTTGCCATTGTTGCGAAAATAGATGTTGCTGCTGCAATGTACGTTGCCGAATATATTCGAGAGCAAGTGAAAGCTTTGGCGATTCAGTGTGAGTATCCTAGTATTGGTGGTTTACCTGCTGCTGTTTTAACTGTCAGTTTAGGTGTAGCAAGTATTATTCCTAAAGTTGAAACTGAGCCTGCTAATTTAGTTAATGCTGCTGAAAAAGCACTTAATCAAGCAAAAAGACAAGGACGCGATCGCGTTGTTTTAGGTTAAGTTTTTCTAATAAGCTGGAGTAACACATCTAGTTATTTTTTATCGTCCTGTTAAAAATGGTATTCAAGTTGAGAGAGTATTGAGCGGATATCGAGATTTTGAAGATATTTTTGATGACAGTGAGTAAAAATAAAGCGATCACTCATGATGTCAGCACCTCATCTAGAATCACAACAGGCAAGTTTGTGGCTGTCCTCAGTTGCCGAGCGTTGGTGAGAAACTGAGTACAGCTAGATGTTGTGGCAGTCGCAATATGAATGGCATCAGGTGTTCTCAAAGAAGGTGTGCTTGCACGTAGGCTTGCTGCTTCACGCAAAATGGTCTGACTTATAGGAATCAACTGCATTTGAGGCGATCGCAATCATCTCTCAACTATCAAAAGCGATCGCCCCTCATTTTACACTCTGAACAGGAGTGATGTTTTTTACAGGCTACGCCTACGCCCTCATAACACCATCATTCCACTTCAAAACAAGAACATTCTCACTTCAAACAGAAACGTTCTCGTTTGGAACAAGAACATTCTCACTTCAAACAGAAACGTTATCGTTTGGAACAAGAACATTTTCACTTCAAACAAGAACGTTCTCGTTTAGAACAAAAACATTCTCATTTGAAACAGAAACGTTCTCACTACAAACAGGAATGTTCTCGTTTAGAACGCGAAACTTGCAGATAAAAGCTTGATTGATGAGGTTGGCAACATGAATTTTACTGTGATGGGGGGAGGCGATCGCGCAAATCTGCTAAATTTTTACGAACAATAATAGTATTAGGATGATTCACCCCTAACTGTTGCTCACAAATATCTAAACCTTGGATATATAGAGATTCTGCTTCGCTGTATCTGCTTTGGGAGTGGTAGAGTCTCGCTAGGTTGTTGAGGTTAGTGGCAACATCTGGATGTTCTTCTCCCAGCAGCTTGCGGTTGAGTGCCAAAGCTTGGATGAAAAGGGTTTCAGCTTCGCTATATCTGCCTTGGTTACGGTAGAGTTCTGCCAAATTGTTGAGGTTAGTGGCAACATCTAGATGTTCTTCTCCCAGCAGCTTGCGGTTGAGTGCCAAAGCTTGTTTGTACAAGGGTTCGGCTTCCTTGTATCTTCTTTGAGAATTGTAGAGCAATGCCAAATTATTGAGGCTTTGGGCAATATAAGGGTGTTCTTCTCCTAGTAAGCGTTGTCTTAGTTCCAAAGCTTGTTTGTATAGGAGTTCGGTTTCGCTGTACCTACCTTGGGAGTAGTAGAGTCCCGCTAGGTTGTTGAGGCTACTGGCAACATCAGGGTGTTCCTTTCCTCGCAGGCGTTGCATTAGTTCCAAAGCTTCCAAATACAGGGTTTCAGCTTTGCTGTATCTTCCTTGGAAATCGTAGAATGCTGCCAAGTTGTTGAGGCTAGTGGCAACATTAGGATGTTCCTCTCCTAGTAAGCGTCGCGTTAGCTCCAAAGCTTCCCAGTACAAGGGTTCAGCTTTCTTGTATTTTCCTTGGGAATCGTAAAGTAATGCCAGGTTGTTAAGGCTAGCGGCAATATCTAAATCTTCTTCTCTCTGTTGGTGTTGCCATAATTTTAAAACTTCTAGATAAAGGGGTTCGGCTTCGCTGTATCTTCCTTGGGAACGGTAGAGTTCCGCTAAGTTGTTTAGGCTGGCGACAACATTAGGATGTCCCTCTTCTAGCAGGCGTTGCCCTAGTTCCAAAGTTTGCAGGTACAGGGGTTCGGCTTCGCTGTATCTTCCTTGGGAAGAGTAGAGTCCTGCTAGGTTATTAAGGATACTAGCAACATCAGGATGTTCCTCTCCTAAGCGTTTCTTGGTGACTTTTAGACCCTGGTCACACCAAGTTAAAGCCTGGTTATATAATCCCTGAGCTTCATAAAATCGAATGTTACCGTTGAATACCCAAATTAAATCATCATCGCTGACGTATTGAATCAGATTATTTGCTACTTCTGCCAAATGAGGTATTGCAGGGCTGACATCGTTAATTTGCTTAAGAATGGGGGTGTCAGGAATATCTTTAGCAACAGCGACCATTACCCCGCAAAGCGATCGCTTTAATTCCTCTGCCTGTTCTAAACCTGTAAGCTTATATTGGAAAAACTCCCGCAACAGTGGATGCAATTGGTAAATTCCCTCATCTTTGCGCTGGAGTAAATGCAAATTCAGTAACTTCTCATCCCGAATTTCCTCTAACTCTTCTTCGTCTTCTTCCGGTAAACACTGTTCTACCAAATCCCAAGCTATAGGCGCGGCGGCAAATAAACTCAATAAACAGCCCAACTGCTTATCATCATCGTCTAATTCCTGCCAACTCAACTCAAAAGCTGCTAACACACCCCGTTGTGCTGTCATGTCGCCTTCTGGTTTAACCAAGGCGGGTTGTTCAAGTCGCTTTTTCTCCAACCGTCGCAACATTTCTGTTAAAGAAAGGTCTACTTTCCGCTTGAGATATCGCCCCACTAATTCCAAACCCAAAGGCAAATATCCCAACCACTCACACAACTGATTTGCAACAGCTAATTCTTGCTCAATTCGCTGTGGTGTTTCTTTAAAAAATGACTTTAATAACTCCAGCGCCGCTTCTGGTTGCAATACATCCAGAGATAATTGCTTAATAGATGCTCCTAAGCGTTGCCGCGTGGTAATCAAGACTTTAAACCGGGAAGATGACGAAGGTAAATAAGGTTTAACCTGCTGATATTCCCCAACATCATCTAACACTAGCAGCACATCGCCCTCACGCCAATGCCGAAAGCAGTATTGCACTTTAGCGAAGACATCCAAACCTTCTGGTATGTTTAAATCAAGTTGAGTTCTGGCAAACTGCACAACTTGAATGCCCACATCACCAACTTTTGCCAGCAACCAGCAAATTCCACCTTTGTAAGTTTCGCGGTGATTCCTGGCATATTGTAGGGCAAGTTCTGTTTTACCAACTCCACCCATACCAGCAACAGCAGCTATAGCCACCTGTTCATTTTCCTGCAAAAGCTGATGGAGATTTTGCAAATCTTTTTCACGTCCAACAAACTCCACCACTCCACTTAAGGGAATATTTTCGTAAAACGTCAGCTTGGGTTTAGCTTTTTTCGCCTCAGCACGCTGCACACCGGGTAATTCTTCTCTACGGCGTTGCCATTCTGCATCAAATTTACTTAAGTTCCCCTCTTTGTCCCCTTTGTCGCACCAAAGCGTCAGCCGAAAATGCCAGTCTGCCGAACCTTGCTTGTGTACGCGCAAATCTTCCAGAATGCCTAAAAAATCTTCGAGTCTATTTAGTGCTTCTCCAACTTGCTTTGTAGTTAAATCACTAAGTTCCGCCAGGACTCTTAGTTGTGTCTTCACTATTACTTGCTTCGACGTTTCCCAGCACGTATCAATTTTGAAACGTTCACTGTTGTCTACCCCGTTATTGGCATAAGCCAAAAACTTTTCCAACAGCTGCTTTACCCGCGCTTTGACATCATTACCATAGCTAACACGCGCCATCAGTTATTCTTGCCCAAATTTGCGACAAAGTTTCGGGAATCCCCAAACTTAATCTAGCATCCCCAAACTCAAACCTCCGAGTATTCACCCATTACAGCCAACAGACAACAGCAGTTGCTTTCACTGACTACCCCAAATTTACCGTTGCCTCAGTATTCCAGGTGAAACAAATGCAGAAGGCAAAGCTGGTGGCAATTTTACTATTTGTGATTCCCTTAATTGCAGACTGGTTAATCCCAGGTTCAGGTATTTTCATTGAAATTACCTTTCTAATTTGGGAATTGCTGGAATCAGAGGAGACAGAGGGGGATGATTTGAACTAAAAGTGACACTTTACTAGAAAAGGCTTGTAGTTGCGCTTTAGATACGTAGGGTGCGTTAGCGACAGCGTAACGCACCAAAGCCTTAAGAATCGTGCGTTATGGCTTATATCGTTTCACTTTAATTATGATACAAATACGTTGGTAGGGGCACGGCAATGTTCCCTACGCGAAATCTATATGTATCAGGGTTTTAGTGAAATGGTATTACGCCTAACGCACCCTACAAATACTTAATTTTGTTCCAAAATAAAACCGGATTCCTATATTTGCTAATTGATTCTGAATTCTTCTTCAAGAGATCATTCTCTGAAGTTTTTTGCTAGATTTTTTCATAAAACGATTCATTTGTGACATCACACCAGGAACTTTCAACTCTTTGGGTTTTCGTTCTGGTTCTTTGAGAAATCGATAATATAAAAACTCATCTCTATAATCAATATTCACGTCTTCCCCTTGACATAAACGAGCAAAGTCAACAGAAGAATAGCTCATATAGTGAATGCGATGAATTGGTTTTAAGCCCTCTTCATTGTAAAGAACATTATTAATATTCACGAATCGATCTGCATTAGCACAGTTACCTGTTCTATCTTCACCATTCGGACTGAGGGTAAAATTAAATATTCGCGGATCGCCGTATAAAGTTATATAAACGAATATGCCAGAACTCGACCACCAAGAACCTGGACGAATCCATTCAAATTCACGTTTTTCAATCCATCTTTCTTTGATGATATCTAAATCTTCGCCACCGAAAAGCAACCGCTTTGAGCCAAAAAAGCTATCACAATGAATTTTCTGACGCAAATCAGCTTCTGTTAGCTGCGTTACTTTCTCAAGTACATCAATATTTAATTGTGTTTTCTCTCTAGGTTTAGCATGTTCCCAATCGTTAAATATGAGATCGTAACTATCCAGTTTTTCAAAAACGTCATCAATTGGTTTCATAGCTAAACTATCAGCATCATAAAACACAAATTTATCAAAATCGCCATTAAAAGAAGCAAACTTTCGGTGTACAAAGCCTTTGTACCATCCGGGACGATTGACTTTAGAATCATTTGCTCTGGGATGAGCATCCCAAAGCTCATTGATAAAATTATCCCAGCGATGAATTGCTTCCCAATCTTCAAAAAGCGTGACATTTTTTCTAGACTTGAGTTCCTGCTTAACCAGGTCTAATTGCTGGTTATAAGGAATCACACAAACAGGAATATCTTCTCCAACATTGACCTCAATGCTGTTTAGTAAAGCAACTAATTGGTCGTATACAGCATCATTGGCCAGCGTATAAATGCCAAATGATTTCATTTTGCTAAATCCTACTTAACTTATAGACTGGTTTGTTTATAGCGGTTCCCATTCATATGGGGTACAACATTATATCGCAAGGTTTAGGGGCACGGCACTGCCGTGCCCTTACGCGTGTACCTCACGTAAACGAGAACCGCTATACTCAGCTTTTTCAGTGACAGTTACATATTCGCTTACAGTTGACTGTAAAAACAACAGTTCAAGTGTAACTACACAGTAAATTTACCATTGTGGTCTGTAAATAGGTAACTAACTTGTTGTTGGCTTTAATTTATGAAAATTTTACAAATCATATATTAAGGGATACTTATGATGACATACAACCACAAATCAGGTCATGGTGTATGTATCACATTTGATGCATTACTTGTATGAACATTTTAATGATATCTTGCACCTTTCCCTACCCACCAACAAGGGGCGGAACCCAAGTCAGGACATTTAATCTACTTAAGTACTTAAGTCAACGTCATAGTGTTACCCTCGTTACTCAACGAGAACGGGATGTTACCGACGCTGAACTAGTAGGATTACGTGATTGTGTGGATCATTTGGTAGTTTTTGATCGCCCGGTAGATTCTGCAACCACAGCCAAAATTTTGAAGAAGATACAGCGCTTTGGTAAATTTTTGTTACAGGGTACACCGCCAAGCGTATTCAACCGCTATTCAGTGGAGATGCAAACCTGGGTTAACAACTGGGTAGAAGCAGGAAAATGTGATGTGATTACCTGCGAACATAGCGTCAATGAAATTTATGTGCAACCACATTTTCAGAAACAGCTAAAAACCATAGTTGATGTTCATAGTTCTGTGTACGCTACTTGTCGTAAACAATTAGCGATCGGCATTTCTCAGAATGTAATCAGAGACAAAATTAATCTGCCACTTTTGCGTCGTTACGAACAAAATTATTGTGCTAAATTTTCGGAAATTGTTGTCACAACAGAAGAAGATAAACTTCAAATACAACAATTTAACCCCAATAGCAAAATTACAGTTATCCCTAACGGCGTAGATTTAGTTTCTTTCCCTTATCGTATCAGCGATCCAGGAGGACATCATTTAATTTTTATTGGTGCAATGGATTACTTGGCGAATGTTGATGCTGTCTGCTTTTTCAGCAAAGAAGTATTACCAGAAATCCAAAAAACTTATCCTGATACAACTTTCGATATTGTCGGTTCTCATCCTGCACCAGAAGTTTTAGCACTTAATCAAAAACCAGGAATTAATGTCACTGGACGTGTACCTTCAATGGTAGAATATTTACACAAAGCAACTATCTGCATTGTACCTATGCGGACTGGGTTTGGCATTAAAAATAAGACTCTAGAAGCAATGGCAGCTGGTGTACCAGTAGTGGGAAGCGATCGCGGTTTAGAAGGATTAGCTGTAGACGGTACTAACGAACCACTGCGTGCATTACGAGCCAATCAACCTGGGGAGTACGTCAGCGCAATCAGTAAATTATTCGAGAATCCAGAACTGCGATCGCAACTGTCCCAAAATGGCAGACAACTAGTAGAAACAGAATTCACTTGGGATATCGCTGGTAAAAGCTATGAACAAGTTTGTCTGGCGTAATTCGTAATTGTTTTGAATTCCAAGTTCTGAATTATTAAAACAAATATATGTAGAGACGTTGTAATACAACGTCTCTATACAAATTATTGGTGATGCAAATTATCTTATCTAAACCGTATCGGGTTTTAGTTATACCAATTTGAATCATCATTGCGATGGACGGAGTTACCAAAAATCTGCTGAGTAACTCATTCTCTACAAGACGCACTCTCGAACACAATCCAAAATCCAAAATCTCAAATCCAAAATGGTATTACCTTGTGAAAATACGACTCAATTATTTTCAAAATCAGCCGCAGTCCTGAACACAAGTATTTTTTTATGCTTACGCTTATTCTTATTCTTGAGGGCAGCCAAATAATTATCAACGTAACGAAAAGCAGATGCACAATCGTAAGCAGCAATGGCTATAGCTTGTAAGAAAACCTTCGGGGGAATTTCAAACCCTAAAAATTTTTCTGTTAAAATTAACAAATCATTATCTGTGGCAGGAAAAGTAATTTCTTGTGCCTCTTCTGAATCATTAAAGATATCTTCAATTAATGCTCTGGACATTTTGTACCTCCCCAAAAGCATAGGATGCAAAGCCAGTGATGAAATTTAGCTGCTGATCGCGAGTTCGTAAGTTATCTGGGAGTTCAGTACCAGGACATCCTATTTCCCGCAAAATTTCTAAACAATAAGCACCGAGTTTAGTATATGGAGCTTGCTCCAATTCTTGAGCTACCTCCAGAGCCATCTTCAGATTGACTTGAATAACCGTCGTTACAGGGCTGGTCATAAATAAACCCTAATCAACTGGATGCTCTCAGTTTTGATCAGAAGCAAAAATTAGGTAACGGTGTTTTTGCGGAATTTATGAAGAGGGGAAATTAAAGTATCAGGACATTTGCGGTAGAACATCCAAATCAGAAAACTGCGATCTTGGTGAAGCGCGGTTCTCAGTGAATTAAGTAGAACAAGGTGAAAAAACCAAACTGTGTAAAGATAAGTAAATACATAAATGTGTCTACCAAGGTAACAGGGTATGGGCAGCCGTTTAAGGGTATTTCTGACTCGTGAGCAAGATAGAACTTTGTTCAACCTGAGAACGGCAGATGTACCGCAGAAAGTTAAAGACAGAGCAGAAGTAATTAGA
>NZ_JACJSJ010000139.1 GCF_014698115.1 Nostoc sp. FACHB-973
ATTTAATTCAGCAACTAAAACGCCCAAGTGTTCCTATGTGCTTGGTTTGATTTAAATTGTTGCGTGGCGGAGCTACACCCCGCCCGCTATTTGTGCCAGTTGCGTAAGTCCTGGCTATAGTAAATCCTGATATTGCTCATCTGATTGTTAAAAATGAAACAAGAGTAGGTTACGTTATCCTAGCAGGGTTGCTTGATTCCAATCAAAGCATTGAATTTCGTCGAATTGTGATTACTGAAAAAGGAAAAGGTTATGGCAAAGTGACAGTTCAAATGATTAAACAATTAGCATTCGAGACTTACAAGGCTCATAGATTATGGTTGGATGTCAAAGTACAAAATAAACTAGCCCAAGCTGTCTATAAAAAATCAGGTTTTGTAGTAGAAGGGACGTTGCGTGAATGTTTGAAAGTAGAGGGTAAGTATGATTCTTTAATTATTATGTCTATCTTGCAGCAAGAGTATTTTAAGGAGTGTCTGAACTTAGAGTGAGGTACAGATAATCGTAGGGAACATGGCTGTGCCCCTACCCGTATACTTCATTCATTGGTATTGCCTCAGACAATGAAGCTAAAGCATTATTCAATGAGGGGGCGACTGATGTTTTTCCCAACTACGATGACCGATAATCCATGCAGCGCAAGCCCCTGGCTTTAGACATGGGGTAAGCTGCTTTTGCGTTTTAATCGCCGTCAAGTATTTTTCTGGTTTTGAATATACTCCTTAACTGCCTCCAGTGGTGCGCCTCCTACTGTCGATACAAAGTAAGAGTTAGTCCACAAAGTAGGCAGTCTTTGTTTGAGATGAGGAAATTCTAGGCGCAAATAGCGAGATGTTGCACCCTTGAACCGCTTAACTGCTTTGTGGACACCGAACTGAGGATCAACCTCAATGAGCAGGTGAACGTGGTCGTCCACTACTTCCATCTCGATAATCTCAACTTTGATTTCTGCTGCTATTTGCTGCAACAGTTCTTTCAGTCGAGCGTCTACGCCATCTTTTAATACCTTGCGCCTGTACTTGGGAGTCCAGACTATATGGTACTTGCAAGAATAAACAACATTGTTATTGGAATTATATTTTCGCCTCATTTTATCATTATACAGCTTTATGCTATATACTATTTACATGAGCGAATACACAGTAAGGAAACTCAAAATTGGCAACACTCAACAGATGAGTGAACTGGCTTTGGCTGCTGGCGAGTTATACTCTCGCGCAGTTGTTGGTTTCTGGCGTACAGTTCGCAATAAAGGGCTGTGGCTCAAACCATCTTCTATGATGCGTTGGCATAATTCCGACAACTTACACGCTCACAGTGCAGATGCGGTTGTCCAGAGTTTTTATGCCAGTCTTAAATCATGGAGAGCAAGACGCAAAGCAGACCCTAACGCCCATCCGCCAAGAAAGCGTAGACGATTTTTCAAAGTTCAATGGAAGTCATCAGCTATCAAGGTAAAAAATGGGAAGTTGCACCTATCTAACGGCAAAGGTAATGCACCTTTGATTATTGATTGGAATTGGGAAACGCCCAAATTAGTAGAAATGGGATGGGACGGCAAGCAATATGAAATTAGAGCTTGCTACACTGTTGTCCCAGTGCAACCAGTTGATTCTGGAGCTGTTGCAGGTATCGATTTGGGAGAAATTCATCTCGCGGTTGCCCATGATGGAGAGCAAACCTTTATTCTCAATGGTCGTTTGCTTAGGTCTAAACGCCAGTATCAAAACAAGCTAAAAGCTAAATTAGCGTCATTAGTTGATACAAAAAAGCGAGGTTCCAAGAACAGGAAAAGACTAGTCAAATCTAAGCAACGTCAGTTAGCTAAAGTCAAAAATCAGATTAAAGACATCCTGCACAAACAAACCAGTAAACTTGTTTCTACGCTCAAATCTAGAGGCGTACAAACCCTGGCTGTAGGCGATGTCAGAGATATTAGGCAACGAATTGATTTTGGAACCAAAGCTAATCAAAAACTGCATCAATGGTCACACGGCGAAACTCGCACCTTCCTCACCTACAAAGCTCAAAGAATGGGTATGAAAGTTGAGATTCAGTGCGAGAAGTATACCAGTCAAACTTGCCCATCATGCGGTCAACGCCACAAACCCAAAAACCGCGCCTACAAATGTAAATGCGGCTTTGAGTTTCATCGAGATGGTGTTGGTTCCATCAATATTCGTAGAAAGTATCTGGGATGTTTCGATGTCCCAGTAGTCGGCGTTATGGCTGCGCCCACTGGTTTGAGGTTCCGCCCTCATTCTAAGTGTAGCTCTGTGTGCTTAGTTCTTGCCTTGCAAGCGATGCACAGTGAAAGAATCCCCTTGCTTTAGCAATGGGGAGACAGTCAATACGAGAGTTTTTTATTAGCCTTAAAAAAGGCTACAGGCATAACGAAAGGAGATACCGTTTCATAAGCTTTAGCTGCTTGCAATACTAGTAAATCTCTGTATTTGGCAGCGACAATTTGTATACCTACAGGTAGACCGTTTTTGGTGAAGCCACAAGGTACAGAAGCAGCGGGTTGTTGTGTCAAATTAAAAGGATAAGAAAAAGGCGACCAATCTCGCTGCGGATTGTCAATATATGACTGGGGTCTGTTTTGTCCCACGGGAAAAGCGACTGTAGGTAAAGTGGGAGTAATTAGCAAATCGTAGTTTTGGTGAAAGCGTTGCAGATGTCTGGCTAAAGCTTCACGAGCATCCTGAGCGCTGATGTATTCTGATAGAGTAAGGCGATCGCCTTCTTTAGCAGTAGCCTGTAACCCTTCTTCAATCACAGCTTGTTGTTCTGGACTAAAGCCGCGCAGTAGTTTGGCTGCACCTGCTTGCCACAAGGTTTGGAAAATACTCCGGGGATTGGTAAAACCAGGATCGATTTGCTCAACAACGGCACCGAGTTTGGCAAAAACATCGACTGCGGCTTTAACTAAGGCGGCTACTTCGGAGTCAACATCGGCGTATCCAAAGTTTGGACTGTAAGCAATCCGCAATCCAGCTACACCCCGATTTAAATCTAAAGTATAGTCTTGTTGCTCATCTGGTAAAGCGTACCAATCACGAACATCAGGATGGGCAATAACATTTAACGTGACTGCTGCATCGGTAACAGTGCGAACAAGAACGCCAATATGAAACAAATTTCCAGTGTGGGCTGATGGATAACCAGCCACACGTCCAAAAGTGGGTTTGAAACCAAACACCCCTGTTAACGCCGCCGGTGTTCTTGACGAGCCGCCGCCATCTGTACCGAGATGAAGTGTACCCATCCCTAATGCAGCAGCCACAGCCGCCCCGCCGCTACTACCTCCGGGAGTTAGTTCTGTATTCCAGGGATTGCGGGTAATACCAGTCAGGGGACTATCGGTGACACCCTTCCAGCCAAATTCTGAAGTTGTAGTTTTTCCGAGTAGTACTGCTCCCTGTTCCCGAAAACGAGCCACCGCAGGTGCATCTTCTTCCCAAGGTTGATTGGTGATAATCGCCTTACTTCCTCGGCGCGTTGGTAAACCCTTGGTTAAGAGTAAATCTTTGGCAGTAAAGGGTATTCCATCCACCAAGCCCAACGGATTTCCATTTAGCCAACGCGCTTCTGAAGCCTGGGCTTCAGCAAGGGCGGTCTTTTCATCGACGATCGCAAAGGCATTAACTGAGCTATTGTAAGCATTGATCCGTTCTAGGGCAGCTTTGGTTGCTTCAACTGGTGACAACTGGCGATCGCGGTATAGTGATAAGAGTTCAGATGCAGAGAAATTAGCTATTTCTGACATAATTTGAGGTTTGAACTATTACGTATAGTTAGCTACATGATTAAAACTGTACTTTTTGACCTTGACCTATACAAAAAGGGCTAGCATAAGCGTAGCCTGCAAGTTCACCATTAATTTCGCAAACTAGCCAAGGCATTTGCTGTTGATAGCTCTTAATCCGGTTTTGAAACTCCGTTTTGCTGGGTGGTTCTAATTCAAAGGAAATTGTAGTTTCCTGGACAATCGGTGCATAAATTTCCAGGATTTTTGATGCATCGTTTTCATCAGCTAGTCTGATTGTCGCCTTCACTGCAATACTTGCCTTCTGGCAAACCAATTAAATAATAAGGCTGTTCCCAATCCCCAAGCACCATTGACTAATAAACCTGTAATCATCGCGGCTGGTTTCCAACCACCTGCTATGGGCAGACCTTTCAATGGTGCAACAATAAACCAGGCAATCAATGTCGGTGCAACAGCACCAAATATTAGCGCTGCTAACCAATAATTTTTGTTTACTTGCCAGCGTAGTGTCATCGTTGCCCAAACTAAACCCCAAATTCCTCCCCAGAAAGCACTTGAGAGCAATTGCGGTATACCAAAAGGCTGCGTGGGTGTAATTTGATAGGCTGGACGTGGGGTAAAATTAATTGCATGTAGCAGCGCCAGTAAACCTTGGTGAAATACCAGCACTGCTAGAAAGCCAGCAACAAAAGCTAGCAGAAATTTGTATACTTCTGTTTTTTGAGTCATTCAATAGCTTGCTTTTTGAGAACAATTTGTGATAACTTCCTATTTAGATAAAATACGGTAACTCAATCAGTTTACTGTGTTTTGTTTCATAACTCAATCTCCCCACCCATGCCAAGCAAGGAGTACTGGGTGTCCAAATAAAGGGCGCACACCAGTACTCTTTGAGCAGCATTTCGGAATCAAGCTTTCCATGCAAATTCAAACTGTTGGTATTTTAAGTCCGGGCGACATGGGGCAGGCCATCGCCGCTGTACTCAATCAACATGGATTGAAAACTATTGCTGCCTTAGATGACCGAAGCGAGCGCACTCGACAATTAGCCGCCGCAGCCAACATCAAGGATGTCGGTTCGCTCAAACAACTGGTGATTGAATCCGATGTGGTGCTGTCAGTGCTAGTTCCCGCCGCCGCCACAGAGGCAGCAGAAGAAGTAGCTCAAGCAATAGGCAGCGTTGGCAAAAGCATTTTATATGTTGATGCCAACGCGATCGCACCCCAGAAAGTGAGAAATATTGCCCAAATAATTGAATCAAAGGGCGGACAATTTGTCGATGCATCAATCATTGGCCCGCCTCCACGAGTTCCCAATCGCACCCGCATCTATGCATCCGGAAAACAGGCAATTGAACTCCAACAATTGCGAGATTATGGATTAGATGTGCGGGTAATTGGCGATGAAATTGGTCAAGCTTCTGGGTTAAAAATGTGCTATGCAGCACTGACAAAAGGATTAACAGCGATCGGTACAGAATTGCTGATTGCAGCCCACCGCTTAGATTTAGACCAAGAACTCTGGGATGAAGTGTCCAGTAGCCAACCAGAACTAGCAAAAATACTTACTCGTTCCCTACCATCCATGACACCAAAAGCACATCGTTGGGTGGGAGAAATGGAAGAGATTGCAGACACATTTCAAGCCTTAGATTTGACTGAGCGGATTTTTCAAGGTGCAGCCGATGTTTATCGGTTGGTAAAAGAAACATCCTTGGGTAGGGAAACACCAGAAGAAAGCGATCGCGATCGTCCACTACCAGACATAATTACTACCCTTTCCCAAGAAGCTTTAAAACTTAACAGTTGAGCTTATCCCATCCCTAAAAACAGATGGTTGGACCTTACAGCAATTTTCATGTATTTAGACCACAATCTTATTTCTTCCTTTGCGTCTTGCCGTGAGATAAAAATAATGTAGTTCATTTACCTGAAAATCGCTGTAAATCTAACTCCAATAATTAATTGTCTTTGACTAATTCACGCCTTAAACGTCAACACCGGACTCAACCGCGCCACAACATCAACCATTCCTGCCTCAACCTGGACATCAATCACAGACTGAATCGGTTTGTAAGCGGCTGGTGCTTCTTCAATGCGGCGTTCTTCACGCAAGGTGATGCAGTCTACTCCAGTTAATCCCAGTTCTGCCTCACTTTGAGATGCACCTCTGCGATTGAGATCAAAACGAGAACGAATTCTTCCCGCCCCATGTGAAGCAGAATTACAAAATGCTGGATTACCTCTGCCCACCATTAAATAAGAATAAGCACCCATTGAACCAGGGATAATTACTGGTTGTCCTGCATGGGCAGGACAAGCCCCTTTACGTGTTACCCATCCTTGACCTTCTGGTAAAGTGATGTTGTGCGGTAAGTCATAAACTAGAGGTGCTTCGACATCTTTGTATACTTCTCGCAAACGCAGACGTAGTAGTTCCGCTAACAGCAGGCGATTGACAAAGCCATAGTTAGCGGCTGTTGCCTCAGCTTGCAGGTAACTCGCAACTAATTCGGGATGAGAAGAAGTTGAAAGAGGAAAAATCTGAGAATCTGGGTATTTCAAACCTTTTTGCCAAGCCGCCTTAGCTTTATCTCGCCACATTCCGCCGATGTACTTACCCACATTCCGAGAACCAGAGTGAATCATAAAAGCTAGCTGTCCTTCGCGCACTCCCCAAGCATGGGCAAGTGTGCGGTTTTCGACTTTATCAACTCGCTGCACCTCTACAAAATGATTGCCGCCGCCGATGGTTGCTAGTCCACCATCGCGCACTAGTCCAGCATCGGGAACCAATTCTTCAGGCGCGAGTTTCCAGTCACCATTCATTGAACCACCTAAGAAGATGGCATCACTTTCTTGGGCAAGTTGTTGTAAATCAGACTTAACTACACTCCCCATAGGCTGATCTAGCATGGTATCTAACCAACCCGGAACTCCGTACTGAAATAAAGCTTGCATTGCTTGGGCAGTCATAGTTACATCACGCGTACCGAAGAAGTAATCCCCCTTCATCCGTTCTACGAATTCATCACGCTTGGCGAGAAATTCCTCAATTGTCAAATCAGCTACATGTAGACGCATCCCACAATTGATGTCAGAACCGACAGCACCAGGGATTACCTGTCCCACAGTTTCTACAACTGAACCAATGGCAACCCCTGCATCACCAGGATGAAAGTCAGGCGTAGCACAGGCACGACACACACATCCACCCGACGGGTGACGGACGCTTGCCAAATTCGCTAACTGCTTCAGTGCCTTAGCTTCTATGGGTAAATCTTCCGGTATTAATACTTCTGCTACAGCAGCATCAGGATAATTAGCTAGGCGAACAGAATAAGTCTTGTTATTGTAAGTGACATCTAAACCCTGTCGCTGTAAAGCACGCAGGAGACGTTTTAAATTTTTTGGCTGCATGAAAACTCCAAATTAGAGTCTTAAAAAAGACCCTTTGTTGTGAAGAGATAAGGAGACTTGGGTTCAGCAGCCGCGTCTCAAGGTGGTTATTTTCCCAGAATTGTGGGGAAAACAACAGATATATCACCTTAATAGCACACACTTTCATCCGGTGACAAGTTTTTGTAGCATATTGTATTTTTGAAACTTTTAAAAATCTCTAGACTCTCTAGCCAGCTGGAGAGTCTAGGATAAATTCAAGGCGATTCTTCGGCCAGAAATCATAAATTTCTGGGATGTAAGATTAAGTCCCAGTCATCCAGCTTGGTGTGGCGAGGTTGTTTATTTTATCCCGTAAATCTATGACTTTCCAACTCACAGTTCCCAACATGGCTTGTTCTGTTTGTGCAAGTACCATCACCAAAGCACTTCAGGCAGTCGATGCTAATGCTAGCATTCAAGCCGATCCAACAACCAAGCTTGTCAGCGTCGAAACTCAAGCTTCAGAAACAGCGATTAAAGAAGCGTTAGCTGCTGCTGGCTATCCAGTCGGCTAAAGAAAGGGGAGTGGGGAGTGGGGAGTGGGGAGTGGGGAGTGGGGAGGCAGGGGAGGCAGGGGAGGCAGGGGGAGAAATAACCAATGCCTATGCCCCATGCCCTATGCCCCATGCCCTATGCCCTATGCCCCATGCCCCATGCCCAATCCCCAATCCCCAATTCCCAATCCCAAGTATGGATACTCTCACACTGAAACTTCGAGGCATGAGTTGTGCCGCTTGTGCCAACAACGTCGAAAAGGCGATTCGATCGGTTCGCGGGGTGATTGACTGCAACGTTAACTTTGGAGCTGAACAAGCCGCCATCAATTACGATCGCTCTCTCACCAATTTAGAACAAATCCAAGGTGCGATCGCCGCTGCGGGTTACTCTTCCGACTCACTCTCCGAAGAAATGCTCCCTGAAGAAAATGATGCGGAAACAGCAAGTAGACAAGCAAAACAACGCGAACTCTTCCTCAAAGTATTGGTAGGAGGTGTAATCAGCAGTTTCCTATTTTTAGGATCGCTGCCGATGATGACTGGGGTAAATTTGCCCTTGATTCCCAGTTTCCTGGAGAATCCCTGGGTACAGCTAGTGCTGACAACACCGGTCGTGTTTTGGTGTGGTGGATCTTTTTACCGCAATGGCTGGAAAGCTTTTAAGCGTCATACGGCGACGATGGACACGCTGATTGCTTTGGGTACAAGTGCGGCTTATCTATATTCTTTGTTTATTACCGTTTTTCCTGGATTTTTTATTGCTCAGGGCTTGATTCCTCATGTTTATTATGAAGTTGCTGCCATTGTCATTACCTTAATTTTGCTGGGGCGATTATTGGAAAATCGCGCCAAGGGACAAACTTCTGAAGCTATCCGCAAACTCATGGGACTCCAAGCCAGAGATGCCAGAGTTATCCGTGATGGCGTGGAAATCGATGTTCCCATTGCCGAAGTCAAAATCAACGATGTGATTTTGGTACGCCCTGGCGAAAAAATTCCAGTAGATGGCGAAGTGATTGCAGGGGTTTCCACGGTAGATGAAGCGATGGTGACTGGTGAAAGTTTGCCAGTCAAAAAGCAACCACCAGATGAGGTGATTGGGGCGACGATAAACGGTGCAGGTGCGTTTCAGTTTCGGGCGACACGAGTCGGAAAAGATACGTTTTTGGCTCAAATCGTCAAACTAGTGCAACAAGCACAAGGTTCCAAAGCACCAATTCAGCGGTTGGCAGATCAAGTGACAGGATGGTTTGTACCAGCTGTGATTGCCATTGCGATCGCCACTTTTGTGATTTGGTTTAGCTTCACAGGCAACCTCACCTTAGCAACAATGACAACGGTAGGCGTACTGATTATCGCTTGTCCTTGTGCTTTGGGTTTAGCTACCCCTACTTCTGTAATGGTAGGAACCGGCAAAGGTGCAGAAAATGGGATTTTGATTAAGGGCGCAGACAGCTTAGAACTAGCACACAAAATCCAAACTATAGTTTTAGATAAAACCGGCACTTTAACTGTGGGTAAACCTACGGTTACAGATTTTGTAACTGTCAACGGCACAGCCAATGGTAACGAACTTAAGGTTTTACAGTTAGCAGCAACGGTAGAACGGAATTCTGAACATCCTTTAGCTTCAGGTGTTGTTAGGTATGCCGAGTCTCAACAGGTGAGTTTAATAGAGGCTAAAAACTTTCAAGCGATCGCAGGTAGTGGCGTCCAAGCAATTGTTAGCGATCGCCTGGTGCAAATTGGTACTCAACGCTGGTTAACAGAACTCGAAATTAATACCACGGTTGTCAAACAGTATAAAAATGCATGGGAAGCCGCTGGAAAAACAGTTATTTTCATAGCCGTAGATGGCGAAATCCAAGCAGTAATGGGTATTGCCGATGCTCTTAAACCTTCATCCGCAGCAGTAGTAAAAACACTACAAAAATTGGGTTTAGAAGTAGTAATGCTTACCGGAGATAATCGTCAAACTGCTGATGCGATCGCGGGACAAGTCGGCATCAAACGAGTATTTGCCGAAGTCCGTCCAGATCAAAAGGCGGCGATAATCCAATCTCTGCAAAAAGAGGGACTGGGGACTAGGCACCGGGTACTAGGAAAAATTCTTCCCACTCCCCACTCCCCACTCCCCACTCCCCAAATTGTCGCAATGGTAGGCGATGGCATCAATGATGCCCCAGCACTAGCACAGGCTGATGTGGGAATTGCAATTGGTACGGGAACAGATGTGGCGATCGCTGCTAGCGATATCACGCTTATTTCTGGAGATTTGCAAGGAATTGTGACCGCTATTCAACTCAGCCGCGCTACTATCAACAATATCAGGCAAAATCTCTTTTTTGCTTTTATTTACAACGTTATCGGCATTCCCATTGCAGCTGGAATTCTCTTCCCAATCTTTGGTTGGTTACTCAATCCCATTATCGCCGGAGCCGCGATGGCTCTTTCTTCGGTTTCTGTTGTGAGTAATGCCCTAAGATTGCGTAAATTTCAACCAAAAACTCTCTGAATTTTGGATTTTAGATTTTAGATTTTGGATTGGGAATAGCCTTGATGAATCTGGGTTTATGCGATCCAAAATCCCAGACATAATTTTTCAGATCATTACCCAATCCCCAGTCCCCAATCCCCAATCCCCAGTCCCTTTTTTGGTATTAGCAAATGTTCAGTAAAAAAATTCTTTGGGGAAATTTGGCTGGTTTAATTTTTCTGACTGGAACATCAGCTGTAGCCTTAGCAGAAATGCCAGTTCATTCAGAACAAAGTAGCCAATTTCACCACATAGAGCAACCTTTGGGCTTGAAAATTGGTGTGGCGATCGCTGGTTTAGCTTTAATCGGGCTAGAGTTGTGGTGGTTTCTCGTCTACATAGCCGATGAATAAGTTAAATCGGTGGCAAGAAATATAATTATATTACAAAATGTAATAATACTCAAAACCACACCATAAAAAAGTTGATAATTCATAAGAATTATCCGAATATAACTTATGCGAATTGATTTTATATTGCTGACTTTCCTCAGTGTTGTTAGCTTCATTCCCCTATTGAACTCTGAGATTTCACAGGTTAAACACCAAAAATTATTGCAGAAAATTCATAGGGATAAGTTATCCACCAAAAAAATCTTATCTGTTGATGGCAGCAATATTCGGACATTGAGAGAAATGTTTGAGATTAGATGGATACCAGCAGGTTCAATGGAAACTACTTTATATGGTAGTCCAGTGCAATGGAATGCAGATTATGTATTAGTTGATAAATTTGTTTACGATTCTCAATTGCCTAAACGTGGCGATATTATTATATTTAAGCCTACTGAAAAATTGACACAGCTAGAGTATACAGAACCATTTATCAAGCGGATTATTGCTCTACCTGGAGAAAAAGTAGAACTTAGAAAAGGTAAAGTATATATTAACAATCAGCTTCTTCAAGAAAAGTATCTTCATCCCAAACAAAAAACAACTATAGATGTTTGTGCATCGGATGAACAACCACCTGCTTTGTCTAAACCTCAAACTCTACCACCTAACTCGTATTTAACACTAGGGGATAATCGCACTAATAGTTACGATAGTCGTTGTTGGGGTTTTGTTCCTAAAGAAAATATTATTGGGCAAGTAGTCAGAAGAGTTTGGCCTCTAGAAAGTAAACTTGATTTAGATGAAACCCGCAATCAACAACAGTATTCTTTAGAAGAATTGTTTCTCAAAAATATAGGTTTTATAGTAGCTCCAAATAATTTAAATGATTCTATTAATTTCTTTCAAAAGTATTTAGGAGATGCTCGGAAAAATCGGGATATTAACGGTGAAATTACAGCATTAAGACATCTTTCTTTGTATGGTATAATGCTTGGTTATAAAAACGATCAAGCGATGAATTATTCTCAAAAACTCTTAAATATCGCACGTAAACATAAACTTTCGGGAGCAGAAACTCAAGCTTTGGCATATATGTCTTTAGCTTCTTTCCTTAAAGATGATCCTAATTTAGCCATTAATTACGGGCAGCAAGTTTTACCACTGGTACAAAAAAATGAAGATGATTACAGTGAATATACTGCGCTATTGAGTCTGGCGATCGCTCATGTATATTTAAATGATTGCTCTAAATATCAGCTTTTTTATAGTCAAAGTTTATCTGTTTTAAATAGACTTCCAAGCTCAAACAAAAAAATACTACAAGAACAAATATTTCCTATTTTTGAACAAGTAAATATAAAAGCTTGTTTACCACTATCAAAACTGTAAAGATCATTTACAGCAGATTGCAAGTTGGTGAGGTACAGATAATCGTAGGGGCGCACAGCTGTGCGCCCCTATCTGTGTACCTCATTTACCTGAAATACGCTGTATAAAGTAAATCTTAAGTAGGGTGTTAGGGTGTGTTACCGCTGTGTAGGAATTTGAGCGTTTGAGAAAGTCTAATTTAGCCGTAACGCACCATATCTACAGGTGCGTTAAGGGCTGCTTTAACGCACCCTACAATTTAAGCTTTACTTTATAAATGGTCTCTTATTGAATTTTACTTACCAATATCTTCGTTCCAAAGTTCAGGGTT
Organism: Nostoc sp. FACHB-973; assembly: GCF_014698115.1. Taxonomy (GTDB): domain Bacteria; phylum Cyanobacteriota; class Cyanobacteriia; order Cyanobacteriales; family Nostocaceae; genus Nostoc; species Nostoc muscorum. Next base: position 12,281 of record NZ_JACJSJ010000139.1, read on the forward strand.
AGTTTCAATAAATTCACTCATTATTTGTTCGCATTCCTCAAGATTGAGATCAATTACTTCTACACCATGAGATATCATAAAATCTTTGGCACCAGGAAAAGTTCTGGATTCTCCGGCAATAACTTTTTTAATGCCAAATTGTACCACTGCCCCAGCGCATAAATAGCACGGCATTAAGGTTGAATATAGTGTTGTACCTCTATAGCTGCCAACTCTGCCAGCATTGCGAAGACAATCAATTTCGGCATGGGTAACAGGATCGGCATCTTGTACCCGTTTATTGTGTCCTCTGCCGAGAATTTTCCCATCCTTGACGAGAACCGAACCGATAGGAATTCCACCTTCTTGTCTGCCTTGTTTTGCTTCTTCAATTGCAGCCTGCATAAATTCATCCATTTTTTTATTCTCCTTAAATAAAATATGTCAAAACAACTCGTATTAATGGATCATGATGGCGGTGTAGATGATTATTTAGCAACTATGCTGCTGTTGACAATGGATCGTATCGAACTTCTCGGTGTTGTTGTCACCCCAGCCGATTGTTATATCCAACCAGCTATTAGCGCCACACGGAAAATTCTCGATTTGATGGGATTTTCTCATATTCCGGTTGCAGAAAGTACTGTGCGTGGTATCAACCCATTTCCCAATCTCTATCGCCGCGATTCCTTTATTGTTGACCATCTCCCCATTCTCAACCAAAGCGAAACCATCACTACGCCTTTAGTTGCTGAAACTGGTCAAGATTTTATGATTCAGGTATTACGTGAAGCATCAGACCCCGTAACCTTGATGGTAACTGGGCCGTTGACGACGGTTGCAGTCGCTTTGGAAAAAGCACCAGACATTGAAGCCAAGATTCACAAAATTGTTTGGATGGGGGGTGCTTTGAATGTTCCTGGTAATGTAGAAAAAAGTTTAGAACCAGGACAAGATGGTTCTGCTGAATGGAATGTTTATTGGGACCCAATTTCAGCAGCGCGAGTTTGGGAAACCCAAATTGAAATTATTATGTGTCCTTTGGATTTGACGAACAATGTCCCAGTCACATCAGAATTAGTCCAAAAAATGGGGCGACAACGCCACTATCCCCTCTCCGATTTAGCAGGACAATGTTATGCATTAGTTATCCCGCAAGATTATTATTTTTGGGATGTTTTAGCAACGGCTTATTTAGGACATCCAGAATTTTATCAATTGCGCGAATGGGAAACAGAAATTATTACGAGTGGTCTGAGTCAGGGACGTACTAAAGTTGTGTCTGGTGGTCGTAAAATCTACGCGATGGATAAAGTAGATAAAGGTGCTTTTTATGCTTATATTTTGCAGCAATGGGGGAGGTAAAAAAAACTGAAATACGCTGTATATAAATGAATTTAGTAGAGATGTAGCAGTGCTACGTCTCTACTTGAAACCGTCTCTTAGAGGATGTTTGAAAAGTCCTTTAGTTGGTAGCAAAAAGTTTTATATCCACCATTATCCCCCTTAAAAAGGGGGACTTTAATTCTAATTCCCCCCTTTTTAAGGGGGGCTAGAAGGGGGATCAACAAGTGCCTAAAATCACAGCTAACCACTTTTCAAACAACCTCTTACAAGGGGGTTTTTCTTTTTTACCCTTGTCCGCTTATCTCCCTATCCCCTTGTCCTCTTCAGTCAGCGGACTGAAAGACTTTTTGGCTGATGCTGCTAACCAGCTTTGCCAGAGCAACACGAGGCAAAAGGCGTGGTAAAACATTTGACTCTAAAGTGTTTCTCAAACCAGGTATCACATAGTGTCGATTCTCCTCCAATGCAGACAAGCCGATGCGAACAACTTCTTGGGGTGAATGCTTCTTAAGGGTTAGATCTTGCCCCATTGCATTGAAAAACGCAGTATCTGTAGGGCCTGGACACAGAGCAAGTACCTTAATCCCTCTGCCCTGATATTCAGCCCACAGTGCTTCACTAAAAGAAAGAATGAATGCTTTGGTTGCACCATAAACCGCTTGATAGGGTAGCGGATAAAAACTGGCTGTGGAACCAATATTAATAATCGTGCCTTCACCCTTCTCCAACATGGCTGGAATAAAAGCATGGGTCAAATCAACAACCGATACAACATTCAACATCACCTGCTGATGGTCTTTATCGAGTGAAATGGTTTCAAAGTTTCCCTTTGTACTGAAACCCGCGTTGTTGATGAGCATATCCACATGCAATTGCCGCTTTTGCGTCTCTTCATACACATACAAGCCTATATTCTCGCAACTGAGGTCAGCAGCGATCGCATCTGCCCTAATTCCGTATTTATTATTCAGTTGAGTTGATAGTTCTTGCAACTTACTTTCTGAGCGTGCCACAAGGACAAGATTCATCCCTCGTTGTGCCAGCGCATGGGCAAATACTTCTCCGATTCCACTTGATGCACCTGTAATAAGCGCAGTTTTCCCGATGTAGCTCATTTTCTTTCTCCTTTTTTTAATTGAGCCTCAATTATTTAATACAAATTTTGAAAAGTTCAAATTTTGAAGTATATAGGTAAAAAAATATGAGATCAACGCTACAGATGCGATCGTTGTGGTCTGATTTTTTCCTCTACAAGATGGCGGGTTGCTTTTTTCATCATCCGTAACATTTGTTGTTGCTCTTGCTCGTCTAACGCATTCATAATTGCTTGACTCACCTTCCGATAATTTTCTACCTCCATCGCATAAATCTTTTCTCCTTCAGGAGTTAAACAAATTCTTACGATCCTTCTATCTTCATCTGAACGTTCGCGGCGCAAGTATCCCTTTTTCACGAGTTTTTCCACAATTCCTGTCGTGTTAGTAATGCTCAGTCCTGAACGTTCACTAATCTCGCGCATAATCAGTGATTGAGACTGACCAACCACATTGATTACTCTGCATTCTTGCTTACTAAGATTAGCTGCTTCCCCTAGACTCTGCTGTGCAACTTCAAACAGGTCTGCAAGAGCAGCAATGCAACGCGTTAGCTCGTCTGCTTGGCTCACAGTCGTCTCAGATTTACTCCACTAAATATATATTTCAAAATTTGAACTATTTATAGTATGAGCTACTTTCCCTTCCTTGTCAACTCCGTGTTGAAATCTATCTCAACCTCAAAAAACATAAGATGCAAGGGAGGTAAGATGAGGTCTCAAAAATGCTTGAAACCCAGATAGATCAACAAACTAGGTAACCCGATGTCAAAGTCTCTCTGTATATACATTTGATGCTTTTTTCTAACTACTTTTTGTCTAAGTCCCATTATTTTCTTCAAACCATTTCCATAATGATGGATGCAAAAACGTTTGAAACTTTCCAAGAATTTGCGGTTAATGTTACAGAATCAATTGCCGAAAATTTACTTTATCTTACTCCTGAAGAGCAAGGTTTATATTCCTATCTCTCTATTCACAATAAACGCTTAGAGCAAGAACACATTAGTCAAGATTATGCCTATCAATATATACACAGTTCGTGTATTAGGATACCTGACTGAAGCATAGAACAAAATACTAAAAACCTAGATTGATATTAATAATTAATAAATTTTAAACCTAAAAATAGAGCCGCTACAGTACCAGCAACAGAAATTTCACCTTGAATAATTTTCTCTAAAACTGATTCTATAGGAATTAATATAATCTCAATTTCTTCTGTAATATCAAGTTTTTGCTCTCTAACCTTAATCACATTTTCTGCTAAAAATAAATGTATTTGATTGGTATCTTTGCTCGGTTTATCGTATAAAATTCCTATTTGTTTTAATTCTTGGGTGATATAACCAGTTTCTTCTGTAAATTCTCTCATTGCTGCTACTTCGGCACTCTCTTTTGTAGAGTCGAAATTCCCTGCTGGCAATTCTACAAAAAATTCACCGACGGCGTGTCTATATTGCCGGACAAAAATAATTTCTCTACTACTAGTTATAGGTAAAACCATTGCAACTTCAGGTCTAATACTGACAAAATAATCATCGATAATTTTTCCATTGGGTAATTCTATTTCATCTTGCCTAACCTGACACCAGTAATGATCTAAGACCATTTTTGATTTTAAAGTTTTCCATTTTTTTAAGTTGCTCATAAATTAAGTAATAAAATCAAGTAGTAAATGTAAAAAAGTATAACGGATACGTCCGACGAGCTAAATTTTAAACTTACACTGGCTTTTGCAATAACATAATACGCTATATATTTATGCAAATAAATGTGAATTTATTTACAGTTAATAAGAGATTCCCGTTGACTATTAGTCGGGGAACAACAGCGCAGACTACGAATGTCTGGGTGAAAATTTCAGAAGATGGCATCGAAGGCTGGGGGGAAGCGTCGCCGTTCGGTGTGGGTAATCACCGCCAATCAACTGATACAATCAAGGATGCTCTAGAGCAAGTTATACCACTGTTGCAAGGATTCAGTCCGTTACAGCGGCAGGAAATTGAGCAAGTGTTAAGCCAAAATCAGGTTCCTTCTGCTGTGAAAGCAGCCTTGGATATAGCAATGCATGATTGGCTGGGTAAGCGGGTAGGGTTACCTTTATGGCAAATTTGGGGACTCGATCGCCACGCCATTGTACCAACTTCCCTGACAATCGGCATTAATTCACCAGAAGGTGCGATCGCCAGAGCCAAAGACTGGTTAAACTTTACCGATGTTCGTGTTTTCAAAGTCAAGCTGGGCAGTCCAGATGGCATAGAAGCAGACCGAAAAATGCTCCTAGCAGTCCGAGAAGCAGCACCAGAACCAGAATTTTTCGTTGACGCTAACGGCGGGTGGAGTTTAACAGATGCGATCGCCATGTGCAATTGGCTGGCTGATTTAGGTATAAAGTATGTAGAACAGCCATTGCCACGGGGGCAAGAAACAAGCTTAGCAAAACTCAAGGAAAATTCTCCTCTCCCCATCTTCGTCGATGAAAGTTGCTTCACAAGTTCTGATATTCCCGATCTAGCAAACTACGTGGATGGGATTAATATTAAACTGATGAAATCAGGGGGACTAACTGAAGCAATGCGAATGGTACATGTAGCCAGAGCCTATGGATTACAAGTAATGTTCGGTTGCTATTCTGACAGTTCCTTAGCTAATACAGCAGCAGCGCAGCTAGCACCACTAGCTGATTATTTAGATTTAGACAGTCACCTTAACTTAATTGATGACCCCTTTACGGGTGCATTGATCAAAGAAGGAAGAGTTTTGCCAAAGGATTTACCAGGTTTGGGGGTACAGCACAGTGCGTCTGCCACTTAATCAACGAGTAGCTATCTTACTTCATGAGGGAATTACCGGGCCTCAAGGTAAAACAGGGCTAGCGATTTTACGCTACAGTGAAGCCCCAATCGTAGTAGTCATCGATCGCGACTCTGTTGGGAAATCTTTGTCAAAATTAACAGGTCTCAAGCGTGATGTACCAATTGTGGCATCTGTAGCCGGTGCCCTGGAGTACAAGCCAGAAGTCTTGGTAATTGGCATAGCCCCAGGAGGTGGCGCTGTCCCAGATGATTACTGGTTGGAAATCAAAGACGCTTTACAAGCTGGAATGTCTCTGGTGAATGGTTTACATACACCAATGGCAAATATGCCAGAGTTAAATGCACTGCTTAAACCAGGACAACTAATTTGGGATGTGCGGAAAGAGCCATCTAATATAGGTATTGCCAGCGGCATGGCACGCACTCTCCCCTGTCGGCGGGTATTGACTGTGGGAACTGACATGGCGATCGGTAAAATGTCAACCAGCCTAGAGTTACATTGGGCGTCAAAACTCCGGGGCTGGCGTTCTAAATTCTTAGCCACAGGTCAAACTGGTGTCATGTTAGAAGGCGATGGTGTGCCTTTGGATGCTGTACGGGTAGACTTTGCCGCTGGTGCTGTGGAACAGATGGTTATGCGCTATGGCAAAAACTACGATATCCTGCACATTGAAGGACAAGGTTCGCTGCTACACCCTGGTTCAACCGCAACCCTACCGTTGATTCGTGGTTCCCAACCAACCCAACTGGTATTGGCACATCGGGCGGGACAAGTTCATGTACGCAATCATCCCCATGTAGTAATTCCACCTTTACGTAAGGTAATCCAACTTTATGAAACTGTCGCTAGTGCCGGCGGTGCTTTTGGAAATGTGCCTGTAGTCGGTATAGCATTGAACACAGCCCATCTCGATGAATTTTCGGCTCATGAAGCGATCGCTCAAATCACAGCAGAAACCGGGCTACCTTGCACCGATGTCGTCCGCTTTGATGCCGATGTGCTTTTGGATGCAGTCATGAAGAATTAGGGCTACTTGAAGACGAATACAAGGGAGTTGAAGGAAGTTTACCAGCTTCAATACCAGCCCAAGAAGCCTCTTGTTCGACTTTCTGACACAAGTTAGAATTTATGCCCCCAACTTACTGGGGGTTTTTCATGTGGACGCGCAGCAAGAAGTCAACGGATATCAAGCTTTGGCAGACTCGAACCACTTGGACAAGAATCTGCGATGGCGTACCCGCCCAAACTAGGCATCGCTCATAAGTAACTTTTATTAGACCAATCACTCTTTTTTTGTCAAGCCCTGTTGACGATTTGTAACAAAACTGTTAAATTTATTTACATAAGTTAAAAAACAACCAAGAGAAAAAATTATGTACACCACTGTAAATGAAGACGGCGTTCTCAATAACTACGCAACTGAACCCAAGGTCTACTACGCTGAGTACCCAGCAATTTGGGAACAACGTAAATACTTGATACAAGGTGTTTTTGCAACATTAATCGTCACTACTTTAGTTTTGGTTGGTTTTAGCGTCAGTTAAGATTTTTAGATTTCGGTATCACTGTATCTCATCGCCATTCGTACTTCTCCTTTTACCTCGGCTAAATTAGCCGGGGTTTTTTGTGTTTTTAGCCCTGTGCGATGGCGTACCCGTCCAACCTAGGCATCGCTCAAACAAAGGTTTATTCGCCTAATACTTTTGGTAGTTTTACCTCAAATTCTCAAACCTTTTATTACCATCTTCTCCCATGTATAGAACGCGATTTAACATATCGCGTCCATTTTCTAATTCCCCATTTATTTCATTCACAGCTTCTTTTACAATAGCAATTTGCTCATTTCGAGATAAATCTCCCTGACAAATGAATACAATCCCAGCATGGATTTCTGTAATCCGAGCAAACTTTTCAAAATCCCGAACATTTGCTGTTACAAGAATACGCTCTTCATTAAAAGCGTATTCTAAAACTTGATAGTCTTTTGCACCAAGTAACCCCCGATCTCTAACAGCAATTGCATCAATAAAAAGCTCGTTACACAAGTAACGCGCAACAGCTGGTGAAATATCCTCATCAATCAGGAATTTGATTCTTTTTAGGTCGTCCAACACTTGGGTAGGCTTTCACGTACACTTGAGCAAATTTTATATCTTCTTCAGTCAAATAAGGATAGTCTTCGTGTATAGTCTCTATTGACTCACCCCTATCAAGCATTGAACCAATATGACGAACCGTAAGCCGAGAATTAGGAAATACTGCTTCTCCACCCATGATGTTCGGATCGGAAACTAAATTTTCTTTCCACAACTGAAAACAATTGATAAATTCTAATACCTCCTTGGCAATAGGCTCAACTTCTATTTTGATAAATCTTGCTATTTCAATAGTTGGTAAATTTTGTTCCAAAGCTCTAACTAAGCTTTGATAAAGATATAAGCGAAAATCAACATTAAAAAAGTCTATTTCTTTAATTAAACGTAGATAAACTAACGCAGCAAAATTAAGCCTTGGAGGATTATATTCAGGAAGAATTCTATATTCTACTTCCTTATAAATCTTCTTTGTTGGTAATTCGATAAATGCCGCAGCTTCAGTAGGGGTAAAAGTTTCTATATACATACACATTACCTCTCAGCTTTAAACTCTACAGGAATCTCTAACAAACCCATAGGTAATTTGTTACTCACGAAACTATTTTTGACATAGATTTTGATTAAATAACATAGACTATTTAAAATTATTCCCTGTCTAGGGAAGATTTTAGCATTTATTCAAAAGTGTTGACAACACTTTATTGTCTTACCTGTGCTTACAATGCGATCGCCCCTTTTCCCTCGTCGGTAATAGTACAGAAGAACTAACAGGCACGCTGTTTTTATTGCTTGCAACCATTTGGCTAAGAATCCGCGATGGCGTACCCGCCCAACCTAAGCATCGCTCATAAGTAACTTTTATAAAATCTATGAGTCTTTTTTTGTCAAGCCCTGTTGACGATTTGTAACAAAACTGTTAAATTTATTTACATAAGTTAACAAACAACAAAGAGAAAAAATTATGTACACAACTGTAAATGAAGACGGCATTCTCAATAACTACGCAGCTGAACCCAAGATGTACTACTCTGAGTACCCAGCAATTTGGGAACAACGTAAATACTTGATACAAGGTGTTTTTGCAACTTTAATCGTCACTAGTTTAGTTTTGGTTGGTTTTAGCGTCAGCTAAGATTTTTAGATTTCGGTATCGCTATATCTCATCGTCATTCTCACTTCTCGACTTTACCTCGGCTAACTTAGCCGGGGTTTTTTGTATTTTAGGCATCATGTATCTGGCGTTGTAACATTTAAAAAACAGACTTTTGCATAGCGGGACTTAAACAAAAATCAAGCCCAAATATAGCCCAAACTAGCTTTGTAAGAAACAAACAGGTCACGATGGAGAGTCAACCAATCAAAAAAGCGAAAAGACATAGCTGTTCT
>NZ_JACJSJ010000014.1 GCF_014698115.1 Nostoc sp. FACHB-973
GAAATGGTTGATAAACTAATCTCAGTTGCACTCGACTTAATAAATCCTCAACATTTAAGAAACTGGTTTGCTAGTTGTTGCTACTGTACCTCATAGCAGCCGTAAATGCTGTATATCAATGTTAAATCTGCTGGCGATCGCAGTAATTATTTCTTGTTCAACTGGTGTAGTCTGGTTGTCAAGCTGGGCAATTTTGTAACACTGGGCTAATAATGGTATGGCAAAATCACGGGTTAGCTCATTGAGCAGTGTATCTAAAGGCTTGGGTGATTTGATGTTTTCGGCAATGGCATTTAGGGAGGTAGGACTTAAATTTGCAGCTTGCAATTCTGGCAATATTTCTTCCCAAGTTTTTTCGGGATGACTGGCGAGGATCATGTGAACTAAAATTTGATCCATGACGGCTTGTTGAGCGATCGCACTTTGGAGATACTCTTCACTCTGTTCTTTTAATGCTGCTAGTGTTTCTGGAGAATTGAGGGAAGTTGATTCATCTAATTTGGCTTCGTAAAATCGACAAGCAGCATATCCCAATGAATAGATCATCGTCGCATTTGAACTAACGGCGATCGCAGCACCCGCAAAGGGCACATTTCGCAACAAGCCTAATCCCGCAGCTTTCAACAGACGGCCTCCACCCAAAGCCAAACCAAAAATCGCCAAAACTTCACCTTTACGGGCTGGATCTTTTAAATCTAGCCCATAGTCAGATGCAATTTCATAAACCATTTCTGACTGCAATTTCGTTGTCGCTGCTAAATCAATTGCCAAAAATGTCAGCGCAAATCCCGGCAAAATACTAGTTGCCAAACCAATCCCACCAGCTCTAGCTGCTTTGTCCATCATGATGCGGTGAGCAATTTGGCTGGGTGATTCATTGGGATATTGTTGCTTGAGCTTGTTTACCGCCACTTCTGCTTTTTCTAAATCTACAACATCAGTGGCACCAAACAGCCAATTGAGATTTAAGACCCCAGATAGTTTTCTAATCAGCCAATTTTCACCCAGGCTATTGACAAACTTACCGCCGGTTTGAGTTGTTTGCTCAATTAACTTGTGTGTTTGCTTCGTTGCTGCTTCTCCAATACCTATTGCTGTGTCTATAACTGCTTTGCCTGTGTCAGCAACAGTTTTAGCAAAATCCTCTAATATAGACGGTTGATTTTCCACTGATGATTGAGCCGTGATTTCGACTTTCTTTGTTTCTGCGCGTGAATGGACTAACTTGTTCACTTCTGTTTTTTGGGGTTGATCTGCCATTGCTTGACACCATCCTGTAAAGCCTCTCTTTAAGTTTGTAGCGAAAGTGCGATCGGCTTGACATCTCCCAACAAGTACAAGTTATGGATTAACAATTCCTGTGACACTTTTACCGAAAGTCACCTCACTCCCCCTGACAATCCCTCAACTGTAGCCCTAAACTTACAGCCGACTAGGAGTTTGGGCAGGAATGATATCATCATTTTAGGAACAGGGGATCGTTTAGGCATTTTGACAATGACAGCAGATGCTAAAGCGGTCAGAGCAGCACTTTCTCAGGGTGTAAAGTTCAATGTGTATATCCATGTGCCTTGCCCTTTAACAGGAAATTAACTATGCAAATTACTATTGCACCTTATCTTTTAAGTACTTATAAACTGATTCAGTGTGCTTTTCCCAATGGAATAGAAACACAAGATTATTTACCATTGTTGGCATTACTTTATGATGAAATGTCAGATCGAAACTTAGCAGAAATCGTATCTCACTGCACAGAAATAAATTATAACCTTGTTCTCAATGATGTGTATCGTGTAGTAACAACTGATGTGCCAAAGGCTGAAGCTATTGACAAAGTGAAACAGCGTTTGCTTGTTTGTGGTTATGAGGAGTGGCTCAAAGAAACTGAATAGCGTGAGAACAAACCTGTTCATTTTGGCAAAAGAGCGATCGCCTTTTTAATGCGAGCTTTGAAGTTGGATAGCTCTCAGTAACTAACAGGCTAAAGCTTGAATAAAATGCGATCGCCCTTCATCCTATCCTCTCACCTCTTGCCCTTTACCGATATCAGCTTTACTTTCTAAAAAGTCGTTATCCTTAAGGATTTCATAGAGATTAATATCTTCTTCTAGCAAGCAAGCATGTCCGCAATTGGGCAGCACCACAATCTTGTTATTTGGTAAGATATTCGCTATGCGCTTCACTTCTGTTACAGAAGGTAAAAGCCGATCGCTACCACCAGCAATCAACAAAACTGGCTGCGTTAACTGGCGCAATTGCTCTTCATCAATCTCAAACTCCCGGAGTAAAGACAATCGCCAAAGAACCGTTTCTGACGGAACAGAACGCATAGTTCTTAAGAGTTCATGGCGATCGCTGCGAGAAATCCGTGGCAGAGATGCTAAAAATGGTAGTAACCCCAGTGCGCCAACATCATACAATCCTGATGGGACTAAGTAAGTAATTTGCGATGCCCAATTCAACCAAGGGCGAAGCTGAAGGGCTGAAGCTGGGTTAATTAAAATAATTCGTTTAAATAAATGCGGTGCTTGAATCGCCACTTTCATCGCCAAGCAACCCCCAAATGACTCACCACACAAATAAACTGTCCTCTGGGGGCTTTTTTCTAATTCGGCGTGGATCAAGTCCAATACATTGTTAGTTAGCACATCCCAGGTGGTGAGATCTTGACGGGGGATTGCGAAACAGCGGACATCAAAACCAACTTCTAATCCAGCGGTTTGCGATCGCAATAATTGACCTGTTCCATCCATTCCTGGTAAATATACAAACAGCGGATACTCCGGTCGTAATCGTTTGGGCGTAAGGAAACAAGGCTTGAGTTCAACTTCTGGGGTAGTCATTGGTCATTGGTCATTGGTCATTGGTTAATGATAAAACTTTTGGACTGTTGATTGTTGGCTGCTTTTGACAAGATGCAAAAACAGTCTTACAGCAACCAACTCAAAGTCGCAGCGACAATCCAAAATCCAAAATCCAAAATCCAAAATCGTCTCACCCTTGACGCAGTAAGTCGCTAACTTCGTTGTGGCAATATTGAGTTAGTTCAGCCACAACAGTTCTAGCTTGTTTGCCATGATATGTTTTTTGATGTTGGGGCGTAATCCAATAAGGACGACCGATTAACACAGCAACTCGGCGATAAACTACCAAAGGATGCCAACCTGGTTGCTTAAATAAAGGTTCTGAAGGATCGAATAAACTCAACAGCCTCAGGGGAAAACCAGAAGTGTTGACTTCTTCTAAAGATGCGATCGCCACTGGCAAAATTGCTAAATCCTCCACATCAGCCCGCAATGCCAAATGAGCAAATCCCCGCTGAAATTCACCCACTGTGTTTGGCGCAGTAAATTTCACCATTGGTTCTGTTCCTTCGGGAAATACTCCTACCATTTGCCGAGACTGCAATAGCATCTGTGATTGCACAAAAAAGCTTTGTTGGCGGTTTTGGGCTTCTTCCAAAGGAAAACACCCCAATTGTCCGGTAACAATCTCCCGCATGATCGGCACTTGTCCCATGTAGTGATGACAAGCAAAGCGAATTGGATTCGATAAGGCTGCCATTAAAATCGGTGCATCCATAAAGCTGCGGTGATTGCTGACTACCAAGACGCTAGCATCTCGCGGAATGCGATCTTCGTAATAGCGAAACATTTGTGTTGAAAGCCCTGCTAACAAAGCGTGGGAAATCAACTGAGGGCTATTTAGACTCATACCTAATCAATATATAGTCCGTTAAATATGGCAGTTTATCTTAATTTAATTTTTACATTTCTTTACTACTGCCATGACCGTCTTAAGATAGAAATGTCTGAATCTATAAACAGAGGTAGATTTTCCGCATCTGTGTATTATGTATTCTTCAACACAATAATATTATGTAATAAAAAGTATTCCCAAAAATTATCTAATAGTAAATTTCTGTATTTTCGGCAAAAATCAGTTGAATTAATGCATATTATAAAACAATTGCTGACCGGATAAATTTGCTAATATTAAGGTGTTATTGGAAAAAATGGTAGTAATGTTATATAATTGCGTGGTTTTGCCGACAAAACTAAGATGTAAAACGTTTTAATAAGTTGATTTTATTTTGCATGAATCTAGTGAATAAAACACAAAAGACATTTGCACTGACAACACCCCTATATTATGTAAACGATGTCCCTCATATAGGCAGTGCTTATACAACGATCGCTGCCGATGTAGTAGCACGATTTCATAGGTTGTTGGGGCATCAGGTACTATTAATTACGGGTACAGATGAGCATGGGCAGAAGATTCAGCGATCGGCAGAAATTTTAGGGAAAGCCCCACAAGATTTTTGCGATGAAATTGTGCCTAGCTTTGTAAGTTTGTGGAAGTTGCTTGATATTCAATACGATCGCTTTAGTCGGACTACAGCACCTCGTCATGGAGCGATCGTCAAAGAATTCTTCGAGCGAGTATGGGAATCTGGGGATATTTATCAAGGACAACAACAAGGCTGGTACTGCGTATCCTGTGAAGAATTCAAAGAAGAACGGGAACTTTTAGAAGGACACCGTTGCCCAATTCATACTAACAAAGAAGTCGAGTGGCGAGACGAACAAAACTATTTTTTCCGCTTATCTAAATATCAAAATAAACTGACAGAATTTTATCAGTTAAAACCAGATTTTATTCAACCAGAAACTCGGCGTAATGAAGTCCTAAGCTTTGTCAATCAAGGTCTGCAAGACTTTTCAATTTCACGGGTGAATTTAGATTGGGGTTTTCCAGTACCAACCGATCCCAAGCACACCCTTTATGTTTGGTTTGACGCACTACTGGGTTATGTAACCGCATTACTCGAACCAGATGCAGAACCGACTTTAGCAAATGCTCTACAGACGTGGTGGCCAATTAATTTGCATTTAATTGGTAAAGATATTCTGCGTTTCCATGCAGTTTATTGGCCAGCAATGCTGTTATCAGCCGGTTTACCCTTGCCAGACCGAGTATTTGGACATGGCTTTTTGACTAAAGATGGTCAGAAAATGGGCAAAAGTCTGGGTAACACCCTCGATCCTGTTGATCTAGTCCAACGCTATGGTAGTGATGCCGTTCGTTATTACTTCCTTAAGGAAATCGAATTTGGCAAGGATGGAGATTTTAATGAAGTTAGGTTCATTAATGTTCTGAATGCAGATTTAGCGAATGACTTAGGTAACTTGCTCAATCGCACCTTGAACATGGTGAAGAAATACTGTGCTGAAAATAATGTACCACCAATCGGCAACGAAACAATCTCTGACGAAAATCCTTTGAAAACAATTGGTTTACGTCTGGGGGAACAAGTAAAACAAGCCTATGAGCAGCTAGCTTTCAATCAAGCCTGCGAATCCATCCTTTTACTGGTGCAAGCCAGCAATAAGTTTATTGATGAACAAGCTCCTTGGTCATTATATAAACAGGGACAACAGCAGGAAGTCGAGAAAGTTCTGTACGCAGTTCTAGAATCGGTTAGACTAGCAGCTTATCTACTATCTCCAATTATTCCGAACATCAGTAGCGATATTTATCGGCAACTGGGCTTTGGAATAAACTTTAACGATCAAATAGAAACTTCACTGAATGCTCCTTTTGCTACCCATGCAGCGTGGGGAGTACTATCCAGTAAACAACAGTTGGGTACACCCCAACCAATTTTCAAACGCATAGAACAGCTAAAAAACGATTAGTCAATATCAAATTCTGATTTTGTTCAATTTCTAATTCTCTGGTAAAAATTTATCGGGGCTGAACTTAATTAGCCCCGGAACATTATCATAAACCGCTGTGACTAGAAAGTAAAACTGGGTATTTTGTATCAAAAATAACAGGGATAAAAACTGAGGTATGACAACAATGTTGAATAATTTAGAAAATGACTCGATATTTACGCCAGAACAAGTTTTGGAGAATCGGGGTAGGGTTGCCATATTTATTGATGGCTCAAATCTATTTTACGCTGCATTACAATTAGGAATTGAAATCGATTACACGAAGTTGTTGTGTCGATTAACTGGAGGTTCTCGCCTACTGAGAGCTTTTTTCTACACTGGTGTAGACCGGACAAACGAGAAGCAACAGGGGTTTTTGTTGTGGATGCGCCGCAATGGCTATCGAGTAATTGCTAAGGACTTGGTGCAACTGCCAGATGGCTCTAAAAAAGCCAACCTGGATGTAGAAATAGCAGTCGATATGATGGCGTTAGTCGATTCCTATGATACCGCAGTTTTAGTCAGCGGTGATGGCGATTTGGCTTATGCAGTAAATTCCGTGAGCTATCGTGGTGTAAGGGTAGAGGTGGTGAGTTTGCGTTCCATGACTAGTGACAGCTTAATTAATGTAAGCGATCGCTACATTGATTTAGAAGCCATCAAAGAGGATATTCAAAAAACCCCTCGTCAAAGCTATCCATATCGACCGTTATCGAGTATGGGATTTTTGGAAGACCCAAGAACTAGCGATGGACATCTGGAAATCCAAGAATGAAGTATCAGTTTAATCATAAAGCGAGAGAGGTAGAAGGGCAGGGGCATGGGGCATGGGGCATTGGGCATTGGGCATTGGGCATTGGGAGTGAGGAATTAGGAGTTAAGAGTTATTCTCCCCCTGCCTCCCCTGCCCCCCCTGCCCCCTCATCTCCTTCCCCCACTCCCCGACTCTCTTCTTTCTTTATTTTGCTTTTGACCTTTTTTTTAGGAATTGGATTAGTTAGCTGTGGGGGGAAATCTCCCACAGCTTCTCCAGAAAATACTGCTGATTCATCTGATCCAGACAGTAAATTGACATTCTTTGATGTCACCTTAGAACAAGCAGATGAAGTGGGACGGCCGATTTGGAAAGTCCAAGCTAAACGGGCAAAATACACCAAAGAAAAACAAATTGGTCAGGCGGAAAATCCCTATGGAGAACTGTACCAAGATGGTAAAGTTGTTTACCAAGTAAAAGCGGATGTAGCAGACATTGAACAAAATGGAAAGCAGCTATTTCTCAAGGGGAAAATACTTGCTACAGACCCGAAAAATGGAATTGTGTTGCAGGGTAATGAACTAGAATGGCGTCCCCAAGAAGATTTGTTGATTGTCCGCAACCAAATTAATGGTACTCATAAACAACTACAAGCAGTAGCACAAGAAGCGCGAGTTAAAACTCGGGAACAACGGATGGAATTTTCTGGAGGAGTAATAGCAAAGTCCGCCGATCCTCAGTTGCAAATGCGAACAGAGCATTTGAATTGGAATATTAAAGAAGAAAAATTAATTGCCGATCGCCCCATTGAAATTGACCGCTATAAAAATAATCAAATTAGCGATCGCGGCAAAGGAAATGCAGCCGAAGTCAACTTAAAAACCAAAATTGCCACCATCCAAAAAAATGCCCAATTAGATTTACTAGATCCGCCATTGCAAATAGCTAGTAACTCTATGACCTGGAACATGAACACAGAAACCATCACCACAAACTCCCCCACCCGCATGTTCCAGCGTGTGGAAAATGTCATCGTTACCGCCAATCAAGGTGAAATGAAAATACCGCAAAAAACGGTTTATTTAACAGGTAACGTCAACGCCATTGGTCAGCGTAGCCAGTCTTTGAGATCTGATAAACTAACTTGGTATTTAGACAATAAATTACTTGAAGCTCAAGGAAATATAGTTTATCGACAAATTGATCCACCGTTAAATTTTACCGGTGAAACAGCCGTTGGGAATTTGCAAACAGAAAATATTGTTGTCAAAGGTGGAAATTCTGGCGGTAGAGTAGTAACCGAGATTATTCCCCAAGAGAGAGCGAATCGTCAGTAGAGATTGGGGAGTGGGGAGTGGGGAGTGGGGAGTGGGGAAGATGAGGGAGATGAGGGAGATGAGGGGGATGAGGGAGTATTTGAACTCTGTTAACGAGTCTTTACAGCAGTTTTCATGTATTTGAACCACATCTGTCGTAGGGGCACAGCACTGCTGTGCCCTTGCTGCGTGGTCTATTTACCTGAAAATAGCTGTAAGCTAGATCAATGAGTCTTTGAACTCCATTAATGAGGCTTGGAACTCCATTAATGAGACTTTGAACTCCATTAATGAGTCTTTGAACTCCATTAATGAGACTTGGAACTAGATGAACAAAATTTTAACTCCCCCTCATCCCCCTCATCCCCCACTCCCGACTTCCCACTCCCGACTCCCCACTCCCCATTCCCCACTCCTCAATTTTCAGTCAACTACTAGGCTAGGATCTTAGTACTACAAGTCCTTTGATAACCCATGAATGGCTCAAACCGATTAGGTAAAGAATCCTTGCCAACATCCCAGCAAGCAGAACACTCCCATAATCACGATACAGATCACGAACATCTAGATCATACTCCTGAGCATGGAGAGTTAAGCCATCCTCATATCCATAGCGAAGAGTCATTACGGCGAATTGTCAATCGGTTATCGCGGATAGAAGGACATGTTCGTGGTATTAAAACAATGGTGCAACAAAGTAGTCCTTGTCCTGATGTTTTATTACAAATTGCCGCAGTGCGAGGCGCATTAGATCGGGTAGCGCGAATTGTTCTAGATGAACATTTAACCGAATGTATTGCTAGAGCAGCAAAAGAAGGCAATATGGAAGTTGAAATTCAACAATTAAAAGCTGCTTTAGATCGGTTTTTGCCTTAAATCAGAATTCAGGAGTCAGAATGGGCTACGCCCCGCTACGCTAACAGAATTCAGAAGTAAAACACGCTTTCTTCCTGGCTTTGAGACGAATCGTTGTGTACTTCACCAATTTGAAATCTGCTGTAGGTAAAAAGCTTGCAGCATAATTGTTCTTACTTTTTACTTTTTACTTTTGCCTTCTTCTACAGGCGTGAGAGCTATTTATGCCAAAATTAACACAAGTGTCTCACAGTCAAGCTGATGGTTTGGGCAGTTCCGAAGCAGTTGCAGGGGGGTAAATATACCCTCGAAAGTGTATTAGGGCGGGGACGTTTTGGCATTACTTATCTCGCCAAAGATGAAAAAGGCGATCGCATTGTCGTCAAAACCTTAGATGATCAATTATTGAACCAACCAGATTTCAAAAGGTTGCAGGAAAGATTTGTCCAAGAAGCCTTCAAACTAGCTAAATGCAAACATCCCCATATTGTGCGCCTCTTAGAAGATCCCTTTCAAGAGGATGATTTGTGGTGCATAGCGATGGAGTACATCGCCGGAATCGATCTCGCGCATCGCCCACAGAATATTTTGCCAGAAGCAGACGCCCTGCAATACATCCAACAAATCGGTGAAGCGTTAACAGTAGTGCATCAAAATAACTTGGTGCATAGAGATGTCAAGCCAGCCAATATTATGATTAGGGCTGGTTCAAAAGAAGCCGTTTTAATTGACTTTGGGCTAGCACGGGGAATTGACAGTAAAAAGCTGAGTGTCAGCAATTTAGAAACAGAAGCCGAAGCAGGTTTCACACCACCGGAACTGTATTCACACACAATTGAACTAGGGGCGTATACCGACGTTTATTCGCTTGCAGCCACACTTTATAACTTATTGACAGGACAAGTACCCACCAGCGCCAAAGAACGCCTGCAAAATCATACTCCATTGTCAGAACCAACAGAATTGAATCCTCAAATTAGCCATAACATCAATCGTGATATTCTTTGGGCAATGGATTTAGACCCCAAAAAACGCCCCCAGTCTATTGAAGCTTGGCTAGATTCACTGGGATTAAAACCTACACCTGTTGTCCAGCTACAACCAACACAAATTAATTATGATGCCTTAGGTTTATGGATTGGAATAATAGGTTTAATTCTTGCAATAATAGCAATATTCACAGGAATTTTCCAAGGAGATATTCGAGAAATTTTCATCAAACCTTCACCTTCACCTACGCAAAAATCAACACCAACAGCGCCCCCAACAAAACCGCCAAATTAAATAAAAACTACTGCAATAACAATAAAATACAAAAATTCTCTCTCTTGAACTCTTATCCTTTGCCTGAGATAAAAAATTAACTTCTAACTAACATAAAATATGTACTGGAATAAAGGTCATCAATTACACAATGGTAAATACATTATTGAAGACGAGTTAGGACAAGGTGCTTTTGGCATTACCTATAAAGCTGTACACAGCCGTATTAACCTGCCAGTTGTCATTAAAACTCCTAATATGCGCCTCAAACGGGATAGACAATATCCCCGTTATGTAGATAAATTCATTCAAGAAGCTGAATTATTAGGGCAACTTTGCCAAGCACCTCATCCAAATATTGTAAGGGTAATTGATTATTTTGAAGAAGCCGACAGCAACACGCCCTGCTTAGTAATGGAGTTCATTGCTGGGAAAAATTTATTTGATTTAATTGAAGGTGAAGTAATAACACCACTACCAGAAACAGAAGCTATAAAATACATCTGCCAAATTGCTGATGCACTAGCAACGATACATCAAATTTCAATAGTGCATCGTGATATTCATCCCGGTAATATCATGTTACGAAGTGGTAACCAACCGATTTTAATAGACTTTGGTTTAGCTGGAGATATTGCCCCGGCAACTTCTTTTTCTAGAAGTTTTGGTAATAAAAACTTTGCTCCTTATGAGCAAATGGATGGAAGTAAAGACATAACAGTTGATATTTACGGTTTGGCTGCAACACTTTACTATGTAGTCACAGGTGAATATCCTGCAACTTCCTGGGATCGCAAATATCATCAAGCTGATTTAATTGAACCAAAGCAACATAAACCAATAATTAGCGAACAATTAAATCTGGCAATTCTTGAGGGAATGAGGTTAGAAGCGAATGAACGCCCGCGATCGATGGAAGCATGGTTAAATTTATTAGTTAATCAAAGTACATCGAATATTGAGATAATGAATTTAAAACCAAAGAAACGCTCACAATCTATGCAATATTTGTTAAATAGGTTATTTAACCAAATTACATTTAATGATCTAAGTCAAGATGATTTGAGTTCAGAAGTAGGGGTAGATTACAGAAAACTACGCGACTACCTAGCAACAGGAAATTGGAAAGATGCTGATTATGAAACTTATTTAGTGATGCTTCAAGCTGTAGGTCGCAAAGAAGGTGATTGGATTAGAGACGAAGAACTTTTGAACTTTCCTTGTAAAGACCTCCGCACAATTGACCTCTTATGGGTGAAATATAGCAATGGACGCTTTGGATTCAGCATTCAAAAAGAAATTTACCTAAGCGTTGGTGGTAAGCCTGACGGGATGTATTATGAAAAAGCATGGGGAAAGTTAGGCGATCGCGTTGGCTGGAGAGTGAGCAGTGATTGGATTGCTGCTAGTAGCCAAGTTACCTTTAATACTTCAGCACCTGGTGGACACTTACCCTTTGGCGGGTGGGGAGTTCTTTTTTATCGCATCGAAACTTTTTTTCGTATCGAGACTTGTAAAGCATAACATTTAAGACTTTCAAAAGTTTGTAAGTATTAATTAAAAAATAATTTTTAATGAAGAATTAAATTAAAGTCTGAAGCGATATCAACGATTTTTAAAACTTCCTCTGAATTCTGGCAATACTATCACCACTTCGCCACTTTTTGCCGCACTTCTTCCATATCTAAATAATCATTAATAAAAGCCTTCCGTAAAAGTGGATGAGGAATAAATTGATCGTACTTTTGAATTTCTGGCGCTTCTGAACTACTAACTAAATCTTCTGCGCTAATTCTTTGCTCACATAATGAAGCAATTTCACGAGCAAGATAATTAAATTTACCCTTGCCTAATTTAATTGTCAAATAATAAGGACTGACCCCGCCAATACTCGTAATTTCCAACGATTCCCGACACCAAGAGTTAAGCAATCTTTCCAAAGTGCGATAACCAACAGTACCCATCCAGGGAAAAATACAACATTTCCCTTTTTCCAATTCCAAAATATTCTGCTTCTCCAATCCCACCCGCCGCACCAATTGGCGAACCGTCTGTAATCTTTGCAAAGCATTCTTTTGCAAATAACTATACTCCACATCCTCAAATAAAACTTGCCGCATTCGTTGTAAAACTCTTGTATGAATACTCCCACCACCACCACGCCAAAAAATACTAGCTTTACCCTCAGCTTGCTTCACAACAATAGCTCTTTTTTTGAAGTCAACTTCTACAACTTCCCAAGTTCTCCCAGCTAAAGCAAATTGATTACCAACAGGAACCGGCGCGGCAATACTGCCAATTTCCGTTGTACCATGCTTGACAATATATTCTTGTTGCTCAGCAAACACAGCATAAAACTGAAATTTTCTCACCACCTTTTCTCCTGCCAAACCCAGGATTAATTTACCTTGTTCGGTATGTTGAATATGGACGATATCAATTAAATAACGTAGCAATAATCGAAAATCTTCTTGGGAAATAGCAGCGAAGGGTGGCAGACTAAAAATTTGTTGAGCTAAAACATTAGGTGAAATTTCCCCCGTTGCTGTTAAAATACTCATTGTTTGGTGATAAAGTAAACTCAAAGGATATTTAATCGGTTTGATTGGTTCAATCCACTTTTCCTCTAAATAAAGTTGAATAATAGCGATACACTGCAAAAGTTGCCAGGGTATTTGCTCTGGGAGAGAAGCTTCTGATAATGGCTGTTCTTCAGCGCAAATAAAGCGCATATCAGCCGCTTCACCTCTTCTACCACTGCGTCCCAACCGCTGTAAAAAGCTAGCTACAGACAACGGTGAATCTAACTGAATAACTCGCTCTAAATGACCAATATCTATGCCTAATTCTAGAGTTAGAGTTGCAGCAGTGACAGCAGGATTGTTGGGTTCACGCATGGCATTTTCAGCTGCTTGCCGCAAACTAGCAGATATACTCCCGTGATGCACATGATATATATCTGGTAATTTTTGTTCTGTGGCAATTTTTCGCAAAGATGCAATTATAGATTCGGTGCGTGTGCGATTATTTGCAAATATTAGACACTTGCGAGATTTGCTGAGGTTAAAAATATATTGTTCGTAAGCTGTCGCCTCTGATTCATCAACTTCATCATTAATATAAAAATGTTCTACAGCTAGTTTTATTTGGCGTTTTATTCCATCTATTTTGGGAGTAATTACTGGCTTATCGGTTCCAGAACGCAACCACTCTTCAGCTATACAATAATCGCCGAGAGTTGCCGACAAACCAATACGACGCGGTTGTTTTTGTGTGGCTTTTGCTAAACGTTGTAATTGGCAAATAATTTGACAACCGCGTTCTGAACCCATAAAGGCGTGAATTTCATCAATAATTACAAACCTTAAATCGCCAAATAATCGAAGTAGGTCGTTATTTTTATTAATTAACAAACTTTCTAGAGACTCTGGTGTAATTTGGAGAATGCCTTGAGGATTTTTTAAAAGTTTGTTTTTTCGAGTTTGAGAAACATCGCCGTGCCAATGCCAAACTGGAATATCTGCTTCTTTGAGTAAGTCGTTGAGACGCTCAAATTGGTCATTAATTAATGCTTTGATGGGACTAATATATAACGCACCTATGGTATTAGCGGGGTAGGTGTGTAATAAAGTCAAAACTGGGAGAAAGGCTGCTTCTGTTTTACCAGCGGCAGTTGCAGCAGCAACTAATAAGTGAGCATCGGTGTCAAATATGACTTGGCAAGCGGCAATTTGGACTGGTCGTAATTCTGTCCAGTGATGATGGTAAATATATTGTTGGATGAAAGGTGCGAGTCGGCTAAAGGCATCGGTCATGTTTTTTATAGGGAGATGAGGGAGATGAATTAATAACTAATGACAAATGACTAATGACTAATGACATTTTCATACTATTGACTCAAGGCAGATTCAGCATTTGTCAGTCAAACTGAAATTATAGGGGTAAGTATATAATGAGGCAAAACAGATGAGTAAGCATAAGGAACGTTTGCGTGTAATCCTTGCTATAGCAATTATTGTGGTTGGAGTCACACACTTTCTGATTCCAGAACCATACGTCAAAATTATGCCACCGCAACTTCCTTATCCTTTGGAATTAGTTTATCTGAGTGGTTTTTATGAAATTTTGGGTGGTATTGGGTTATTAGTCCCGCCTGTAAGTCAAGCTGCTGCTTGGGGACTTATTGCTCTTTTTATTGCGGTTTTCCCTGCCAATATCAATATGGCGGTTAATCATATTAAGCTCGAATATATACCAGATTCACCTTGAGTACCAGGGCGAACGCAGGGTTTTTCTGAAACCCTTACTGTATAAGGATATTGAGCAAAAAATAAGCTAAATTATAAAACGCCAAAACCCTTGTTATCAAAGGATTCTTGTACTTTAGATGCGTTTGCCCTGCCTTGGGTACACGTTGTCAGACTTCCTTTTCAAGCAGTTTTAATTGCTTGGGCTTGGTGGTACACGAAACCTTCTGATTGGGAAAAACAAGCTTCTCTGATTCCCAAGTCACTCATTCCCAAAGAATTAGAATTGAAATAAGGGTGTTTTTTTTACTCAATTAACACTTTTGTCTATTTACGTAATTTATATCGAACCATGCGCGTTGCAACTTTGTTTGGCATAACACTTTTGTTAGCAATTAGTACTGCGGAAGTTACTGTTCCAGTGACTCAAGCAGTGCAACTCAGAGATGGTATAGTCTATTTTGTCCAACCGCCAAGACTGGTTGAGGCCATAACTATTTACAAAGATGTAAATTTTCCAGGCGGGACTTACTACTTTACTATCAATGTGCCGGAAAATGCTGGAGAATCTCTTCAGAAGGTAGCGATCGCTCAACGTGAAGGAGGAGAGAATATACAATACCATCTTGATGATACCCGTGCATTTGTGGGAACGCGCGATCGCAAAGGAGCGAAATTAACACTAGGCCCAGTCACCAGAGAACCTAAAACACGCACAATTACTGTGAACTTTGACCCACCTGTGACTCCAGGACAAACAATTACAATTGGCCTGCGCCCCTATAGTAATCCCAGTTTTTCGGGTGTTTACTTACTAGGTGTCACAGCATTTCCACCAGGTGAGAAATCCCACGGTCAATTCCTTGGCTTTGGGCGGTTTCAGTTCCAGAGTAGTGGGAGAGACTTGTGGTTCCCATAATAAGTATTATTTCATTCAATGAAGCATGAAAAGATTATTAATTACTGGAGCCAGTGGTTTTTTAGGATGGCATCTTTGCCAGCTTGCAAAACAAGAATGGGAAATTTACGCTACTTATTTATCCCATCCTATAGAAATTCCTGGCGTTAAAATATTAAAAGTTAACTTGACAGACTTTCAAGAATTACAGTACATATTTAGTACCATCAAACCAGCAGCAGTTATTCATACCGCTGCTCAGTCACAACCAAACTTTTGTCAAACTCACCCCGAAGAATCACAGGCAATTAATGTCACAGCATCGTGCAATATTGCCGGACTTTGTGCGGATAATTCTATTCCTTGTGTTTTTACCTCAACCGACTTAGTTTTTGATGGTTTAAATGCTCCTTATTGCGAAACAGATTCTGTCTGTCCTGTAAACATTTATGGCGAGCAAAAAGCCATAGCTGAAGCAGGTATGCTAGAGCGATATCCCATGACCGCAATATGCCGAATGCCCTTAATGTTTGGCACAGCAACACCCACAGCAAAAAGTTTTATTCAGCCATTTATTCAAACTTTAAAAGAGGAGAAAGAACTAAACTTATTTATTGATGAATTCCGCACACCAGTAAGTGGAATAACTGCGGCAAAAGGATTATTATTAGCATTAGAGAAAGTTAACGGTATTATTCACTTGGGTGGAAAAGAGCGCATTTCTCGCTATGATTTTGGTCGGCTATTAATCGAGGTATTTGAACTCCCCACCATAGGACTGAAATCTTGCCGACAACAAGATGTGAAAATGGCAGCACCTAGACCAACAGATGTTTCTTTAGATAGTTCTAAAGCATTTGCATTGGGTTATCAGCCTTTATCTATCAAAGAAGAATTACAGAAGTTAAAAGGGCGGTTATAAACCAATACAGTTCAGAATGAGCAACAAAACCCTCATGTAGAGACGCGATTTATCACGTCTTCAAAGACCAATTATCGACACCATATAACCCTTAACCCAAGCGTATTGGGTTATAAACCGCATCTACACAAACAAAACCCACCGACCTGCATTTCAATTGAAAACCGCTGTAGCAACCAAAAAAATACCACTATTTGGCTACTACAACTTCATCAAACGCAGTATTTACAGATACTTCTTTCCAAGCATCTAGTTCTGCTTTCACCAACTCCAGTTTAGTATTAATGGCATAAATTGCATCTTCTCCTAACACCAATCTCAGTGGTGGATTATCGCTATCAACTGCTTGAATTATTGCCAAAGCCGCTTTCTTAGGATCGCCTGGTTCTTGAAATTCCAATTTCTGATCTAAGATATCCCGCGCACCTTTACGCATCTCACCAATCACTGTTTCATAGTCATTGATTTCGATATCAGTGATAACAAGAGAACGCGTAACAAAATCTGTACGAAATGCACCAGGTTCGACTATTGTGATTTTGATACCAAGGGGTGTAACTTCCTGAGCTAATGCTTCGGAAATTCCTTCTACCGCAAATTTAGTACCATTATAAATTCCCGTACCAGCATAGCCCACAAATCCACCCACTGATGAAATATTAATGATGTGTCCACTGCCTTGCTGTCGCATACAAGGTAGTACTGTCCGTAGGACTTCTAAGACACCAAAAAAATTTGTTTCAAACTGATAGCGAACTTCTTCATTGCTGACTTCTTCTATAGCCCCTAAAATTCCATATCCAGCATTATTAACAAGTACATCGATGCGTCCAAATTTGGCAATTGCCTGTTTTACTGCTTCCCGTACCTCTTCAGGTTTGGTGACATCAAGTTGCACCGCCAATGTATGTTCTGGAAAACTTGCTGCTAAATCTTCTATTAACTGTGGATTCCTTGCAGTTAGCACTACAGTTTCACCCGACTCAAGCAGTGTTTCTGCTAATGCTCGACCCAAGCCTTTTGAACTACCAGTAATAAACCATACTCGTGTTTTATTAATTGAGAATGTTACCATAAAAAATCTCCATTTTTAACAAAAAACAATTCAGGAGTCAGTAGCCAGAATTAAATTTTTAATCCTGTGTGACTAGCGTATGAATAAACGGTGAAACACCAAACCAAAAGAATTAGTTTTGGCTCTGAATTCTCTAATTTTTCCTTCTGATACCATTTCACTAAAACCCTGATACATATAGATTTCGCGTAGGGGCACGGCAATGCCGTGCCCCTACCAACGTATTTGTATCATAATTAAAATGAAACGGTATGACTTCTGAATTCTGAATTCTTCTTTAAACGCACATCTGCTTACTAAATGTTGCCAGATGTTTCCTGCATCTTTTTCCGGAGGCTAAGCGGTCTCATATCAGTCCAGACTTCTTTAATGTAATTCAAACATTCTTGCTTCAAACCATTTTTTCCAACATCCTTCCAACCAATAGGATTTTCGCGGTCAGATGGCCAAATAGAATATTGTTCTTCATGATTAACTACAACTTTGTAAATTGTTGTGTCTTCTTTGTCGTCTTGATACATAACTAACCTCTTGATTTCAATTAATTAAACTTTGCACTTTGGTAAAAACCCAGTTCATTAACCTTAATAACTGGTACGTAAAAATTTCATTAGTGATTTTAGATTTACCTATTTAGTTGCTTCAACTTTGAGAGAACTTAAAGATTGAAATTCTAAAAATGTTAGTACAAATACAATTATCATAAATAAAACATCTGCAACAAGCATTCCATAATATATGCCCCTGACACCTGATATTCTGGAAAATAATAGTACCAATGGTACAGTTAAGATTATGCTTCTTAATACAATTACTAATAACACAGTTTTACCTTTGCCTATAGATAGAAAAAGAGTATTGCTAAAGTATGCTAAAGGCCATATCGGTATTAAAATAGTCAAAATTATAAAATTTATTAGATCATTATCGGTAAAATTAACATCTGGAAGAATTATACCTAAAAACGTCCTTGGAAATAATTGTAAAGGCAACCAAATTAATATTGATAAAAAAGTTCCAATAATTGCAAAAGTTAAGTATGCTTTTTTGATCCTTTCATGATTTTGTGCGCCATAGTTCATGCCAATTATAGGTTGTAATGCTTGGGCAAAACCAATGATGGGAATAAATACAAATGAAGAGACTTTGCCTGTTGCTCCGAAGAAAGCAATATCACTACTTGTTCCGTAGTCAGAAATTAAATTAAAAACTACAAACTCTTGAACTAATATGGCAAATGGGTAAAATAATTCTGATATTCCAACTGATAAGATTGCACGAATTAAGTCTATGGCGATCGCTATTTTTTTAAAATTAACTGAAATAGAACTTTTACCAAAAATAAAATACGCTAAGTTGGCAATGCTATAAACAACCATTGCCATAACTGTAGCAAGAGAAATTCCTTGAGTTCCCGAATGAAATACACTAATAAACACATAATTTAATCCAATATTAACAAAAACAAAAAGCCAATCAAATATTGAGGTTAACCTAATCTGTCCTTCTGATTTTATGACCTGACTGCAAGCTTCTGCTAGTATCAAAAATACCGAGCCTAGTACATAAATCTTAAAATATTTTGTGCCTTCTAAAGCAACTTCACCACTTCCACCCATTAATAAAATTAATTCCTCACCAAAGCAATAACCAATAATTGTGATGAACAATGAAATAACAACACTCATCACTATTAAATTGCCAAATATTTTGGACTGAGTTTTGATATCTCCAGAACCAATAGCTCGACTGAGAACAGAAGCAGAACCCACCCCAATAGATAAAGCAAATCCATTTATTATACCTACAAGTGGCATTGCAAGTGAGATACCAGCCAAAGCATTTTCACCAATAAATCTCCCTGCAAATAAAGC
Source organism: Nostoc sp. FACHB-973 (assembly GCF_014698115.1). Classification (GTDB taxonomy): domain Bacteria; phylum Cyanobacteriota; class Cyanobacteriia; order Cyanobacteriales; family Nostocaceae; genus Nostoc; species Nostoc muscorum. The sequence continues at coordinate 18,928 of NZ_JACJSJ010000014.1, forward strand.
ATCAATAAAAGTGTTTAAACTCAGCATCAATATCCCCAGGGTACTAGGAATTGATAACTTGAACATCAACTTAATAAGATTACCTTCAAGAATTTCATTAGTGATTTGAGATTGTTTTTGCGAGGTCATTTTTTAGTTTTCGGATTTACTGTTTATTGAACCTTGACCAAACGGCTAACGCGATACTGCTTCACTGCTTCTAACACCATCTCTTTTGTTGAGTTAAACGCAGTCATAACCTCGTTGCAAACTTCTACTTTGGCTTCATAAGTACCTGATGTACTGCCATCTCGAAGTGCAAAATCAATCTGAACTTCTGCCCATTCACCATCCTTTTCCATCGCCAGTATTTTGCCTGCTTTCAAATAATTTAGCCAACTCCAACCAGACTGTATCCAAATTTCGCGTTCAGCAATTTGCTCAAATTTGCTTAAACCAGTCCATCCTCGGTAGTATTGAACCAAACGAGAAACTGAGCCATTTCCTTGCACTAATAAATCCAATACATCTGGCTCTAAACGTCCCCACAAACAGCCTTGGGGTAAATCAACTAACGTCGGGGCAAACTGATGACCACCAAAGTGAGTTGTTTGCCAGACTCGTAATTTTCCATTAGAAGCAGGAGCATATTCCTTACGTAATTGTCGATATATGGGAGTCCCAAATTTGCCACAAGCAAGGTCAAATTGAGCATGGGTGCAAACCATCAATTCACGAATTTGACTTGTTTGTTGTTGATATTGTTGAAATTGCGATAAATCGTTGGGTTGTTGCATTAACTGCTGAAATATTGCTGTCAACAAAGCAGCGGTTTTACTTTCTGGAACAATAAACTCTTGTTTCTCAAATTGAGAAAACATTTTTGCAGGACGGTAATAGTAGAAAATGCGGGTAAAGCCGGGATGAGAATACTCACGGTCAGGAGCAATTAGCATCGGTTTCAAATTAACCTGATGCTTAAAAATTAACTCTTGGAATAAACCCATCACTGACTTAATAGTTTGATTTTCTTGAAATACTTCTTGGGGCCAAGGTTGTGGAACTTCCATAATCAACCAATGTTCACAAGTACCTGCTGTCCCAATTAAATCTTCTCCATTAGCTTTAGAAACTAAAGAACAAAACCGACATTCTCTTGGCAGAATTTCGTGAGTATGCTGAGTTGGCATATTTACTATATTTGCTATAACTAGTATTTAAAAAATGAAATAGCAATTATTAATCTAATCCCATTCCTTTGCGCATATCTTGATAAAAATTGTCATAAAAGTATTGGTGCGGCACTAATCTTTTATACAACGCATACAGGGTAAGATACCATGATGATTGCACGACAAAATATTGTCTTTTAGGTTTACGAGCTTCCAAAGCCTGCAAAATTGTATTTGCCACTTTTTCAGGTGGTAAACCTGCGGTGCGATTGTCTCCTACTGCACCTTCCATATATATTTTGTAATTTTTGCCATATATTGCTTTAACTTCTGGCGACATATTCGCTAATGTTTGTTGATAACTAGCTTCTACTTTATCAGCCTGTTCTGGGGTTATTATTCCTGCTGGTAAAATAGAAATTACCTCAATTCCACTAGAATGTAATTCCATTCGTAAAGAATCTGTAATTGATTCGATCGCAAATTTGGAAGCAGATAAAAGACTTCTATAAGGTAGAGCTAATCTGCCACAAATTGCACTGATATTAATAATGCGACCTTTTGCTTTTCTAATTAATGGTAAGAATGCTTGTGTAACAGCAATTTGACCAACAACATTGACTTCAAAATTAAATCTAATATCATCTATTGGAATACATTCTAAAGGGCCATCTACGGCGACAACTGCGTTATTAATTAAGGCGAATAAGCCTGCATCGCCAACTGCTAGCGAGACAAATTCGGTAGCAGATTTAATTTCTTGGGCTTTTGTGATATCCATAATAATTGGAGTTAAATTACCAGATGCAGCTTGCTTTAGTGACTGTGCATCTTTCTCAGTGCGGACTCCAGCAAAAACGTTATACCCTTGCTTAGCGAGTGAAAGCGCAGTCGCTCGACCTAAACCTGTGGATGTTCCTGTAATGACAACTGCGCCTTTATGACTCTGATTCATACCTATTTCCTCCCAGAAAAAATGTATTTTTATGCCCGAAAAGTTAAATTTAGAAATATAGCGTATGTCAGCTGAATAAAAAACTAAATTCAAGAGCTAAACCAAGTCAGAAACAAGTGGCTGCGACTTTTCTTGATGCTGACGCCGACCATGCATAACCATCTTCACGCCACTCTCGGCGTAACATTGATCGTTGGAATGCTTTTGTAGTTCTGGTCGCTTGTTAACCAGCGTTAATTTATAGTTTGAAAGAATTGTTGCTAACACAAGCTTCATTTGAAAGATAGAAAAAGACCCTGCAATACAACTACGAGCGCCACCACCGAAGGGGATAAATTCATAGGGAGAAAATTTTTTTTCTAGAAAGCGCTCTGGCTTAAATTCTTTCGGCTCTGGGTACACATCTTCACGTTGATGTGTTGAATAAATATTGGTAAAGAGTACTGTACCTGGAATTAACTCATACCCCATGATTTCCACTGGGGACATTACCACCCTTGGCAGCGAGAACATCGAACTTGGGTAAATTCGTAAAGTTTCGTGACAAACAGCATTAAGGTAGGGTAATGCGACAATCCTCAGAGGATCTGGATTTTCACCAAGGCTATCAAGTTCCTCAAGCAGTTGCTCCCGAACATCTGTTAAACGATGGACCCAGTATAATAACCAAGTAAGCGAATCTGTTGCACCATTATTACTTGCTGATATAGGCAAAAACAGGAGATCGCGCACTTCTTCATCGCTTAATGGTTCACCTGTTTCATCACAAGCAAATATCAGATCAGAGAGCATATCACTACATGAAGGATCTGCTTGCTTGCGACGTTCTTTAACTTCATCGTATAAAAATTGAAAAATTTCTTTCAGAAGATACTTATGGTATCCCCACGGACTTAATCGCCCTAAATCCAATTGTGTAAAAGGCAATTTTTTTATGATATTAAACAGAGTAGATTTTTCATATTTCATGCAAGAGGTATATAAATGTTTTATTTTTTCATAACGCTCTCCTTCTCGTAATCCAATCACAACCTCTATAGCTACTTGCAAGGTAATTTTTGATAAGATTTCATTGGCAATGAAAGTTTTAGGGTAGGCGTAGCCCGCCGCAGATATCGCCTGTTGATTAATGATTTTTTTCGTGATTTCACAAATAGTTTTTCCACTAGCATTCATCCGCTCTCCGTGGTAAGCCTTCATCAAGATAGAACGGCGATGTTTGTGAACTAAACCATCAATATGAAGGATTCCTTGCTGTCCCATTTGTCCGACTGAAATTGGGGAATCTCCTGGGGGAATAGTAGAGATTGTAATTTCTTTAGTATTAGTTAAATACTGCTTTATTCCTGAGGGATTGCTGACATAAACTATTGGTGTCGAACCAGACGTTATAGTTACAATGTCGCCATAGCGTTTGTAAATAGCATCCAAACATCTAAGCGGATTGTTATCGAGTTGCTGACGTAGTAGCCATAAGGGTGTTTTAGGTCCAGGAGGTAGTGTCATAAATCTTGTTTAATCCTATGATTTATAGATATTGAGCCGGAAAAACAAACTCAGAAATATATTAAAGTCGCTTTATACCCCGCTTTTAAATTGGGTGGTACAACTTTTCCCCTCTGCTCCCCATCCCCAAACCTCTGCCTCTTTTTCACGGCGACTACGCATGACCATTTTTACGCCACTTCCAGGGGAACAAATCAAACCCGCAAATTTGGGACGTTCTGGGCGCTTGCTAACTAACTCTAATTGATAGTGTGAAAGAATAGTTGCTAATATAAGTTTCATTTCAAATAAAGCAAAATTCGCACCAATACAGACACGAGAACCGCCGCCAAATGGCAAAAATTCGTAGGGAGAAAATTGTTTTTCTAAAAAGCGTTCTGGCTGAAATTCTTTTGGATTTGGATATAAATCTTCACGCTGATGGGTTGAATAAATATTACCAATAAGTATTGTACCGGGATGCAGTTCGTAGCCCATGATTTCAACGGTCGATTCTACCAACCTGGGAAATGTAAACAATTGAGTTGGGTAAATTCTCAAAATTTCATTACATACAGCACTTAAGTACGGTAGTGCAACAATGCTCATAGGGTCTGGATTTTGACCAAGACTATCAAGTTCTTCGAGTAATTTTTCTCGAACATTTTTTAAACGATGAATCCAATACAAAGACCAACTAATAGCAGTTCCGGAAGCGTCACCAGATGCAAATATAGGTGATAATAAAAGGTCACGTACCTCTTCATCGCTTAATGTTTCGCCTGTTTCATCACGAGCAAATATCAGATCGCCAAGTATATCACTGGATGAAAAATCTGCTTGTTGGCGACGTTCTTTCACCTCAGTAGATAGTAATTGAAAAAGTTCTCGCCGTAGGTGAAGGAGATATCCCTGTGGACTCCACCGACCTAAATCTTTTTCTAAGAAAATCTTGCTAAGAATTTTAACTATCAGAGATTGTCTATCGAGTTTAAGTAAACATGCAAATAAATGTTTAATTTTCTCATAGCGCTCTCCTTGATGCAAACCAATTACCCGTTCTATACCCACTTGAAAAGTAATATCTTCAATGACTGGGTATGCAACAAAAGGTTTTCCAACCACTTGTTTATTCATCATCTTTTCTGTGAGTTCACAGATACCTCGCCCACACGCTTGCATCCGCGCTCCATGAAAAGCTTGCATTAAGAGTTTACGCCGATTTTTGTGAATTAAACCATCAAGTTGCAGAAGTCCTTGATTTCCTGTGATAAAGGCAAACTCTTCATTCAATGCACCCCTAGCTATAATTTCTTTGGTATTTGTAAAAATCTCTTTTATGCCTAAAGGATTGCTGATGTAAACAATTGGTGTAGAGCCAGACATTATAGTAACGATATCCCCATAACGTTGGGAAATACCATCCAAATAGCCAAAAGGATTAAACTCGAATTGTAGACCTAACAGCCAGAATGGTGTTTTTATTACTGGGGGTAGTTTCATTAGTTTGTTTTACTCCCATTATTTAGATTGCATACAGCATTATCGATACAATCTCTCAAATTTTTAGCTAATTCCTGAATATGAGGTTCAATGAAAATTGAAAAATGATCTCCAGGAACTTCCATAACTTTAATAAATTGACGAGAACATTTACCCCAACCCAGTAAGGGATCATCAGTGTGAAATTCCGGACTTTCAAAATCATGAATAATCTCTTCCTTGGCTCGAAAAAGAGTTATAGAATCAGGGTAAACGAGGGGTACATAATCTCGCATCGCTTGGACATGAGCCTTGAAAAGATTGTAATAACTGAGAAAATCTTTAATCTCTGTATCGCTAAAGATGAAGTTTACTTTTTGATTAATCAAATCAAGTTGGTCGTTAAGTGATAAATCTCGAAGTTCCTCAAAAGAAAGTGAAAAATCTATATTATTATCGGTTTTTATTGATTCAGCCATGCGGAGTAAAAACTTTGCATCGTCATCTTTTGTAGATTCAATGCGTGTTTCTGAAAGTATGGCATCGATTACAACTAACAAATCTACTGTTTCACCCTGTCTTTGTAATTGCTGCGCCATTTCAAAAGCAAGTACACCGCCGTAACAATGACCGCCTAAAAGATAAGGGCCATTTGGCTGTATTTTACGAATTTCTTGCAGGTAGTAGTTTGCTGTTTTTTCTACTGATAGAATTTCAGGTTCTTCTTCATCAGGGTTATGTTCTAAAGCATAAAATGGATAATCTTCACCAAGTCTTCTGGATAAATTAATATAGTGATTAATACCTCCGCCAGCGCCATGTATACAAAAGAAAGGTATCTTGGAGCCAGAGGAGTTAATTGCTACCACAGGAGAATTAGAACTCTCGCGGAATGGCTGACTGACAATTGCAGCTAGTTTCTCAATTGTCGGATTTTCAAAAAGAGTTGATAGGGCGAGATTATGGCCAAATCTGTCTTGAATTTGAGCCATTAAGCGTACAGCTAAAAATGAGTGACCACCCAAGTTAAAAAAGTTATCTGTTACCCCAATAGGTCTAGTCTTTAGAAGACTTTCCCAAAGTTTTACTAATGATAATTCTGTAAAATTCCGAGGTTCAATGAAGGTTTTAGTCGTATTTAGTCGAATAACTTCATCTGTGGGAAGAGAACGCTTGTCTACTTTGCCATTAGGTGTAAGTGGCAGTGCATCCAATACTACAAATGCAGTTGGTAGCATATAATTAGGCAGTTTCTGTTGCAAATAGGGCAACAATGGTGTAGTTATTTCCTGTTTTTCTGTGACAATATATGCAATCAAACGCTGATTCTCTTCAGCATCATCAAGCGCAATTACAACAGAATCTTGTACATCTGGATGTTGAGTAATAACGCTGGCAATTTCACCTAATTCTACTCGAAATCCTCTAATCTTTACTTGATCATCATGACGACCCAAATATTCAAGATTGCCATCATTTAGATAACGCGCTAAATCGCCTGTTTTATAAAGCTTTGTTTCTGAGATAAAGGGGTTATCGATAAATGTTTCCTGAGTTAATTCTGGACGATTTAAATATCCTCTTGCTAAGCTATCACCACCAATATAAAGTTCGCCCATAACTCCTACAGGTATTGGTTGTAAATTGCGATTCAAGACATAGATTTGAGTATTGTCTATAGGACGACCTATAGGAACAGTGTTTGCTTGGTCTTGTAATAAACTGGTGTCGTAGTAAGTAGCGTTGGCGGAAACTTCCGATGAACCGTAAAGGTTGATTAGTTTTGCAAATGGCATTAATTCTCGGAAAGTTTTAGCTAAGTTAACGGATAGTGCTTCGCCGCTAGTTATCCACAGTTTTAGTTGTGATAATTTCTGAGTCAGATGATGATAATTATTTATGAGTAAACGTAGTAATGAAGGTACAAGTATAATACGAGTAACTTTGTGATGTGCTAAAGCTTCTATAAATAGTTGTGGGTCTAGTAGAGTTGCATTGTTAATAATTACTGTAGGAATTCCTTGAAGTAAAGGAGCAAAAATTTCCCAAACGGAATCTACAAAACTAAGTGCTGTTTTTTGACAACAAACTTCTTCTGGAGTGAAAGGATAAGTTTTCCATAGCCAGTGTAAGCCATTTACTGTACCGCGATGGGTACCAAAAACGCCTTTAGGTGTTCCAGTTGAGCCAGAAGTGTAGATGATATAAGCGAGATTATCAGGTTTTGAACTGTTAACGGGGTTTTCTGGACTTTGTTGAATAATTTTGTCTTTGTGAATATCCAAGCAAACAATTTCAGGCAAAGATAATGATAGTTTTTCTAATATTTCTTGATGGCTAATTAATATCGATGCTTGAGAATCCGAGAGCATAAAATTTAAACGTTCAACTGGATAACTGGGATCGAGGGGAATGTATGCGCCGCCAGCTTTGAGAATAGCTAAAATTCCCACTACCATGTCTATGGAACGTTCGAGACATATAGCAACGAGCGTTTCTTTTGTTACATCCTGTTTTTGTAAATAATTTGCAAGCTGATTAGCTTTATGGTTAAGTTGACGATAAGTGAGTTGCTCAGACTGATGAATTAACGCTATAGAATCAGGCGTTAGTTCAACTTGTTGTTCAAATAGTTGTTCGAGAGAGAAATTTTTATACTCTGCACTAGTTTGATTAAACTTAAATAATAATTCTTCTTGTTCTGCAACAGTTAGTAGTGATAACTCACAAATACGCTGCTCTGGATTAGCAACGATATTTTCTAATAAAGTTTGGAAGTTGTTGAGAAATTGGATAATGGTTGTTGCATCAAAAATATCTGTATTGTACTCCAAACATCCTGTTAACCCTTCTTGGGATTCAAACATTGACAGGAAAATATCTAGTTGAGATGTACCGCTATCAAAGTCTAAAGTACGCAAGGTTAATCCAGATACTTGCTGGACAAAGGTTGGAGTATTTTGCAGCACGAACATGACTTCATAAAGGGGATTTCGGCTTAAGTCGCGTTCGGGTTGTAATTCTTCTACAAGCATCTCAAAAGGCAAGTCCTGATGTGCATAAGCATCGAGAGTCACTTGACGGACTCGATGTAGAAGTTCGCAGAAAGTGGGATTACCATTGAGGTTATTACGCAATACTAAAGTATTAACAAATAAACCCAACATTCCTTCTAATTCGGCTCGGTTACGGTTGGCAATGGGAGAACCAATCAAGATATCTTCTTTGTCTGTGTAGCGATATAATAATAGTTTAAAAGCTGCCAGCAAGTTCATAAATAAAGTGGCATCTTGTCGCTGGCTTAATTGTTTGAGTGCATTAGTTAAGGCTGCGGAAAGTGTAAAATATTGCTTGGCACCTGCAAAAGTTGTGACGGTGGGTCGCGGACGGTCTGTGGGTAATTCTAATACAGGAAGCTCGCCGCTTAGCTGTTGCTTCCAATATTTTAACTTGGTTGCGAGGAATTCTCCTTGAATGCGATCGCGTTGCCAAATTGCAAAATCTGCATACTGAATTGGAAGTTCGGGTAAGGGGGAAGGCTGATTTGTCGAGAAAGCTGCATACAGCGTTGACAACTCCCGCAAAAACACGCCACAAGACCATCCATCCGTGATAATGTGATGCATGGTCACCAGCAAAACGTGTTCTTCTTCACTTAAGCGTAGTAAAATTGCTCTGACTAAAAGTCCTTTAGCTAAATTAAAGGGTTTTGTTGCTTCCTTCGCTACAAGTTCTTTAACCTCAGATTCCCAATTCTTATCAGATAAATGCTCAAGATTAATGATGGGTAAATCCCAAGTTAAATCATGGGCAATTTCCTGTACTGGCTCTCCATTTGCAACTCTAAATGTTGTGCGCCAAATTTCGTGACGCTTGAGGATTTCATTTAGACTTTGCTGAAGCGCTGTAATATTTAGCTTCCCTTCGATATGAAAAGCAATGGGAATATTGTAGAAGGAACTCCCGTGGTAGAGTTGGTCAATAAACCATAGTCTTTGTTGTGAAAAAGACAAGGGAATCTTGTTAGATATTTTACGTTTGGGAATAGTATCAGTTTGAAATTTACCTCCTTTCCATTTTTCTAAGAGGGCTTTTTTAGCTGGCGATAAATTAGTATGATGTTTATCCATTGCTAATATGTGATGAAAAGGTTTTTGTGGTTCGTTTTCTGCATGAGGTAAGAGATATTTAATTTCTCCTATAAAGGAGAAATTTTATTCTTCCACTCCCTACTCCTCAATCCCTGTATTAAGGGAGGCTTTTTGACAAACAAAGCAAGCTATGTCTTCGCTCTCTCCAAAGTCTCTGGTATTGTAATAGTTGAATTCTGTGAAGCCAGCATCTTTTAAGGCGAACTCAACTTCTTCTAGAAAGTGATCTTTTCTTAACCAAATGGTGTCTGAACGCTGCCAATTTTTCTCTATTAATTCAAATCCTGTGACTTTGATTTCCCACACCCTTTCTTCAGGTTTGTAATAGAATAATTCTATTAATGAGCATTCATCATTGATATTGATAATATTAAAGTTGTTTTTCTGAGCAGCTTCATGTAACCAATCTGTTATTGGTATATTGAACACAAAGACGCCACCATCTTTAAGTGCAGTATATACGTTTTTAAATACCGTTTTCAAATCTTCGTTGCTTGGAATAAAATGAAGAACATCGTTTGCTAAAGCTGCATCAAAGATCGGTGGTAAATCCAATTGACGTATATCACTAAGAATAAATTCGCTTTCAGGCGCGTTTTTTCTAGCGTAGTTTAGCAGCGCTTCTGAAGCATCGATTCCAGTAACTTTATATTCTCTAATGTTGAGCTGTTGGGCTAAATATCCAGAACCGCAACCAAGTTCAAGAATATGGCTTCCCGCAGGAAGTTGTGATAATAATATTTGGTCTAAAGCAGGTATTATACCTTTTAGCAATTCTTCAGGTGTGTTCTTGAATTCGTTCTGTAACCGAGCGATGGTTTCATAGTTGGGAAGAGTGTTTAGTAGAGACATAGATTATTTTTCCTGTTGTCAATGAAGGTTTTGAATAGAATAACGAACCGCAGAGGCACAGAGGACACAGAGAGGAAGAGTATGCTTGAAACTTTATTTGTTAGCTAAAAGAGCTTCTACTTCTTCTTCGGATAATTCTTCTATTTTTTCTAACAAAAGTTGCTCTATCATTTCTGCCTGTTTGACTGGTATCATGGCTTGTGATAAAAGGTCACGCAGTGGTAAATCTATAGGAAATTTTGCCCGCAATCGAGAAACCAATTGAGTTGCAATGAGAGAGTCTCCTCCTAATTCATAAAAGTTGTCGCAAATACCAACTTCTGCAATCCCAAGTATCTCTTGCCATATTTGCGTAATTTGTTTTTCCAACTCATTTGTCGGAGCAAGATATGAATTATTCAGTTGAGGTCTGGAATAACGCGGGGATGAATCTAATTGATTGGAAGATTTTGGATTTGCTAAATAATCAAGGTGAAATGCATAATTTTGCCTAGCCTTGATGTCTACTGTAGAAACAACAATTTGGGTTCCTTGTTCTAGAGAAAATATTCTTTTAAATACTTCTATAGCTTCTGTTGGAGTAATGCCTAATTCTACTCCAGGCAATTGTTTGAGGTTTTTTTGTTTTTGATCAAAATTTAGTTCTAATTTATCCCAGTTTATAGTGTACCACGGCGAATAATTATTTTGGTTATGTTTTTTAATTAAGGTATCTATGAAATGATTAGCTGCGGAATATAAACCTAAACCAAATCCTCCTAAAATAGAAGATAAAGAAGAGAAAACGATACAAAAATCTAATTTTATATTTTGTAATACTTGTTCTAATACAGTAATCTGATGATATTGGTACTTAAGTAGCTTTTCTAGTTCTATCTTACTAATTTCTAGAACTGAACCAAATATTTGTTCACGTTTGATTCCAGTTGAAATAATAACCCCGTTAATTTGTTTGATATTCTCAGATGTAAATATTTGATGCATCTGTTGATAATTAGTTCTGTCTGCACGCATTACCAAAACTTTTGCACCTAACTTCTTTAATGCTAGCAATTGTTGGATTTTGTAACTTATTTCATCTTCTTGAGTGTGAGTTTCAATCCACTGCAACAAATCATCATTTTCTGGAAAATCTAAATCCTCAATGAATACGAGTTTTGCTTGCAAATTTTTAGCTAAATATTCTGCAAGCACAAATTCAATACTTTCTAACCCACCAGTAAATAGATAAACACCTTCTTTTCTCAATGGTGTTTTTTCTTCAACAACTGGTGTTAAACGAATTGGCTCAAAAGTTTGTACCCAACGGTATGAACCACGATAAGCGACAACTAAATCTGAGGATACAGCACTGAATTCATTTAAAAGTTGGTTAATAATGTTATTGTTAGAATCTTTTTGTTCTTTCTCTGCATCTTCTCTAATTACTGAGTTAGTTAAAGCAATATCAATACTTCGACAAGTTATATTAGGATACTCTTGAGGAATTACCTGACATAAACCTAATACCGTTGCTTCCTCTGGGTCTAGAATTTCATTACCATTGACTTCTTGGATATGATTAGATACAACCCAAAGTTGTAAGCTTTGGTCTGTTTTTAGTTTACTAAGACTTTGTGATAATAAAAGCAAATTTTGGAATTCTAAATAATTCCCTGAGTGATTATTGACACTTATAAAATAAGCTATATTTTGGGGAAATTTATCTAACTGAATTAATTCTGTAAAAAGAAGATCATAGTCTTTCTGTATAGATGGATTAATTGCATAAACAGCTTCATTTATTTTGTTAAAATCTTCTCCATACTTGACATTAATTACATTTTTACCTTGATTTATTAATGCATTAATTGTTTTCTGAGCTACTCCGTAATCATCTACGAAAAATAACCATTCTTTTTGCCTATATTCTGTTTGATCGGAGGATGAATGAGCTAGCAAAGAGCGTCTCCATGAAGGAATATAAAACCAGTCGGTAATATCTTCTTTCTTATCTAATGTTGATAATTTGCTATTTAAAGAAACCGCTGAAGATTTAGGGTCAATCCAGTATCTTTGTCGCTCAAAGGGATAGGGAGGTAAAGGTAAACGATGACGTTGCTCATGGGTATAAAATCCTGACCAATCTATATTTACACCAAAAAGCCACAACTGACCTAATGTTTGTAATAAAAAGCTCGTATCGGATTTTTGCTCTTGCACATGAGGTAAAGAAGTCAGGACATTTTGTTTAGTATTGATATCTAAATGTTGTTTTGTTAATGTACTTAAAGTTCGTCCTGGTCCCACTTCCAAGAAAACACCTTCAAGTTGTCTTAAAAGTTGGGATATCCCATCGGAGAATTTCACAGTTTGTCGTAAATGTTGGCTCCAATAGCTAGGATTTGTGGCTTGTGCATCTATAATCCAAGTACCAGTTACATTGGAAATAAAGCGTATGCGTGGTGGATTCAGTTTAATTTTTTTGAACGATCGCACAAATTCCTCTAAGATTGGCGACATCATTTGAGAATGGAAAGCATGAGATGTATGCAACAAACGATATTCAATTCCTTGAGAGGATAATTGATTTTTGAGCGTGGCGATCGCTTCCTTTGTTCCAGAGACTACGCATGAAATTCGGCTGTTAATTGCTGCGATTTCTACAGAGTTTGGAATTAGCGATCGCACTTGTTTTTCTGGAAGCGGAATCGCTAGCATACTCCCTGGCGGTAACTGCTGCATCAGTTGTCCCCTTTTTGCCACAATGAATAGGGCATCTTCAAGGGAAAATACACCTGCGATCGCAGCTGCAACATATTCCCCAATGCTGTGACCAATCATCGCCGCAGGTAGCACACCCCATGACATCAACAACTTAGCCAAGGCGTACTCAATTACAAATAATGCTGGCTGGGTGAAGGCTGTTTCTTGTAGTTTTTGATTAGCTGCATCAATTTCTTGTGATTTGGGAAACAGTAAATTACGGATATCAAGACCGAGCTGAGGTTGTAAAATCTCCGCGCAAGTATCTACATGTCTGCGAAATGTCGGTTCGACTTCGTAGAGTTCTCGACCCATATTTGCATATTGTGATCCTTGTCCGGAAAACATGAAAATGACAGGCTGTTCTCTATGCTCTTGATATACAGTAAAAGTCCGTTCTTGCTGCTGTGTTTCTAAAACACTGACAGCATCTTGAACATTTTTGCACACGAACATGCGGCGATGGTTGAAAGCTCTACGACCTACTTGTAAAGTATGAGCAACATTAGCTAAATTTATCTCTGGATGTTGTTTAAAGTACGCTAATAAATTCCCAGTTGCACTTTCTAAGGCTGTACTAGTTTTGGCTGATAATAAGATTAATTGCCAAGGTCTAGATTTATCAACATGTCTAACTTGCGGTGCTTCTTCCAGAATTACATGGGCATTAGTTCCACCAAAACCCAAGGAACTAATTCCTGCTCTCCGGGGAGTATTGTTAGTTTTCCAATCAGTCAGTTTAGTATTAACATAAAAGGGACTATTTACAAAATCAATCTCAGGATTGGGGACTTCAAAATTTATGCTAGGAGGGATTTTTTGATATTTTAATGCTTGTACAGTTTTAATTAGACTTGCTATACCAGCAGCTATATCTAAATGTCCAATATTTGGCTTGACTGAACCGATAGCACAGAAGCCATTTCTTGATGTGAAAGCACGAAAAGCCTTAGTCAATGCGGCAATTTCCACTGGATCTCCAGCAGCGGTTCCAGTTCCATGAGTTTCTATATAAGAAATATCATCAGCATCTATTCCAGCATTTGCCAAAGCTTCTACAATAACTTCAGCCTGACCATTTACACTAGGTGCGGTATAACTAACTTTTAAAGAGCCATCATTGTTGATTGCTGAACCTTTAACAACTGCATGAATGTAATCTCTATCTGCTATGGCATCTTTTAATCTTTTTAATACAATTATTCCAAGTCCACTGCCGAAAAGAGTACCCTGTGCTTTAGCATCGAAGGCTCTACAATGACCATCAGGAGATAAAATTCCATCTTGTTCATAGTAATAACCTGACTTTTGTGGAACTATAATTGTAACCCCACCAGCTAATGCAATATCACACTCTTCGTCAAGTAGACTTTTGCAAGCTAAGTGTAAGGCAACTAAGGAAGTAGAGCAGTAAGTTTGGACTCCTACACTTGGTCCTTTTAAATTTAATTTATATGAGACATTTGTGGTCAAAAAATCTTTGTTAAAAGTATAGTTGTTGGAAATAACCCTGGAATTAACGTTATTATATATATTGTTAAAAAAGTAAGTGTTTGTGCTGACACCGCCATAAACTCCAATCAAACCATTGTATGTTTCTGGATCATATCCAGCATTTTCAAGAGCTTCCCAAGCACATTCTATGAATAGGCGATGTTGTGGGTCAATGAGTTCGGCTTCTTTGGGACTGTAACCAAAGAATCTAGCGTCAAAATGTTTAATATCTGGTAGTATAGGCGCTGCTTTAACATAATTTTGGTCGTTTAAAACCTCTTCTTCGAGATTTAAATCTACTAAGTCATGATTGGAGAAAAATGAAATAGATTCAACTTTATTTTGGATATTCTGCCAAAACTCATCGATATTCTTTGCACCAGGGAAACGACCAGACATCCCCACTATTGCTATATCTAGATTTACTGTTGATTCTTTCATGACTTTCTTAACCAGATAAATTAACTTTGTATTTTAGTGAGTTTGCATTTTTATCTGTCTTCTTCTTTGTCCTCTATTTAGCCTTTGTTCAAAACTATTTTTATCAGATTCTTCAGGATGAAAAATATTTGCCATAGAGCTTACATTTGGACATTCATACAGCTTGGCAACAGAAAGATTTGAATCAAATTGCTTATTTAAAATGGTAATAAGTTGAATACCTATGAGGGAATCACCACCAAGCTCAAAGAAGTTATCATAAATTCCTATGCGTTCAATTCCAATAACTTCTTGCCAAATATCAACTAGTTTTTGCTCATTTTTATTTCGGGGCGCAACATAATCATTACTGAGTTCAGGTCGGGGATATTTTAATTTAGATGAATTGACAGGTTCTAAAAAATCTAATCCTGGTGTTTTGTTGTCATAATTGTGATATTTGAATACATCCAATAAGTTAGACGTAGATATTACAATTTGGGGTATTGTATTTCCCAAAATCCTGATAAAAACTTCTACACCTTCATCAGGTAATATACCTTGTTTAAGATTTTCTAATCGCAATTCTTGGAGTCGTTGGGGTAATTCTGTGTTTACTGCCATGCCAACTTCTTGCCAAGTATCCCAATTAATACTTGTAATAAATCGTCTTTGTTTTCCAGCATTAGAGTGAGCATAAGCATCCAAAAAAGCATTTGCAGCACAATAATCTACTTGTCCAAATTCCGCTACGATTGAGCTATTTGATGAGACTAAAACAAAGAAATCCAACTCAATATTTTTAAAAATTGCATCAATAACTATTGTTCCCTTTACCTTGGGAGCCAGAATTTTTTCTGCTTCTTCTGGAGTTTTTCGTTGAATTGCGCCGCCTCCAGGAACTCCAGCGGCGTGGATAACGCCATTGAGTTGACCAAATTGTTGTTCAGCTTGAGCGATCGCACTTTGCATCTGTTCTGTGTTGGTGACATCAGCAGCGATCGCCAAAACTTCTGCACCCAAGTCTTCAAGTTCTTGAATTTTGCGAATTTTACAGCTAGTTCTATCAGTCTCATCATGAGTAGACAGCCATTTAGACCATTCATCTTTGTTGGGTAAAGTAGAACGTCCTACTAACAGTAATTTTGCTTGTACAGTTCGAGCTAAATATTCTGCCAAAACAAGTCCAATGCCTCCGAGTCCACCTGTAATTAAATAAACTCCTCTTTCTCGTAGTCGAGGCTTTTCAATTTTAGTTTTCTCAAAACGCACTGGCTCAAAACTCTGCACCCAACGATTCAAACCTCGATAAGCAATTAACTTTTCCGATTTATCAACTGTCAGTTCTGCAAGTAAATTTTCTATTAGTTTTTCTTCTTGCCAACTGCCATTAGAAGGAAGGATAACATCAATACTACGGCAATTGATATTTGCATATTCTTGAGAAATAACTTTAACTGGGCCGAGTAAAGTTGCTTTTTCTGGACAAAGCACCTCAGTTACTGTAACTGGCTGTAAGTTATTAGAAATAACTATGATTTCAAAATCATTAGTAGTTTCTCGTCTTCCTAAAGCTTGGGCGATAAATAATAAACTATAAAATCCCTTTATTTGGGCTAGCTCTACTTCTTGCTCAACGACAGGTGTAACATTCCACAAATGAAGTATGTTTTTTGGTAACTTATTTTTTCTGATTAATTCTTCAAATAAAACATCATAATCATGATGATTTTCTGGATTGATACTATATTCAGACTCGCCTAGTATGGTAAAGTTGTCACCTAATTTAACCGTAACTACATCTTGGTTTTGTTTTTCTAGTTGCTTGACCAAGTTGATACCGAAGCCGCACTCATCGAGAAATACCAAAGTGCAAGATTTTTCAGTTCCTAATTCTTGGTTATCGAGTTGCACTGGCGGTAAAGAAGGCTTCCAAAAAGGAATATAAAACCAATCGGCTATATCAGGTTTTTTAACTAGTGAACTATGATTATTATCTTTTCCTGGCTTTTTCGCATCAATCCAATACCTTTGGCGTTCAAAAGGATAGGTAGGTAAAGGTAAACGATGACGTTGTTCTTCACTATAAAAGCCGGACCAATCTATATTTACACCAAAAAGCCACAATTGCCCTAATGCCTGCAACAAAAATCTCACATCTGATTGTTGATTTTGAGGTAAACAAGTCAGTACATGTTGTTTGGCATTAATATCTAAATGTTGTTTAGTTAATCTACTTAAATTTTGTTCCCGTCCTACCTCTAGAAAAACACCTTCAAACTGCTCTAAAAGTTGAGATATACTATCAAATAATCTAGCATTTTGTTGTAAATTTTTACTCCAATAATTAGGATTTGTGGCTTGTGCATCTGTAATCCAACTACCAGTTACATTGGAAATAAAGCGAATGCGTGGTGGATTTAGTTTAACTTTTTTTAGCCCCTGTAATTGTCCTTTATGTGCTACAATCGCTAAGGCATCTTCTAAGGAAAATACACCTGCGATCGCAGCTGCTACATATTCACCAATACCCTCACCAATCATCGCTTCTGGTAGCACACCCCATGACATCAATAACTCAGCCAAGGCGTACTCAATTACAAATAATCCTGCGTCGATGAGACTAGCTGCGGCAATTTTATCTGAGTTTGTAAACAATAAATCACGAATATCAAAACCGAGATGTGTTTGCAAAAGTTCGGCACAATTATCTACATGTTTGCGATATGTTGCTTCAACATCGTATAATTCCTGATCAATGTTTGCATACTGCGATTCTTGTCCTGAAAACATGAAGATGACAGGGCAACGAGTTGGCTGAAAATGATAGTTAAAAACACGTTCTTCATCGTGATTTTGAAGTAATTTAACTGCGTCATTCAAGTCTTGACAAACTACCATACGTCGATGGTCAAAAGCTCGACGACCTACTTGTAGGGTGTAAGCTACATCAGCCAGGTTAATATTTGAATGTTGCTGGAGGTAAGTAGCTAAATTAGCTGCCGCAGCTTCTAAAGCGGTGCTGGTTTTAGCTGATAATAATATTAATTGCCAAGGACGAGAAGCACTAGATTCCTCAATTAATGGAGCTTCTTCTAATATTACGTGGGCATTAGTTCCACCAACACCAAAAGAACTTACACCTGCTCTACGAGGTAACCCCTTAGTTTTCCACTCTGATAATTTGGTGTTGACGTAGAAGGGACTGTTAGCAAAATCTATCTCTGGATTTGGTTTGTCAAAATGTAAACTAGGGGGTATTTGTTGATGTTTTAATGCCAGGACTGTTTTAATTAAACCTGTGACACCTGCTGCTGTATCCAGATGCCCAATATTGGTTTTTACTGAACCGATAGCGCAGAAACCTTTTCGATTTGTGCTAGCACGAAAAGCTTGTGTGAGAGCCTTAATTTCAATCGGATCTCCCAAGGGAGTTGCAGTTCCATGAGCTTCAATATAAGAAATAGTATCGGCTTCAATATTAGCTAAAGCGAGTGCTTCTGAAATTACTTCTCTTTGACCATTAACACTAGGCGCCGTAAAACCAACTTTTAAAGAGCCATCATTATTGATAGCCGAACCTTTAATTACAGCATGAATAAAATCACCATCAGCAATAGCATCGTCCAATCTTTTTAACACAACAATTCCCAAACCATCGCCAAACACTGTTCCTTTAGCGTTTGCATCAAAAGTCCGGCAATGTCCGTCAGGGGAATGAAGAACTCCCTCTTGATACTGATAGCCAGACTTTTGGGGTAATTTGGCTATGGAAACACCACCAGCCAAAGCTATATCACTTTCTCCATTGAGTAAACTTTGACAGGCTAAATGTACAGCTATTAATGATGTAGAGCAGTTATTTTGAACATTTATACTGGGTCCAGTAAGATTTAATTTGTAAGAAGTTTGTGTGCTTAAATTATCTTTTTCATTACCAATAAAAATATTTAAAGCATCTACCGAATCGATTAATTCTTTATTTGAAGCTAAATTTGTAAATAAATAATTACTGTTAGTGACACCAGCATAAACCCCTATTTTACCTTTGTAAGATTCAGAATCATAGCCCGCAAATTCTAAAGCTTCCCAAGCAGATTCTAAAAACAGACGATGCTGTGGGTCTGTGATTTCAGCTTCTCTGGGAGTATATCCAAAAAATGCAGCATCAAATAACTCAATCCCTTCTATGAAGCTACCTACTTTCACATAATTTGGGTCATTAAGTAAAGTTGGTTCTACACCCGCAGTTTGCAGTTCTTCATCTGTAAAATGCGAAATTGATTCTACTCCATCTCGCAAATTTTCCCAAAACTTATCAACGTTGTTTGCCCCTGGAAAGCGGCCAGTTATGCCAATAATAGCTATTGCATCGTTATCATCAAAGTTGTCAAATTCTTGATAATTCTTCATCAAAAAAAATACCTAACTACACTTATTTTTATCAGTAACTACATGCTTTATCATTTATTTAGACTATGCTCTTGTCTTCCTTTCTGCGCCTCTGCGTGAGATAAAAATGTTGACTCTGAGTAGCTTCTCAACAATCTGATATCTCTAAATCTAAAGCAATGTGAATTTGGTCATTTAAAACTGCATCAATATCATCTTTAGTGGTCAATGGATTAGCAATTACCGCACGTAGCGCAGTTACAGAAATTTCTTTCTCTAAACAGGTAACTGTTTTTGTTGTCCGCGATATAAAAGTACGACCAGCTTGACGTTGACTTTTTTGCAGGCGTTCATTAAATATATTGATTTGTTGATTATCAGTTTCTGTTAATTGCTTTTTAACTGCAACTTCTCTTAAAGACTCCGGAATATAACGATAGAGAAGCAGATTTATATCCGGTTCCGATAGTAACTCAAATTCCGGCATACCATTGACACAATCAGCCATGTATTGTGTCTTCTCAATTCCTGCATCAATCAAAAATTCATAACCTTTCAACCCTATCAAATGTAGTCCAGCATGTAAAAATAATGCCATACCGGGACGAGAACCTTCTAAAGCGCGTTTTCCTAAATCAAATGAACCCTTACGCATGGTGTAGCTAGCATTTTTTTCAATCGATGAAGCTAGGTGTGGTTCGCGCATAAATACCATACCAATGCCCATAGGTAAATACAGCTGTTTATGTCCATCAATTGTGACTGAATCAGCCCGTTCAATACCAATAAGTTTTTGTCGATGTTGTTCGGAAAATATTAGTGGTCCACCCCAAGCTGCATCTACATGAAAATGAACATTTGCAGCTTGGGCAATATCTGCAATATCTAAAAGTGAGTCTATATTACCAGAATCTGTAGTACCGGCAACGCCAGCGATCGCAATAATATGCAAATTTTTGCTCTGACAATTTGTAACAGCTTGACGTAGGGCTGATAAATCCACTTGGTTATTACCATTAGTAGGAATTTTAATCAAACCATGCGTACCTATGCCTAATAAATCTGTTGCTTTTTCAAAAGAATAATGCATCAATTCAGAGCCAATTACCACCGCTCCTTGATAGCCATAGTAATCTAAAGCTGCTGCTAAACCTGCCTTTTCTACACCTGGAAAACTATTTTTTGCACCCAAAGATTTATTACGAGCGCACCATAATGCAATGATGTTTGCTGCGGTACCTCCGGAAACCAATATGCCTAAAGTGCTTTGGCTATTTTGGACATGCTCGTTATAAAATTCGTCAGAAAAGTTATAAATTAATCTATGGATCATTGCCAAAGCCTGACGCTCGTATGGACTAAAAGCTTTGGCTGTTTCTATTTTGACAACATTCTGGTTCATTGCTGTCATCAGTTTTGCAAGGGGTCGTACAAAACAGGGTAATGCAGAGGTCATGTGACCTATAAACCGGGGTGAAGATGTATGTATTGAATGATTAATAACATTATTTGCTAAATATTCCAGATAACTATCATAATCAGCAGGATTAGTGGGAACTTGACTATCAGCAAATGTTTCTATTAATGAATTAAATTCAATATCAGAATTAGTATTAACAGCATTTAAGAAATTATCAATCAACACATCAGTTTCAACAGCCATGTTAGCTTCCGTAGAGACTAAGCTATTAGATGGTGCAAATAATTGCATCACTTCATTTGCAACTGCATAGTGTGGTGTTAGCTCATTCTCCAAAAAGAAATTTTGCTGAGTTTTTTCTTGTCTTTGCTGACTTAATGCCATTTTATACTCCAGAATAAATCTTGCTGATTACTTGCTTTGCTGCTAATTTATTTTATTTCTTACTTTGCGCTCTTTGCGTTCTTTGCGGTTAGTTTCATTTATACTTACTTATCTTCTCGTAGCGACGTTCTTCGATGATTTTGTCTAGCTTCTTTGCGACGCTTAATTGAAGCAGACCTTACTTGAGGGCGGTGAGACTCTTTTTGCAAAATAGCTTCTTCATCGCTAGTTAAAAACTCAGCAAGAGAACTGATAGTTGGTCTTTCATAAATGCTGATTATCGGAATATGGGTATTTAATTCTTTTTGTAACTGTGAGATAACCTCAACACCGATTAAAGAACTACCTCCCAAATCAAAGAAGTTATCATAAATACCAATCTTTTCAATTCCTAGAACTTTTTGCCAAGTTGTCGCAACTATTTGCTCTACTTTATTACTAGCTGGAACATACTCGTTTTGTAAGTTTACTCTGGAATGGAGTGATAAACTATCTGCATTATTTTGTAAAAATTCTCGTTTGATCCATTGCTCAATTCTGGGTTGTAATTCTCCCGCAGAAACAACAATCTGAGGACTTTTAGTTAAACATAATACACGCCTAAAAACATCTATACCTTCTTTCCATGTGATGCGTAATTTTTCTAACGTTACTCCTACAGTCAGGTCTTGGATATCATCTTCTTGAGATTGCCAAGTATCCCAGTTCACACTAATACAAGTAAAGAAATTTATCTGGTTATGCTTGTGAGCATAGGCATCCATAAAAATATTAGCAGCAGAATACGAAGTTAACCCTAAACCTCCTAAAACAGATGATGATGAAGATGTCAATAAACAAAAATCTAGCTTTTGACCTTGCAAAACTTTTTCTAAAACAAATAGCCCATATACTTTTGGAATAAATTGTGATTGACTTTGAGTTTTAGAACTTTCTTCAATAGTGTAATAGGCATCGTCATTAATTCCTGCTGTGTGGATGACGCCATGAATTTCACCAAAGCGTTCTTTAGCTAATTCTATAGCTTTTTGCATTTGTTGTTCATTAGCTACATCCGCACTAATCGCTTGTACTTCAGCACCCAATTCCTCAAGCATCATCACTTTTTTCAGCTTTTGGCTAACTTCATTGGATTCATCATGATTTAGTAACCATTCAGACCATTGATGTTTTTCTGGTATCCCTTTTCTGCCGATTAAAATTAGCTTAGCCTGCACTGTTTTTGCTAAGTATTCTGACATTGCTAAACCAATGCGGCCAAGTCCACCAGTGATGAGATAAACACCCCGTGTCCTCAACTTAGTTTTGCTGATAATACTTTCATCTAAATGTACAGCTTCATAAGTTTTAATCCAGCGATGATTGCCACGATAAGCAATTAAGTTGTCGGTTATTGGTGCTGTAAATTCTGCAAGCAGCGAGTCTATTAGTGTTGGTGATGGCTTAGTTCTAGAGTCTGGAAGTACGATATCAAAGCAACAGCAAGTTATGTTGAGATATTCTTGTGGAATTACATTACATGGTCCTAATATAGTTGCTTTTTCAGGACATAAATTTTCGCTACCAGTGACATCATGTAGATTACTAGTGACAACCATCAACTTTATTGGGTCAATGATATTCTGTTTTGCCAAGGCTTGTGCTAGAAAAAGGAGACTATCAAAACCGAGATTTTGACAATCTTCAAAAAACTCATATTGTATTTCTGGGTCTAGCTCATAACTAGGTAAAATGTCATTAGGAGTTACGCTCCAGAAATGTGCGATGATCGCTTGGCTAATCCAATTCTGTTCTTGTAGTGCTTTAAATAAACTATCATAGTCATCTCTTTGTTGGGGATTGATTGTATAACTAAAGTCATCAAGTTTAGCAAATTTATCTCCAACCCTCACAAAAATCATATCTTGACTCTGTTGTTTGAGTCGTTCGGCAATTTCGGCTCCTACTCCATAACTATCAACAAAAATTAACCAACTTAACTTTTCTTCTAGCAGTTTTTCGTGTTGAAATACCTCAACTGGTGTAGATTCTTTCCAGCGAGGAACATAAAACCAGTCAGCAATATCTGGCTTTTTATCTGAAGTTTTGGGCGACATCATTGCCAAGGTGGCATTTCGATTTACTTCAATCCAATAACGCTGACGCTCAAAGGGATAAGTAGGTAAAGGTAGGCGATGACGCTTTTCATGTGCATAAAAACCAGACCAATCAATTTGAATTCCAACTAACCAAAGCCTACCCAAGGTATTAACTAAAAACCCTACATCTGATTGCTGCTCTTGAGGATGTCGTATAGAGGTTAATGTTATTACATCTGTTTGATGTTGTTTAGCCAAACTACTTAGCGTCCGCCCCGGTCCAACTTCTAACAATATTCGCTCTGGCTGTTTCAACAACTCAGAAATTCCTAAGTTAAAGCGTACTGGTTGCCTTAAATGCCTTGCCCAATATTTAGGATTTGTTGCTTCAGTTGCAGTAATCCAAGTTCCACTAATATTGGATATAAACGGAATTTTTGGAGGATTAAGTTTTACTTTTTCTAACAATTTAATGAAAGTCTGAATGATGGGTGACATCATTTCGGAATGAAAGGCGTGAGATGTATGCAAACGCCTACAATTAACACCTATTCGTTCTAGCTTTTCTTGCAATTTATCTATTGCTTCTTGTGAACCAGACACTACACAACAACAAGGTGCATTAATCGCAGCTAAAGAGATTTCTTTTTCTAGCAATTGTTGTATTTTTTGTTCTGGAAGCTGAACCGAAAGCATAGCACCACCAGGCAACTCTTGCATGAGTTTTCCTCGCATTGCTACTATCATCAAGGCATCTTCTAAAGCGAAAACTCCCGCTATAGTTGCAGCTACATACTCTCCGATACTGTGACCAATCATCACCTCTGGACTCACACCCCAAGCCATCCACAACTTAGCCATAGCATATTCAATTACAAACAACGCTGGTTGAGTAATTGCTGTTTGCTGTAATTTTTGTGTTGCTTCTAAAACTTCTTCTTCGCTGGGATAAAGAACTGTACGCAGGTCTATTTCCAAGTAAGGTTTAAGCAGTTTGCAGCAGTAATCAACTTGTTCTCTAAATATGGTTTCATTTTCATATAATTCTCGACCCATATTTACATATTGCGAACCTTGTCCGGAAAACATAAACACAACGGAGCGATTACAAGGTTCTTGGTAATAAGTGAAAGCTCTTTGAGGATCTTGCAATGCGTTAATTGCATCTTCTTGGTTTTGACAAACTACCATTCGGCGATGATTGAAAGTCCAGCGACCGACTTGCAAAGTATGAGCAACATCCGCAAGATTTACATCTAGATGATTTTGCAGATGATTCGTTAGATTTTCTGTAGCAGTTTCCAGTGCTGTATTCGTCTTAGCTGAAAGTAGTAATAATTGCCAAGTTCGAGAAGGACTAGAGGATTTAATGATGGGAGCTTCTTCTAAAATTATATGGGCATTTGTCCCACCAAAACCAAAGGAACTAACACCCGCACGGCGAGGAGTGCCGTTTGTTTTCCACTCTGATAATTGATTATTTACATAAAAAGGACTATTGGCAAAATCAATTTTTGGTGATGGTTCTTCAAAGTTTAAACTAGGGGGAATTTGTTTATGTTTGAAGGCTAAAACAGTTTTAATTAAACCTGCTACACCAGCAGTTGCATCTAAATGCCCAATGTTGGTTTTTACAGAACCAATGCCACAAAATCCTTTTTTCTGAGTTTTAGTACGAAAAGCTTGTGTTAACGCAGCGATTTCAACAGGGTCACCTAAAGAAGTTCCGGTTCCATGTGCTTCAATGTAGCTAATAGTATCGGGTTCAACTTCAGCCATCACTTGAGCTGCTCTGATTACCTTCGCTTGACCATTGACGCTGGGTGCGGTGTAGCTAACTTTATCTGACCCATCATTATTAATAGCGGAGCCTTTGATAATAGCATGGATGCAATCTCCATCTGCGATCGCTTCTTCTAACCGTTTTAAAACTACAAGACCTAAACCTCTTCCTTTTACAGTTCCCGCAGCCTTAGCATCAAAAGCACGGCAATGTCCATCAGGAGATTCAATTCCTCCCTCTTGATATAAATAACCGTCTGCTGTTGATATTGAAACTCCTCCTGCTAAAGCAATATCACACTCACCACTCAGCAAACTTTGGCAAGCTAAATGTACAGCAACCAATGAACTTGAACAAGTAGTTTGAACTGCATAACTTGGGCCTTGCAAATTTAATTTATAAGAAACAAGCGTAGTCACGTAATCTGGAGAAGTTCCTTTTTCTATTTGCTTATCACCCACAGAGGCTATCAGATCATAATTAGAATAAATATTAAGTAGGTAACTGCCAAAACTTGTACCAGCGTAAACTCCAATAGGTTTTTTATATATCTGTGAACTATAGCCAGCATCCTCAAGTGCTTTCCATGAATGCTCTAAGAAAAAACGCAGTGAAGGGTCCATGACTTCAGCTTCTCTAGGGCTAAAGTCAAAGAATGAAGCATCAAACAAATCTATACCTTGGACTAGACCTTCTGCTTTCACATAATTTGGGTCACTTAGTAATGCCGCATCTACACCTAAATCTTTTAATTCTTGGTCAGTAAATTTATGGATTGACTCTACTCCGTCTCGGATATTTTGCCAAAATTGCTCGATATCTTCAGCTTCAGGAAAACAGCCACTCATGCCAATAATAGCTATTTCCAGACCAGTTGTATTATTGAAATATTCTGAATCTTTCATAATTAATTTGACTGCTTGCTGTTAAATATTTTGTTGTCTTTTTTGTAAAAAGCGTTGCTTTAATCTGGATTTTCCAGCTTCTAATTGTTCATTTAATTCATTGCTTTGATTTTCAAAACTGTCATCTTCTTCTTGACTCAAATATCTGGATATAGAAGTGATTGTTGGATATTTAAACAAGTCAGTTATTGCTAAGTCTGGTTTAAAAATTTCTCGGAGTTTGCTGTAAACTTGAAGTACATTTAGTGAATGACCACCAAGGTCAAAAAAGTTATCTTGAATGCCAATTTTCTCTACCTTGAGAATTTTTTGCCAAATATCCGCAATCGTGTGTTCCATCTCATTTCGCGGCAATACGTAAGCTGTTTCTAGTACTGGGCGAAGATTATCTGGTTTTGGCAGAGCTTTCCGGTCTACCTTCCCGCTAGGTGCTAGGGGCAGATTTTCTAGCATCACAAAGGCAGAAGGTAACATGTGGTCAGGTAATTTTTCTTTTAAGAAATTACGCAATTCACTAATACTAGGAACTGGTTCTATTTTGGTAACTACATAGGCAACAATTAGCAAGTTACCTGGTTCATCTTCTTGAACTATTACTACATTTTCACGTACATTCGGATGTTGATTTAAAAATGTCTCAATTTCGCCAAGTTCAACTCGGAAACCACGAATTTTTACTTGATGGTCAATGCGTCCCAGGAATTCAATATTTCCATCAGCGAGCCACCTGCCTAAATCTCCAGTTTTATAGATTAAATCCTGACGATTTGGTGGTAACTTTTTCCTCATATGAGGAAATGGGTTGGGAACAAAACTTAAATTAGTTTTTTCTTGATTTTTCCAATACCCCGCACCTACACCAATTCCCGATACACAAATCTCTCCAGGAGCGCCAATAGGTAATAGTTGCATTTGCTCATCAAGAATGTAGAGATTTAAGTTAGCTAATGGTTTACCAATTGGCACTGTTCGCTGATTTTCACCAAAAGGCTGGTTAACAATAAACTGAGTAATATCATCAGCAGCTTCGGTAGGTCCATAAGCGTTAACAATTTTGATTTCAGGATATATCTGGAGCCACTTATTTACCCAACTTACTGATACTGGTTCTCCTACAACCATCATCCATTTCAGATGAGGTAATTCTCTTTCCTGAGTTTGCAGATGGAAAGTATATTCAAGTAAGCCGCCAAATAATGCTGGTACTAATTCAACTACTGTAATTTTTTCTGATTGAAGTACTTTAAGTAGTTTATCAGGAATCGCAACAGTTTCTACATCTACTATTACTGTCTTGCCACCAATTAAAAGCGGTGCTAAAAATTGCCATACGGAAATATCTGTCGAAGAAGGAGCGCTTTGAAGAAAACAAAATTCTTCTGTTAACTGCAATTCATCGAATTGGGCATAAATATGATTAATTGCACCATCATGTCTGACAATTGCCCCTTTTGGTAATCCTGTAGACCCAGAAGTATAGAGCATATAAGCTGGGTCAGTAGCATCATTAATAGATTTTAGATTATCATTAGGTAAATGTTCAAAATCTAATTTATTATATATCTTTAATCCAGGGCGATCGCCAAGCACAGTCTGATCATTGATCAAACTATCTAAACAAATAATAGATGATAATTGTGAACAATCTTCTACTAAGTCTGACAAAATATTTAATAACGAAGAATCTGTGAATAAAAACCTCACTTCACTATTAGACAGCATATACTTAATTCGATTCGCAGGGTAAGTACTATCAATAGGTACATAAGCTCCACCTGCTTTGTATATAGCAAGGATAGCAATGAGAAAATTAATATCGCGGTCTTTAAAAATGCCTATAAACTCTCCTTTGCCAATTCCTAATTTCCGCAATAATGCAGCTAGCTGATTAGCTCGATGATTGAGTTCTTGATAAGTTAATTTTGTTTGTTCATGAACGACAGCTATATTGTTTGGAGTCTCAGATGCTTGCTTCTCAAATAACTCATTTATTGTTTGCTCAAGTGGATAATCTTTAGTATTGTTATTATAATTTCTTAATAAATTTTCTTGTTCAGACTTTTTGAAGAAAACAATATCAGAAATTTGAACATTAACGTTTTTTAGACAACTTTCGAGAACATTAACATAATATCTGCTCATTAATTTTATATTTTCATATTGAAACAGATATTCACTATATTCTATATCAACACTAATATTTTCACAGTTAACTGTAAAAGAAATTGTGATGTCATTATTGAGTTGATTTAACTTTGTTTTCTGATGAATATTTTCTAGTAAAACTACTATATCAAAAATTGGGCATCGATTAGGAATTATTGGTATTTCTAATAAATTAATTAATTGATTAAAATCATAGTTATGATGACTGTAAGCGGTTATGGTAGCATCTTTAATTCGTAAAACAAAATCTTTGAATGAAAGCTCAGGTGCGACTTGGGTACGCAAAGGAATTACTTTGCTATTTACGTCATCTGTCGCAATTTTCTCATATACTGGTATGCCAAGAATAACATCATTGTTTCGCGTATATTTTGGCAGCAATATCTTCAATGCAGATACAAGTATTAAATAGATTGAAAAGTAAGAACCTTTAGCAAGTTTAATGATTGCTTGAGATAAATCATTTGATAAATCAAAGCTCAGAGATTTTTTCTTACCACTGGAAAATAAAGGTCTTACATAGTCCAACATCAAATTTGTTTCTGGTAGTTCCCCTGAGAGTTTGTTTATCCAATAAATTTTTTCAGAGAATGTGTCATTTGATTGTAGATGTATACCCATAATTTTTTCCTAATAATCAATTATTTGGCGAGTTAGCTAGTATGTAAATCTACTTTGATATACATTCATCGAAGGCTGTTTTAATAATTGAACAACCCTTTTGCAAACTGGACATATCAATTACTAAAGGTGGCAAAATTTTAATTACGCTATCATTTCTGCCTGCTTTTTCAATGATTAATCCTAGTTCAAAACAGCGGGATGTGATACGTTGAGATAAATTGCAATCGCCTAAATTTTTCACATCAATTCCCCAAATCATTCCAATTCCCCGAATTGCGATTTTTTCACTAATTGATGCTATTTCTTGAGTGAGAAAATTTTTCAAAAAAAGCTCTTTAACTTTCACATCCTGTTCAAAATCATAACTTTCTCGATACTCCAGAGCCGCTGTTGCTCCGATAAATGCTAATTGATTACCTCTAAAAGTACCATTATGTTCACCTGGTTTCCAAATATCCAACTCTGGTTTAATTAATAATAGTGACATGGGAAAACCATACCCGCTAATTGATTTAGAGAGTACTACCATATCGGGAACGATGTCTGCTCTTTCAAAAGAAAAGAAAGACCCAGTTCGACCGCAGCCTACTTGAATATCATCGCAGATTAATAAGATATCATTTTCATCACACAACTTTCTTAATCTTTGCATCCATTCAGTGGGAGCGACAATAACTCCACCTTCCGCTTGCACCGTTTCAAAGATTATTGCTGCTGGTTTTTCAATTCCAGAATTAATGTCATTTAAAACCGATTGTATATATTCTATTGTGTCAAAACTTTCCATGAATCCATAAGGATAAGGTATAAATGTTACATTACTTGATGTCCCAATTGCACCTGCTCGAATTCCGGTATTACCACTAATTGATAGGCTGCCCAAAGTCATTCCATGATATGCTCCCATGAATGAGAATATACCCGGTCTTTGCTTAACTTTTCTGGCTAATTTTAAAGCAGCTTCCACAGCATTTGTTCCTGTTGGGCCGCAAAATTGAATGCGATAATCTAGTTTTTTGGAACTGAGTACTACCTCATCAAACTTGGCTAAAAACTTTTCTTTTGCCGAAGTATACATATCCAATCCGTGTGCAATTCCATCGGCATCTAAATAGGAAATAACTTTTTGTTTTATATAGTCATGATTATGTCCATAATTTAAAGCCCCTGCTCCTGCAAAAAAATCAAGATATTCTTTCCCTGATTCCGAATAAATTATAGAACCTTTAGCTCTATGAAAGATATCCGGAAAATTATGGCAATAGCTTCTGACGTTAGATTCACGCTTTTCAAATATGTTCATGAGATTTTCGTATTGGAATTACAAACGGAGCTTATTCTTTTTAGGAAACATAATTAAGATAAGATTTATAGAATTTAAAAATTATCTGAGGAGGTACTTTAAATACTAAGCCCATCGTTAATAACCAGTTATAGTATAAGTTTGGAACTGGCATTCCTTTTTTTATAGCTGCTAGAGCCGTTAGTGAACTTTTTTGAGTATGCCAATCGATATTAAAAGAAATCGACATATCTAAACTCCTAACATGATGCAGCGTTCCAGGAGGCATATATAAAATCTCTCCAGGATTGACAATAAATTTAATCGGTCTGGCGTTTTTGTAGTCAGGATATTTATTAAAATCTGGATTCTCTGGATTAACAAGAAACCATCTCCAGCCTTGGCGATAACAATATTTAGCATCTTCAGGTAATAAGATAGTAAATTGTTTGCGTCCGACAATTTGAAAAAAAATATTGTTAGTTAGAAGGCAATCAAAATGTAGGGGTGTAATACTATTAGAAGAACCTAAGAAAAATTGGCAGTAACGCCACCACTTGTACCAATACCATTTTGGTAAATATTCAAATGGAAATGGTTTAACATCTTCTATTAGTGAAGGTATTAAGCTAAATAAAGGTAGATCATGGCAATATGGGGGTAGAGGATAATTTTCAGCATCTTTTTCATAATTTTCTATTAATTCTATATATTCTCTCATTGTCAAACGACATATCTCGATTTCTTTATTGCTAAATTTTTTCGCATAAATCTTTAGGTCAGGAGATAAATTATTGAAGTATTTTAAAGACCATTTATCAAAGCTGTTCCAGTTAGACACTACTCCGGAAATTATGACTGGTCTACCTAGTTCAACATAATTATTCTTAAATTCATCACTTGAGAGTTTATACCTTCTTTCTATTGCAGATGAAACAATCATACTTTAATCCCTTAAACTGTCAGAACTAGTTCCCAATTAAATGAAGCTTGTTTTTCTAAAGCAGTTGATATTTGATGTTGTTGTGGCGTGGAAAGTGATAATTCCTTAATTGGAACATCAGGATGATTGATTATTTCTTGTAGGAGTACTTGAAAATCTCTAATTATCCCAGTAATTGTAGCAATATCAAATCTAGAAGCATTGTATGAAATTGCCACTACAATTTCCGATTCTGGATAGATAACTAAATTCAACGGATAGTTGTTCCTGTAATAAGTTCCAGTCGGTTCAAATTCTATATTTCCTTTCCAGTTTCTAACAAATTGACTGACTGGAAGGTTCTCAACTACAACAATTGTTTCAAACAATGGTAAATTTCGGGGTACTTCACTCCAGCCTTGAATTTGTGTCAATGGAGTATATTCATGATGACGTGCTTCTACTAATTGGGTCTGAAAATGTTGTAGCCATGACAATACTTGTTGGTCAGTATTTAACTTGACATTAATTGGTAAAGTATTTATAAACATACCGACCATTGAATCTACTTCGGCTAAGTCTACTGGTCTTCCTGTAACAGTACATCCATAGGTAATGTTCTCACGACAAGTATAACGACCCAGGAGAATAGACCAGATTCCATGAACTAATGTGGCAAGAGTTAGACGATTTTTTGCAGCAAAAGATAGAAGTGCTTTTGTAGTTGCTTCTGATAATTGAATTTTTTCTTCATCATACCTTTCTTTTTGGTCAGGTAATTGGTTATTTTCTATATAAGTTAGAGGAGTTGGTGCTTTTACTCCTTGTAGTGCTTGCCGCCAAAAACTTTCGGTCTTAGCTATATTCTGTTGCTGTAACCAGTCGATATAATTCCTAAAAGGCCGGGCTGGCGGTAAATTAGCTTCTTTGGATTCACAAAGTGCTGCGTAAATCTGTAAGCATTCTTCTAATATTATTGGAGTTGTCCATCCGTCTATAATTATATGATGATTGCTCCAAATAAATTCATAGCAATTATCAGCAAGACGAATTAAGGATAGACGCATTAAACATGGTTGGGAAAAATCAAAAAATAATTGGCGATCGCTCTCTAAAAATCCTTTCAATCGCTCTTGTTGTTCTGCTTGCTCAATACCACGCCAATCATATTGATTTAGACTAATTTTTACTTGTTTATAGACAACTTGTAATGGATTATCAATGTCTTCCCAATAAAAACCTGTACGCAAAATTGTATGTCTATCTACAACTTGCTGCCATGCTTGTTCAAAAGCTTCTATATTTGGATGACCATGTAAAGTTAAGGTATGGTGAAAGAAATATAATGCTGACTCTCTTGCATACAAACAGTGGAAAAGCATTCCCTTTTGGACGGGTGTAAGCTCATATATATCCTCTACATTTTCTGGTTTCATTGTGCTTTTTTCTCACCTAATCGGTTAATTTTTGCCAGAAATTTATCTAGACCTTGTTGGCTCAAGTTAGCTCTGGGAAAGTCAGAGGGTGTATATTTTTCTGATGACAATGACTCACAGTGGTCAATGATGCTTCGTATAGCTGCAATGAAGCTAGTGGCTAAATTTTCAATTGTTTCTCGGCGATGAACTGCTGTGCTATAAATCCAATTAAGTTGCAGTTTATCTTGGATAATAATTCCGTTGGTTTCTAGTAAATAAAATCGATTTGCACTTGCATCTTGACTGAGTTTAAAAGACTGACTAGTTAAATCAAATAAAGATGACTGCGATATGACAGAGCCAAAATTACCTAAGTAATTAAAACTTACCTGCGGTTGGGGAAAATATTTGAACTTGGAATTTATTTCTGGATCGCTGATTATATAGCGCAGTATATCGTATCCAATACCTTTATTTGGAATACTACGTAAAAACTCTTTTATTGCTATCAACGCACTTCCTAAATCACCAGCTTCTGTGATATCTAAAATTACTGGAAAGCGTGTTGTCAATAAACCAACTGTACGAGAGAAGCATACATCCTTGAAATCTTTAAAGATGATATCTCGACCATTATCTTCAACATCTACCCATAGTTGCCGCTTTCCTGTCCACTTTGCAAAGGCTTGCACCAAAGCTGTTAGTAGAACATCATTTATTTGGGTGTTATAAGCCTTATTGACATTGTTTAATAAGGCTTGGGTTGCTTTTTTATCTAGAGAAATTGATACGATATCAGCGTTAGCTACTGTTTTTTCATCCCCAGAAAAGTCAACAGGTAAGCTGTAAAAAGGTATTTGAGCTTTTGCTAACCAGTAGTCTTGTTCCTGCATCATTTCTGAAGCCTGAGCATACTCTTGGACACACTCTGCCCACTGCTTGAACGAAGTGGTTTTATCAGATAAATATATTGCTTTATCTTGACTGAGTTGCTGATAAGCTGTTTGTAAATCTTCTAGCAAAATCTGCCAAGAAACAGCATCTACTAAAAGATGGTGGATACTAATTAGTAAGTAGCTATTATGTGGCGATTGCAATTTAATAAAAGCAACTTTTACCAGCGGACTTTCGTTTAAGTGAAAGCTGCTTTGTAGTTCTGTAATTGCAGACTCTAAAGCATGTTTTTGCTCATGTTCTGAAATTGAAGACAAGTCCACATACTCGTATATTATTATATCATTATTCTGAGCTTCAATTTGCTGCAAACCAGATATTTCTTGAATAAAATGCAGATGAAAAACATCGTGATATTCAATTACATATCTTACAGCCTGCTCTAATATTTCAGGATTGCATCTTTGTTGTATTTCGAGGAGTAAAGACTGGTTCAAGGAATGTTCATTCGACTGATTTTCAGCAACTAATCGATGCTGGATAGGTGTAAGATCGATTTCTCCAGTTCTGGTATGATTTTTGATTTGGTTATTTTCAATTAAACCTGCTGCTGTTGCTAATTCAGCAATAGTCTGGTGCAAAAACATTTGTTGAGAAGTTAGCTTTAAACCTAATTGATTAGCCTTGGCAACAATTTGAATTGTAATAATTGAATCTCCTGCCAACTCAAAAAAATTGTCATAAATACCGACCTTTTCAATTCCTAAAAATTGTTGCCAAATATTAGCTAAGGTTTGCTCAACTTCGTGACGAGGAGCAACATAAGCATTTGCCAAGTTTGGACGTGGATGGCTGAGTTGGGCAAGATTTGTTTTTGATGTGTCTGATAAAAGCCCTAAATCTTGGTCTAGATAACTGAAAGAATTGTTTTGTTCAATTACTTTTTTAAAGTCTTTAGTTGAAACAATAACACGAGGTAAACTACTTAATAAAATGCGATTAAAAGCTTCAGCACCTTCTTGAGGTAGTATTCCTTTTTTGATTTCTTCTTCACGTTGCAGTTTTAATTGCTCCGGCAGTGTTGTCTCTACTGCCATCCCTACTTCTTGCCAAGTATCCCAGTTGATTGCTACTGTAAATTCGTCAGATTGGGAAGTACGATAATTTGCATAAA
Source organism: Nostoc sp. FACHB-973 (assembly GCF_014698115.1). Classification (GTDB taxonomy): domain Bacteria; phylum Cyanobacteriota; class Cyanobacteriia; order Cyanobacteriales; family Nostocaceae; genus Nostoc; species Nostoc muscorum. Next base: position 53,105 of record NZ_JACJSJ010000014.1, read on the forward strand.
CGTCCAGAAATGCATTAGCGGCACAATAATCTACTTGTCCAAATTCACTCAAGATAGAACTTTGAGATGAGCAAAGCACCAAGAAATCTAAAGTAATATTTTTTAAGTTTAAAATCTGCTCTAATACTAATGTACCCTTGACTTTTGGTGCTAAGACACTGTTTGCTATATCCTCTGTTTTGAGTTGAATCATCCCACCGCCAGCAATACCGGCTGCATGGATGACACCATTGATTTGACCAAATTTTTCTAAAGCTTCAGAAATGGCTACCTGCATTTCTTCGTAGCTGGCGACATCGGCAGTTTTAACCTCAACTTCTGACCCCAATTTTTCCAGTGCCAGCATTGTTTGGATCTTGCGGCTAACACTATCTTGATTATCATGAGTTTCTAGCCATTGCTGCCACTGCGATCGCTCTGGTAATCCCTTCCTACCAATTAAAATTAACTTAGCTTGTACTGTCTTCGCTAAATGTTCCGCCAGTACCAAACCTATACCGCCAAGTCCACCAGTAATTAAGTAAACTCCTGCTTTTTTTAATTTAATTTTACGTGGGATATTTTCATCTAAACAGACATTTTCAAAAGTTTCAATCCAGCGATGAGATCCACGATAAGCAACTAGATTTTCGGGTTGTTGGGTTGTTAGTTCGGTAATTAGATAGTCTACAAACTTTGGTGTTAGTGAGATTTTAGCAGCAGGAATTACAACATCAATCAGACAGGAATTAATGTTTGGATATTCCTTGGGAATTACCTTACAAGCCCCCAATATCGTTGCCTTCTCTGGGGATAACTTTTCGTCACCGATGACATTATATACATTATTGGTTACAACCCTTAACTTCAGAGAATCGCTGATATTGTGCTTTCCTAATGCTTGGGTCAAATACAACACACTCCAAAAGCCGAGATTCTGGCAATTTTCAAAAGTGGGTAAAATATCATTTGGTGTAATGCTCCAAAAGTGAGCGATCGCATTTGGAATCAAATTCTCTTTTCGGAGTTCTTCAAACAAAGCATCGTAGTCATTTTTTTGCTGAGGGTTAATAGTATATGTATATTTATCTATCTGAGTAAATTCATCTGCAATCCTAACTATGATAATATTTTTGCTTTGCTGTTCCAGTCCTTTAGCAACTGCATTTCCAATTCCATAATCATCAATGAAAATTAACCAGCAGGTATTTTTTTCAGCCGATTGAAACAATCCAATTGGTGGAGATTGTTTCCAGATTGGCATATAAAACCAATCGGCAATATTTGGTTTTTTATCTAATGATTTTGGCGATATTGTTGATAATGCAGCTTCATAATCAGCCTCAATCCAATAACGTTGACGCTCAAAAGGATAGGTAGGCAAAGGAATATGTCTGCGTTGTTCGTGAGCATAAAAGCCTGCCCAATTTATTGGCAATCCTGTTAACCAAAGCCGAGAGAGAGTATTGAGTAAAAATGCCACATCAGAAACTTGCTCTTGGGAATGTCGCAGCGAAGTTAGTACCACAGTTTGTGAAGCTAACTGTCGTTTAGCTAGGGTAGTTAATGTGCGTCCTGGACCGACTTCTAAAAATATTCGCTCTGGTTGTTGCACGAGTTCGGCGATTCCTTCCTTAAACAATACTGGTTGCCGTAAATGTTTAGCCCAGTATTCAGGGTCAGTTGCCTGCTCTGCTGTAATCCAACTTCCGGTAAAATTAGATACAAAAGCAATTTGAGGGGATTTCAGGTTAACTTTTCTAACATGTCGCACAAATGGTTCTAAAATCGGCTCCATCATTTGGGAATGAAAAGCATGAGATGTATGCAGACGGCGACAATCTATACCTTGCTCATTCAAATGATTTTGTAATGTTTCTATCGCTTTTGTAGCACCTGAAACCACACAAAGAAACGGTGCATTGCTAGCTGCTAAAGAAAGTTCTGAACCCAACATTGGTTGTATTTCTTCAGCAGAAATAGAAACAGAAAGCATCGACCCAGATTCGAGTTTTTGCATCAATTGCCCCCGAAGAGCGACTAAAGTCAGTGCTTCTTCTAAAGAAAAAACACCCGAAATACAAGCCGCTACATACTCGCCAATGCTGTGGCCAATCATGGCTTGCGGATGCACACCCCACGCCATCCAAAGTTTAGCAAGGGCATATTCAATTACAAATAATGCAGGTTGGGTTAAGGAAGTTTGTTGGAGTTTGTCTTCTGTAGTTTCTAATTTTTGGGGATAAAATATATCTTTAATGTTTAACTTTAAATGTGGTTTCAGTAATTCACAACACTTATCAATTTCTTGCCGAAAAATTAATTCGGTTTCATATAATTCCCGTCCCATATTTACATACTGCGCTCCCTGTCCAGGAAACATAAATACAATGGGATGGTTACGGGTTTCTGAACAATTATTCAAAACTCCTTGATTATTTTGTGTTGTTAATATTTTTATAGCATCTGAAATATCCCGACATAATAATACTCGACGATGGTTAAATTTTCGGCGACCAACTTGCAAGGTATAAGCTATATCAGCAAGATTAATTTCAGGATGCTGTGCTAAATAATTAGCAAGATTAGTTGTAGCAGATTCCAAAGCTGTCGGAGTTTTGGCAGAGATAGCCAACAGATGCCAGGGGCGAGAAATACTTTCTTTGATTGTAAAAACTGGAGCTTCTTCTAATATTATATGGGCATTAGTACCACCAATCCCAAAAGAACTAACTCCTGCACGTCTAGGATGTTTGTCTGCTTTCCATTCAGAAAGTTTATTGTTGACATAAAAAGGGCTATTGGCAAAATTAATTTGAGGATTTGGTTCCTCAAAATGCAAGCTGGGAGGAATTTGTTTATGTTTAAGAGCTAAAACTGTTTTAATTAAACCTGCAACACCAGCAGCTGCATCTAAGTGACCAATATTTGTTTTTAAAGAACCAATTCCACAGAAATTTTTATTTTTTTTACTAGTTTGGAATGCTTGAGTTAGCGCAGCAATTTCAATCGGATCTCCTAAGGAAGTTCCTGTTCCGTGAGCTTCAATATAAGTGATTGTTTCTGGTTCTACTTCTGCAATAATTTGAGCAGTTTTGATAACTTTAGCTTGACCTTCTATGCGAGGTGCTGTGTAGCTAACTTTATTTGAACCGTCATTATTAATAGCAGAACCTTTAATCACAGCATGAATCAAATCTCCATCATTTAAGGTATCTTCTAATCTTTTTAAAACAACTATTCCTACACCTTCCCCACTCACAGTTCCCTGTGCTTTAGCATCAAAAGCACGGCAATGTCCGTCAGGAGATTTAATACCTCCCTCTTTATATAAATAGCCAGCTTTTCTTGACGCGCCGATAGAAACACCGCCAACTAAAGCAATATCACATTCACCGTTGAGCAAACTTTGGCAAGCTAAATGTACGGCTACTAATGAGCTTGAGCAAGCTGTTTGAACTGCATAACTAGGCCCTGTTAAATTAAGTTTGTAAGAAGTACGTGTTGCTAGATAATCTTTATCGGCAGCAATTGTTAGTTGATGATCGTCTATTGAGTTTCTAATATTTTGATTAAAATAAATGTTTAGTAAATAACCGCTTAAGTTAGAACTAGCAAAAACACCTATAGAACCATTATAGGTTTCAGAATTATACCCTGCGTTTTCTAATGCTTCCCAAGCACACTCTAAAAAAATCCGGTGTTGGGGATCAGTTATTTCTGCATCTCTAGGATTAAAACCAAAAAAGGTAGCATCAAAAAGTTCTGCATCTTCTAGAACAGCATTGGCTTTCACATAATTCGGATTACTAAGAAGTGCTGGTTCTACTCCTGATGCTAACAGTTCTTCGTCACTGAAAAAAGAAATTGATTCTACACCATTTTGCAGATTATGCCAAAATTCATCAAGATTTTTCGCTCCAGGAAATCTTCCTGTTAATCCGATAATTGCGATTTCTGAACCGTTAGTAGAGTATGTTTCAGTTGGAATATTCATGATTTATAAATTCCTTAATTATTTTCAACTGATTTTATTTTTTGCAAACGTTTTCTTTGTTGCGCTTTACCAGCTGAAATTTTCTCTGTTTGGATATCAGTTTCCTGTAAAAATGCTGTTTGATTTGCAGACGAACTTAAATACTCTGCTAAAGAATTGATGGTGGGATATCTAAACAAATCAAGGGTTGATAGTTCTGCATTTAATATTTCCTGCAATTGGCTGTGAACCGTAACTAAAAGTAATGAATGACCGCCAATTTCAAAGAAATTATCGTGAATGCCTATCTTTTCAAGATTCAAAGCTTTCTGCCAAACAGAGGCTATCGTCTTTTCCACCTCAGTTTGTGGTACCACATAAGCAACCTCTAATTCTGGGCGCAGAGCATCTGGTATTGGCAATGCTCGACGGTCTACTTTGCCATTAGATGTTAGTGGAAACGCTTCTAATATCATAAAGGCTGTTGGTAGCATATGGTCAAGCAATTTATTTTGTAAGAAGCGCCGCAGTTCAGAAATTGTTAGTGTTTTGTTTGGGTGAAGAGTTATATAAGCTATTAAATTTTGATTTCCTGGTTTATCCTCTTGAACGATCGCTACACTTGCAGATACTGATGGATGTTGATTGATAACTGCTTCAATTTCTCCTAATTCAACACGGAAACCTCGGATTTTTATTTGGTTATCAATTCTACCGATATACTCAATATCTCCACTCGGTAAAAAGCGGACTAAATCACCTGTTTTATAAAGGCGATCGCCTTCTTGTTTACTAAAGGGATTCGGTATAAATTTCAGTGCTGTTAATTCCGGTTGATTTAAATAACCCCTAGCCAATCCAACCCCACCAATATATAATTCACCAGCTACACCCATTGGTACTGGTTGCAAATATTGGTCTAAAATGTATAACTGAGTATTAGCGATCGGTTTACCAATGGGTATGGAACCTGAAACATGTTTCCCTACTGGAACTTGATAAATACAGCAGCCTACTACCGTTTCTGTAGGGCCATATTCGTTTACTAATATCGTATTTGGAGCTACATCTTGCCAGAAAGTGACACTTTCAGCTAATAAGTTTTCTCCACCAATAATAAAAGCTCTTGTTTTATTTACTATCTCTTCTTTGGATAACTGTTGTTTCAGCAAATCCAAGTGAGCTGGGGTTATTTTTACCAAACTTAAATTCGAGCTTTTCTTTAAGGCTTGAGAAAGGGTTTCAATACCTTGTTCTTCTGATAGTAATTCTACTGTATGACCAACTAATAAAGGTGATAAAAGACTGGTGATTGTTAAGTCAAAACCAAGAGGTGAGTGGACTAAAGTTCCTACTCCTTCTTCTACTGCATATTTTTGAGTAGCCCAACTTAGGTAATTAACTAATCCTTGATGGGGTATCAAAGTGCCTTTGGGTTTACCAGTAGAACCAGAAGTATAAATAATATATGCTAAATTTAATGCTATTGTTGTAGTAATTGGGTTATCAATTTTTTGTTGATTTATAGTTTGCAACTCACTATCTATAGCAATTACTTTAATTTCATTTGTAGATAAATCTGCTATTAAATGCTGTTGAGTTACTAGGACGGGCATTTGAGAATCATTTAGGATAAAAGCTTTTCTTTCTAAAGGATAGTTAGGGTCAATCGGTACGTATGCACCACCTGCTTTTAAAATGCCTAAAAGTGCAATTAACATTAAAGGCGATCGCTCTATACAAATCCCCACCATTACATCTGGTTTCACACCTAATTGTTGTAGATAATGAGCTAGCTGGTTAGCACGATTATTTAATTCTTGGTAAGTAAATTGCTGGTTTTTATAAACAACAGCAATGTTATCTGGTGTACGTTCTACTTGTTCTGCAAAAAGTTGATGAAAACATTTATCTGCTGGAAAAGCAGTTTGTGTATTATTAAAATCAACCAACAGTTGTTGTTGTTCAATATCGCTGAGTATTTCTAATTCACTTAGTAATCCATAAGGATGATTAATTGCACTTTCTAATAAAGTAGAAAACTGTCCTGATAAACGTTCGATATCTTCTGGTAGAAATAATTCTGAATCATAGTGCCACTCAGAGCGAAGAGAGTTTTCTGTACGTGTAAACGATAATTTTATTTTGAATCTGTCAAAACAAACATATTGGTGTAGTAGAGAAAATGTGACTGCATTTGTAGTCACAAATTTACAACTTTGCTCTAGAAAGTCAAAACAGAAGGGCAAGAAAGGTATATCATCTAATCCCGAAATTAATTCCCAAGTAAAACAATCTTGCCATTCAGATGCTTGATTTTGAGTCAAAGTAATTTGCTCTAAAGCTTCGCTAAACTTTAAATTACCTTGGAGATGGCAATCCACTGGTACATATTTGGCAAGTAGTCCCAGCATTTTTTGGAGTTCTTCTTCCGATCTACCATCGCAATTAGTACCAACAACCATATTTGATATATTGGTCAAACGCCATAGTAGTATTTGCCAACATGTTAGTAATAATGTTGATTCAGTAGTATTTAATTTTTCGGCGATCGCACTTATTTTTTCTGCGAGTTTAGGCAGAATTATCTGAGTGAAAATTTGTGGTTTAAATTCAGTTTGAACAGACAATATATTTTCATTTGGCAGTGTCAAATTGAAAATATGTTTAATATCTTTTTGCCGCCAATATTTTCTACCAATTTCTGCTTCTTCCGATTCTACTAATTCATTTTGCCAATCTGAAAAAACGATGTATTGTACTGGTTCATCCTCATGCAAATTGCCAGTGTAAGCACGACTTATTTCTGCTAATAAATTATTAAGTGAAGTTGCATCTGCGTATAAAGCAGGTAAGTTTAATAGTAATACATACTTAGATTCAGACAGAGTAGCTAGAGATATCTGTAATGATGATGATTTCTCTAAGTCAAAAATTTGCTGTTTGACAGATTCAATCAGTAATGCAACAGCATTATTTTGTTCTTCAGGCTGGATTGCTCTAAAATCATGTTCTTTTATTAACAAATCGCCGCAATTTTCAATTACTTGTAGTGGAATATTCATTCCTGGTAAGCAGCGAAAACTAGTGCAAAGAATTTGATGTCTATTGATAATAGTTTTTAAGGCAATTTTCAACGTTTCAATATTTAAATTACCTGTAATTTTTACTGCACAAAATGAACGATAGGTAAGGCTGTTTTTATCTTGTTGTAGTAGCCATAAATGTTTTTGTTGTGGCGAAAGTTGAAACCCGTGAATTACTTGATTATTCATGATACAGTTAATTTTTTAACGAACCACAGAGACGCAGAGAAGCCAGGGCGTTGGGCGGGTTCCCCGACTTGTTCGCGCAGCGTCTCCGACAGGAGAAGCAACTGGCGCGACACAGAGAGAAGGGAGAAATGGCTTAGTCTATGCGTTTGATGACTGAATATTTATTTAAAAATAGTGCTGAAAAGGCTCACCCATTGCAGTTAAAATTTTTCTGGAACCAGAGTAAGGATTACGTGCGTGGGCTATCAACATATTATCGAGCATTAATATATCCCCTTTTTGCCAAGGGTAAACAATCATTTCTTGTTGATAAGCTTCACGAATTTCTGCAATAACTGAGTCTTCAATGGGAGAACCATCACCGTAAAAAGTGTTATGGGGTAAATCTTCTTCTGTAAACTCGCTGAAAAATTTTTCTCTAAATTGTGTTTGTAAACTCGATACATGCCAAAAAACAACATGATTAAACCAAACCATTTCACCCGTTTTCGGATGTTGTGCTATGGCTGGACGAACTTGACGAGTTCTTAAACGATTATTATCTTTCCACTCAACTTCAATACAAGCATTATGACAATATTCTTCCATCACAGCTTTGTCTGTTGTGTGATAGACTTTTTGCCAAGGTAAACCAAATCCATTACCATAGTTGCGAACTAACATCCACCCTTTTTCTTGAAAGCGTTCTCTAATGCGAGGATGAATACGTTGAAATACTTTTCTGACATCAGCAATTGGAGTTTCTCCTCCTTGGCTTGCAGGTTCTATGCAACAAAACCATATCTTCATCGGATAGGTATTGGCATAGGATGACTCATTATGTAAGGCAATGGTTTGGTCAGCAGGAAATTCGGTAGATGTATAAACTTTTTCGCTTAATTTAGTACGAGGTGTGGAAGATTCTACGTAAGGCATTAATTGAGGACATACGGCGCTAACGAATTGCTCAAAGTCTTCTTTTTGATTAATAGCAAAACCTCTAAATAAAATTCCTCCGTATTTCAACAAGTTATTCATAATGAATTCTTGATTCTTCTCAACCCAAATTGATAAATTTAAATTGTTAAATTTAGGCGAAATAACTAAAGGTAGTTTACCTTCAGATTGCAAAAAAGATTTTGTAATTAATTCTTGTGGAGATAAGTTAATTACTTGAGCTTTAGGTTGCGATTTAAATGCTTTAAATTTTTGGCTACGGGCTTGTTTAAATTCCTGTTGTTTTACCTCTTGTCTTTGTTTATCTGCTGTTGCCAGTATTTCTTTTATGTTTGTAAACCTAATATTAGGTTGAGCAACAACGGCACGCAAAATCATTTCATAATCTGTAATAAATTTAGCGATCGCAGAAGCATTAAATAAGTCTGTGCTGTATTCCAAACTACCACTCAAGCCTTGTTCAGTTTCCCACATAGTAAGTAGTAAGTCAAACTTAGCTGTGCCATTGTCGATATCTTCGACAATTTTCAAATTTAAGCCTTCGAGTTCCAGTGGTAGGGTTGGCGCATTTTGTAGAACAAACTTAGATTGAAACAAAGGTGTACGGCTCAAATCTCGTTCTGGCTTCAAGGCTAATACTAATTGGTCAAATGGCATATCTTGATGTTCGTAAGCAGCTAATGTAACCTCACGAACACGTTTTAATAATTCCTGAAAAGTTGGATTTCCTCCCAGGTTGGTACGTAATACTAACTGATTAACAAAAAAACCAATAATATTCTCTGTTTCTGGAAAATTGCGGTTAGCAACATCAGTACCGATAATAATATCATCTTGATTTGTGTACTGATGCATTAAGGTTTTAAATGCCGCCACTAGAGTCATAAATAAAGTGACTCCTTCACTACGGCTTAATGCTTTAATTTCCTCACAAAGTTCTTTTGAGAGTTCTATATGTTGTCTAGTGCCGCGAAAAGTTTGGATTTCAGGACGGGGATAGTCGGTAGGTAATTCCAGGACAGGTAAGTTAACAAGTTGCTGTTTCCAATAAGATAAATGTTTCTCCATCACTTCTCCTTGCAACCGCTGATTTTGCCAATAGGCGAAATCTGCGTATTGAATTGGCAATTCTGCTAAAGGTGTTCGCGTAGCGTCTCGCAGAGAGGATTCTTTTTTGCTAAAAGCCGCATAAAGCGCAGATAATTCACGAATAAGTACACCAATTGACCAGCCATCAGAAATAATATGATGCATTACTAACACCAATACATAAGATTCTTCACCCAAGCGCAATAAACTAACTCGCAGTAATGGACTTTTAGTTAAATCAAAAGGTTGTTGAGCTTCTTGTAGAATTGATTGCTGTACCTTAACAAATTGTTTTTCTGGTGAAATGTCACTTAAATCTATGATTGGGATAGAGATAGAAACAGATGAAGTAATTACTTGTACAGGATTTCCATTTACTTTTTTAAAACTAGTGCGTAATACTTCTTGGTGCTGTGAAAGTTCTTTAAATGTTTGTTCTAAAGCATGTATGTCTAAACGTCCGTTCAGGTAAACGGCAGCTGGCATATTATATGTAGAACTTCCCCTTTCCAACTGTTCTAGAAACCACAATCTTTTTTGAGCGAAAGATAAAGGCAATTCTATCTCTCGTGAAACTCGTTCAATTGGTGCCAATGATTTAAAGGTTAGCTGTTTATCATTGATGCTTTTGGCTAGTTTTGCTATCGTTGGTAGTTCAAAAATTCGGCGTATTGGTAACTCGATATCAAGATTTTTATTAATGCGGGATATCACTTGGGTTGCTAAAAGTGAGTGTCCGCCCAATTCAAAAAAGTTATCGTTTATTCCTAAATTTTCTAAGCCAAGTACTTCCATCCAAATTGTCGCTAACTGTTTTTCAATAGCAGTTCTAGGTGCAACAAAGTTTTCCTCAAATTCTGGAGGTACTGTATCAAGTGCAGGTAGCGCCTTACGGTCAACTTTACCATTAGGTGTTAATGGAAGTGCCTCTAATATGACAAAATTTGTTGGCAGCATGTAGCTTGGCAATTTTGACTCCAAAAAGCTACGCAGTTCAGAAATTGTTAATGTTTGTTCGCTTTGAGGGACTAAATAAGCGACTATTCGTTGAGAATCTACTAAATCTTTCTGTACTACAACTACAGCTTCTCGGACTGCGGAATGTTTGATGAGGAGTGCTTCAATTTCTCCTAGTTCAATACGAAAACCACGGACTTTTACTTGGTGGTCAATGCGACCAATATACTCTATTTCTCCATTTGATAGATAGCGGGCTAAATCTCCTGTTTTATATAAACGCGCAGCTTTTTCACTAAATGGATTTGGTATAAATTTCTCTGCTGTTAAGTCGGGACGGTTCAAATAGCCTCGTGCAAGTCCATCGCCACCGATGTGTAATTCTCCTGCTACACCCACAGGAACTAACTGGTTGTATTGATTTAGGATGTAAAGTTGCGTATTAGCGATCGCCTGATTAATTGGTACAATTTTGCTGTCAGTTTCTATCTGAGATGCTGCTGACCAAATAGTGGTTTCTGTGGGGCCGTACATATTCCACAGCGAGGCACACCGATGCAATAATTGATTGGCTAAGTGTCCAGGTAAAGCTTCTCCACCACAGAGAATTTTTAATTGATGATTCCCACTCCAGCCTGCTGTTAAAAGTAATTGCCAAGTCGCTGGTGTGGCTTGCATGACTGTCACTTTTGAGTCTGTCAGTTTTGCTGATAGTTGGATTCCGTCCAAGGCTATTTCCCGACTAGCAATTACCAAACGACCACCAACTATAATTGGCAGAAAAAGTTCTAAGGCAGCAATATCAAAAGAATAAGTCGTAACTGCTAGTAAGGTATCGTCTTGGGTTAATCCTGGCGTTTCCTGCATAGAGTACAAAAAGTTACTCAAAGCGTTGTGAGGAATTTGTACGCCTTTCGGTTTGCCTGTAGAACCAGAGGTATAGATGACATAAGCTAGGCTATCAGTAGTTAGTTCAGAAAATAAATTTTCCTGACTTTGTTGTGCCATATTCTGCCAATCTGCATCCAAACAAACAACTTTAGCTTTGTTTTGCGGTATTGCTTCTAACAAGAATGTTTGAGTTAACAATACTGGCACTTGAGCATCTTCTAAAATAAATCCTAATCGCTCTTTAGGATAACTAGGATCTAGTGGAATGTATGCTCCACCTGCTTTGAGTATGGCTAATAATCCAATGAGCATATTCAGCGATCGCTCTACACAAATACCCACTAAAACTTCTGCTTTTACTCCCAATTCTTGCAAGTAATGTGCAAGTTTATTTGCTTTTGTGTTCAGTTCTCTATAAGTTAATTGCTGATTTTCAAATATTACTGCTATTGCATCAGGTGTTTTTTCTACTTGCGCTTCAAATAACTGATGAATGCACTTTTGAGGATAATCAATTTGGGTATTATTCCAATCTATCAATAATTGGTGATGTTCTTGTGCAGTCAGCAATGGCAAATCTTTAACACGCTGTTGTTGGTTGGCTGTCATACCCAATAATAATGTATAAAAGTGCCCCAACATCCGCTTAATTGTAGTTGACTCAAACCTAGAGCTTTCATAGAAAATTTCTAATAATAATTCCGAATCCACCTTCACTGACACAGTGAGGGGATAATGAGGATGCATAAAACTACGAATATTAGATATTTTTAAGTTACTGACTTCCTGTAATTTAGAAAAATTTGTTGGGTAATTCTGAAAATTAACTATACTTTCAAACAAAGGTTGCCCAACGGGTATATCACTGCACTTTTGAATTTTGATTAATGGACATTGCTCATACTGTCGTGTTTCATTTTGCTGTACTTGGAGTTGTTTTAACCAAGAGACAACAGATTCTTCTGGATTTATACACACTCGCACTGGCAGAGTGGTGATTAACACCCCCACCATTGATTCGGTTCCGGCTAAACCACCCCGACCAGAAACAACAGTTCCAAAAACAACATCATTCTCTCCACTGTAACGGTTCAAAAGGATAGCCCATGTACCTTGTATTAAAGTATTTAAAGTTAGCTGTTGCTGTCGTGCAAAAGACTCCAATGCTAATGTTTCGGCGGTTGATAGTTTAAGATTTTGTTGTTTATATTGTTTATTTTCATTAGATAAATTACTAGAGGCATGGTCTACACTCAAAGGAGTAGTTGCTGTAAATTCTTGCAAATACTTTCGCCAAAAAGTCTCACTTTTGGAAATATCCTGCTGTTGCAGCCAAGCTATATAATCTCGGTAAGCACGAGGTTTTTTTAAAGATAAATTTTGATTCTGGCTAAATGCTTTGTAAAACGCAAAAACTTCATCCATAACCAAAGATGAAGACCATCCATCCAGTAACAAATGATGTTGACTCCAGATAAATTGATAGTTATTTTTGGTTAATTTAATTAGAGTTAAGTGCATCAAAGGTGCTTGAGAAATATTAAAACTTCGCTGTTGTTCTGCGGCTAATAAAGTTTCGATACGCTTTTGTTGGGTAATACTTTCAATTCCAGACCAATCTTCTTCGTCCCAAGGAAATTTAACTTGCTTATGTACAATCTGAGCAGGTTCTTTTAAACTTTCCCAAACAAAAGATGTTCGCAAAATTGGGTGGCGTTCTAGCAATTGCTCCCAAGCTTGCTTGAATGCTGAAATATTAAGTTCTCCCTGGATATTACAACTGAAAACTTCGCAATAAACTGCTGAGTCTGGGGCATAAAGACTGTGAAATAGTATGCCCTGCTGTATCGGTGAAAGTGGATAAAAATCTTCAATACTTTTCATCTCATCAAGTACTAATAAACTCTATTTTTTCTCAATTATTTTGTAGGATCATCAATTATAGGAAATTTAAATCCTAATTTTTCCGCTGAATCTATACCAATTTCTTCTAAATATTCCGCTCTTAATGTATTATGTTTCATCACATTACCTGATTCTGTATTATTTCCTTTATAAATAAAAATTTGATTGCGATAAAAGTGGATGCCAACGATATTTTTATCAAAATAATTAGGTAAATACCCAGGATTGAAAAATTCCTGATGACTTAAACAATCAACTAGTCTTTTAAAAAAATTAATCATGGTTTTCGGATCGTATAAATCTAAGCTTCCCCCATACTGTGACCATTCGGGAGGCTCGGTATCATCAGAAAATTTAGACCAATTTTCGTAACTAGGTATATAAGAAGTATGAGTATCTTCAATTATATAAATTCCACCATCATTGAGTTCTGGAAAAAGAACTTTGAATGTTTTAATTACATGGTCATTGTGATGACTACCATCATCAATAATGATGTCTAATTTGCCTGTTTGTTCGATAACCTTTTTCAAAAAAACCTCATCATCTTGGCTTCCCTGAAAAATTTTAATTCTGTCTGACTCTAAAGCTGTTTTATCTACAATATCAATACCATAAATCATACTATTAGTAAAATAGTTCTTCCACATTCTTAAAGATTCGCCACCAGAATATGGGTCATCAGCATAACTACCCGATACGCCAACTTCGAGACCACCTATACCTATTTCTAAAATTTTTAATTTTTTAGTTCTTAAAGGTGCAAAATGAAATTGATAATGCTGACCGAACAAATGAGGATTCCATTTACAGTCATATAACTGCAATAATTTAGTTAAATCCTTACGGTGTATAAATAGCATTAACTTATGGTAAAAGTTTTGCAAAATTGTTCTGGGATATGTATCTTGCTTCACTACGATCGCTCCTATCAATAATGAGTAGATTTTTGTACAAATCAAACTTTAAGAGTTATCAATTTTTGCCAAAATACTATCAATATCATCCTGACTCCATTGACTAGATTTAAATTCTGCAAAGTCAGAAGGTGTGTAATTTTCTAATGCAGAAAACTGACAATTATTAATTAGCGATCGCAAAGTTTCTACAAAGTCTTCAGTCAATTGTTTCACTGTCTCTGTTCGATGCATATTTTTGCTATAAGTCCAATCTACTTTTAACTTATTATCAGCAATCAAACCATTAATTTCTAACAGATGGCTGCGCTTTCCTTGCAAACTAACAACATCTCCGCAAGATTTTTGAGATAGCTTCCACAAAGGAGATTTTGGTAAGGTTTCTTCTAAGTTACCAAGGTAGAGAAAAATGATTTCCGCTGGTTGTAACAAACGTATTTTTTCAGTAATTATTAAGTCATCACTCAAATATCGCAGCACACCATAACCAAGACCTTGATTTGGAAAATTACGTAGTTGCTCTTTGACTAATTTCAATGCTTCTCCTGGCTGATAAGTTTCCTCTAAATCCAAAAATGCAGGAGCAATATTAGTAAACCAACCTACAGTCCGACTTACGTCTATATCATCAAAAATTACCTCCCTACCATTTCCTTCTAAATCAACTAACAGTGATTCTGTTCCAGTCCATTTACTAATTACTTGTCTTAAGGCAAATAGTAAAATTTCCTCCATTTGAACTCGATAGGCTACTGTCACTTCTTCTAGTAGTGTTTGGGTTTCTGCAACACTTAATGTTATTGATATAGTCTCTGCTGATGCTACAGTGTTCGCGCCTTGTGGATAATCTACGGGTAACGGTGATACCGACTCACGAGAAGCTGACAACCAATAAACTTCTTCCCATTGCAATTCAGTTGATTTAGCATATTTAATTAACCGTTCTGCCCATTGTTTGAAGGAGGTTGTTTTGGCTGGTAATTTAATAGCCTTGCCTTCATTTAATTGTTGGTATGCTGTTTCTAAATCATCAAGTAAAATTCGCCAAGAGCCAATATCAACTGCTAAATGATGAATCACAAATAGTAATCTTTGAGGTTGCTGTGTCCCCAAGTCAAAAAGAGCAACCTGTAAAATTGGACCTGATAAAAGATTCAGAGATGCTTGCAACTCATTAGCCGCTGATTCAAAAGCAGATTCTTGCAATAAATCTGGTACTGCTGACAAATCTATTTGCACAAAGGGCACAAATTCATCAGGAAGGGTATTAATCTGCTGGACGCCAGATTCATTTTCGATGTAACGTAAACGCAAAGCATCATGATGTCTGAGCAAATATTCTATTGCCTGAGCTAGTAAGCCTGGAACAATAGGTTGTTGTACTTCTAGTAAAATAGCTTGGTTCCAATGATGTTTATCGACTAAATTTTGTTCAAAAAACCAGTGTTGGATAGGTGTTAAAGGGAGTTCTCCCTGTATTAATCCTTGTTCGCTCAAAACATTCTGAGTTCTGGTTGCAACTTCTGCTAATTCTGCAACTGTTGGGTATTCAAATAAATGTTGATTATTAAGACGTAACCCCGCTTTATTTGCCCTAGCTGTAACTTGAATACTGAGAAGAGAATCTCCTCCTAACTCCAAAAAGTTATCGTATATACCTACTTGTTCAAATCCCAAAACTTCTTGCCAAATGTTAGCAATGATTTGCTCTGTTTCATTTTTAGGAGCAACATATATATTGTGTAACTTTGGTCTGGAGTGGAGCGATTGGGAATTTTCCGGCAGCAAAGATTTGGTATTTTTTAATGATTCATGCCCAACCCAACGTTTGATTCTAGCTGGTAAATTAGTCGTTGAAACAACTACTTGAGTTAGATTTTTCAGAGTTAAGACACCTTTAAATACTTCTATTCCTTCGCTAGCTGTCATGAATACGTCATTCGCAGTTTCTTCTTTACCAGCTAATTCTCCAGCTAATTGATTGGTGAGCCAGTTATCCCAATTTACACTTATCCAAGGTGTCGAGTTTGTCTGATTATGTTTATAAACAAAGGCATCAGTAAATAGATGGGCTGCTGGGTAAGCTGCCATGCCTAAAGCACCCAACATTGATGATAAAGAAGATATCAATATACAAAAATCAAGTTCTATCCCTTGTAAAACTTTTTCTAAAACAAACAGTCCCCGACCATTTGCTTGTAGTTGCTTTTCACATTCACTGCGATTTATTTCTCGAATAGTTCCAAATAATTTGATGCCTGCTGCATGGATAACTCCGTTAATTTTACCAAAGCGATCGCCACTTTGAATAATTACTGCTTGCATTTGCGCTTCATTGGCAACATCAGCGCTTTCTGCAATCACCTCTGCACCCAGTTTTTCAAGTTCCTCGATTTTCAATATCTTCCGGCTTACCTCATCTGTCTCACCATGAGTTTTTAGCCATTGTTGCCATTCCTCGCGCTGGGGAAGAAACGATCTTCCGATCAAAATCAGCTTTGCTTTTACTGTTTTTGCTAGATATTCAGCCAGTTCAAGACCTATACCACCCAAACCACCAGTAATTAAGTATACACCAGATTCTTTGAGAGTACAATCCAAGTTGAATGTAGAATCATCCCCAGGAATTGCCTCAAAAGTCTGTATCCAACGATGATGTCTGCGGTAAGCGATTACCAAATCCGATGATTCGTGGCATACCTCCGTTATTAGTTGGTCTATATTCTCTTCAATCCTACCGACATCTATACTCCGACAACTAATATTTGCATACTCTTGGGGAATGACTTTACACATTCCTAATACAGTTGCCTGTTCTGGATTTAAGCTCTCAACACCCGTCACGTCGTGTATATTGTTTGTGATGACAAAAATCTTTATTGGTTGAGTAATATCCTGTTTTTCAAGAGACTGTGCCAGAAATAATAAACTATAAAAACCCAGATTTTGGCAATTTTCAAAATACTCTATTCTTGGTTGTGTCTGTTCGTCTGCTGTGATACTCCACAAATGAATAATTCTGTCGGGAATTTTACCTAACACTTGTAATTGTGTTAATAAAGTATCATAATCTTCTGGCTGCTGGGGATTAAGATTAAATTGGCGATCGCTAATTTGATGAAACTGTTCTTTTGCCTCTACAGTAATAACATCATGTCCGCTACTTTCCAGGCGTTGGGCGATTTGTCTGGCGAACTTATCTGTATCTCCAAAAATTAACCAACATAATTTTTTATCTACTCTTTCCCCTGATTTGACACTTGAAGATAAAATCGCTTGTTTCCACGCAGGAGCATAAAACCAGTCTGAAATTTTTGGCTTTTTGTGATTTGCTTCAACCAAATCATTGGAAGTTTTATCACGTTCAATCCAATAACGTTGGCGCTCAAAAGGATAAGTTGGCAAGGGGATTCGGGAAGGAAATTCATTAGCATAAAAACCAGACCAATTTATGTCAACTCCAGCTAACCAAAGACGGCCTAATGTGTTTAATAAAAAGGCAACATCTGATTTTTGTTCTTGCGGATGACGTAATGAAGTTAATACTATTTCCCCAGTAGCAGGAGCGCTTTTTTTAGCAAAGGTAGATAAAGTCCGCCCTGGCCCGACTTCTAACAAAATACGATTTTTTTCTCGTAATAATTGGGAAACTCCACCACTAAAGTTAACTGTTTGCCGTAAATGCCCCGCCCAATAATTTGCATCTATAGCTTGTTCTGCTGTAATCCAAGTTCCCGTAACATTTGATATAAAAGGAATTTGGGGAGAATTTAATTTAATTTTTTTAACTTCCTGAATGAATCGCTCCTTCACTGGTTCCATCATTTGAGAATGGAAGGCATGGGAAGTATGTAGACGACGATATTCTATACCTTTAGCTGTCAGTTTTTCTTGGAGTGCATATACAGCTGCATGAGTTCCCGAAACTACACAATAACCAGGAGCATTGATGGCAGCTAAAGATAAATTTGTATTGAGTAAACTGATAACTTGTGCTTCTGGTAATGAAACCGCAAGCATAGCTCCTGGTGGCATTTGTTGCATTAATCGTCCACGGATAGCAACCAAAGCTAAAGCATCCTCAAGAGACATCACATTTGCCAGAGATGCTGCTACATATTCCCCGATACTATGACCAATCATTGCACTAGGAGAAATACCCCAGGATATCCACAACTGAGCCAAAGCATATTCAATTACAAATAGTGCCGGCTGAGCGATATCAGTCTGTTTTAATTTCTCTGTCGTCGCTTCAATTTCACTTTCCTCAGGATAAAGTAATGAACGCAAATCTATTCCCAAGTGAGGTTTTAAAATTGAGCAACAACGGTCTACTTCTTCGCGGAATATTGCCTCATTCTGGTAAACTTCTTTACCCATATTCACGTACTGAGCGCCCTGCCCAGGAAACATAAAGGCAATAGTAGGATGGGTACTTTGTTGGAAGTCTGTAAAAACTCTTTGGGAAACTTGCTCTTGAAATGCGCTCAGTGCATCTTGACTATTTTCACATACTAATATCCGACGATGATTAAACTGCCTGCGACCGACTTGCAGCGTATAAGCCAAATCTGCAAAGTTAATTTCTGAGTGCTGTTGCAGATGATTAACCAAATTTTTAGTTGCCGTCTCTAAAGCAGAGTTTGTTTTGGCAGAAAGTACCAACAATTGATACTTTCTTCCCTGGTTTCTTGCTTTAGAAACAGGCGCTTCTTCAAGAATTACATGGGCATTAGTGCCACCCATACCCAAAGAACTGACACCAGCACGGCGAGGGGTTATTCCTTCTTTCCATTCAGTCAGTTTTGTATTTACGTAAAACGGACTATTGGCAAAATCAATTTGTGGGTTGGGTTGGTGAAAATTTAAGCTAGGTGGTATTTGCTTGTGTTGGAGGGCGAGAACAGTTTTGATTAACCCTGCAACTCCGGCGGTAGCATCGAGGTGACCGATATTGGTTTTCACAGAACCAATGGCACAGAAACCCTTTTTATCGGTACCGGCGCGAAAAACTTGAGTGAGTGCAGCTATCTCAATGGGGTCGCCTATAGGTGTGCCAGTACCGTGAGCCTCAATGTAGCTGATTGTATCAGGTTCAACTGAGGCAAGCATCATTGCTTCGGCGATCGCCTCTGCTTGACCATCTACACTAGGCGCTGTAAAGCCGACTTTCGCAGAACCATCATTATTAATAGCTGCACCTTTAATTACAGCATGAATGCAATCACCATCTGCGATCGCTTCACTCAGTCGCTTGAGGACAACAATTCCTACACCATTACCAATAGTAATACCCTGCGCCTTGGCATCAAAAGCATAGCAGTGACCATCTGGGGATAAAGTTCCCCCTGGTTCATGTAAATAACCAGTTTTTTGTGGAACATTAATAGAGACTCCTCCCGCCAAAGCCATATCACATTGATAATTCAACAAGCTTTGACAAGCAAGGGAAACCGCAACTAATGAAGTAGAACAAGCTGTTTGAACCGTTAAACTCGGCCCGGTAAGATTTAATTTGTAAGATACACGAGTAGTGAGAAAATCTTTTTCATTGCCAATAGAAGTTTGATAGCATTTTGCCGAACCAACACTATCAGTATATAAATTGAAGGATAAATAGTTATTTTGGCTTGCCCCTGCATAAACCCCAATCCGACTTTCACATCTAGTGGAGTCATAACCAGCATTTTCTAGAGCCTCCCAAGCACATTCTAGAAACACACGGTGTTGTGGGTCAGTCGTTTCAGCTTCCTTAGGATTAAAATCAAAAAATGCCGCATCAAATAATTCAATATCTTCTAATATAGAGCCTGATTTTATATAATTTTTATCATTGAGTAACGCTGAATTAATTCCACCAGATACTAACTCCTCATCCGTAAAAATAGAGATAGATTCCACACCAAATTGTAAATTATGCCAAAATTCTGCAATATTTTTCGCACCAGGAAAACGCCCCGCCATACCAATAATAGCTACCCCTTCTATTGATTCACTCGTTTCTACCCTACTCATCACTTTATTTTTCCTTAGTCAGCACTTCTAAAAATTATAAAATTACCTAGAGCTTAGACAAAAAACTCTTAAACTCTTATTCCTCCGTGTCCTCTGCGTTCTCTGCGGTTCGTTCCTCATAACTCAATACAGTTCAGTTAAGCCTTTCTTTCTTTCTTTCTTTCTTCTCTTTGTGTCCTTTGCGTTCTTTGCGGTTCGTTCAAAAAAATTGACTTTGACCAAGAGTTTTAGCCTTAACTGAACCGTATTGCCTCATAACTTCCTTTAATATCACTAAGTAAAGTCACAATTCTCCGGCGCTTATCATTAAAAGATTTTCGCCCATGTAAAAATCTGGAATTATCAATCATCACCAAATCTCCAGACATCCAGGGAATAAAACCAGTCAAATTATCCATGATTTTCTGGATTTCATTGATAATTTTTACAGGAATTGCAGAGCCATCTGCAAAAGTTACGATTCCTCTAGGATTTCTGTATTCCGAAATTATGCTATTAGCAAATGCATCTTGATGACCATACTTTGTTTTGATGACACCAGAGCAAACGTATTCTAAGATAATTGAGTCATCTTGATTGATTTTGTAACTTAAACCTTCGATAGATTCTAATGTTTTTTTGACATCATTTATCGTAGCACTTTCCCCTAAAAATTGCTGCCAATGAGAAGCAAGAAATTTTTGGACATAGCGAATTTTTTGGGAAAGGAATAATTGTCTCAATTCTTCACTCATTGCTTTCCATACTTCAACACCATCCCAAAATAAAGTTTCACCACCTTCTGCTGCTGGCACAGCACAACAAAACCAAACTACATCAGGTCTAAAAGGAGAATTAGCATTTTCACAATGGGGAGGAATATAATGCATTCCTGAATCTACTAAGGTGATAAACTGATTGTTTAAATCAACAATCGGTCTACTGTATTGACCCATGAATGTAGAACTAAATTGTTTAGCAAATACTTTCATTTGTCCATAGTTAACATCAAATCCTCGAAAAAGAAGCATACCAGATAGTTTGAAATTTTCTAAAACTTTTGATACTGGTAATTGCAGAATATCTTGCCCAGTGTCATTAAATATAATATTTCGGCTACTACTTTTTAAGAATTCTGATATCATCATTTTATTAACGTTTTAAATCGTTTAAAATAACCATTTTTATTGATAGTCTATTTACGTGAGTTATAAATTTGTTTTTGTCGATTTAAAGCCAATTTTTGCTTTTCAGAGCGATTACGAAGCTCTTGAAAAGAAGGTTGCTCTTGTTGCTCTTGACTAAGATGTTTTGCTAACAAACTGATGGTAGGATATTGAAACATTTCTACGACTGATATATCACGTTGCAACTGTTCTCGTAGTTGTGCGTTTACCTGAGAGATCAGTAAAGAATGTCCGCCCAGATCGAAGAAATTATCGTTAATACTAACTTTCTCGATACCAAGTACTGTTTGCCATGTACTAGCAATGGTCTCTTCTAACTCTGTTTCAGGAGCTACATAGAGGTTGTTTTGGGTAGAGTAACTCTCTGGTAACGGTAAGGCGCGACGATTGACTTTGCCATTGGGGGTTAAAGGAAGTGCGTCTAAGAAGATAAAAGCTGTTGGCACCATGTATTCAGGTAGTTTTTCTCTGAGAAAATCTCGGAGTTGAGGCACTCTTTCACGAGCTAAACTTCCTTGCCAGGGAGTATTAGCATAGTCGCGCCAAGGACGGGACAATGAAGGTAGAAGAGCATTAGGTAAGGAAAAACACTGTGCAACATTAGGCGTAGAACGTTTGAAGATAACGTCATAGCTGCCTACACTATTCCAAGTAATATGAACTGAATAAGGTAGGTCTTTTTCTAATGCCCAGAATGCTTCTGGCTCTAAGCCACGACCTGCAAAGGAGTTTAAGACCTGTTTCATCTCACCTACAGTTTCCGGTGGCTCATTATTTGTTAACCACTGCACAATCTGAATATCTGCAATGACGCGAGCATTCGGTACATGGGCAAGACTTAAAAATTGGGGTGCAGTTTCTTCGAGCATTTGGCGGACATCAGAAACGGTTACCTTTTCCTTATTCCAATCCAACGAAGGGATCTCCGCCGTTAGAAGTGGTTTATTGTCCACATGCAGAATCACGTCGTAACGGAATTTAGTTAGTTCATTCTGGGAGCAACCGCGCTCTAGTAAAATATCAACATGACTAATTTTAGGTAGATGCTGTTTGAGAGCAGTAAAGAAAGCGGGATCGATGACTAATTGTTTTTCCTCAAACAACTGTTTATGGACGCGCTGTTGCAAGCTTTCTCTAGAAAGAGTCTCTGGTGCCCGATAAAGTTGAACTGAAGCGTGGAATGCTTCTAATAAGGGCAGACTGCGAACATCTCCCAGAAAAATGAAGCCGCCTGGTTCTACAGCTTTGACTGCTTTCTCCAAAACCTGGAGCAAATAATCAATGCTTGGGAAGTACTGAGCCACAGAGACAATTAACACGCTATCAAAGCTATTCTCTGCCAGATCATCAAAATCTGTAGCACTTCTTTGGCTGAGTGTGACTCCTGTTAATGGCTGTTCTAAAGTATCTAACTGCTGTTGGAGGATTTGCAGGGCATTTTCTGAGGGGTCTGTTGCCCAGTACTGCTGGCAATGAGGGGCAATGTTGAAAAGCATCAGGCCGCTACCACCACAACCTATTTCTAAAACCCGCCTGGGCTGCAAACCTAAGATGCGCCCGGTGGTTTGCTCCATCCACTCGCGCACTTGTTCGTCTGGAATCGATGCTCCTGTGTAGCTACTTTCCCAACCTTTAATATAGAAGCCGGAATTTTGAGTACTATCAAACTTTTTATAGAGGCTATCAAAGACAGTTTGCCACTCTAAGGTTTGTTGAGTGTCTAAGGCCTCTAGTGTTTCTAGCTGATACTGCCCGACTACATAAGCAATCAAGCGCTGGTGGTCTGAATCATCGTTATGAGCAACAACCACAGCTTCTCGAACAGCCGGGTGTTGATTCAGTAAGGCTTCTATTTCTCCTAATTCAATGCGAAAACCCCGAATTTTGATTTGGCGATCGCTACGTCCAACAAATTCCAGGTTACCATCCCTGAGGTAGCGAACTAAATCGCCTGTTTTGTAAAGACGCTCCCCAGGTTTTGAACTGTAGGGATTAGGAATAAACTTTGCTGCTGTTAAGTCCGATCGCTCCAAATAACCCCTAGCAACACCAACACCCCCAATATACAATTCGCCAGGAGTTCCTACAGGCACGAGTTGCAGTCCGGGATCGAGGACGTAGGTTTCAACTTGGGGAATGGCTTTACCAATGGGTACTTCATCAGCCGGCGATACTGATATGTCACAGACTGTGGCCACAATTGTTGTTTCTGTAGGGCCATAAGTGTTGACAAGGCGTACCCGTTGACCTACTCGCTCCTGCCATGTTGTCAGGTGTTTTCTATCGGCTCTTTCACCCCCAATAATTACTAATCGCAGAGTATCAGGAAGCACCAAATTTATTGTTGCTAATTCAGCAGTTAGTTGATGCCAAAAGGCCGTAGGCAAATCTAAGACTGTTATCTCCCAATCACGGCAATGTTGTAAAAATTGAGGCATCGAACTGATCGTCTCATCTGTACGCAGTATGAGAGTAGCACCGCAGATCAGACAGGGAAAGATTTCTTCGGCAGCGGCATCAAAGCTGATGGAAGCAAATTGCAGCACCCTATCGCTTGCTTGTAGTCCATACTCTAAACAAGCAATCTTGGCATAACTGGCTAAAGACTGATGCTGAATCGTTACACCCTTGGGAGTTCCTGTGGAACCAGAGGTGTAAATAATATAGACAAGGTTTTCTGGTTGGGTGTGATTGACAAGATTTTCCTGACTTTGTTGGGCGATCGCGTTGTCTGTATCCACGCAGACGATTTGCGACTCCAGCGCAGGCAGAACAGCTAGCAGTGATTTTTGGGTGAGAAGCACTGGCACCTGAGCATCTTTCAAAATTAGAGCGAGGCGTTCTTTTGGATAAGCCGGATCTAGAGGCAGATAAACTCCTCCGGCTTTGAGGATTCCTAAAAGTGCGATCGCCATTTCTAAGGAGCGCTGTATGCAAATACCAACTCGCACTTCTGCACCAACTCCCAAGGAACGCAGATAATGTGCTACTTGATTCGCACGCTGATTCAATTCTCTGTAGGTTAAATGCTGGTTTTGAAAGACTACTGCAACTGCATTTGGTGTCCGCTCTACTTGTGCTTCAAATAGTTGATGAATGCATTGTTCGGAGAAATTGGGAATTGGGGATTGATTTCTACTCAGTTGTAGTAAATCCTGACAATCTGCCGCGTTCAATAGTGGTAAGTTGGATAGCCGAGCTTGAGGATTAGCAGCAATGCCTGAGAGTAAATTCTGAAAATGCCTCAGCATTCGGCTAATGGTAGCAGCATCAAATAAATCAGTATTGTAATAGAAGGATGCTGCCACTTCTTGCTTTGTAATCTCAATGGACAAGCTCAAATCAAACTGCGCTGTTTCAGTTTCTATTTTTACCAAGCTCAATGCCAAACCAGGTATTTCTGGTAACTGTGAGTAATCTTGAACATTGAACATGACTTGAAACAGCGGTGTCCGACTTGTATCCCGCTCTGGTTGCACTGCTTCTACCAGTTGATCGAAGGGCAAATCCTGATGTGTGTAAGCTCCTAAAGCTACCTTTTTCACCCGCGTCAGCAACTCATCAAAAGTCGGGTTGTTGCTGATATGTGTACGCAGTACTAAGGTATTGACAAAAAAGCCAATTAACCCTTTGATTTCATCACGATTGCGATTAGCGATGGGTGAACCGACGGCAATATCATCTTGTCCTGTGTAACGGTAGAGGAAAGTCTGAAAGGCTGCCAATAACAACATAAATAAGGTTACACCCTCTTGACGAGCGATCGCCTTGAGTTCTTTAATTACTTCTTCAGACAACTCAATAGATTGTTGAGCGCCGTGTGAGGTTTGCACCGCCGGTCTTGGTCGGTCAGTAGGTAATTTTAATGCTGCTGGTATACCCTCAAGTTGTTGCTTCCAATAAGAGAGTTGACTTTGGAGAATTTCCCCTTGTAACCATTGTCGCTGCCAGTGTGCAAAGTCTTTGTATTGAATAGAGATTTCTGGTAATGGTGAAGCAGTTCTAGTTAAGAATGCTTTGTAAAGTAATCCAATTTCTTGTAAAAATACTTCAGTAGACCAGCCATCAGAGATGATGTGGTGCATCTCTAGCAAAAGAATATGCTCTTGCTGTGCTAGGCGCAAAAGTTTAGCACGGAACAATGACCCTTGGGTTAAGTCAAAAGGTCGTTGACTTTCTTGAGTCAAAAATTCTTGAACTACAATATCGTCGTGTGGTTCTATATTTATTACTGATAAAGATAATTTTAAGGAAGAAGCAATAATTTGTCCTGGCTGTCCATCGATTGTTGTAAATGTAGTTCTTAAAGTTTCATGTCGCCGGATAATTTCATTCAGACTTTCTTCTAGTAAAGTAATTTCAAGTTGACCTTTGAGATTGACAGCTAAAGAAATATTATAAGCTGGATTACCTGGTTCTAATTGGTCAAGGAACCATAGTCGCTGCTGGGCAAAAGATAGGGGATAAACTTCGGCTGGCTGGACTTGGGTAAGAGAGTTTGAGGCGATCAAAGTCGCTGTAGTCAGTTGAGTGAGTATTTTTGTTGCGAGCGATCGCAAGCTCATACCTTCAAAGAAATTTGCTACAGATACTTCTATTTCTAAATCAATCTCAATCCGATTTTTTAATTCAAATACTTTTAAAGAATCCAGTCCCAGGGTGCTTAATGGTTCTTGTACATTAATATCATCTGCTGTAATTGAAAGTACTCCTGCAAATAGTTCAATTAAATAACCTTCTAAAACTGGTTGACATTCTCTTGGGGAAAGCGCCAACAATTCAGAACGCTGTAATCGAGTTTCTTTTCTAGCAATATCACTAATTTTCAGAATATTACTTGCAACTACATTTAGTTCACCATTCTCAAATTGAACGCGAGTTGCACGACGTTGAATCTTTCCGCTAGAAGTTTTAGGAATACTACCTGGTTTAATTAAAACTACGCCATAAACTTGTACTTCATGTTCTTCAGTAATTGCTTGGCGAATTGCACTAGTTACTTCTGGTAAATTTGGCTTGGCGCGAAATTCTAATTCTTGTACAACTACTAATCTTTCTTCGTTATTAACTTCTACTGTAAATGCTGCATTAGCACCGGAACGCAATGATGGATGACTGCGTTCTGCGGTTAATTCTATATCTTGCGGGTAAAGATTGCGACCACGAATAATAATTAAATCTTTGGCTCTACCTGTAATGAAAAGTTCGCCATTGTCCAAAAAACCTAAATCTCCCGTCCGGAGAAAAGCACCTTTACCTGTGTCTGATAAATAAGCGCCGAAGGTTTCTTCTGTCTCTTGCAAACGATTCCAATAACCTTGACCAACACTCGGCCCAGATACCCAAATTTCCCCGATTTCATCCGGTTGACAAGTATTGAGTGTTTCCGGATTGGCAATTACAATCTCTTGTTTTGGTATGACTCGACCACAACTAACAAAATAACAAATATTCTCATCTTGAGGAGATGATTCAACTACGCGATCGCATTCTAATGCAGACTTCTGGACTGTTTTGATTGTCGGTGCTGTTGCCTTCTCTACGCCAGAAACCATGAGAGTTGTTTCAGCCATTCCATAACAAGGATAGAATGCCTCTTTGCGGAAGCCACACTCGGCAAAAGCTGCGGCAAACCGTTCTAAAGTATCATGGCGAATCGGTTCAGCGCCGTTAAACGCCACACTCCAACTACTCAAGTCAAGAGTTTGTTTTTGTTCAGGGGTAATTTTTTGAGTACATAACTCATAGGCAAAGTTAGGCCCGCCACTGGTTGTCCCTTTGTACTCAGAAATAGCCTGCAACCAACGATATGGACGTTGAAGAAAGGACGCTGGAGGCATGATGATGCAAGGAAAACCTCCATACAAAGGTTGCAATATTCCCCCAATCAGACCCATATCGTGGTACATCGGTAACCACGTCACGAACTTACTTTCTGGGGAATGCTCCATGAATTGGTAAGTCGTAGCAGCATTGTGCAATAGGTTCCTATGACTAATCATTACACCCTTGGGTGTGCCTGTAGAACCAGAGGTGTATTGTAGAAAAGCTAAGGTGTCTTGATGAATAGAAGGTTGTTCCCAAGTATCTTCTATTCCTTGTGCAAGATTATCTGTAGTCAACCACTGCAAAGATTCTAAGTCAGTCTTTTGTGTCATTAAAGACCGGACTGTAGGCAGGATTTCTGTTGTTGTCAGAGCGATCGCTGCTTGTGCATCTATGGAAATCGCCTTGATTCTCGGTGTATTACGCTCATTTCGCGGTGGATATGCAGTTACTGCCACAACTCCCGCATACAAGCAACCGAAAAAAGCAACTAAAAAATCTAGTCCTGCTGGATAAAGCAGTAAAGCCCGTTCTCCAGTCAAACCCAATGCTTGCAATTGAGCTGCTATTCGACGCGATCGCCTATCTAATTCTTGGTATGTTAGTGTCGCTTTTTCTGTTTCCCCATCTAATAAAAAGGTAAAAGCGTCTCTGTCTGGTTGCGTTGAGCTTCTAAAACGCAGTAATTCGACAACTGTACAAAAATTGTCCAAAGAATTAAATAAGCTATGAGAAAATTTATTCATTTTTATGTGAAACTTAACACCCTGTACAACTTACTATTCTCACCAAAATATCAATCAAACATCGTCTTCAAAAATCCCATAAAACAATACAGTTCAGTTAAACCTTTCTTTCTTCTCTTTGTGTCCTTTGCGTTCTTCTCTACGAGACGCTACGCGAATGCGGTTCGTTCAAAAAATTGACTTTGACCAAGAGTTTTAGCCTTAACTGAACCGTATTGTCCCATAAAATCCTTAGTTCATTTGAAAAAATTTCAACACACTGAAATTCCCAGCAGAAATTGAATGATATAAATAATGAGGTGCGGTGTGAAAAAAAACTGATAACATCTTTTTTTGCCAGAAAAAATCTTGAATTTTAACATAATACCAAAATGATAGTGATATATTATCATCTACTGCGGTCATGTGATGCCACCAAAAAGGAGGTAGGTAGAGTATTTCTCCCGGTTGAAGTACAAATTCTATTTTTTCTTGCCAAGGGAATTTCGGAAATAATTCCAAATCTAAAGAATCCGGATTTACCTTGCTACCATATAGTGCGCCAGAACGATCTTCTAGAGGTGGATAGAATGATAAATAATTTGTAGGTGGATATAAAAGTATTCTTTTTCTCCCTCGAATTTGAGCAAAAATATTATGTTCTGCGTCAAAGTGAAGGCTACTATTTGAAGAAAAATGTTTTTTTGATAAACCAAACCACAACCTAACTAATGGCTTACTATTGAAGTATTCTGGATAATTTATATCTCTAACAATTTCCGGAAAACGCTCTTCAAGAACTGCCTCGTTTAAATAACATTCTACCTTGTGTTGAGTATTTTTATCTTCTATATGGTTATTTATATACTCCGCTAATTTCATTTCTTGATGAGGTTCATAACTACCTTCATAAGCAAAGTTCTTATAATCATTCCAAAAATCTTGTTTAAAAAATCGCACTGGAACTAGATTATTTCCACATTTGTCTATCAGATAATCATTTGACCAATGTTTACAAGCATTCCAATCTTTAGCAACGTCTTCAATTATAAAAGGCTGATATTGTTTCGCTATCTCTGAAAATTGCTTTCTACTAGGATTTTTGATTCTTAGAATTGATTTACTAGCTTGAACTTGCATAAAAACTCCAACATCTTTACTGGTTTTCAATCTAAGTTTGACGCTGTTTTATTATTGCCACATACAATGAATGTTAATTTTTAATTCATTGATGAAAGCCCGGAGCAGTTTATTAGCTAACTTCGTCTTTTTGACTCATAATTAATATTCCCGACGTGTCTAATCAGACATTTTTCCCAGTCAAGCCTAATGTTTTTAATTGAGCAGCTATTTGATGCGATCGCCAATTCTTTAGCAGAATCCAGAAGTCAGGAATAAAAAAGGCTTTTTATCTGGCTTATAGACCAAAATACTGAAAATCACTAACTTGTAAGCCAACCACTGAGATTGTCTCAACGCTAAATAATAGTGATTTACCTGGATAAATATCTAGGTTATTGCAACTAATTTTTATTTATCCTTGATTACACTAACGAGAATGAGTTGCTTTAGCAAGAGTACAACTATAGATATTTATTTTCGATATAGTTATAAACATTAGTTTTACTTATGAAAGTTTGACTTTGTTAGATAAACGAGTATTTTCACCTCATGACAATCAATCACAAGCTCTTTGCCCACAATCAGGGCATGGAAACTTCCGGACTCCTAACGCCGATTCGCTACTCTACACTGACACTCAATTGTTTCTGATTTGGCGCATTTTCCTAATTAAAGAGGCTATTTTGGGTTTTTAAAATATTTTTGGCAGAAGTATTTTTAACTACCAGTATTTCAAATAAATATTTATCAAGCAAATAAATGCTCAAGAAAAATTATTGATTGTCATGCAAATTAAATAAAAAAAATTATGAATTATCTTGTGTCTAGTATCACTTCGTAATATGATTCAACTAATTTAAATGACAATCTTTTGCAAACTTTGTCATTGCGTGTTCAGGTGTGGTCAAGTAGTGCGATCGAGTGTAAGCGGATAAATGAAGTTAGATAGATTTTTTCAAAGCCTGCTGCTGACAGGTGCGGTTGTTGTTTTTATAAACACTCCTGCTAAAGGTGAGCAAGTACGAGAGGATGTTCAAGGCGAATCTTCTACCCAGAGGGTAGGGAAATCTAGATTTGATCGGAAGGTTGCAGTTACAGATAAAGAATTTGTCATCAGCAAATCTCAAGTATCAGCCCCCAGTACCAGGAAACCCCGACTCTTGAAGTTTCAGCTTGGAAGTCCACTACAACGATCAAAGTCGGATGAAATAACTAAAAATATCCTTCAACTAAGCGAAATTGAACTTCCTGGTACTAGCGCCCAAATGCTGGTACAGTCACCCACACCAACCAATCCTCCTAACCCAGAACAAACAAGTGGGGATCAAGTCATACCAATCACGGGAGTGAAAGCAAATCCCACACAGACTGGTGTGGAGGTAATTTTAGAAACACCTCTTGGAGAACAACTGCAAGTTACAAATCGCAGTACGGATAAGAATTTTATTGCCGATATTCCTAATGCTCAGTTGCGTTTACCTAACGGCGATGCTTTTATATTTCGTTCGGAAAAACCAGTTGCGGGAATTACAGAAATAACGGCTACGAATGTTGATGCAAATACTGTTCGGGTGACCGTGGTAGGTGAGAATGCTTTGCCAACGGTTGAGTTGTTTGATGATAATACAGGGCTGGTTTTTGGTGTAACTTCTGCTACTGCAACAGCAATGCAACCACCACAGCAGCCTGAAACACCACAAGCACAAGAGCCAGCCAATCAGACACCGCAACAGGAACCAGCTGCACAGCAGGATGAGCCAATTGAGTTGGTGGTGACGGGGGAGCAAGATGGTTATCGGGTAACGGATACTACGACTGGGACAAAAACCGACACACCTTTACGTGATATTCCCCAATCGATTCAGGTGGTACCACAACAAATACTGCGCGACCAGCAAGCTACTCGCCTAGAAGATGCCCTCAGAAATGTCCCTGGTGTAGTTCAGAGTTTTAATTCCTCTCGTGCATTGACCAGCTATACAATTCGCGGATTTGAGGTAAGTGAAAGAACAGGTAACAGTTTTCTCCGGGATGGGCTACCTGACCCTTCGGCAGGACAATCTGTTGAACTTTCCAATATCGAGCGAGTGGAAGTCCTCAAGGGACCAGCATCAGTGTTATTTGGTTTAGGAGATCCAGGAGGAAGTATTAACTTAGTAACCAAACAACCCCTACGCGAGCCTTTTTATGGCATTGATGCAAGCGTTGGCAGTTATAGTTTTTACCGAGGTGCGGTTGATTTCTCGGGGCCGTTAAATGACTCGAAGACAGTTTTATATCGTCTGAATGCAGCTTACAAAAATTCAGGTAGTTTTATCGATTTCTTAAATAGTGAAAATCTGAGTATATCACCTGTTATCAGTGTGGCGATCGGCGAGAAAACCAACCTGAACATAGAGGGAGAATACGTTGAGACAAGAGATTCTTTTGCATCTGGAGTACCCGTCGTTGGCAGTGTATTACCTAACCCAAACGGGAAAGTAT
This sequence comes from Nostoc sp. FACHB-973, assembly GCF_014698115.1. Lineage (GTDB taxonomy): Bacteria > Cyanobacteriota > Cyanobacteriia > Cyanobacteriales > Nostocaceae > Nostoc > Nostoc muscorum. Next base: position 84,368 of record NZ_JACJSJ010000014.1, read on the forward strand.
CTCGTAACCGCAACTATGGTGAACCTTCTGATGAAATCGAACAAAAAATTACCAGGATTGGATATCGAATAGAACACAAATTTAGCGACAACTGGTTGTTACGCAATGCTTTTCGAGCAACTTTCCGCGACTACAGTGACAAAGTTACGCTGCCGACAAGTTTGGATGCAGACAATCGAAGTTTCAATCGTTTCTACCGAGAATATGATATTGAGTATGAAGACTACACTTTGACAACAAATGTAGTTGGTAAGTTCTTTACAGGTTCAATTCAGCATCAGTTACTATTGGGACTCGATTTGAATCGGTTTAGTAGCAAAACGCCAAAATATCTCGATTTTGGTGCTGCATCGATTGATATATTTAACCCAGTGTATGGTCAACCGATAGGTGAGCCTTTTACGACCGATGATAGAGAGAAAGTACAAACTGACTCATTAGGAGTTTATCTTCAAGATCAAATTGCACTTACAGATAGCTTGAAGTTGTTGTTAGGTGTGCGGTTTGATACTTTCGAGCAGAAATTTGAAGATTTCACCGCAGGTTCAGAAACCAGCCAGTCAGATAGTGCATTTAGTCCTCGGTTTGGGATTGTCTATCAACCCATCCCCGCTGTTTCGCTGTATGCCAGTTATACAAGTTCATTTACACCAGCAAGAGGCACAATCTTTTTCAGTAATTTTGACGGTCTTTTAGATCCAGGACGAGCTAATCAGTATGAAGTCGGGGTTAAAGCAGATTTGAACAATCAGCTTTTAGCAACCCTTGCATTCTATGATTTGACTCGTACTAATGTCTTGGTAGACGATCCCAATAATCCAGGTTTTCAAATCCAAACAGGGGAACAACAAAGTCAAGGTATTGAACTGAATATTGCGGGTCAAATTTTGCCGGGATGGAATATTTTTGCAGGCTATGCTTATATTGATGCACGCATTACTGAAGATACTACTTTTCCACCTGGAAATAGATTGCCAAATACGCCAGAACATTCTTTCAACTTATGGACAACCTACGAAATTCAACAAGGTAAATTGCAAGGTTTAGGGGCTGGAATTGGCTTGTTTTTTGTGAGCGATCGCGCCGGAGATTTAGCAAATACTTACGAGCTACCTAGTTATGTTCGTACTGATGCAGCTATTTTCTATAACAGAGATAGATTCCGAGTCGCACTCAATTTCAAAAATATATTTGATGTAGACTATTTTGAAAGTGCGCTTACTTCTAGTCGTGTTTTCTATGGACAGCCATTTACCGTGCAAGGAACCATTTCATGGCGGTTTTAATAGTTGATTTTAGATAAAGTCTGTTGTAATTCACAGATATGTAGGGTGTGTTAGCGATACCGTAACGCACCAAACCCTTAAAAATTGTGCGTTACGAACTTCATTCTAACGCACCCTACAATACTGTTACATAAAGCAGGCAATAATGCGAAAATTTTTCTGTTGGCTAATATTAGGTATTTTAGGATTTATTTTGATTGCAGCCTGCAACTATAAAATTCCTAAAACTGTATCTTACCTTCCTCATCCGTCACCCACCGAATGCCACATAGTTAAACATACAATGGGAGAAACCTGTGTTCCCAATAAACCCCAGCGTATTGTTACTTTATCTTTGTCTACTTTAGGCAATGTGCTAGCACTTGGTGTTAAACCAATTGGCACCACGAATGAATATTACCGAGAAAAAAACTTTTTAAACTCCTCATATAAAACAGATGAAATAAAATTAATTGGATTTGATAAACCAAATTTAGAAGCAATATTACTACTCAAACCAGATTTGATTATCGGTGTAGATTGGTTCAAGTCAATTTATCCTCAATTGTCTGAAATTGCTCCGACAGTTTTGGGTGAACTGGATTATTCAACCTGGCAAAAACATCTGAGTTTTGTGGCTGAAGCATTAGGAAAGCAAGAAGCTGAAAAAATGCTTTGGAATCGCTACTATCAGCGAATAGAAAGGCTAAAATTAGCATTAAGAACTCACCATCAAGACAAAAAAATATCCTTGATCTATGTTAGTGGCGATCGAATATTAATCGACGTCAAAAACTCATTTGCTGGTTCTATTATCAGTAATGCTCGTTTGCAGCGTCCAGCCTCACAAAATATCGAGTCACCTTATGGAGCAGTCAGTATTTCCCTAGAGGAATTAGAAAAAGCTGATGGCGATATTTTATTTGTGGCTACTTTTGCCAATGGTGGAAATCAATTTCTAGAAAAAAAACAACAAAGTCCTCTTTGGAAACAGCTAAAAGCTGTTCAAGAAAATCATGTTTATCATGTCAACATTACATCATGGTCTGCGACACATATGATTGCCACTGATGCAGTAATTGATGATTTATTCAAATACCTTGTCAACACTCCCTAATTCTATGCCTAAACACACCATATTTGTATGTAAATCCTGTCACCGTTCATCTGAAGAACGGCCAAAAAATCCACCTTTTGACGGCGATATTTTACTTGACGAATTAAACAGTTTATGTGTTGAAAAATTACCTCATAACGAACTTGAAATTCAGCCAGTTGGATGTTTATGGGCTTGCGATCAAGGCTGTGTTGTAGCTGTATCGAGTGAAGAGAAACCAACGTATCTGTTTGTTAAACTTATCCCAGAAGAAAGCGCAGCAGCCTTACTGGAATTTATGCAAATCTATATCAAAAGCCGTAAAGGCGCTGTAGTTTGGGAACAGCTTCCGCAAGTTTTAAAGTCTGCTATTTTCGCGCAAATTCCATCTGTAAAATCATAACTATAAGTTATTCCAAGTAATAGCGATACCTTCTCTACCAGACGCTACGCCCAGCCTTGCTTCCCGTTCGCCCTTGGCGTCCCGTAGGGAAGGGTACGCGATCGCACTTGCCTTAAACCCAATTTAATTTATCTTGCTACTAACCAAGCTTCTAAATCAGCCAAGCTGGTAAAATCTAACAATGCTTCGCTCAAATCTTCCAGAACAGGCAAAGGTAAACCATAAATTGAGGAGCGCATTTCCTCGGTAAGTTCTCCAAACCGCTTAGTCAACAGTCGGATAATCAAGTTAGCAGCCTCTTCTTGTCGCCCTTCTTGTCGTCCTTCTTGTCGCCCTTCTTGTCGTCCTTCTTGTCGTCCTTCTTGTCGTCCTTCTTCCTTAATTTCGCGGTAAACCCTTGTTTCCTTGAGTGTGATTCCTAGCATCGACTCTACCTCTGTTCGACTTAATTGTTCAAACCTGTACACCATTATGGTCGTGACTAACTCCATTATGACGCCAGTTGATGGTTGAGGTTGTTCTTGGCGCGATCGCTCGAGCAAATATCTAGCTTCTTGTGGTGCTTGTTCTTCCTCCACAGTAGTTAACACCATCAATGCTATCCATAAAGGTAATTGGCGAATATCGCCCAATTCATCCAAATAAACCCGATGCACTTGTCCACCATTGAGCAATGAGCGATGGGGGTAAGTATCATTTTGTTCAACACTGCGCGATGGATAAATTATTACTGTCTGCCAATCCCTGAATCTAGCACGGTTGCGGTAGAAATATAACGAGGATTCTGCAAATACTCTTTCGTAAAGTTGTTCATCTTTTTGAAACTGCACCTCACAGAAATATACAACTCCTACACCTTCGTTTTCTGGTGGTAAAAATACCCCATCTATTTCAAATTTGGGTTCTTTGACAGCTACGGAATCAAATCGGTAAGCGTCTGCATTTGTCGGGGGATTTGTCAATAGTTCAAATAGTAAACTGGGGTATTGTTGAAAAAGTTTGTAGAAAATTGAGTCTCGCCGCATAAATAATTCAACTCATTTCACTCCAGATTGCACCTGCCATAAACTAGCATAAATCCTATTCTTATCTAGCAATTCTTCATGGGTTCCCGACTCAAGCAACTCCCCGTATTCCATCACATAAATGCAATCAGCATTGCGGATAGTGGAAAGACGATGAGCGATCGCTATTGTGGTTCGATTCACTGTAATCCGTTCTAAGGAACGCTGAATAGCAGCTTCAGTTTCATTATCCACCGCTGATGTAGCTTCGTCTAAAATCAAAATGGGTGGGTTCTTCAAAACAGCCCTGGCGATCGCAATTCTTTGGCGTTGTCCACCAGATAATTTTTGTCCTCGTTCTCCAACTATTGTTTCATAACCTTGGGGTAGCCGCATAATAAAATCATGGGCTTCCGCAATTTTCCCAGCCGCAATTATTTCTTCATCCCTCGCATCAAAGCTACCGTATGCGATATTTTCAGCAACAGTACCATGAAATAAGAATACATCCTGACTCACCAACCCAATACTGCGACGCAAATCACCTAAATTTAAGTCTTGAATATCAATACCATCAATAGTAATTTTGCCAGCAGAAATTTCATACAATCGGAATAATAATTTCACTAAAGTACTTTTACCAGAACCTGTAGAACCAACAATGGCGATGGTTTTACCTGCCGGTATATGTAAAGATAAATTTTTAATTACTGGCTCTCTATTGGCATAAGCAAAAGTGACTTGTTTAAAGTCAATTTCACCACGTACTTGCTCAAAAGGTAAAGATTTATGTCCTGGAATAATATTGATGGGAGCATCTAATAAATCCATGATGCGATTAGTAGAAGCCATTGACCTTTGATATTTGTCAAATATTTCTCCTAATGTTACTAATGGCCACAACAATCTCTGTACTAAAACGAGTAAAACACTATAATTACCAATAGATATCTTACCCGAATATGTTGCCATGCCTCCTCCAAATAATAAGGCGGTAAATCCTACTAAAATTAGCATTCTAATTAAAGGATTAAATGCGGCAGAAAGTTTAATTGCTTTATTGTTACTCTTTCTATATGCTTCGCTTTCTCCGGCAAATCTAGCACTTTCATAAGCTTCAGCAGTGAAACTTTTAATTGTGGTAATCCCGCTGAGGTTATTTGCCAATCGTGAGTTAAGAAAACCTACTCTTTCTCGCACTTCGGCGTAACGATCTTCCAGCAGCTTTTGATAAGTAAAGGAACCCCAAAGAATAAAGGGCATTGGTAACATTGTTACCAAGGTAATTGAGAGGGGTAAAATCCAGAAAGCACCACAAATTAAAATAATAACTGAAGTGGTAATTTGGATAATTTCACTAGCTACAAAATTCAGGAAATCTTCCAATCTGTTGATATCATCATTCAAAATTGACATCAACCCGCCAGTACTACTTTCTTCAAAGTAAGCTGAATCTAATTCTTGTACATGATTGTAGGCATCCACGCGTAAATCATGCTGGATATTTTGGGCTAAATTCCACCAAAGTCTATTATAAGCGTACTCAGAAGCTGATTCTAGTATCCAGATAATTATGGTGACGACTGAAAGCAAGAAAAATTGCCAAATTATCTCTTTGACACCTAATTTGGCAATGAAGGAATTCTGCTGTTCTACGAGAATATCTACCGCAACACCAATTAACCACGGCGGTGCTAAATCTAAAATCGTATTGATGATAGTAAATAATGTTGCCTGCCAAATTTGTAGGCGATATTGGCTGCCATAATTGAGCAAGCGCTGTAGAGGATTACCTGAATTTTTAGGCTTGTGAGATACTCTTGTCACGACTGTTTATTTTTTGTATTTAATAAACGCTGCATATAGCTTGCTTCCCCGTAGGGTTCCAATTTAGTAGACTTCAATTAGTGGGGAATTCAAACTCGCCACTAATTGATTCTGAATTCTGAATTCTATATTCTGTATTCTTCTTTATTTTCCCCTTGCGTCCTATTGGTACGCACATAGGAGTCTCCACAACAGGATCGAGAATAATACGACACTCCAATCCAAAAACCTCCTGAACCATTTCTTTATTCATCACTAGGTTTGGTTCGCCAGCAGCAAAAATTCGACCATCTTTAACAGCAACTAAGTAATCAGCATATCGACACGCCTGATTTAAATCATGGAGTACCATGACAATTGTTCGTCCTTGAGTTTGGTTCAAATCATACAATAAATCTAAAATCTCTATTTGATGCGCCAAATCCAAAAAAGTAGTTGGTTCATCTAACAGTAAAATATCTGTATCTTGAGCCAGCGCCATAGCAATCCAAGCTCTCTGTCTTTGTCCACCAGACAAAGTATCTAATGCTCTATCTGCCAACTTCAATAAATCTGTAATCTCTAGCGCTTGCTGTACAATTTTTTCATCTTTTGCCGACCATTGTTGTAACCAATTTTGATAAGGATAACGTCCTTGTGCTACTAAATCTCGTACTGTTAAACCTTCTGGTGCTACTGGCCCTTGGGGCAAAATACCCAACTGCTGTGCTACTTCTTTGGTGGAAAGATTCAAAATAGAAGTTCCATCAAGATATACTATACCGCCATGCGGTTTGAGCAATCTAGCCAAACCTCTTAACAATGTTGATTTACCACAACCATTGGCACCAACTAAAGCACTAATTTGTCCGCTGGGAATTGCTAAATTCAGGTCACGGATAATGGTAGCACCATCATAAGCTAAAGAAAGACTTTTGGTTGACAATCCTTTCATAAGTGAAACCATTTTAGATTTTAGATTTTAGATTTTGGATTTATGAAAATCTGATTTTTTAGTTGATAAAATATCCTTTTTCCCAGTCCCCAATCCCCAATCCCCAGTCCCCAATCCCCAGTCCCCAGTCCCCAGTCCCTTATTTTTTCCGATTACGAATCAATAAATACAGAAAATAAGGAGCGCCAATGGCAGCAGTTACCACCCCACAAGGAAGTTCGATAGGTGCAAACAATGTTCTGCCTAAGAAGTCTGCTATCACAACAATCACTCCCCCCAACAGTGCAGAAGTAGGAATCAAGCCTTCGTGGGTTGTACCTACTAACTGTCGTCCTAAATGAGGTGCAATTAAGCCCACAAAACCAATATTGCCGGCGGTGGCGACTCCAGCACCTGCTAAAGCTACTCCCACCAAAACGAGTAAACCACGTTGCCATTCCACCCGACTACCTAGACTTTTAGCAACATCATCTCCCAAGTTGAGAGCGTTCAAATGTCTTGCCAATGTCAAAGCCATTGGGACAAAAATAACTAACCAAGGTAATAGAGAAAAGACTTGCTCCCAAGTACGTCCATAGACACTTCCAGCTAACCAAACTAAAGCATTGCTAACGTTATAAATTTCCCCAAAGGTAATCATTAAACTGGTTATGGCACTGGCGATCGCAGATAATCCAATACCCATTAAAATTAACAGAATCGGCGAGCTACCGTTATTCCAAGCCAGGGAGTAAATTAAAATCGCCATCAGCAAAGCACCAGCAAAAGCCGATAACGGCAAGGTGTAAATTGGTGCTGATGGAAATAAGACAATTACGCTAACTGCTGCTAGACTCGCCCCAGCATTAATCCCAATAATACTGGGATCTGCCAATGGATTGCGTGTCAGTCCCTGAAAGATAGTGCCAGAAATTGCCAGCGCCACCCCCACCATCAAAGCTACAAGGGTGCGGGGTAGACGCAAATTGTAAATCACGAATGTATGGTCTGGGTTTCCCGTATCTAAACTCAATAAAGTTTTCACGATATCCCCAGGCGAAATTGGATATTCACCCCGCCCTAAATTCATCACCATTGCAACTACAATCGCTACTGCCAAACATAGCACCATGATTGGTACACGTCGGTCTATACGAAAGGATATCGTCTGGGAACGAATGACTAGCCAATCAAAATTCATTTATTTTTTCACCTTTGACTTAGCCAGGTAGACAAAAAAGGGGGCACCAACAAACGCTGTCATCACTCCTACAGGTAACTCCTGTGGTTTGAGCAACACACGGGCGCCAATATCTGCAACCAAAAGTAAAATAGCCCCCAAAACTGCACAATGAGGTAATATCCAACGGTAATTGGCTTTAATGTAAAATCTCACGATGTGGGGAACGACTAAACCAATAAAGCCGATTGGCCCAGCAATGGCGACGGAACTTCCTGCTAGTAAAACTACGCTGATAGCAGTTGCGATTTTTACCCAGACTGTTTGTTGACCTAAGCCTTTAGCTACGTCTTCACCCAAACTCATGGTAGTAATTTGTCTACCAAGGGCAAAAGCCATGACTAATCCAATAAGGACGAAGGGCAATGCTTGGAAAAACATATTGATATCGCCACCAGCTAGTGAACCAGCTAACCAAAATCTAATTTCTTCTAGGGTGCGTTGGCTGACAATCAGAATGGCAGTGGTGATAGAAGAGATTAGAGCAGTTAAAGCTGCACCTGCTACCGTCAAATTTAATGGAGTGGCTCCTCCTCGTCCTAAAGAACCAAGGAAGTAAACTAATATTGCCGTGGCTCCTGCTCCCAGAAATGCCACAATCGTGTAAACATCTAAAGACGCGCTACCAAATATAAAAGTCGCTACAACCACCGCCACTGCTGCACCCGACTCAATACCCAAAATCCCCGGATCTGCTAGAGGGTTGCGTGTTAAGCCTTGCATTAACGCTCCGGAAACTGCCAAGGCTGATCCTACAAGAATAGCAACAAGCGATCGCGGTAATCTCACAGTCTGGATAACTAAGTGATCGTAGGAACCATCAAAGGCTATAAAAGATGTCAAAATCTTACCTAGAGGTATTTCTGCTGCACCCAGCGTCACACTGTACATCAAACAAATTAGCAGCATACAAAGTCCCAAAATCAGACCAGATAAGGCTGACATTTGTGGCTTTTTCAATCCTCTAGGTAACACCATGCTGGCTTTTATCATGTTTCTTGCTGGCATCTGGAAATATTAGGCTCTGCTGGTTATCTGTTTTTTACACTGTTTTTCCGGTAATTAAATCGTTATGGTAGGGGCGCACATCTGTGCGCCCCTATTGTGGTTCAAATAGATGAAAAATACTGTAAATTACCACTCTTAACATTTAGGAGCTTCTAGTCATTAAATTGATAATCTTTCTTGATAAATATATAGATTACATTATCATGCAACCATTTCACTATTTTTTAACCGAATAAAAGATACTCATAAAGTTTTGATATACTTTCTCAATAAAGTGGTATTGTTTAGAACAACCTGAATCTACCTTGTCAAGTTCCTGCCATAGACTTCTGCCTCCTCCTGACAAAGGACAAATGACCAATACTTCTCTACGAGAGGCTGCGCCCTAAGCGTAGCTATGCCGCAGGCTTTACGGCTTTGCTCAGTACAAGAGACGAATGACACAGGCGTTATACCTCACACATGGTGGTGTTAATGAGGATTGATATTTTACTCAAGGTTTACAGAAGGAAACCAATACGTGTTTTACCCTTAATACTCAGTTTGATACTGGTTTTGTTCATGGGCAGCCAAACTATAGCTGTACCAACGAAATCCACAGAGATATTATGGGATACCTATGGTATTCCGCATATTTACGGTAAAGATGACCAGAGTGCATTTTATGCCTTTGGTTGGGCACAAATGCAAAGTCATGGAGATTTGCTTTTGCGTCTTTACGGCCAAGCACGGGGACGCGCGGCCGAATACTGGGGAGAGGAATATCTAGAGTCAGATCGTTGGGTACTGTCTATGGGAGTACCGGAACGCGCTCGTGATTGGTACAAGGCACAGAATCCAAGTTTTCGTAGTTATCTGGATGCTTTTGCTGCTGGGATCAATGCTTATGCTAACCAAAATCCTAAGTTGATTGATGATCGCTTTGAGGCAGTCCTACCAGTCAAGGCAGAAGATGTGATGGCTCACTTACATCGGGTACTCAATTTCACCCTTGTGGTCGATCCGGAGTTAGTATTCGACCTGGGCAAAAAAAAGTTGCAGCCAGGATCTAATGGTTGGGCGATCGCACCAACTCATTCTGCTAGTGGGAACGCCATGTTACTAGCCAATCCACATCTACCTTGGTCGGATTTATTTTTGTGGTACGAAGCTCAAATCACCACACCGGGAATTGATGCTTATGGAGCAACACTCGTGGGTATTCCCGTATTGGCGATCGCTTTTAACAACAATTTGGGTTGGACTCACACCGTTAACACCTATGATGGTTGGGATTTGTATGAACTCGCCCTGGCAGATAATGGCTACCGCTTTGATGGCAAAGTTCGCAAATTCCTTGCCAAAACCCTGTCGTTGAAGGTGAAGCAGAAAGATGGTTCTTTACAAGAACAACGGCTACTAGTCAAGAGTTCCATCCACGGGCCTGTGGTAATCGAAAAAAATGGTAGAGCTTTAGCACTGAGAGCTGTTGGTCTTGACCGACCAGGTGTACTCCAACAGTGGTGGGATATGGCACGAGCAAAAAACCTCAACCAATTTGAAAACGCACTCAAGCGCTTGCAACTATCGATGTTTACGGTGATGTATGCCGATAGAGAAGGGCATATTATGCACCTATTCAACGGTCAAGTTCCAGTGCGTCAAGAAGGAGATTTCGCATATTGGCAAGGCGTGATTCCTGGCGATACATCTAAAACTTTATGGACAAAAATTCATCCATATCAAGATTTACCCCGCATAGTCGATCCCAAGAGCGGTTGGTTGCAAAATGCTAACGATCCACCTTGGACAACCACCTTTCCAGCCGCCATTAAAGCAGATGATTACCCGTCTTACATGGCACCTCGTTTCATGGATTTCCGCTCACAACGTTCTGTGAGAATGTTGGCTGAGGATGACAAAATCTCTTTTGATGAAATGATTGCATACAAGCACTCGACCCGTATGGAAATGGGCGATCGCCTGTTGGATGATTTAATTCCTGCTGCCCGCAAGTACGGCCAGGACTTGGGACAAAAAGCAGCTAATGTTCTGGAAACCTGGGATCGGCAAGCCAATGCAGATAGTCAAGGAGCGGTACTATTTGCCTTTTGGGTTCAACAGCTCGACTTAGATAAGACATTTAGTCAACTTTGGAGTGAAAAATCTCCACGCACTACACCCGATGGTTTAGCTGATCCCCAAAGTGCAGTTGCAACACTCGAAGCAGTAGCAGCAGAGATAGAAAAAACCTATGGAACTATTGATGTGGCATGGGGAGATGTTTTTCGGCTACGTTATGGCAACATAGATTTACCTGGCAATGGTGGCCCAGATCCTCTTGGCATCTTCCGAAACCTCTATTCATCACCGCAGTCAGATGGGAAGTTTAAATCCGAGGCTGGCGATTCCTATGTTGCGGCCATTGAATTTTCTAACCCTGTACGAGCAATGGCACTCACCAGCTACGGCAATGCAACTCAACCGGGATCGCCCCACATTGGTGACCAGTTAAACATGTTCGCCAAGAAAAAATTGCGTCCTGTGTGGCGCGATCGCTCTGATATCCTTGCTCATCTGGAAGCACGAAAAGTTTTCTAAGGGACTTCCAAAGAAAAAAATATTCCATCCCTGCGGGACGCACTCGCGTTCGTAGGGTAGCACAGCTGTGCTACCCGAAAAATGTACAAATAAAAAGAGAGTGGGAGGAAGCATATCACTTAGCTTTCAGACTCCCACTCTACCATTTGCTACTGAAGTGGACAGGAATGTATACAGACTTTGCTTGTGATTTGGGGGCTAATGCGTAGTTCAACAACAATGCCCATATACATTTAATATTCCTGTTGTAGCAAATGTCAAACTTAATTATTGATATTTATCCGTCAAAAAAATCCTTTCATAATAATTTTTTGAGATGGTTTTTTCTCTGGAAATCACTTAGTAAATAGTGTTTTTACAAAAAAACCTTGCTTGGTAGTCCCTGATAACAACACCCTTGAAGTCGTTTATCTTCATATAATTTAGCCTGGTTAATCAAAAGCTGGTTGCCATTTTGGCAGATTTATAACTTTCCTAATTGCTCATATCTCAATACGTTTGGATTCAGCCCAAAAAATAAATCGTGTAGATTTGAGAGTCGGTCTTTTGGTTTGGTTCCCAAGGTTTTAGCAACGAAACCCAATCTACAAATCCAAAATCTAAAATCCAAAATAATATAAAATTCCTGACTTCTTAGAGAAATCAGGAATCTTAGTCACCTTAATTTAAAAAAAGTATTAATTTGACAGGCTTTTACTTTACTGTATTATTAATACTGGCGTAAAATCGCAGATAATGAACTGTCTTTACGAAGATCCATCAAGTCTGCTAAAGATTCTGGGCGCGTATCCAGGTGGTGCTTGTGTTCTGCTGGTAGAACCGTCACCAAATGCTTTGTTTTAGGTAGTGTCTGCATCACAGGCATTAGTTGTCGCTGGGGCACAAAAATTGGCTGGTTTTTGGGAAGGCTCGGTTCCAATCTTGTGTAGCGAGCTTCTGCTAAGCGTGCGTGATGGCGGTTAACCTGTTTTGGGATTTTTTGGGGTTGCGTTTTCCGGTTGAGCATTCGGAAAATCACCAAGCAACCACTACCACAACTGAGGGCGATCGCAGCCACCATCCATAAAGGTGTAGCATTACTATTCTCAGAGGGCGTATTGATTGGTTCCTCAATGATAACTGGAATTTGTTCTGGTTCTTCTTGTGCTACCTGTCCAGGATTACCTAAGCTATACAAGGCAAAGGTGCCACCCCCGATAAACATAGCTAAAGACCCAGTTAACAATAGCCAAGGATGATGTGCAACCAAATATATCAGACCATTTGAGCTTTTTCTTAATCTCGATTTTTTGTTTGTCAGCTCTGGAGTGGCCCCTATTAGTTGGGTTGGCTCGTGCTGTACACTCTGACTTTTTTCCATGATTACTTTCAGATTTGTACCCCTCTAGTCCATAAATTGTACTGGAGGAGCTAAGCATCAGGTATCCGTAACAAAAGTTCAGATTTGAGTAACTTTTTTGTAAAACAAAGGCTACTAAATCTGGCTAACTTTTGCCCAAATTCTGTATTTGTTGCTACTTTTTGCTGTAATCAGAAAGCAAATCAGCGAGTTTATTTTTTTTGTTAGCTAGGAGAATATCTTTCAACAGCAAGTTGAATTAATCGATCAACTAATTCTGGAAAAGAAACTCCACTATGCGCCCAGAGTTGAGGATACATACTAGTTGCAGTAAAGCCTGGTAAGGTGTTGATTTCGTTAATCAAAACTTCTTGTGTGGCTTCCACGTAGAAAAAATCTACCCTTGCCAACCCTGCCGCGTCAACAGCGGCAAAAGCTTGTAAAGCCATGTCCTGAATTTGACGAGCGATGGCATCTGGAATCGGTGCAGGTATCAGTAAATCTGCTTTACCTTCAGTATATTTAGTTTCATAATCATAAAAATCGCTATCATATGTAATCTCTCCAACGACAGAGGCTTGGGGTTGGTCATTACCTAAAACGGCACACTCTACTTCTCTGGCTACCACACCAGCTTCTACAACTAGCCGTCGGTCATAACTAGCGGCATTATCTAAAGCAGCCTCTAATTCTGGGCGCGATCGCACTTTAGCAATGCCCACTGATGAACCTAAATTAGCAGGCTTAACAAAAGCAGGATAACCTAATGTTGCCTCAATTTCATCACAGAGTTTCGGAAAGACACAAGGATTAGACCAAACTTGCGCCCTAGTTATTGCCTTGTATTTCACCTGTGGTAGTCCCGCTTGCTCGAACGCCATTTTCATGGCAATTTTATCCATCCCCATAGCCGAACCTAACACCCCAGAACCCACAAAAGGCACTTGCATCAAAGTGAGTAACCCTTGAATTGTCCCGTCTTCACCGTTGGGGCCGTGGAGAATCGGAAACCAAACATCCACTTGGGCAACTTGAGAGGGTGATTGCCATTGGCTGAGGGTTTGGGTTTGAGGGTTGGATGTCAGATGTCCTCCAGAACTTGATTCTTGGGATTCCAGTAGCGGGATGCCGGTTTCTAAAACCTTTTGGGGTGCTTCCCCCGCTAGCCAGCGTCCATCTTTTTGGATGTAAAAAGGCAATATTTCGTACTTACTAGTATTTTGCTCTGCACTTAAGGCTTTAGCGATCGCCCGTGCTGAGTTAATGGAAACTTCATGCTCTCCCGAACGACCACCAAACAATAACCCCACGCGCAGTTTAGTCATTTTCAGTACCTCAACACTCCTCAAGCAGATAGCGTATCACAACCTACAAAAGTTGCCATGTTTTTCCATATTATTGTCTGTTCAAACTTCTGGTGATTTTTGCACCACGGTTAACCTAGTGGTTTTAATTTCTGAGAAACTTAAAAAGGGAGTTCGTAATTGTCACAATCTCTGAAGATAACTCAGTTTTGACACTCCCAGACTAACCCCATAGCAAAATGGGGCGATTGAAATCCAGAATCAAAAGTCAACAGTCTTGCAATCAAGGGCTAATTAAAAGGATTGTTTGACCTTTACCAATGCTGTTAGAATGCATCGATGTTAAAAAAGCAACATCTCTTAAACAAAAAACCCGGTTGGTCTTTAGATGAACGAGATCCGAAGTTCATCGAATCTCTAATGCCCTTGTTTAGCTTTTTGTATCACTACTATTTCCGAGTTCAAACTAGTGGTTGGGAGAATATTCGACCTGAAGAAAAAGTTTTGTTTGTCGGTTCGCACAATGGAGGACTCGCTGCACCAGATATGACAATGATGATGTACGACTGGTTCCGACGCTTTGGTGTGGAGCGACCCATTTATGGTTTGATGCATCCCAAAGCCTGGGACGTTAGCCCGCCCCTAGCGCAACTAGTTGCTAAAGCTGGAGCAATCATGGCTCATCCGAAAATGGCTTACACTGCTTTGCGCTCTGGAGCTAGTGTGTTAGTTTACCCAGGCGGAGCCGAAGATGTCTTTCGACCGCATCATTTGCGTAACAAAATTTATTTTGCCGGACGACAAGGATTTATCAAGTTAGCCTTACGGGAAAATGTGCCAATTGTGCCTGCGATTTCTTGGGGTGCCCACGATACGCTGATTGTGCTTGCCGACTGCTACAAAATTGTGAAGCAACTCCACGAATGGGGGATGCCTTGGCTATTTGGAATTGACCCGGAAGTTTTTCCCATTTATCTGGGGTTACCTTGGGGATTAGCAATTGGGCCACTGCCAAACATTCCCTTCCCTGTGACCTTGTACACGCGGATTTGTTCTCCCATTGTGTTTGAACGGTACGGTCGGGAAGCAGCGTGCGATCGCCAGTATGTCAATCAATGTTATGAATTAGTTGTTAGTCAGATGCAGCAAGAGTTAGACAATCTAATAAAGCTCTCTGCTAAGTCATAGCGGACTTACAGGCTTAAGGGCACAATTTGGAAGCATCCAATTTTATCAAATTGAGATGCTCCCAGTAATGAGTATAAGTTTGCTAACTTGCCTGCGTGGCATTCTTAGCTCACATTGTTTAACCTTTGTTTGATTTAACAGCCATGAATCAGTAAACTCATACTGACTGCTAACTTTTTTAACTCCCCAGGCCGGATTCGAACCAGCGACCAATCGATTAACAGTCGATCGCTCTACCACTGAGCTACTGAGGATCACCCACGATTTATAATATTAAGGTAAAGGATAGGATTTGGCAAGTACTTTGGCTAAATTTTTTTTCTTAGATTTTTAATTATAGATTTTTGCAGATGAAACCCGCTCTACAGGCTAAACAGAGACTTTTGCATACTAATATCTACTGTAATCCCATTCGTAATTCAGCCAGACGCTGCCGTGCCTTGGCGTCGATCGCATTGGCTAAAAATCTACTCTTTGATTGTTTGCGTGTATGATACTTTTGTCGCATCCGACAGACGGTAGCTTCCACCTCACCACAGAGTTGTTGTGCCGACAACCATTCAGCCCCATACCCCTGCACCATCAACTGCTGCGCTCGGTCTGATGTGGCAACAATCACACGAGAAATCAAAGATTGAGCTATTTGCTGACGAAAAGACGCACACGATTTTTCAATATAAGTATCTGCTGTTTGTCCAAAATCAGTGTAATAAACAGATAAAAGCTCTGTAATAATCTCTTTATTACTAGAAGAATTTTGATATTGGGCATCAAAAACTATCTGAGTTGCATAACCTTGAAACGCACTATAACCAGTCATTGCTTCCACAAGTTCGCTACGTGCGGCCTCTAGTCCAACGCTATCACGGGTTTTTTTCAAGCAAGGCCAAGCGCCTATTATGTTGTAGCCGTCCACTAACAAAACGGCTTGGAGTAACGAACGGGGCATGGTTTTTAATCACAATTTTCTAGAGTTAGCAAAATTCATTCATAATTTTTATAATAATTGATGCATTGTATGTAACACTATGTTACACAAAACAAAAAATACTCCAGGTTCATAAAACTAACCTGAAGATAGAGGTAATAACATAAAACGCGCCTTTATTAAAAAGGCGCGTTTCATATCAACAGTGCTGAGTAATGAGTGGGGAGATGGGGAGATGAGGGAATGGAAAGTGTGGGAAGCATGGGGGGATGGAGGAGTGTGGGGAGATTAGAAAAAAGCTTCCTAACCTCCCACACCTGTCACACCCCCCACACCTCCCAATGCCCATCAAGAGGCTTCAGTGTGTACTTGCATCAGACGTTGTTTAAGGCGTTCGGCTTCACCTCTATCTACAACAGAACCTTTTTCTAATAAAAAAGCGCCGTCACAGTAATTTAGCTCGTCTAATCGATGAGTCACCCAGAGGGCTGTGATACCTCGACTTTTAACCAGGCGACGCACACCAGCCACTAAATCCAGCTGGCTATCTGGATCTAATAAGGCAGTGGGTTCATCTAATAATAAGACTTCACAGCGACGGGCGATCGCACCAGCGATCGCGACTCGCTGCTTCTGTCCCCCAGAAAGTGCATATATAGGGCGCCGTTGTAGGCTAAGCAAATTCACCGCCCCTAGCGCCTCCTCAACTCTTGCTCTCACAGCAGCAGGTGGCAACTTTTCTTCCACCAATCCAAAAGCCACGTCAGCGCCGACTGTTGGCATCACCAATTGATGATCCGGATTTTGGAAGACAAAGCCAACGGGGTGCAAAACCCCAATTTCGCCAGACTCCGGAGCTAATAACCCCGCCACCAGCCTCAGTAAGGTTGATTTACCGCTGCCGTTTGTACCCAAAAGCATCCAAAATTCACCCTTGGGAACTTCTAAAGAGCAAGATTTAATAACTTTCTCTCCATTAGGCCAACTGAAATTTAAATCCTTTACCTGAATGCCCACTTGAGACATTTGTCAACCTTGGTTACTCAGCAGCTAGAGCGAAAAAGCCGGGTGGTCTACCACTAGCAGTGGTTACACCATCTTTCTGAACAATCTGCACCCCAGAAATTTCACTAGCACGGACGGCAATCTTCTTCTCTGTTTTGCCTTCACACTTTAGTTCTACTATGTCAGGATTGCCAGAACGTATTGCTGCCAAAATTAGCTGATAGACAGCCTCAGCATCCTCTGCTGACTTACGTTGCACTGAGATTGGGAAAGCAGTGTTTCTGATGCTTAGGTCGATGGTAAACATTTAGCATTAATCAAATTTAACTGTAGCACCCATTTTAGCGTCAGCTGACTGATTCTAGGGAAAAGCGCATTGGGAGTGCTATTAGCGGTAGCGGGGCGATGAGCCGCGTGCATCGTTAGGAGTTATTCTCCCCATCTCCCTCATCCCCACTCCCCATTGCCCACTCCCCACTCCCTTATCTCTATCAATAGTTAAATTTTATGACAAATCCCCTAGAAAAATTAGAGATTTACACTTACTATGATTAAAGGTTAGTAAAAAATTGTAAACTAGGTTAACGACTTGGTTAACTTTCTGCATTGTAGAGAGCTTCTGAATAGCTATCTATAATACAGATACAACCTGTACTTATAACATTTGGAGATTTGCTCTAATGACCATCGCAGTTGGACGCGCCCCAAGTACAAGAGGGTGGTTTGACGTAGTAGACGACTGGCTCAAGCGCGATCGCTTTGTATTCGTAGGTTGGTCAGGGTTACTACTATTCCCTTGCGCTTACCTAGCACTAGGCGGTTGGCTGACAGGCACAACCTTCGTCACCTCTTGGTACACCCACGGTTTAGCCTCCTCCTACTTGGAAGGCTGTAACTTCTTGACAGTGGCAGTATCTACCCCAGCAGACAGTTTAGGACATTCCCTATTGCTGTTGTGGGGACCAGAAGCCCAAGGCGACCTCACCCGTTGGTTCCAATTGGGTGGATTGTGGCCATTCGTAGCCCTGCACGGAGCCTTTGGTTTAATTGGCTTCATGTTGCGGCAATTTGAAATTGCACGGCTAGTAGGAATTCGTCCCTACAACGCCTTGGCATTTTCAGCCCCCATCGCGGTATTCGTCAGTGTATTCCTGATGTACCCCTTGGGACAATCATCTTGGTTCTTTGCCCCCAGCTTCGGTGTGGCAGGAATCTTCCGGTTTATTTTGTTTGTCCAAGGATTCCATAACTTCACCCTCAACCCCTTCCACATGATGGGGGTAGCAGGTGTGTTGGGTGGTGCGCTGTTGTGTGCGATTCACGGAGCCACCGTCGAAAACACCTTGTTTGAAGACGGTGAAGCAGCTAACACCTTCCGGGCATTCAATCCGACTCAATCAGAAGAAACCTACTCAATGGTGACCGCAAACCGTTTCTGGTCACAGATTTTCGGTATTGCTTTCTCCAACAAGCGCTGGCTGCACTTCTTTATGTTGTTTGTGCCAGTTACAGGCTTGTGGATGGCAGCGGTTGGTATTGTTGGTTTGGCACTCAACCTGCGGGCTTATGATTTCGTCTCCCAAGAATTGCGGGCGGCGGAAGACCCAGAGTTTGAAACTTTCTATACCAAAAACATTTTGTTGAATGAGGGTATCCGCGCTTGGATGGCTCCTCAAGATCAGATCCACGAACAATTTGTATTCCCTGAGGAGGTATTACCACGTGGTAACGCTCTCTAATAGACCAAATATTTTAGGCGGCGCTGGACGTGACCAAGAATCTACCGGCTTTGCCTGGTGGTCTGGTAACGCCCGTTTAATCAACCTATCTGGCAAACTGCTGGGCGCTCATGTTGCCCACGCTGGTTTGATTGTATTCTGGGCTGGAGCGATGACTTTGTTTGAAGTCGCTCACTTCATTCCTGAAAAGCCCATGTATGAGCAAGGCTTTATCCTCCTACCTCACCTCGCTACACAGGGTTGGGGTGTTGGTGCTGGTGGTGAAGTCATTGATACCTTCCCCTACTTTGTTGTTGGTGTACTCCACCTAATTTCCTCAGCCGTACTAGGATTTGGCGGTATCTATCATGCCGTCCGTGGTCCAGAAACCTTAGAAGAATATTCCTCATTCTTTGGTTACGACTGGAAAGACAAAAACAAGATGACCAACATCATCGGCTTCCACCTGATTATTTTGGGAATCGGTGCGCTGCTGTTGGTGCTGAAGGCAATGTTCTTTGGTGGTTTGTATGACACCTGGGCACCAGGTGGTGGTGATGTTCGTGTTATTACCAACCCGACACTGAACCCAGCGGTTATCTTCGGTTATCTGATCAAGTCTCCCTTCGGTGGCGAAGGCTGGATTATCAGCGTCGATAACTTGGAAGATGTTGTCGGTGGTCACATCTGGATTGCCTTTATCTTAATTGCTGGGGGTATCTGGCACATCTTCACCAAGCCTTTTGCTTGGTCACGTCGCGCATCCATCTGGTCTGGTGAAGCTTACCTCTCCTACAGCTTGGGCGCTCTTTCACTGATGGGCTTCATTGCCTCGATCTTTGTTTGGTTTAACAACACTGTTTACCCCAGCGAATTCTACGGTCCTACTGGTCCTGAAGCTTCTCAAGCTCAAGCCATGACCTTCTTGATTCGTGACCAACGCTTGGGTGCTAACGTCGGTTCTGCACAAGGTCCCACAGGTTTGGGTAAATACCTGATGCGCTCTCCAACTGGTGAAATCATCTTCGGTGGTGAAACCATGCGCTTCTGGGATTTCCGTGGTCCTTGGCTGGAGCCTCTGCGTGGTCCCAACGGTCTAGACCTCGACAAAATCAAGAATGATATTCAGCCTTGGCAAGCTCGTCGCGCTGCTGAATACATGACCCACGCTCCTCTGGGTTCTCTGAACTCCGTAGGTGGTGTGGCTACCGAAATCAACTCCTTCAACTATGTATCTCCTCGTGCGTGGTTGGCTACTTCTCACTTCGTATTAGGATTCTTCTTCCTAATTGGTCACTTGTGGCACGCTGGTCGCGCTCGTGCAGCCGCTGGTGGTTTTGAAAAAGGTATTAACCGTGATACTGAGCCAGTAATGTCGATGGACTACCTCGACTAGGTGACAAAGTTTCTTTCATCACTGACAATCAATTAGTTTATAGACTCTTGCATCAAAGCAAGAGTTTTTTTTTGACGCTCCCCGCATTCCGCTACAGCCTTTGAGACCTAAATGGTGTACTTCACTAACTTGAAATCTGCTGTATAGTACTTAAATAAAAATTAGTAATACTAGTTTCAAAAATGAATACGGCAAACAGATTTACATAACCCTTTACTAGAAATAAATTTTCAATCCAAAATTGTATAATCTACTGAGGTAATTAATACTATGAGCGAATCAAATTTTATCGATGCTTTGCGCTGGACAGATGAAGCTAAGGAAAAGTTGCAAAATATTCCCTTTTTTGTTCGTCCTCAAGCGAAAGTTCGAATTGAAGCGTTGGCTCGTCAAGCTCAGCAAGAAGTTGTGACGGGTGATTTGGTAGAACAGGCTAGGCTTGAGTTTGGACAATAAAACAGGAGTCAGAATTCAGAATTGCTAAATACTCTACATCGGAGACAATTTATAAAGTAAAAATAAAATTACTGTAGTGTGTGTTAGGCGCATATTTCAATGGTTTGTAACGGAAAATTTTGCGAAAGCGGCTAACGCACCGCCAGATAATACGGTGCGTTAGGCTAAAGCCATAACACACTCTACTTAAGATTTAGTTTATAAATCAACTCTAAATTTATTTAGAGAAATCTAAACTTTGTTTAGATTTTCTATTTTGACTGAATTCAATCCAAAATCTAAAATCTAAAATTCAGTCAGCTTCCTCCCACATTCATTGCTGCTAAAACAGCTTTCTGGCTAACATCTGTGTAAACACTATTCAAATACTTCATGACCACATCACTGGAAGTTGAATTGACTATATTTTCCTCTTCCTTCGCTAGAGGAATTGCTCCTAATACATCTAATACCGTCTCGCTACTGGAGGGTGCAATTACTACTAAAGATGACTCTAGTGGCTCATTATATTGCCAGAAAGAGTCAATTTTTACCGAGTATTTGTTGTCAGGAATTGACTCTTGAACATTAGGTGTTTCTGACGTGTCGGCTTGAATCTTGCCACTACGTAGCTGCCGTAAATCGCTGATAATTTGCTCTTTGGTGCGTCCCCGCAACTGAAATAGCACAAAGGGGTCTTCACTAAAGCGATCGCCTAACTGATAGTATATCGCACCAATATGTTTACAGGGATTGGCTTTATCAGGACAAGAGCATTTACTGTGGACATCAGAAAGAGTAAAAGGAAATAAAGAAAGACCATTAGCTGTGAACACTTCTGCTATATTTTGTGGCATTTCCCCTGCCAACAACTTGGCAGCAAAAATTGCCTTTTGGGACATAGTTTCAATGACATAACCCCACTGTTCATCGCTAAAAGGTTCAAGGGAAAGGGAAACTTTATAAGGTTCGACTTCACTACCTTGTACTTTAGCCAATACTTTTGCACCCTTAAACTCAATACTTAATACATTTCCTTGGCGTGCATAGTTTCTAGCACGTTCCAAACGCTTTTTAAAGCGATAGGAATCTAGTAAATCTAGCCATTGCTGTGACCACCATTCTCGACTTGCCTGAAGGGTATAATTGGTCATGGTTGCTTTGATCCAAGTAAAAGGGACTGGGGATTTAGTTAAAAAAAGCTAAAATAAAGATAAATTTGTTATTTATTTTTACTTTCTACTTTTTATTTGATTACGAACTTATTCTGCATCTTCGTCAATTACTGCATTGCGATCGAGGATTAGTAAGTTGCGGAGTTGGTCTGTATCCATTTCAGTCAACCATTCTTCACCAGCACCTACAACTTGTTCAGCTAGTTGTTTTTTACTTTCAATCATGTCATGTATTTTTTCTTCTAAAGTGCCAGTACAAACAAACTTATGTACTTGCACATTGCGGGTTTGACCAATACGAAATACTCTGTCTGTAGCTTGATTTTCTACGGCTGGATTCCACCATCTATCAAAATGGAATACATGATTAGCTCGTGTTAAATTCAATCCTACACCACCTGCTTTCAAAGAAAGAATCATAATTGGTGGCCCTTGGGGATCGTGTTGGAAGCGATCGATCATTTCCTCACGTTGTTTTTTGCTGGTACTGCCATATAAAAAGAATATTTCTCGCCCTAGCTGTTTTTCTAGATAAGGTTTAAGTAACTTACCCCACTCAGCAAATTGAGTAAATATTAAAGCACGTCCTGCGCCGGCAGCGCCGTAGGCATCACCTTCTGCTAAAACTTCTTCTAACATTTCTTCTAGCCGCAACAGTTTGGCTGAATTATGTTGTTCTAATGTGGCTTGTTTCAAATATTGCGCTGGGTGATTGCAGATTTGTTTGAGTTTGATTAGTAAAGCCAAAATCATCCCCCGACGTTGCAATCCTTCGGCAGATTCAATCTCTGCTAAGGATTGTTCTACTACTTGTTGATAAAGTGCTGCTTGGTCAGCAGTTAAACCACAAAATACGGTCATTTCTTGCTTATCTGGCAAGTCTTGAATGATTTGGCGATCGCTTTTCAACCGCCGCAGTATAAATGGCTGGACTAATGAACGTAATTGGCTCAAAGAAGCTGTATCCCCATACTTTTCAATTGGCATGGCAAATCGCCGCTGGAAAAATTGCCGAGTACCCAAATATCCAGGATTGAGAAAATCTAAAATAGACCACAATTCTTGCAATCTATTTTCTACTGGTGTCCCCGTCAAAGCAATCCGAAACGTAGCTGGTAACTGCCGCACAGCTTTTGATTGCTTCGCCTCTGAATTTTTCACATTTTGGGCTTCATCTAAAACAATTATCTGCCAAGAAACACTCTCCAATAACTTGATATCTCTATGAATAAGTGAGTAACTAGTGATGACTAAATCATGCTTTTTCACTGCTTCTACAAACGCCTTACCTTTAGGACGTTTATCACCGTGATATTGCAAAACTTTCAGATTTGGTGCGAATTTTTTGACTTCCCTTTCCCAGTTGCCTAAAACTGAAGTTGGGCAAACTAGCAGAGTTGGATTTTCTAGTGCATCTTGTTCTTTCAGGTGTAGAAGAAAAGCGATAAACTGCACGGTTTTTCCTAGGCCCATATCGTCCGCCAGACAGGCACCCAAGCCCCAGCGTTCTAAGAAGGACAGCCAAGCAGCACCACGTTCTTGATAAGGTCGCAACTGCCCCTGAAAGCCGGCTGGTGTGGGCAAAGGTTCTATGGCCTGATTATTGGTTAGCGCCCCAATCAACTCTTGCAATGTGCCAGAGGCTTCAAAGCTAACCACAGGTAATTTTTCAATTACCTGGGTATCCCCTGTACTCAGACGCAAAGCATCTTCCAAAGAAAGCGCCATTTGGTCTTTGCGGGAAGCGAAAAAGGTTTGGGCTGTCTTGATGTCTTGGGGTCGCAACTCCACCCACTCGCCATTAATTTCTACCAAGGGGCTATTTAAAGCCACAAGTTTATCAAACTCGGCTTTGGAAATAATCTGTCCACCGATCGCCAATTGCCATTGGAAATTTAATAAACTCTGCAATCCCAAACGTCCCTGCTTTGTCTTTGGGGTTTCGGCGGTAATTTTCAAACCCAAACGGTTTGCCCATCCTTCACGGTTCGTCAAACTAGGAGGTAAAATCACTCCCAAACCGCTATCTTCAAACCTCCAAGCCACAGACTTGATAAACTCGTATGCTTGGATGGGGTTGAGATGAAAAGATTGGGGATATTCTGTTTCTAGACTGGGTGCAAGGACTGGATACAATCGGGAAGCTAATCCCAAACCCCGCAAAAATGTTTCTTGCGGTTGGTCAATTGTGCGATTTTCATATACCAGTCGTTCAACTGGATGATTCCAAATTGTTGCCGCATCCACCAAATACTCTGGATTGTCAGCTGCTTGCAAGAAATACGCTAATGTCCAATGTGTTTGGCCAGACTCCGGAGAACGCAGTTGAAAACAGGTACGAAACAGAGTTTTCAGAGTTAGCTGGTATTGTAGCGGCATAGTCCAAGCCTTGAGTGCCGCTTCGAGTCGTTCCACTTCAATTGCTTCTGCATTGACTCTACCAGATGCATTAGTTAAAGCTGGCAACCACTCTCGCACCGCCGCTGGTAAAGAGGCCATGGCCTTGGCTTCCATCGGCGATTGGAAACCCATCATCTCTCGCACTTGGGCGTTTATCGTACTATTCAGAAATCCCAGCAACAATTCTTGAGGTTCTGTGGGGAAGTCTACTGCTAGGTGAGGGGATGAGGGGGATGAGGGGGATGAGGAAGAATTTACTCCCTTGTCTCCCTCATCTCCCCCATCTCCCTCATCTCTCCCCAGTCCCTCTTGATAAGTGCGACAAACCAACGGCATGTTTGCAGAAAATTTTTCGAGGCGGGTTCCGTCTACAGCACTGTCTAAAAGTACTTGCCAGGTAGTGGAAAATGCACCATCTGATTGTCGTGCAATTTTTGGTAAAAACTTACACCGGGAGATTAAATCGAGACTCCAACGGGCAATCTGTGACCAAAAGCGTAAATCTCCCCCCAAAAAGGCATCTTCCCCTTTAGTAGCATTGAGGGGAACAGTAGCAAGAAATTTTACTGCTTGGGCGGGGTTGAGACAAAAACCGTCAACTCGCCACGGTTGTAAATATTGCGGTGAGTCTGCTTCCGTCCCGAAACTCCCAGAATGCACGGGGAAAATCGCTGCTGTTTCTTTACCACTGCTTTCTGGTATATAAGTTGGTAGGGCAATTATTTGGGAGTGGGTTGGCAAAGAAATCTCAGTGGTACTGGTTGCTTTGCGTGTCCGCCCAGTGGTAGCTACAGCAACTTGGGGTTGCTTGATGAAGTTGGCAATTGGCATGTTCTGGGAACGCAACCACTCGCTTAATTCAACCGATGTCATTGCCAATGGATGTAACGGTATTTCTTCAGATTCACGCGACTCCAAATTTACTCGTGGCGATCGCCACGTTTCTCCCCAAATAAATAAGCAACCATTTTGATTTTTTACTAACCAATTTCCGTGTAAAATCGCCATTTGTAACTACTCAAATTATCGTAAAATTAAATAACTTCAATTAAGATGATTTTATTTTCTACATTTTTGCCACAATAATTATTAATCAGGCATATATTGTATTACAATTATTGCTAATAGTTCATTATCTATTAAAAAATATTTATTAATAATGGATTTTCCTCTGGTTCAACTTTTAAAAAATGGCATAAAAGTCGAAATAGATTATATGCATCCTGAAGAAGAAGAGGCTGTGAGAGCATTATTAAATAGTGTAATTTTTGAAGGTAAAACTTATCCTCAAAAGCAACCTCTATCCCAAGCAGAATTTTCAAGTTACTGGTTAAGCAAGGATGCCTTTGTTGTTAGGGCATCAATTGTGGATACTACACATAAACCAAAAGAAATATTAGGGGCATTTTATTTAAAGCCAAACTTTCCCGGTCGGTGTAGCCATATTTGCAATGCTGGTTTTATTGTACAACCCAGATTGCGCGGTCAAGGTATAGGGCGGTTTATGGGAGAGGCGATGCTCTCCATCGCAGCAAACCTGGGCTACGAGGCAGTAATGTTCAATTTGGTCTTTGAAACTAATATAGCTTCAATTAGACTTTGGCAGTCCTTAGGATTTGAGATTATTGGACGGGTTGGGCGTGCCGTGAAGCTTGAAAATGACCAGGTGGTAGACGCGCTGATCTTGTATCGCACTTTGAATTGAACGACTTGTTTATCTGGCGTTGCTGAACCAAGGGATGATTGCAACTTCTAAAATTCTCCCCCTGCATCCCCTGCCTCCCCATCTGACCCCAATTTATCCTACTGTTATGCAACGGTGTTTATCTTTGTATGTACCAGAAGTCAGCCATAGTGCATAAATGTTAGGATTGCCACAGAAAGAGAATAGCGAAAGAGAAGGAAAAAAAACTGAATGGCTGAAGTTGATAAGTCAATATCCTTCGATGGACGGGATATTCGACTGAAAGTAGGCCTACTAGCTCCCCAGGCTGGTGGGTCGGTTTTGATAGAATCAGGGGACACAGCTGTTTTGGTGACGGCTACGCGATCGCAAGCCAGAGAAGGCATTGATTTTCTTCCCCTCACAGTAGATTACGAAGAAAGGCTATATGCCGCTGGTAGAATTCCCGGAGGAATTATGCGGCGTGAAGGTCGCCCACCAGAAAAAACAATTCTTACCAGCCGTCTGATAGATCGTCCCCTGCGTCCTTTGTTTCCTTCATGGTTACGGGATGACCTGCAAATTGTCGCCTTAACGCTGTCGATGGACGAGTTAGTGCCACCCGATGTGCTAGCAGTTACAGGTGCTTCAATTGCCACCCTCATTGCTCAGATTCCTTTTAATGGACCAATGGCAGCTGTGCGGGTTGGTTTAGTGGGAGATGATTTCATCATTAATCCGACTTATGCAGAAATTGAAGCTGGAGACTTGGATCTGATAGTAGCAGGTTCACCCTATGGTGTGATTATGGTCGAGGCGGGAGCCAATCAACTGCCAGAGCGAGATATTATCGAGGCAATTGACTTTGGTTATGAAGCGGTGCGGGACTTAATCAAAGCCCAGGAAGATTTAGTCGCAGAACTCGGTTTACAACTAGTGTATGAAGCACCACCAGAAGTAGACCAAACGCTGGAAAATTATATCCGCGATCGCGCCAATGACGAAATTAAAAAAATCCTGTCGCAATTTGATTTGGGTAAAACCGAACGTGATGCCGCTTTAGATGTCGTCAAAGAAAAAATTCAAACTGCGATCGCCGAATTGCCAGAAGAAGACCCAATTCGAGTTGCCGCAACTGCAAATAGCAAGGCACTTGGTAACACTTTTAAAGACATTACCAAATACTTCATGCGCCGTCAAATCATCGAAGATAACGTCCGCGTTGATGGTCGCAAACTCGATGAAGTGCGTCCGGTTTCTTGTCAAGTTGACCTTTTACCGAAGCGTGTCCACGGTAGCGGTTTATTTAATCGCGGTTTAACCCAGGTATTATCTGCTTGTACCCTTGGTACACCAGGAGACGCCCAAAACCTCAACGACGATTTGCAAATAGATCAACACAAGCGTTATTTGCACCATTACAACTTCCCGCCTTTCTCAGTTGGGGAAACCAAACCCCTACGTGCGCCGGGAAGACGTGAAATCGGTCACGGTGCCTTAGCGGAGCGATCGCTGTTGCCTGTACTACCAACAAAAGAACAATTCCCTTACGTGATTCGCGTCGTATCGGAAGTACTTTCCTCCAACGGTTCCACCTCAATGGGTTCCGTGTGTGGTTCCACCCTCGCCCTCATGGATGCTGGTGTGCCAATTATTAAACCCGTCAGTGGCGCGGCAATGGGTTTGATTAAGGAAGGAGACGAAGTGCGTGTCCTCACTGACATTCAAGGCATTGAAGACTTTTTGGGCGACATGGACTTTAAAGTTGCTGGGACAGACACCGGGATTACCGCCCTGCAAATGGATATGAAAATCTCCGGTTTGTCTTTAGACGTTATTGCCCAAGCCGTCCACCAAGCTAAATCAGCCCGGTTGCACATTCTGGAAAAAATGCTCGCTTGCATTAGTGAACCGCGCACAGAAACTTCACCCTATGCCCCACGTCTGTTAACAATCAAAATTGATTCAGACATGATTGGTCTAGTCATTGGCCCTGGAGGCAAGACTATTAAGGGGATTACAGAGGAAACTGGTGCAAAAATTGACATCGAAGATGATGGCACCGTAACAATTTCCGCTGTGGATGAGAGCAAGGCCAAGAAAGCTAGGAACATCATCCAAGGCATGACCCGCAAACTGCACGAAGGGGATGTTTACGTAGGGCGAGTAACTAGGATTATACCAATAGGTGCATTTGTCGAATTTCTGCCTGGAAAAGAAGGCATGATTCACATTTCTCAACTAGCCGACTACCGCGTTGGCAAAGTTGAGGATGAAGTCGCAGTGGGCGATGAAGTGATTATCAAAGTGCGCGAAATTGATAACAAAGGCCGGATTAATCTCACACGCTTGGGTATCCACCCAGATCAAGCAGCAGCAGCCAGGGAAGCTGCGGCGCTAAATCGTTAAATCGATTTGGGATTTTAGATCGATCAAATCTAAAATCCGCGATGCCTACTGTGAAGGCATCGCCGTATGCTTCTCTAACTATCAAAACAAAAAACTAGTTTTGGTTTGGCGATCGCTACCCAACTTACTAGCGCCTCTTATTTTTAACTTAACTGCAAGTAAAACTCTACAAATAAAGCTAGCTAATGACGTTTATTATTTGTCATTTGTTATTTATGCTTGGTAAGGTTTTCAACAGTCTTTACTTTTAGTAATATAGTTTTGTTTATTCTCACCTACTGAATTATCGCTATTTAATTACTCTGAGTAAAAAAAATCAGTCAACTTTATAGGGAGCATCCCAATTTTGCCAAAAGGTACAGGACTGACACAAAAACCCTGTACAAACCTCTTTCCTTGGCTCTCTTCTCTAACGAGACGCTACGCGATGGCGTCCTTGGCGGTTCGTTATTTCATTATTGTTTTAAGCCAAAATTCCGTATAAAAATAAACTTGCACATTTGGGATGCTCCCACTTTATAAACATTAGACAGCTATTTTGTTTGTAGCTTTATTTGATATGATTATGGTGCAATCGCCTCTCTTGCCCAAAATTATTGCTTAGCAAGGGTAATTATTTTTCTCCAAGAAAAGAAATAAAAATTGTTATTGCCTTATAATTGAATTATTGAAGAAATATTAAATTAGTTAAACCTGCCAAAAACAACACTAATCCGATTGACTTTTAGTAGATAAACAATTATTAACCTATTTGAAAATAAGACTTGCTATTGAATTCTAAATCTGCAATATTTAAGGATTAAATGTAGAAATCAAGACATTAGCATAATGTTAACAACATCTCTAAAAATTCTGAATGAGCATTATCAAACTCTGAACAATGAGGGGCAAGATGTCATTCAAGGATTAACTCGAACCCCAAAAAGCTTACCCCCAAAATATTTTTACGACGATCGCGGCTCAGAATTGTTTGAACAAATATGTGAATTACCAGAATATTATCCAACACGAACAGAAGCATCTATTTTGCGCCAATATGCCGATGAAATTGCTCAGATAACAGGTGTTTGTGAACTTGTAGAATTAGGCAGTGGTAGTTCCACAAAAACTCTATTTTTGTTAGATGCTTACGAAAGACTTGCTAGTTACTGTAGATATATACCGATTGATGTTAGTCGGGGAATTGTTCAATCTAGTGTGCTAAAGCTACAACAAAAATATCCAGCTTTCTTTATCGAGGGATTAATTGGAACCTACGAACAAGCCTTAGCAAAACTAGAATCAACTTTTGCATCATCACGGATGATTTTTTTCTTGGGCAGTTCTCTGGGTAATTTTAATCCCCAAGAATGTAATATATTTTTAAGAAAAATTGCTAAAACTTTACAACCAGGTGATTACTTTTTGTTGGGGATTGATTTACAAAAACCCAAGGAGATTTTAGAGCCAGCTTATAACGATAGTCAAGGAGTAACGGCTGCTTTCAACTTGAATATGCTTTCCCATTTAAATTGGCGTTTTCAAGGCAATTTTGACCTCAATTTATTCACTCATCAAGCTATTTATAATCAAACTGATGCTCAAATTGAGATGTATCTGCATTGCCAAAAGAGTCATCAAGTAGCTCTAGAAGCGCTAGGTTTAGAAGTTTTCTTTGCAGATGGAGAAAGCATTCTCACCGAAATTTCGCGCAAGTTTGATTTAGCAAATATGCAAAAACAAGTGGAGGCACACGGACTTAAAACTTTAAAAATTTGGACAGATCCCAAGCAGTGGTTTGGATTAATTCTTTGTCAAGCTTAAATTTTGCTTTCTCAAAGTTTAATCCAATAGAGAACTCTGAAACTAGCTATCCTCAAAAAACGGCACAACCGTCATCAAAGTACTCCTGAAAAAGGAGTCAGAATTCAGAATTATTATTGATCAGAACTTTGACTACCAACAAAAGGATTTTGAAAACAATTTCTTAGCTCGACTTTATCCATTTTTTGGCAACGCTAAAGCTGACGCTGAAACCTATGTGGAACTGTCGTTGCACTTTCTCGATTTCACCGATAATTAGTCACATAGAAAAAGTTTTTGCCAAAAAGCTAGGGTTCTTGCCGTATAAAAAGAACCAAGTTCTTAATTTTGGATAAAGTCGAGCTTAGAACTCTTCACTCAAAGTTATCTGTATTGTTCTTCATCAAATACTCAACTACGTTGTTAGTTAATGTTTAATCAATCAATGGAAGCCGTTTGGAATACGGTAAAAAATATCAATTATTCTGGCATCCCTGTCAGTAAAATTGTAGCTGTGCTGGTGATCTTAACCCTGACACAGGTGTTGAGACGGTTGTTTATTGCTGTGATCATTAAAAGCATCGAGCGTTTGACTAGCAAAACTAAAAGTACACTTGATGATGAATTGGTTGCAGTTCTCAAACCTTCCTTAGGCTGGCTAATTTTAATTGGCGGAATATGGTTATCAAAAGTCATTTTGGCAGATAACTTGGGACCTCAGTTCAATGAAGCAATAGGGAAGACGCTCAACTTCACAGTCATTTTTATTGTCGCCTATGTTGTGTACCGAGGTTCTTCTATCTTTGGGCAGATAATTGCTAATGTACTGCTGCACACAGAGACTGAACTTGATGAATTACTCCGCCCCTTAATGCCAAAGGTTTTTCAATCAATAGCAATTATTGTCCTGGCAATTAAAGTCAGTGAAATATTTTTAGGACAATCAGCAGCTGCATTGGTTGGGTTATTAGGTGGTGCTGGTATTACCTTAGGTTTACTATTAAAAGACATTGTTTATGACTGGTTTTGTACATTAATTATCTACTCTGATAATATCTATCGAGAAGGCGACTGGGTGGGAGTATCGGGATTAGAAGGCTTTGTCCAGGTATTAAATATCGGATTCAGAACCACAACCCTACATGTAACCAAGTGGGGTTCGATCATCAAAATGCCCAATTCTCGAATGATTACTGGAATCGTGGAAAATTGGTCACAAAATCCGGGGAAAGAATTAAAGTGGGGGATTAATTTAATTCTCAAAATTGATGGAATTTCAGCGCGGCAAACAGCCAGAATTTGTGCTGCTATTCAGGAAATACCAAAATCTATTCCAGGCTTTTCTCCATCATGCACAGTGCGGTTTAAAAAAATTGAAGAAAATGCGCGTGTCATTGAACTTATGGCATTTGTGAATGATGATAATCTCTACTTTGAGGCTGAGAAAAACTTAAATCTAGCAATATTAGAATTGCTGGAGCAAGAAGAAATTGATTTCCTATATGTGAAATTAGAAACCAGCCCAGAAAAATTTCAAAAAAATATCCCAGCACCCAATAATTGAAATGATTCCTTGATAGTACAGAGCAACCTGATTTATCCGTGGAATCAACCCAACATGCAAAATCTCAAATTGTTTGACACCATGATTAGTCTGCAATCTGCTAAACCTCCAAAACTTGATAGTTGCAATTCTCAAGTCATCCTCGATTACTTTGAGAATGCTTGGCAACTAGAAGATACTCTGATGCAAAGTCTGGTTGGAGAAGATACATTTTATCTCAATCCCGATCCTCTGAGAAATCCTCTGATTTTTTATCTGGGACATTCGGCTGTTTTCTACATCAATAAATTAATTAGTGTTGGATTATTAGAAAAACGCCTAAATCCCGACTATGAAATTTTGTTTGAAATTGGAGTCGATCCAGAAAATCCAGAGCAATTGAATGCAGCGATCGCTCATTTGAATTGGCCGCAAGTTGCCGAAACTTGGGAGTATCGCCAACTTGCATATTCTGTAATTTGCGAAGTAATTCAAACAACCCCAATTACTCTGCCAATTCATCCCCATCATCCCCTTTGGGCATTAATGATGGGAATTGAACACCAGCGTATTCACATTGAAACTTCTTCGATGTTAATTCGCCAACTACCAATTGCAAGAGTCAAACGTCCCCCAAACTGGAAATATGCTGCTTTTAATGGTTACACTCCTGGGAATGAAATGATCGAAGTTCCGGGAGGGGTAGTAAAACTCGGCAAAGCCTTAGACGATCCGACTTATGGATGGGATATTGATTATGGCGATCGCACTGTGGAAGTGAAATCCTTTTTAGCCAGTAAATATCTCATTACCAATGGCGAATTTCTCTATTTTGTCAAGGCTGGTGGCTACGAAAATCAAGACTATTGGGATGAAGAATCTTGGGATTGGAAAATTCAAAATAATATCACACATCCCAAATTTTGGCTCCCTGAAAATGGTAATTACAAATATCGAGCCATGTTTGATGAAATGGAATTGCCGCTAGATTGGCCTGTCGAAGTCAATCACTATGAAGCAATGGCCTATTGTCGTTGGCAAGGAAAAGATACTCGCTTGATGAGTGAATCAGAATACCATTTAGCAACTTATAGCAACAGTTTATCAGAAGATATAGATAATTACAATCTCAATTTCAAACTTGGCTCACCTAGTCCCGTGGGAATGTTAGAAAGAGGCAAAAGTAAGTCTGGATTGTATGATTTGCGAGGCAATGTTTGGGAATGGTTGAGCGATAATTTAAATCCCCTTTCCGGATATAAACCTCATTTTCTCTACGAAGATAATTCTGCTATATTTTTTGACACTAAACATTATATGATGTTAGGAGGTTGTTGGATAACTAACGGTACAGAAGCTTTAAAATATTATCGCAATTGGTTCCGTCCCAATTTTTATCAACACGCCGGTTTTAGAATTGTTAAAAATATCAAGCATTAACACCAACATGATGTTTTACACAAATAATTTGTGCAGAATACTAATAGTTACAGGCATAGCGGTTTTTACATCCTCCATTTATCCCTGTAATGCTCAGGCTCAATCTTTAACTGAGAAACAAAACATATTACTAGCCCAAAATCTAGGGGGAATAGTACGAAAAATTCCCCTAGAAGAAGTACCAACACCAGCGATGTCTGCTGCCAAAACAGTTACCAATGCTGAATTCAACCAAGCCCGAATTGAAATGAAGTCAGATGGTTCATTAATATATATACTCAGGGGAAAGAATCAACAAGGCTTTGAAGTTGAAGCACAAGTTACTCCTAATGGGACTATTACACAAGTTGACGAGCAAATAGACGCCAGTGGAGTTCCGGAAATTGCTGTGAAATCTTTCAAACGATGGGCACCAAATGACCAATATATTAAATATGGCGATCGCCTCAGTGACTGTATGCGATCGGCATATTGCTAAAAATTTGTAGTTTCAAGATAGTCCATCACTCAAATCTAGAATTTTTCATTGTCAATATTACAACTAAGTATAAAAATACTTTTCTGATTTGAGATGAAACTCAAAAGCCTATCATCATTCTGATTAAAAATACTACAAGACATTTATGATGAAACCAAATCCTATTCCCCCACAACCCGGTCAAGAATCAGTCTGGGATTATCCGCGTCCGGCTGTTTTAGAAGATACTAATAAACATCTGCGGGTAATTTGTAATGGTATTGTTTTGGCAGAAACCAACAAAGGTAAAAGAGTTTTAGAAACAAGTCATCCTCCTAGCTATTACTTTCCCGCTGAAGACATTAAACTAGAATATCTCATCGAAACGCCAAAAAAAGGTTTGTGTGAATGGAAAGGTCTATATGAATATTATGATGTCAAAGTTGGTGATAAGTATTTAAAATATGCTGCTTGGCGATATTTTGACCCCACTCCTGATTTTGTTTACATTGAAAATTTCTATGGTTTTATTGCCAATTTAATGGATGCTTGCTATGTCAATGATGAGCTAGTAACACCTCAACCTGGTGATTTTTACGGAGGATGGATTACTGCTGATATTGTCGGGCCATTTAAAGGTAGTCCTGGAACAATGTGGTGGTAATCCCAATACCAAAAATGTTTTAGTTTTAATCAAAAATCTCAATTCATATTGCAAATGGAGCAACGCCAAAAATTAGAACCAATACTTGGGATATGTTCTTTCCTGTGCCAGATTATTGAATACCACAGCACAGAGTACCAAAATTATCGAACCTTCTAGGGCAGGAGTTAAAAGAAATTGCCAGGATGCTTTCGTCATCATCACAACTAATGCAACTGCTCCCGAAGGAGGGTGTAAAGTTGCAGTAAGTTGCATCATACCAATGGCAGTAGCTACTGCCATTCCCATTGCCCAAGGTTCTGAACCGAAAAAATGCAGAATAGTCAGGCTTACTAATGCCGCCACAAGATTACCACCAATTACATTCCGGGGTTGGGCTAAAGGACTGTCAGGTATACCAAAGATTAATACGCTAGTAGCGCCAAAGGGAGCCATCAGCAAAGGAGAATTAGTTTTTACAGAAAGGTAAGCCGTTGCTGCTATTCCTATAAAACTACCGCACCAACTCCAAAAGATGTGTCTGTGGTGGGGTCTATCTAAACAAAATGAACGCCTAGTTCCACGTATTTTAAAGCAGTAGTTTTTCCATTTCTCCTGAACATTTTGATAATTCAACCTGGCTAGATAGGTTGAATAAATCCGTCCTTTGGGTAAATAATCTTTCATAATTCTCCAGAGCAATTACAAACAACAGTCCTCAACACCAGAAGATTTCCTGTATTTACTGCCTTAGCTAAAAAAATACCGAAATTATGTCAAGAAACGGAATTTTAAATTAGATTTATCAGCTAAGATCCCCGTTTGATGAACAGAATGTTTCAACCATAAATCAATACGGTTCAGTTAAGGAAATTTATCGGTTGAGGTAGGCAGGGTGAGCAGGGGATGCAGGGGGAGAAAAAAAGGCTTATCTGAACCGTATTGAACCATAAATCAGCATTTTTATCAGTAAAAAATTCAAATTCATTGATTTAAAAAGTTTGGTTTCTAGAAAATGTCATAATTTCATGACATATAAGTTCCACAATATCCTTTGAACCTGACCAAGGAAATACAAAACTTATATAAATAACTAATAATTCTTATAAGATTTCTTTATGCAGTATTGAAAGTGGCTCATCAAATCCTTAGCGTAACTTTCAGGAACCGATTACTGTCATTCGTACTGTAGTCCAAGATCCCTGGACGACAGAAACCGCTGAAGGTTCGTTTATCTATGTCCTAGAAGGAATAATTCGTGAATCTATTTTAAAGGTGATTGACGACATTCAAGATGAAATAGAGTAGCATTTTGGCTGGGAAAATTTACGATGATTGCAGCAGCGATCGCTTTTACTGATTTAATATTGGTAGGAGCGATCGCTGCTTTTTACGAGTGAGTTTTGTAACTCAATCTCAATTACTAGACGACTTGATCGTGCTATCTTCAAAATAAGATACAGGGAACATAATTCCTCGTTTCTTTGTAGGAGGATTCAGCGTCTTGAATACCCTGTCCCAGAATCCTTGAATTCCATAGTTTCCCTTGAAACAAGTGTGGTGAAGATCGTGAAAATCTGATGGAACGAAGAATATGGATAAAGAACTATGACCTTCTAGGTTGTAAACATTGCCTATAATAGTCCAGGCACATAGTTGGGTAATATCATATCCAAATATAAAAATAGGCAAAAGGTCTGTAATAGTAACAATAATATATTCAGTCAAACTTTTATGTCCAGCAACAAAACTTGATGAATCGGCAAACTCATGATGTTTCAGATGTATTTTCAGCAATAATTTTCTATGGAATCAGATTTTTTGTGCAAGCATAAATTAACATGAATTCGACGGATTTTTGTAGCTACAAACCTTATAAATAAAAGATTATTGAAGCCGAGGCTGAAAAAAACTCTTCAGCATTAGTTGATAATAAAGTCAATAATTGACCGATTCAGGAGTTACTGATTTTATTCTCAATAAGCTCAAGCATCTTTGGTCACAGCTATTTTCTAAACAATATGCTGATCAAAGGTTTTAGGCTTTAAAGCTCATTGAAATCATATTAAACTCAAGTATACATCATTTTTTGCTGCTCCATTTGTTTGATAATGAAGATTTACAATCTTGAACCGGATATGACTTATGTTCCCATTTAATTGATCAGTTTCTTAGACTTCAGCCACTCATGCACAACTTCTTCAACCGGACGAGATTGATTATCAACTTGATAATTCATTTGTTGCATTTCTTCAGTGGAAATTAACCCAGCTAATTGATTAATAGCTTCTCGTAACTCTGGATATTTTTCCAGAATTGCTTGATTGAATACTGGGACAGCTTCATAAGGTGGGAAGTATTTTTTGTCATCTTCTAAAATG
Organism: Nostoc sp. FACHB-973; assembly: GCF_014698115.1. Taxonomy (GTDB): domain Bacteria; phylum Cyanobacteriota; class Cyanobacteriia; order Cyanobacteriales; family Nostocaceae; genus Nostoc; species Nostoc muscorum. The sequence goes on from NZ_JACJSJ010000014.1 coordinate 120,910, forward strand.
ACTAAATTTAAAACAGGAATTAAGCCATCTGTAGAATTAGCTGCTATCAAATCTACTTTCTTTTCTTTTAAGGCTTGATACATCAACCCTAATTCCATTTGCAGGGGAGGTTTGGTAAATTTAAAGCCATAAGTTTTAGCTAACCCTGGATAACCATCTTGCCGTTCCAGAAATTCATAACCAAATCCTGCTTGCATTTTAGGTGTATATTTAGCAGCTTCAGAAAGGGTTTTAATCTGCCACTGTTTAGCATCTTCACCCCGGATAATCATCGCAAAGGTGTTGTTAAATCCTAAAGATGGCATGACTTCTAATTGATATTTTTGGCTGTAGTCTTGTTTAACTTTTTCATATACAAGTTGAGAGTTACTAATAGGTTTCTGTTTTAAAATAGATGTAAAACTCGTTCCAGTATATTCTACATATCCAGCAATTTGGCCTGCCTTTACGGCTTCATGACAGATAAAAGTTCCGCCTAAATTTAAGCGCTTATCAACCCTTAATTTAGTATGAGATTCAATTTGTTGAGCCAGTAATTCTCCTAAAATAAATTGTTCCGTGAAATTTTTAGAGCCAATAATAATTGTTGGTGGTGTTAGCCAATAAGTAAAGCCAATTAATCCGCCAATCAATAACGTTAATATAGCCAAATAAACCGCAGTTTTACGATTAATTGTTATATTTTTTTCTCTTTGCTGTGTCAGATTTTTTTCTAACCATCCCAAGCTAAAATCTGCACCTAACGCAATCAAAGCGGCAGGTATCGCTCCAGCTAAAATTAGCTGATTATTCAGGGTGGAAATCCCCCTAAAAATAAACACCCCCAAACCACCACCGCCAATAGCTGCTGCAATAGTAGCAATTCCCACACAAATAACTGTTGCTACCCTAACTCCTGCCAAAATCACGCCTAAAGCTAGAGGAATTTCTACTTGAAATAGCAATTGCCGGTCTGTCATTCCCATCCCCCGTCCTGCCTCTCGAATTGCCGGCTCAACATTGTTAATACCGATATAAGTATTGCGAATTACTGGGAGCAAAGCATAAAGAATCAAGGCGACAATAGCCGGAATTTTGCCAATTCCTCCGATAAATGGCACCGAAATTAGAAAGCCAAAAATAGCTAAACTGGGAGTAGTTTGAATAGCGTTAGTGATACCGATAATAGGTTGGGCGAGTTTCGGTTGGCGAGTGATGAAAATGCCTAAAGGAATGCCAATGGAAACGGCCACTACCATTGCAATTACAACTAATACTAAATGTTCTCCGGTGCGGAGGATAATTTCTAAGAAATATCGGTTGAAAAACAAGGTTATCTCCAAATATGATTCAGTTATTTTAAGTAGGTATATTTATTATCTTTACTTATAAAAAATAAATTTATCAACGAGGTTTATAAAAAATGTACTATATCAAAATAGTACGCTTTTTTAGAAAGAATCAGATTTGCAGATATCCATCACAGAGCTATACCTTCTCTACGAGACGCTCTTGCTAGCTTGCTTCCCGTTCGCCCTTGGCGTCCCTTAGGGAAGGATACTCTAACGCAAAAGTTTTTGGTCTACTGAACATTTAGAATTATTTTATCGCTACCTACTTAGTGAGAAAATTTTTGTGACTCCGGGATTTTTATTGATTACAAATCTTAAAATAACACAGCTAATGGTACAATCTGGATTGGATTAATGCGAACTTTCTTTACCTTTTAATTGCAGTGTGGAAAAAGACATGAAATTAGGAAACTCAAATTAGTACAACTTCCCCAACTAAAAATTCTGAATTCAGAAGGCACTGAGTGGACGCAGTAAAACCAACATTCTCTGTGGATCTAAAGAAACATTATTCAATCAATTAGTTTAATGGAAACTAAAAATAACTTACATTTAAAAGGAATAATTCTGCTTATCCTTGTTAATATAATCGGTGCTACAACTTTTCCATTGACTAAAGACATCGTTAGTAGCCTTCCACCAAGTGCATTGATTGCCAGCCGCTTTGTTATAGCAGCAGGGGTTTTTAGCCTAAATTTACGTAATCTTAATGCAATTTTATTTCGTGATGGTACAGTATTAGGACTTTTGTTGTTCTTTTTCTTAGCGATCGAAACAATTGCACTCAAGACTATACCAGCAAACCGGGCTGCATTTATTGGCAGTTTGAACGCACTCATCGTCCCGCTGCTCGGATGGCTGACTGGACAGCGCGTGCTGTTGAGAACTTTCCTAGCCGCTGGAGTAGCTGTGATCGGTATTGGCGTCATGTTTTGGGAAGGGGGAGAACTAGGAATTGGCGATCTATTGATGTTCGTTGATGCTTTTATTTATGCAGCCTACATACTTTTCTTAGAGCGAATCGCCTCTCGTCACCCCACTTTAACACTCACTAGTGTTCAACTTTTGTTCATTGCAGGGTTGGGGGTACTCTGGAATAATACGCAAATTATTAACCAATTTGAGGTAATTCGCCAACACTGGGGAGCGATTTTCTACTTAGGGCTAGTGGCAACGGCTGCTGTCATCTGGCTTCAAACATTGGCACAGCAATGGGTTTCCTCTGACGAAGCTGCTTTACTTTTTACACTTGAGCCATTGTTCGCCACAATTTTCTCATTTTGGCTACTTGGAGAACATCTCGGAATACGCGGTCTAATTGGCGCGATTCTTGTCTTGGTTGCTCTGCTTCTAAGTCAAAGCCCTCAAAAAATTGAGCCTGAACCAAAAGTTGAGGTACAGAGCGGTTAACGCTTAGCTGTTTAAACTGGGTGCATCCCACTTTTTATTTAAGTAAGTAGGCGTAATTAAAGCTAACTAACGAAGTCCGTCATTTGTCCTTTGTTATTAGTTATTTGTAAAGGTTTTAAGCCTGTTCATGTTTGATCACATAACTTTGTTTATTCCCGCCGACTTCCTTATCGAGCAAAGATTAAATTAATCGATGACCGTCTCACATTTAATTTATTTGTATCGGAAGAATAAAAGCTGGGATGCTCCCATTTAAGTTAGCTAAATAGATATGTAACAAACATAATCATGCATTTGTCAATACGTATTTTCTCACAAATATTCTGAAAAAGTGCTTGACTTCTTTCAGTTAGTTATTAGATAATAGTTTAAAGATTTAAATTGTTAAAAACATCTTAATAGTGACAGACAAAAATGTTTTATATGCAGTTTATTAGTTGAATTAGCCAAGTTTTGGAGTAATTGAATTAGCTAAAATCTGTGTTTTACATTCACCCTGTGCATCAATTATATTAGTTAAATAAATAATTTTGATGCCTAAATTTCTAATGATTTTGTAGTGAAGATTGTGTATCATCATACTACCAGTTTATTCAATACCACTAAATATTCTCGTCTAAGCCGAGAAGCTGGAGCTTTATTTCAAGAAGAGTTTGCTCTCAACTGTTATGTAAAATTGCCGTTGTTTTTCAACGATGATTCATTTGAAATTTTGAAAACAGAAGTTCTCAGAATATTTGAGCAGCATTCTCGAAGAAGAGACTTCAACATGGAGCATGAGAAAAATACTCCTAGACATCTTAGTACTGTTTCGGGAGTTGCCGTTGCGGAACACTCACAACTTATTCCGGCTTTGTACCGTGATTCTCAACTCATTGAGTTTCTCTGTGGTATTGCGGGAACTCAAATTTATCTAGTACCAGATCCTTTTGATAGGCATGTAATCCATAGGCTTGACAAAATCGGAGATATTCATGGGGGACATCTCGATACCTATGCTTTTGCTTTTGCTATTTTTATTGAAACCCCACCAGAAGAAGCTGGAGGATGCCTAGAATTTGTTCCCCACAGTATGGAAATTAGCGATCTCGATACACCATTAGCTAAACGGGCTGGGCATCATGTTGGAGATTGCTACTTTATGAAAACGAACAAAACTGTTCATCGAGTTTTGCCACTTTGGGAAGAAGTCAAGCGAACTAACCTAATCTTCACCTACGCTGATGACGAAACAATAAATATTGATATTTCTTACTCTAGTCAACCTCTTTACGGTTAACTAAGGGGAACACTGTCAGTAGACCGGAAATTTATCTCTTCCCCTGGCTTGTAACTTCATTTTGGAACACTTTAAACAACAGGATAGGCTTAATACAAATAATCAACTTGATGTCAATGTATAAGTACTAGTAAATGACTCTTTCAAGGTGACTGATAAAATCTATTTTTTTCTCTGTTATCTCTGCGTCTGAAGCGCTTAATAACTTATTTATTTAATCACAGAGCCGCAGAGAATACAGAAATAAGAGAAAGTTGAAGAGGAATCTATTTCCAAAAATTTTTATCCACCTTGAAAGGGCTAGTTCTAATCAGGTGATCTGCAACTAAGCCAATTTTGAAACTTTGAAACCGCAAGAAATTTAAACCCACTAGGTCTTTATCTATGACTACAATAGAGTCGATTTCCGCTGCAAAGCTCAATTCTCATGTCACGATTCAGCAAACTGCAAAAGGACGAGGAGTATTTGCTACAAAAAAAATTGCCCAAGGGGAAACTGTCGTGGTGGGTATACCAATTGAAGAAGTTTCCGAACGAACAATTTATTCCTTTCAGATGGATTTTAATTTGTATGTCAACCTAAATGAACCTGCTGTTGTCATCAACCATTCTTGCGATCCAAATACTGGGGTAAGAAACAATCAGTTTGGAGGATATAATTTCGTTGCGTTGGGCGATATCGAAGCAGGTGAGGAAATTACCTGGGACTACGAAACTACTGAATATGAATCAATTGCTGTCTCCCGGTGCTTGTGCGGTTCTCTATCTTGTCGAGGGAAAACATTAGGATTCAAATTCCGGGAACAAATGTTGCGTGATACTTATGGAGAGTACATTGCAGGTTATCTTAAAACTAAAAGCAGATGATGTTTGTTAAACATTTATCTTGAGAACTATAGTTTTTGAAAGTAGCGCGAGCATCTTGCTCCCATATTGTAATAGCGGGCAAGATGCCCGCACAACTCCTATGTTTTAAAATCGACGAGTGACTTGAGTCGTTAGGCTCCTTCTTTTGTTTAAGCCTTTTTCAACCAGCTAAACATAGCGCGTAAATCTTTACCAACTTCCTCAATTTTGTGTTCAGATTCTTTGCGACGCATGGCGGTAAATCCTGGTTTACCAGATTGGTTTTCTAGAACAAATTCCCGTGCAAATTGCCCAGATTGAATTTCGCTGAGAATCTTCTGCATTTCGGCTTTGGTTTGTTCGGTGACAATCCGCGGGCCACGGGTGTAATCGCCATATTCAGCGGTGTTAGAAATGCTGTCGCGCATTTTGGCTAAACCACCTTCTACAACCAAGTCAACAATTAGCTTGACTTCATGCAGACATTCAAAATAAGCCAATTCTGGTTGATAACCAGCTTCTACCAAAGTTTCAAATCCGGCTTTGATTAAAGCACTCAAACCACCGCACAATACCGCTTGTTCGCCAAATAAATCGGTTTCAGTTTCTTCGCGGAAAGTAGTTTCGAGAACACCGGCGCGAGTACCACCGATACCTTTAGCGTATGACATGGCGCGATCGCGTGCCTGACCACTGGCATCTTGATACACTGCAAACAGCGCTGGTACACCTTCCCCACTTTCATAAGTGCGCCGTACTAAATGCCCCGGCCCTTTTGGTGCCACCATTACTACATCTACATTCGCCGGTGGTACAACTTGTCCAAAGTGAATATTGAAACCGTGGGCAAAGGCTAACACATTCCCTTCTTCTAAATTCGGTTCAATCTCGTTTTTGTAAATGGTTTTTTGGACTTCATCAGGTAACAAAATCATAATGAAGTCAGCAGCATTGGCAGCATCGGCGACATTTTTCACAGTTAACCCAGCTGCTTCAGCTTTTGCCACTGACTTACTACCCGGATATAGTCCCACAATCACATTCAAACCACTATCTTTTAAATTGAGAGCGTGGGCATGACCTTGGGAACCATAGCCGATGATAGCAATAGTTTTTCCAGCCAAAAGGTCTAAATTGGCATCTTCGTCATAATACATCCGGGCCATAGAAGCATCTCCTGTCAGCAAGCATCATTAATTGGCAGGCTTCTGATTGTACCTCAAATTGAGTAGCTAAAAACTGGGGATTGGGGATTGGGGATTGGGGATTGGGGATTGGGGATTGGGGA
>NZ_JACJSJ010000140.1 GCF_014698115.1 Nostoc sp. FACHB-973
ATCCAAAGGTATCCGTTGTGCCGTTATAACCAGTCAGTACATCGTTACCCGTACCCCCAGTTAGGGTGCCTGCTCCACTAATGATGTCATTGCCGACTCCACCTTGGAGGGTATTATTCCCAGTTCCACCCTCAATCAGATCATTACCATCGCCGCCATCGATCGCGTCATTACCCGCTCCAGATGTGATAATGTCGTCACCTACTCCACCGTTGACGCTGTTTTTGCCTGCACCTGCACTGATATTGTCGTTACCTGCCAGCCCATTAATGACATCATCGCTGGCTGAGCCAGTCAAATAGTCATTGCCTGCCGTCCCGGTCAAAGAATTGAATCCCAAAGTTGCCAGGAGGAAATCAAATCCTGTAGTATTGACGTTACCTAGTTGACGCAAGCTGGAAATGACTTCAGTCCCGAAGATACCGATAGTTTTGAGGCTAGTTGCAAACTCACTTAGATATGCTGCGCCTTGATCTGTATTAGCGTTATATTGAGTGCGGAGTATGGATGCAAGTTGAGTGACATCTAAAGTTATTGCCCTATCACTAACGTTCACATCGATGCTTTCGAGCAAGGATCTATATTGCGTTTGCAGCATCAACTGACTATATACGTAGCTTGATAAGAGATTAAAGGCACCAAGCAGGATAGGCGCGGCTTGTCCGTGTGGATTGGGGTCACGAGTACCCCAGCACCATGTACCCAAGTAACCTTGGCCTAGAAATGCCTCTAAGGTGGCAAGCTTACGAGCATCACCTATTGCATTACCGTAAATCTGAGTTGCTGCACGACTATTAGGATCAACGTCTTGCACTCCAGCCCAACGGTAAAGCAACTCGTTCATTAAACCTTGGCGCACTTGAGCATCGGTTGTTTGTCCAAATTGCGTCACCAAACTCTGTAGTTTGCCACTGGTATCTCGCGCCATAGCTTGGTGGAGGCTATGCACATTTCCAAAACCCTTTACTTCAGGCAAAGCAGCTATAGTGGCACTCACCACAACAAGGTTTTTATCAACTGTGCGGGCAGTATCTGCCTTAAACCATACATCTTCCATTTTGGCAGTAGTGCCATTGAGCCGGGTGTAGCTGCCTACTTGCCGATGCTGGTTACCGTTGGCATCAATGACGCTAGCGGGAACATCACCATTAGCATCAACCACGCCGGGTTCAGTATAAGCTGTATTGAAGCTTTTAACCCCTGCGTCAGTTAAGCTCTTGAGTTCACCTGCCTGCACGAATCCGTCACTGTTACCGTCTTTCCAAACCCGCAGTTGGGCGAAGGCGGCATCGTTTGCATCCACTTTGCCGTCATGGTTGGCATCTAAATCAGCGAGTGCCTTGAACCCATTGCTGGCTTTGCCGCCAGCGGCTAAGGTGGTGCTGTTGCCAAAAAGCTCTGAACCGTCGTCGATGCTGCCGTTGCCATTTTTATCCCAAACCAACAAACCATCATCTTTGCCGACCCAGCCTGTAGTTTCAGCAAAGTTATTGCCGTCGTGGTCAAAGTGAATGCCTTCACTAGTGCCAATAGTCTCTACGCCGTCGCCGTCTAGATCCAAAATGAGAGGACTGCGGGTGACTCCAGCAGTGTTGAATGCGTCTTGAAGGTCACTAATAGGTGCGCCAGGCCACGGCTTTCCTGTAAAAGGATCTCCACCGACAAGATTCTCTACATCATCAATATTATTGACAGGCCACACATCACCTTGAAATCCCGAGGGATTAAGCCCACCTATTTCAAGGGCTCTCCAAGTAAAGTCAATACAACTATTGTTAATTCCGTTATAATAAGTGCTGAAACCATTACCTTGTGGATTTTCTCCAAAGTTCCTCATGGCATCGTATTGTGCCTGAGAAATCTCTATAGTTCTGGAGTAATCCCGAGATAAATAGTTAGTGTTGTCATTATTGTAAACTTGACCTGGCGCAAATGGACTCCCATGATGTTGAGCATCTGGAGCAAATCCATAGCTTGTTGTATTTCCATTGTTATCTCTCAGTGAGTACCACATATGCCCAACGGACGACGTTCCGCCAGAAGCAAGAGCCGTCCCTCGACCTGCAATATTAATAGTTACACTTGGCATGTTAATTTTTATACGGTAATTGCTTTGGGAATGAATTGAAATTTTGACCTTTTGCAAGGTTGAATAACTCTGTTTTGTCGCTCTCGGAAAACAATAATCAAAGCAAAATTCTAAAACTTTGATTTAATTAAAATTTTCTCCTAAAAAATATAAATGTTTTTTCAATTTTTCATGGACAATTGCCCATGAAAAATTTAATCACTCTGAAACAATAAAAATAAGAGCAACTTTTTTTGAGTCGAGCGATGATTTAAACGTTTATTTTGGAAAATAATATACTAAATCAAGGTTTTTGTAAATTGTCTAGTATTTTCTAATTATTGACAAATAATATTTTTTAACTTAGTTTCTAGGCTATTTGTAAATTATTATAGAGTAATCTAAAGAATACTTTTTCCATGCTTTCAACAACCAATCAATGACTGTGTAAATCATAGATTCCCTCATTTATGGTAAAATTCCATAGTCCTTTTCAATCAGAGATGGAATGGCTATTTGCCAGTTTGTCAAATGCTAGTTACATTAAAAAGCCGCACATCTTTTGATGCCACGATAAAAACCATGACTCGAACTTAGAGCAAGTGGTCAAGAAAGCCATGCGTCGGAGTGAGTATATGTATGGTGCGTTAGCCTACGTATATTTCAAAAATCAAATGTGAGTCCTATAGGAATCCGGTTTGATTACTGAAATTATTTGTGTAGGTAGGCAAAAGTTACTCATGCAACAGAATTATAGAAGATTAAGTGTAGTGAGTTTTGTTCATAAATCAAATACGAGTCCTATATATAAATACTTAATAAGTATAATTGCACATTTATGCTAAATATAAGATTAAGATAAATAACTATTTGGATTAACATTTATAATATTTGAAATATTTATTTTAGTTTTTTTATTATTCTCGCCAGAGAAAAAACTGAAAGTTTGATTTACTCTACTGCGATCGCAGTCTTAGAATTTAGTTTTGAAACCATTAAGTTGCTGGAAGTCCTTTAACCCATTTTTGGGATTTTTGCTCAGGCGAGTGCTTGATTTACAGTCTAAAAATTGGGAGTTTCATGCATAGATAGATTCTTTGTTCAATTCCAGCCGATGTGTGAAATACCGTAAAAACTTGGATAGTACAGATGCTCACTTTGAAAGAGCTAGTCCTATAAGATTTATGGACAGCAAAATTTTTCCACTTTGTGTTTTTTCATCCTTCATTTGTGGCTAGAATACCACAAGTTAGGCGCTGATATAGTGCAATAGATAACTTTTACTCATGACTGGAGACCAAAATCTTGGGAATAGAACTACGCAGCTTCGTGTTTCTCGACAGCCTGCAACCTCAACATGCAGCATATATGGGAACAGTAGCCCAAGGTTTCTTACCACTACCAGGAGATACATCACTGTGGATTGAAATCTCACCTGGTATCGAAATTAATAAAATTACAGATGTAGCCCTGAAAGCTGCTTCTGTGCGCCCGGGAGTACAGGTAGTTGAACGCCTCTATGGTTTATTAGAAGTTCATTCTGGCTCCCAAGGGGAAACGCGAGCTGCTGGCCAAGCCATTTTGGCAATGCTGGGAGTCCGAAGAGAGCAATGTCTCAAACCCCGTGTTGTTTCTAGCCAAATTATTCGCAACATCGATGCTTACCAAACACAACTTATCAATCGCACGCGTCGGGGACAACTTCTATTAGCAGGGCAAACGCTATATGTATTAGAAGTAGAGCCTGCTGCTTACGCCGCCTTGGCTGCGAATGAAGCAGAGAAAGCAGCGTCGATTAACATTCTTGAGGTGCAAGCTGTAGGAAGTTTTGGACGGCTTTACTTGGGTGGAGAAGAACGAGATATTCTAGCAGGTGCAGCGGGAGCATTAACGGCTATTGAAAGTGTACCTGGTCGAAATCCTCAGAGTGGGCGTCAGGAATAAAGGACTTTCAAAAAATAATCAATCGCTTTGGGGAGTAGGGGAGGCAGGGGGAGTAGGGGAGGTGGGGGAGGAATAAATGTCATAGCTGTCTGGAATGGATGAGTAGAGTAATTTAATTTTTGGAGTTCCCTAAAGGAGAGAAAATGGCAAATCGAGAGCATCTGGTTTTACTCAAAGCAGGTGCAGTTACATGGACTGAGTGGAGAAAGAACAATCCCGAGATTCAACCAGACCTCAACGCGGCAAACTTGCAAGGGGATAACCTCAGAGGTGCAGACCTGCGGGGGGCGAATTTGAGCAAGGTAGATTTAGCTAACGCTTTACTTGTGCGGGCAAACCTCAGCAATGCTGAACTCAGTGGCGCAAACCTCTACAAAGCCTTGCTCATTGAAGCTAACATGAGTGGTGCTAACTTCAGTGTTGCTAACCTGAGCGGTGCTACACTTTCACAGGCAGATTTGAGTGATGCCAATTTGATTGGTGCTGACTTGAGTGAGGCGAATCTCAGAGGTGCTACACTTACTCATGCTAATCTTATTGGTACTGACTTAAAAAGCGCTAACTTGAGGGAGGCAGATTTAGATGCAGCAAAACTGATTCGGGCTAATCTCTGTTTTGCTAACCTTATTGAAGCTAACTTGATTGGGGCTGATTTGGGCGAGGCTAGTTTATACGAAGCCGAAATGTTGGGGGCTTATCTTTATAAAACTGATTTGTATAAAGCTAATTTGACCAAGGCTCATCTCAGTGGTGCATATTTATTCTCTGCTAACTTAAATGAGGCTGACTTGAGCCAAGCAGATTTAAGTTGGACTAACCTTAGACGAGCGAATTTGGCAGGGGCAAATCTGAGAAAAGCAAACCTCAGAGGAGCTGACCTGAGGGGAGCTAACCTCAGTGGTGTCAATTTTCAAGAAGCAATTATGCCTGACTCTTCAAAGCACGATTAGTCAATCAGATATAGCAGAATTCAGAATTTAGAATTCAGAAGTCTTAAGTAAAACAGGCTTGATAGCTGGCTTTAAAACTTAGTTTCTGCTGAATAGCTAGTCAAAAATCTGAGGTTAATCATGGTCGAAAATTTTGATTGCGATCGCTGATTTACACTCTAGCATTATTAAATTTAGCCTGAGGGACAACTATCTAAAGAGTGAAAATATTACCACAAATTACAGCCATTAGTTAGTTGTTTAATTTAGATAATAGCTCAAGAATATTACTTATACCGCAAACACGCATTTGCCTTTCTTAAATATTAATAAATCTCATGATGCATCAAGCTTGACCGTATTAACCTCTCTCAGCAATTATAAAGACACGGCTATTGAAAGCCAGATAATATACTGTTTGAGTGCGATTCTATACCTGATAAAATCGCTCAACTGTAGCAGCTGTCTTGATGATTGCAATATATCAGACGACCACAGTATCTCTTTTTATTCTTAGTGTTATCTGCGGTTCTGGAAAAATCCAACAAAAAGCAAAAAGTAAAAAGTAAAACTAATATTCAATTCATGCTTCTTTTGAAGTTTAACTTTTACCTTTCGCGTTGTTCAATCACTTTTTCTCCTGGAGGATATTGTAATGTCTAGTTTGTTTCGTTGGTCATCACTCAGGGTTGCTTTGCTAGTTCTGGGAATGACAACTGCCACAGTAGCTCCCATTGTGATTTCCGCACCAGCTTCATCTCAAAACACTGTTCCAAGTACTACTCCATCTGCTACACCATCCCCAACTTCAACAGTTAATTTATCAGATGTGACTTCAGATTACTGGGCACGTCCATTTATTCAAGCTCTAGCTGACAATAATGTAATTAGTGGCTTTCCTGATGGCAGCTTTAGGCCGAATCAATCTGTGACTCGTGCTGAATTTGCCGCCCTCATTCAAAAAGCTTTCGGTAACCAAAACCGAATTCGCCAATTGAGTGCGGGTGGATTTAGTGATGTTCCTGCTGGGTACTGGGCAGCTTCAGCAATTCAGAACGCCTACGAAATTGGGTTTTTGTCAGGTTATCCAGGGAATGTATTTAGACCAAATCAACAAATACCCAAGGTAGAAGCGATCGTTTCTATCAGCAATGGCTTGGGTTTGTCCGCTAGCGATACAAGTATTCTTAGTACCTACTACACCGATGCTTCAGCTATCCCCAACTATGCCGTTAGTAGTGTAGCAGCAGCAACACAAGCTAGTCTTGTTGTCAACTACCCAGATGTTAAACAACTTAATCCCCAACAAGCCCTAACTCGTGCTGAAGCAGCAGCACTTTTATATCAAGCTTTAGTGAGACAGGGACGGCTACAACCCATTGCTAGCAATCTGCCAGCTACTCAGTATATTGTCGCTGGATCTGGTAGCGGCACTCAAACAGGTAACGATATTGTTTCTCTGGCTGCATCCAGTAATTCTTTTACAACACTGACTTCTTTATTAAAGACAGCCGGTTTAGCAGAAACTCTTCAACAGCCAGGTCCTTATACTGTTTTCGCTCCCACAAATGATGCATTTGCTGCTTTACCCGCTGCTACCTTGGAACAATTGCAGCAACCACAGAACAGAGAAGCATTGGTTAAGATTTTGAGTTATCACGTAGTTTCAGGTGCGGTAACTGGTAGTCAACTCTCAAATGGCGAACTGAAAACCATTGAAGAAAGACCTGTAAATATTCAAATCGATCGCACTAACAATCAAGTCACAGTCAATAATGCTAGAGTCATCCAGGCGGATGTCCCAGCCAGCAATGGTGTTATCCATGCAATTAACCAAGTCCTCATCCCGCCTGATATTAATATCAGTCAGTTAAATCAGCAGCCCCAACAAGGAGGCACTACTAATGGTGGAACATCTGGTGTAGATGTAGGTAGAGCTACTCGTGGTGGCAGAAGCTATATCGGAGTTGCTGGTAACATTGGTTTAACCGGTGGCGATACAGCTTTGAGCGAAGGTAACTTTACAGTCATCAGCAAACTTGGTCTGACAAACAATCTGTCAGTAAGACCCTCGGTGCTGTTTGGAGACGATACAGTATTTCTGGTTCCGTTGACTTATGATTTTTCTCAACGTACAGCAGGTTCGGTGGGTCAACGAACCCTGAGCATATCTCCTTATCTGGGTGCAGGTGTAGCTATTGAAGCTAATCTCGATACTGATATTGGATTATTGCTAACTGGTGGTGTAGATGTTCCTTTAGGTACTCGATTCACACTTACAGGTGCTGTAAATGCCGCTTTTATGGACGAAACTGATGTCGGATTGCTATTAGGGGTTGGCTACAACTTCTAAATTATTGATATGAGCGCCCAAGTAAAGGGCGCGTTTTTTGCTCCCACAACACATAAAAAACACATTAGACCTGCCTGGAAAATCCAATTATCCAGGCAGGTCTATTGTTAGTAGAAGGGACTGGGGATTAGGGATTGGGTATAAAGTACAGACAAATAAATTTTGGAACAATTACAAAAGTCGTGTGGCAGGACTAGTGAAAAGCTTACTTTGGCCCTATTTTCCAACATCTATCGTTTGCCAGAGGAAGTAAGGATTGTGATTTCCTATGCTTTTGGTGATTTAGTATCACTCACCTGTTTCTTTTTTTCGCAACAGCATTTATAGACAAAAATTGCTTTAAAAAAGAGGAATATATGCAAGGTTTTCGCTTAGGTTCTATTTTCGGGTTTGAAATCCGAGTAGATTTGTCCTGGCTGTTAATTGTCTTCCTCGTCCTATGGACATTAAGCGCAGGTCTATTTCCAACCAACTATCCAGGACTTGCCAATGCAACTTACTTCGGTATGGGTCTAGTAGCAACGCTTCTGTTCTTTGCCTCGCTGCTGGCTCATGAGCTTTCTCACTCCTTTGTGGCTAGGGCTAAAGGAATTCCTGTCGAAGGTATCACTCTGTTTATCTTTGGTGGGGTGTCGCGCACTCGTATGGATGCTGAACGTCCTGATGATGAGTTCCAAATTGCCATTGTCGGGCCTTTTACTAGCTTAGTGCTGGCTGCTGTGTTTGGCTTGATTTGGCATATCGGTAAAACTGCGGGATGGAGTGTTGTGGTTACAGGCGTTGCGTCTTACCTTGCCTCTATTAACCTCATCCTTGCTATTTTCAATATGCTACCTGGATTTCCTCTAGATGGCGGTCGCGTTTTCCGCTCGATTATTTGGAAGTATACCGGCAACAAACAAAAGGCGACTCAAATCGCCTCGATGGGCGGTAAATGGTTAGCATATCTGTTGATTGCCCTTGGCTTCTGGGAGTTGTTTGGTTCAGCCCTGTTGAGTGGACTCTGGTTGATTTTGATTGGTTGGTTCTTATACAACGCCGCAGAAGCTGGCTACGAGGAGCTTTTGATCCGTACAAGTCTCGAAGGAGTCAGGGCACAGGAAATCATGACTCCCTATCCAGAAACGGTAAATACTGACTTGACGCTGCAAGATTTAGTGGATAAATATTTACTCAGTCGTCGTTATCAATCTTTCCCAGTAGTTCAAGATAGCCATACTGTGGGTATTATTACCTTAAATCAGGTCAAGGATGTCCCGCGCCAAGAATGGAGCGATCGCACTGTTAGAGAGACAATGATTCCTATGCATACAGGAGTTACCGTTCGTCCAGAAGAACAAATGTCTCAGGTCTTGGAAAAAATGCAAGAATCAGGAATTCGTCGTGTGCTTGTAACTCAAAATGGTTCACTCAAAGGCATTATCACTGCCAATGATGTAGCACATTGGTTACAGCGCCAGCGAGATTTAGGCAACCAGATGCGCTGAATACAGCAGAAATAAAAATCTGAAATGTGGCAAGTAATATTAGAATGTCAACTTAATGAATATTCTTCTATTCCAGGAGATTTTTTCAGGAAAATCTCTTCTTATTCGCTGAATATTCAGAGCAATTTCTCGCTTCTTCAGTTAGAACAATAGAAGGTTTGACTGCACATTTTAGATAATTATTATTTGAATAAAATCGACAGCTTTTACAAGGAACTTTGTGTGAACTATTTGTGGGAAAAACCATCTTGTAATCTAAAAATGACCGTATTTTTTGCAAGATCAGCAAAAAAACTACCCAACCAATGATAAATCCAAGGGGTGATAAAGATATAGCTATATCAGGGATAGTTAATTCATTTCTTGGTGGTTGCTCATTTTTAATTTCATTCTGGATTGCGTAATCTAAATTTCTATTGGCTGGTACAGATATTTGCAGGATTTGATTATCATACATATTATTTACCTTTTGTTATGGTCTTTAATTCCTTGATTTTTTGAAATGGTGACTTATAAATTCTGACTTCAAAAATTATCCATATTGTCGATGTTAAAAAAATACGGATAAAAAAATTAAGTAAGTGTGTGTGTTGATGAATTAGGTTTATTCACTTGTATTTTAATTAACTGAAAATGAATCCACAGTTTTGAGTACATCAGATGAAAGTTCAAATACAAGATTACAAGGTTTTAATTATAGGTTTAGCAAAATAAAATTTCAGCTATATCTGTCAAGAGTTTTGCTTATGATTTATAGCTATATATCCAAGGGAATAAATTATACAAAATTCTCAAAAGTTCATACTTTTATGTTATTATTTTTGGAATAATTTTCTCGATTTTCTCGAAATTTGCTGGACATTACACCTAAATTAATTCAGAGTAATATTTATTACTCAAGTTAATTTAAAACTGGAATTATCCACTGATATAAATAATTGGAGAAATAATTATGCTTGATATTTTCCTGACTTGGTTAATTACTACTATCAGTTTTTTGATTATTTCTAGATTACCTTTGGGTATAGAAATTGATAGTTTTAAAAAAGCGGCGATCGCAGCAGTTATTTTCGGAATTTTAAATGCGATTTTGCTACCAATACTCAGTTTGTTTACCTTACCCTTGATTATCCTTACCGTTGGCTTATTCTTCTTTATTTTGAATGCAATTATTTTTGCATTGGCAGCTTATCTAGTAGAAGGTTTTCGCTTAAGGTGGGGTTTTTGGAGTGCGTTAAGTGGCTCAATTGCTTTGGCAATTATTAATTCTATTCTCTTGAATATCGTGGCTCGAATTACCTGAAAAATTAGGTATTTTTGACCAAAAATTAAAAATAATTTCATACCGCAATTTAGTTTTTAATAAAATCAAAAAGTGATATCAGTATCGATGTTCCAAATATTCTGTATTGTGGGAAATAACGCGTTGATTGTGAAGTATAAATCTTTTATTGCTCAGTAACTAGACAGATTATGATATAAGACATATATCTAGATTGATTGAGCGGTCAAACAATACTCAATCATTAGATTACAAATTACTAATATTGATTTCGAGGCAATAATTTATGATCAGATTTTTGCGAGAAACAATAATTTTTTTTATCACAACAATTGTGCTGGCAATTCTGATAATCTCTTACAATCCAGTACCTATAGCTGAGGCACAACCTTCTACAACAACACCAACAACAACTAATAGGTCGCTTCTTTCTGTAGCTTATCCGAATAGGGCACTCAGTGCTTCTCCCGCACAATTACCACCATTGCCTTACGGTTATGGGGCGCTAGCAAAAGCTATTGATGCTGAAACTATGAAATTGCATCATGACGCGCATCACGCTAGCTACGTCAACAACTTAAATGATGCATTGAAGCAGTATCCAGATTTGCAAAAAAGAAGTGTTGAAAGTTTACTAGTGGATTTGAACAGCGTACCAGAAAATATTCGGACAAAGGTACGCAATAATGCTGGTGGTCACCTCAACCATACGATTTTTTGGCAACTGATGAGTCCCCAAGGTGGTGGACAACCCACAGGAAGCATCGCTCAAGAAATTAACCAAACTTTTGGCAGTTTCGATGCCTTTAAAAAACAGTTTAACGCAGCTGGCGCAGCTCGTTTCGGAAGTGGTTGGGTTTGGCTAGCACGTAACCCTCAAAATCAACTCCAGATTGTGACTACAGCCAATCAAGATAACCCGATTATGGAAGGTTTATACCCGATTTTGGGTAATGATGTTTGGGAACATGCTTATTACCTTAAATATCGCAACCGTCGTGCTGACTATTTAAATAATTGGTGGAATGTAGTGAACTGGCCGCAGATTAACAGGCGAGCGCAACTCTCATCAAAACAGTAGCACTATTTAGAAGCGATCGCTATCAAGACAAATGCAATTGTGTTAAGGGACTTTCAAGGAAAAAAATATTCCATAGTAGGGTAGCACAGCTGTGCTACCCGAAAAATGTACAAATAATTTGGGATAATTTATTTTCTGGAAGTCCCTAAATGAAGTACATGGGTATGGGCACAGCCATGTTCCGTACAATTATCTGTACCTCACGCCTGTTGCAATTTGTTGTATCTATCGTCCTGGCGTTGATCTCCGGTATAAAGCATCTTCCACAGTGCTAGTATGTCCAACATGGGCTTGTTGTAGCTTTTGAGTTGTCGTTGTGGAAGACAATAACTCTACTACCTCGACCCTCTCCTCATCCTCTTTTTTTTTGGCGAAGGTATTGTTTAATGAAAAGATATTTTAGAAAGTATTTTTTAATTTTCAGTGTTGCAGGTCTTACATTAGTTCTATTCACTGTTGTAAACCGATTTTTTCAAGAAAACTTTTCTTTCCTAAATAATGGACATCAAATAACTCATTACCAAATACACAGTCTTCAGTCTAACAATCAAGAACTTTCCCAATCCTCAAATGAAGACTATGGTACAACCCATCTACATGCACAGGAATTTAAGTTTAACGCTTCTGTCAAATTTCCTGCTGCAATTGCGACAGATTCAGATAAATATAAAGAGTCTATTACTCACGACAAAAACGGGGCTTTCGATATTATTCTCACCAAACAGGATGATACTATTGAATATCTTTTCAGAATCAGCAGTGTGCCTGAGCAGCAATGCCAATCAGATACTACTCGAGCATGTCAGCAGACTACAGCAGCTAGACCTGCTATGGGAAATGTTGCAGACGTGCAAATTGCAGCAAAAACAGATGAATTAAAGCCTGGGATTTATGAATTTGGCAATAGTAGGTCAACACCAATAACAGATGTAATGATTTACTCCCGTCAACTATATTCTGATCCTTCTCATGGCTCTTTAGGATGTCAAAGATGGGGCAAAGGAGCGCTAAATATTGAAAGAGCTATTTATGGTGCGAGCGGCAAACTGGAATATCTGGATGCAAACTTGTTCCGACTATGCAATCAAACAGTACCTTTCCCACCAGCATCACCTGAAGATAATCTTTCACAGGTTCAACTAGAAAATATCAAACAATACACATACTATGCCTCTTGGCATTGTCGCTTAAAAATTGTGAAAGAGTAGGCAAGGAACTTTTAAGGTTTTTGATTTTCCCTTGCCCACTTTGGTTACGACTATTTAGATTTCAATGACTTGCTAGATAGGAATTACCGAACTGAAACTAAGCTATGACGAAAATATCATTATTCGTCATGGCAAGCCCAGCACTAAGTGTAGCTATCTGAAATTGATTAAAGGTTCCAAGGCTTCCATCTCTATCAAAAGAGAGAGCGCCACTGGTACTGTTATAGATGAATCGGTCAAATGCATCAGTCGCAACCGCGCCGATAACAAATTGAGCCGATGTAATGAATGCTCCAGCTACTAATCCTCCTCCGAAACCAGCCGCTGAGACATCAATTGTATCATTGAGTACGCTGAAATCTGTAATCCGGTCAACACCTTCATTGAAAGACCGGAATCTAAAGTGGTCTGCACCTGCATTGCCAGTCAAGGTATCATTGCCTAATCCGCCGACGATTGTATCGTTACCAGCGCCAGTGACAATGCCGTTATTTGCTCCGCTACCAATTACGTTGTCATTGCCACTGCCGGTCAGGATGTTCTCGAAGTTGAGAATCTCCTCGTTATAAAACCCAGGGAAGGACGCCACACCAGTGCCGAGGTTGTAAGTGCCGCCACCACTCCAATGTGTGTAATCAACGGTGTCTATTCCCGTACCACCATCCATGTAATCATCGCCACCACCACCGGTAATTGTGTCGTTACCCGCATTGCCCCGCAAAACGTTGTTAGCACTGTTACCGTTGATGTTGTCATTGCCTGAGCCACCGTTGGCGTTTTCGATCAATGAGCGGGTGTCGCCGTTGAACTGTAAGGCGTTGAATACATGTCCGCGGGCATAGTTGCCATCACCTAGATTGGCTCGTTGGAAATTACCGCCAACGTTGAGATTAGTCCAATTGCCTGGTTCTAAATTGATCGCCAGATTGGTAGTGTAGTTTGAGAAGTTATAGGTATCTATGCCATTACCATCCCAGATCGTGCGAAAGATGCGGTTGCCACCTGGTGTACCTTGTCCGATACCATTGACAAACATTTCTCCAGTTGTGGTCGAGAAAGTGTAAGTCGTGTTGCCGGAGTTATGATTAAAATTCGCACCGTACATCTGCTGAATCGCTCTGATGTCGTACATCATCAACGATTGTGCATACCCCCAGGTCTCGTTCGAGTATCCGCCACTGAGAGGGTCGCCCACATAAGAGCGATAGGTCATAATCGAGAACTCCATAGAGTCGCGGTTAGCATCCATTGCGACGTTTGAGATGCCACCAGTCTCATGACCATGCTTTAGTCCCAGCGCATGTCCAAACTCATGCCCGAAAGTGTGATAAGCATAGTTCCCGATCGCTGGGTTATTGTAATCAGATGTATTGAACCATACATCGCCTGCTGCGACACTGTTTCCAGGGTAATAGCCATAAGCGGTGTCAGGGTCGTTCGACTCTGCTATGCGGATCGTGGCATCGCGATCGCTAGCACCGGTCAGTTCGACCATGTTGAGTCCAGAGACAGACTCGTACATATCAAACCACTGGCGTGCAACAGCGCGTTGGGTCGCGTTCAGGGTTTGAAAGCTGGAAGCGTGTACCACCGAATCGGGATAGCCAGATTCATCTTCGTAGTCGTTGGTAAAGCTGCTAGTGAAGCTGAAGGTCACTGTGTTCGATAGCCATTCAGTTCCTACTAACAAACCATCAATGTTATTAACGTTAGTTTTTGTCGTATTTGTTACAGACGTAGTGCCTCCATAAGCGTCTGCCCTTCCTTGTTCGAGTTGTAGCTGCGTAACAGGGATTAAATCGGCACTAATTGTTGCTTTAGTAGATGGACTCATAATCAACTCCTGTAAAGTTAATATTTTTTGTCTAGAACACCAATTTAGTATTCACAATCATGACGAAAAAGCCAGGTTTCCTTGGGTTGTAACAACGAATGTTTGGTTGTGAAAAACCTTAAAACAGGGTTTCTCAGTCTCGTATATTATAAAATCGGTGTTCTAGAGGGTATATACAAGTGAATTAATGGTGATTCCAGAAAATTCCACAGTAATTTCACCAATTTATTGGTATTTTTACTGATATACCTCAATTATCTAGCAGATTTAGCCAGGGGAGTGTGAATAATTGGTGTGCCCTTACGTGAATGGCACTAAGAAAAGGGAAAATCTTTGAGGCAGCAGGGGTACAGAGGAGCGGACGAGCAGGGGAGAAAGAAGAAGTTTTAGGTATACGAACGGATATTTAGAAATTCCCCTCTGCACCGAATAGCACCCCTGTCCCTCTGCAATCCTTACGCTGCATAGCCTTCAGCTTAACTTAGTGCCATTCGCCCTTACCTTACGAACTACGAATTTTTAAAGTTTGTTGTTTGTAACGGAGTATGCACAGTAGAACAATTAGCAATATTAAGGCTTTGGCCGTAGATGGCTCGACTACTTTCTTCACTTCCGTAGGGGTTGGAGGAGTAACACTACATGGAATTTCAATAACGTGTGTGTAATCGGAACCGTTATTATTGGGAGTCAGATCGCATTCTCCTTTGCCGGTGAGAGACAAAGGTGTATTTGTGGAAGAAGAAATAGATGGCTGACCTGAAGAACTACCGCCATCCAGTAGTAGAAGCAGAATTAAAGCAAGACCCCCAGCTCCAACTATTGGCCAGAGTGGAAAAGAATTAGAACTGTCTTGTGCCATGACATCTCCCTCAGAACCAGGGAAACTATCGAGGCTTATTGCTTCTGCGTCCAACGGTATTGGATTGTCACCCAACAAAATATCTCCTGGGATATCTTCTCCCAACAGTTGATTAAATTCTTCTGGAATCACATTATTGGGGCGTCCGAATTCCCCACCGTCTTCGGAGTATGGAAAGGATAGTACTTCAAAAATCCTCTTTTCGAGTAGGCTCTGATCTCCAGAATTCAGCGCATCTAAGCCTCTAGAAATTTTATCTACATAAAAATTCGTCATTTCTGGCGATAGACCGAGAGATTCAATCTGCTCTTTCAGGTTGGAAATTTTTGAGGCCTCCTCAAACAGCAGTCGTCCGTATGACATTTTCAAGTCTAGTAGTCCATTGCGGAGGCTAACGGAGTTATTGACTCCTGAGTATGGTGCCCAGTAGAACTGCTTGGTTACAAGTCCGAGTCCTTCAACTGGATTACGACCAAAAGGTTGTCCAAGGACGTATTGAGAGCCATCCATGATTGTGGAGGATTCTTTTCTCCAAAATGAAGCGAAAGGCACCGCAGAGAGATTCGGATTGTTACCGTAAAAGCTAGCGAAATTCTGGAAATTTTTCTCCCCACCAGCGGCTCGTATCAGAAGATTTTGATAGTTAGTCCCACTGTTTACCTCAAGTAATCGTTGGATTACGGTTCCAGTCTTATTGCAAGTCAAACCAAATCCCACATTACATGCAGGAATTACTCGCATCTGACTTAGATTCTGGTTATTGATTTGGTACTGAAGATACTCATACTCCAATCCTCGTTGGATACCATAACGACCAATATTTAACTGTGCAAAAGCAGACTGACAAGCAGTGAGTACTACTGCAACAGATGAAAATGCGATACTCGCTAGGCGAACGGCCTTCGGCATAGCAATTCTTTGAACAGTTGATTTAGGCAAGATGTACCTCCGGTAAATGGGGATTGGGGATTGGGGATTGGGTATTGGGTATTGGGTATTGGGTATTAGGTATTGGGTATTGGAAAATAAGATTTTTCATCTTATTCCCCAGTCCCCAGTCCCCAGTCCCCAATCCCCAATCCCCTAGTTCAACTCTTTGGTAAATAAATATTGATTGTGATTCCAGTGCCTTTGAGATTTCCTGATGAGAGTGTGTGATATAAGACCAATGCCCGGTTTGGTTGGTCGAAAAGAAATCCGCGACGTGTGGGTTTGATCTTCCCTTGCTTGACCAGAGAAACGAAGGCTTCTAAATATCTACGTATACCTTGACGGTTCTCCTGACTACTATTCATATGACGGTCAATCAGCATCATAAAGAAGTCCAAGCTACGATTTTCTTGACCCTCAATCAGATTTCCCTCATCTAAGAAAGAACTTGCTATGAGTCTGTTATCAACTTGTTTAACTTTAAAAATAGTAAAGTAACGCCCTTCTTCTTTAGGATCGTTCGCATAACAAACCCACGAACCTTCTTGATTCTGTGTAAAACCCTGGTCAGCAAGGTAAGAAAGCAAAGAATTACTTGCTTTAGTTTGGGGTGGAGGTAATAAATCTTCAATGGGATCTAAAGAGCAAATCCTCTGGGTTGTTGTCTGTTCAGGAACAGTGGGAGTCTGTTGGGTGTAAGTACCCATAGGCTTGTCATCAGACATTGCGATGTTAGACATCGCAGCCAACGCAGATACTTGGAAAACGAATACTCCAAACAAACGAACAATAATATTCATAATTTATCCTGTTACTTTTGTTTACGTTGTCAATATTCAACTTGTTACTAAATCAGGATTGATCTAGTAATGTTAAATTATTTGCTAAATTTAAGTTTTTGCCTCATTCAATCAAGGATAGGCAAGGTTCTCACAAATCAAATAGGACTATCTTGATATAGGTAACTCCACGGTCATAGACATAAATACTATCTAAATAAAATGCACATTTTTAAAGTATTGTTGACAACACAAAGCTTGCTTTTCGATAATTTTACATATACGAAAAACAACTGACATAGTGTCAATTTTTGATATTTAAATCTAATTTTTGCCATTTTCAGAAGATTTTATGAGATATCTTTCTGTTTGTAATGATTACAAAACAAATGGCTTTGTTAACTATTTGATAGCTTGTATAACCAGAATTATAAAAGCTGTCTACAATGTCCAGTAAGGTTTTGAGCGATTCTGGTGCTAGGTTAAATAATGTTTTGTTTTTTTGGAGGTAGCACACCTAACTAGCTGTTTCAGCATGTGTTCAATTGAATGTATAAAATAATATCTCTTGACAGTAAAATAATATTACCATGAGCTTGAGATGTGCAACACTTTTGTGGACAGTTGTCAAAGCTGTACACGGTGAATTGTAACTACCTCTTGATTAAATTTTATAATAAACACCTGAGAGCAAAAGTCAATTGACTTACATACGCCTAGTATTTTAAAATTTAATACTATTATTGTTTCTGCTAGTAGCTAAATGTTTGAAATATAACATTTACTAAAATCAAATACGGATAATGAATATATTGTGATTGCTGGATAAGCCTGATTGTCTGAATTTTGGGCTACTGGCGATCGCATCAGGGAAGGTTAAATTAAATTACCACTATGTAATTATTATTTAGCAAAGTGTTGTCATAGACCTTATAATGGTGAATATTTTTATTCACCAATGGTTCGAGGATTGCTACATATTGTTATGAATAAACAGTATGTAGTTAAATTTGCTCTGTAGATAGAGGAATATTCTGAGCAACGTTAGTATAATTCTCTGCCGAGGATAACTATTTTTTACTAAAATTAGAATACGAACTTAGTATTTTTACAGGCTTTGGCTGTATGAATGCGGAATTTTTTTACAGGATTCCTTTGATGGCTTTAGGGTTACTCTGGCTGGCTTATGCCTTACTGGGGTGGTATCTTGCTGCTCATCATATTATTTGGTTAGTGGGAGCTTTTGTGGCTGCTATGGTTATAGCTGTAACACGCAAGAGTATTTCTTGGTTAGAGCGTTTAGTGGAATTTGGCTCTAAAGCCTTAGTTATCATCTTATTTTTAAGCACATCAATTGCTTTAGTAGCAACTTGGTCGTTATTATTTAGTCTATTTCTTATACCATTAGCAACTACGCTTTTAGCTGACTTGGAAATGCGTTTTGCTGGTTTCAACAAACTAGATTCATTTTGGATATTAACAATACTAGCAGTATTGGGTTTGGTAGTGGGTGAAGTAATAGATATTCTATTTTTTCCCAGTAGCAGATATTGAAAAAGAAGTCAGAAGTCAGAATTCAGAAGTCAGAATAATCTCTCTGCGTAGTAAAAACAAAATTATTGTAGGGTGTGTTAGGCGCATATTTTGAGATTAATGATTGCGAGAAATATGAACTGCGCCTTAACTGAACCGTATTGATAGATGGTGTACTTTTTATCGTTGTTTGCTGGAAGGATTTGGGAATGGAGTCAAATTTGGGGTTGTTGGTTGGTTAGCTGCGTTTAATTCCTCTTGCAATATTTTCTGATAAATCTTAGGCAAAGAGCTACTAACAGAGTTAGTTTCTATGCCATATCCTAAACTCGTCCAAGTGGGAGAAAGTCGCCGCAAAACATCATTTAATTTTCCCTGGCGCAAGAGTTGAGAAATATTAGTTCCCCAAACTTTGGAATCATTCAACCAACGATAAACTACTATGTCTTGATATTCTGCTTCAAAACTATAATTAACCCAAAACATCAACCGCATTGGGTTTGGGTGATAGCGAGGCGCTATATTGTACCAGGTAGTATTGATGATTTGATATCTACCAGCAGCAGTGGAACAATTACCTGTGTTGGGGCCTGTGACAATTCTGACGCATATCTGGGGATGTCGGCTGAGGTCGCTGACTTGTTGTCCACCATACAACAGAGAATAGGGACGGTTACCACTTGCCTCACTTGCCGAGATGGTTCGCATTAGAGCGCGAATATAAGGGTCGCCCTCTTTCATTACCAAAGGTGGCTGTCTAACTTCAAAGATTGGATCGGAAGGCGATCGCAATTCTCCTTGAATATACCACTGCAACAAATACACGAAGCCAAGAAGCGCCGCTATTGGCCCAATCAGTTTTTCAACACCTTTGAATTCAAAGCCTTTCAGAGTCCCACTCCTTGAAATTCGCTTTCTTTGCTAACAAAAATCATCGACGAACTCATTGTGACAAAGTTCACGCTTGTTGTCAGTTATCATTTCCGGTTCGCTGATTTTTTTGACTAGAGCAAGTGGGTAGAGACACGATTAATCGCGTCTGTGGGCAGTGAGAGAGTATTTGTTCTATTTATAACTAGTGTGGCGTACCTAAACATTTTTCACTGAAATCTATTTTGAATTGGAATGGTGACTAAATACAGGAATTATGCCTTATTGAGTCGAAAACTGTATCTTGAGAAAGATATTGTGAGATTTTTATTATGTTTAAATTAGCACGCAGTTGTATGTATTTAAGTAGTAGTTGCTATACAAGGAGAATACATGTCCGAAACTACATCAAATTCAGAAATGCTATATCGAGTTCTCGGTAGTACAAAAGAGAAAGTTTCGGCTATCGGACTGGGTGGTTGGCATATTGGCTTGAAGCACATTGATGAGCAACTAGCTATCCGGATTGTTCGCACAGCGATCGATGGCGGCATTACTTTTATGGACAATAGTTGGGATTACAATGATGGAGTTAGCGAAATTCGCATGGGCAAAGCACTGCGCGATCGCTACCGTGACAAAGTGTTCCTGATGACAAAAATTGACGGTCGGTCTAAGAAAGCAGCAGCAAAACAGCTAGACGAATCACTTCAACGTTTGCAAGTTGATTACATCGATCTTGTTCAGCACCACGAAATTATTCGCTACGAAGATCCGCATCGAGTTTTTGACCCAGAAGGGGCGAATGCTGCCTTGATTGAAGCACGGGAAGCTGGTAAGCTGCGATACATTGGTTTCACAGGACACAAAGACCCCCACGTGCATCTGCATATGTTGGAAGTTGCAGCCAGTCATAAGTTTAAATTTGATACAGTGCAGATGCCATTAAATGTCATGGATGCACATTACCGGAGCTTTGAGAAGCTGGTTTTGCCAGAACTAGTTAAACAAAACATCGGCGTTCTCGGCATGAAAAGTTTAGGAAATGGTATACTTTTGCGATCAAATACCGTAAAGCCAATGGAGTGTTTACAGTATGCTCTGAATCTGCCAACATCGGTTGTAATTACCGGAATTGACAGCATGGAGATTCTCGAACAAGCCTTTACAGCAGTGCGGACATTCCAGCCAATGAATGACCAGCAAGTGCGATCGCTCTTAGAAAAAACGGCAAAAGCAGCATCAAGCGGCGAATTTGAGCCATTCAAAACTTCATCGATTTTTGACAGCACTGCCCAAAATCCAGATTGGCTGGGAGACGAGCCACAACGCATTCAGGAATTGATGCCAGCATAAAGCTAGGGAAGGGTGCGTTAACTCTTCCACATGCCGTGAAAAATTACAGCACTTGCGTCTGTTATGAGGTACAATAAATTAAAATATAAATACCTTTAAATGAAATCCTACTCTGTCGATCTTCGAGAAAAAATAGTTGCAGCACATCTTCAAAAAA
>NZ_JACJSJ010000141.1 GCF_014698115.1 Nostoc sp. FACHB-973
CTCCCCACTCCCCACTCCCTTCACACATTTATTGGAAAGTAACTCAATGGTTTTTCTATTACCTGGTGTCAAATTTGATCTAGATCTGATCCAAAAGTATGATACTCGCGCACCCAGATACACCAGCTATCCACCTGCTACAGAGTTAAACGAAACATTCACCCAAACTGATTTTAAAGCTGCGATCGCCGCCTCGAATCAACGCAAAACTCCTCTTTCTTTGTATTTCCACATTCCCTTTTGCCAAAGTGCTTGCTACTTCTGTGGATGCAACACGGTAATTTCTAACAACAAGAAAATTGCTGAACCTTACCTGGAGCATTTGGTTCAAGATATCAAAAACACCTCAGCTTTGATAGATTCACAAAGAAACGTGCTACAAATTCACTGGGGTGGTGGTACTCCTAACTATTTGGAGCGCGACCAAGTAGAATTTTTATGGAAAAACATCAATCACTACTTCAACATTGACCCACAAGCAGAAATCTCAATTGAAATTAATCCCCGCTACATTGATAGAAACTACATTCTCTTTCTCCGACAACTTGGGTTTAATCGCATTAGTTTTGGCATTCAGGATTTTAATAGCCAAGTTCAAGTAGCTGTGAATCGCGTCCAACCTGAAGAAATGTTGTTTGATGTCATGAGTTGGATCAAAGAAGCGAAGTTTGAAAGTGTAAATGTAGACCTAATTTATGGTTTACCTTATCAAACCCGCGAAACATTTCGAGACACGGTGAAAAAGACGATCGCATTAGATCCTGACCGCATTGTTGTTTTTAATTTTGCTTATGTGCCGTGGCTGAAACCGACGCAAAAAAATATTCCTCAAGAAGCTCTACCCCTAGCTGATGAAAAGCTAGAAATTCTGAAAATGACCATTGAAGAATTGACGAATAACCAATATCTATTTATTGGGATGGATCATTTTGCTAAAACTAATGACGAATTAGCTATTGCTCAACGCAATGGCACTCTCAAGCGTAATTTCCAGGGCTATACTACCCACGCTGAAACAGAACTTTTTGGTTTTGGTGCCACATCCATCAGTATGCTAGAAGATGCCTATGCTCAAAACCATAAGGAATTAAAGGATTATTATCAGACACTCAAAGCAGGTGATTTACCTGTTAGTAAAGGCATCAAACTGACTCAAAATGATATTATCAGACGAGATGCGATCATGTCTATCATGTCTCACTTTCAACTCCATAAGCAAGACATTGAAAACAAATATCATATCAGTTTTGATGAATATTTTTCAGATGAATTAGACGCATTAAAACCACTAGAAGCTGATGGTCTAGTGAGTTTATCAAAAAATCACATCCAAGTCACAGATATCGGTAGATTATTAGTCAGAAATGTTGCCGTCATATTTGATACTCATACAAGAACGCGAGAGTCAAAATTCTCTCGCGCCATTTAAAGTAGAGACGTTGCAATGCAACGTCTCTACTTTTGTGAAATTTTGTACTTTTCAGATCCCCGACTTCTCAAATAAGTCGGGGATCTAATTTTTAAGAAATTTTGTCCAACTTGATGAATAAATATTTTATATACATCTCCAAAAAGTTAGATAAAAAGATTACATCTTGAGATAGATATCACAAGGCTGAGATTACCGATTTTTTATAAATTGAGATTTATGTTATTCTCAAGAATCTAGTTCTGTAATCCACAAGGCCTAATAGAAAATTAAAAATTCAATAATTGATTATTTTTTTCGTCGGCAAAAAATATTGAATAGAATATTCTAAGCTATAAATGCCAAATGGTAATTATCATCTAATCTGGATACAACCTCTTTTATCTAACTTTTGGATTCGGCATTTATCCCATGTGATAGAAAGAATTGGAAGTCAAAGTTGATAACTTAGATACAAGTCAGATTGAAGAGGTAATTATCGGATTATGAGTATTATTGCTTGGGTAGTTTTAGGACTTTTGGCAGGTGCGATGCCTTCGGCGGGCTAAGCCTACGCTAAAGCTATTTATCCTGGTTATCAAGGCGGCGGAATTCTTTCCACAATGATTTTAGGCATCATTGGTGCTTTCATTGGTGGAACTGTGTTTACATTGCTAAGAACCGGAACCCTGCAAATTACTTCGGCTGGTGCTGGCTTAACTGTTCCTGGCATTTTAGTAGCTGTCCTCGGCGCAATTATTGCTATCTACCTATGGGGATTAATCAGAAGAAGCAGTAATGCATAATCAGTGATTGCCAGTTATTAATCATGAAATGACTACTGGATTTTATTCGTCTTCTAGTTTTCCGGTTGAGAAGATATGCAATCTCAATTTAGCCAGATGAAAGTAGAAAATACTAGGAGACTATAAACCAGTCCATCCATTTTGTCAATTTTTTTTGGAAGCTTAAATCTATGTTTTTTCACAAAAAAGATCCTATTCACGTAGTAAATGTTAAGGAAGCAAACCCTCGTTTTGCTCAGTTACTTCTAGAGCAGTTTGGTGGAGCTACTGGAGAGCTAAGCGCAGCTTTACAATATTGGGTTCAATCATTCCATGTCGAAAATGCTGGAATTAAAGACATGCTTCAAGATATTGCGATCGAGGAATTTGGGCATTTAGAAATGGTTGGTAAACTCATTGAAGCTCATACAAAGAATACCGATCAAACAGAGGCTTATAAGAGTACTCTTTTTGCAGTACGAGGGATAGGTCCTCATTTTCTAGATAGTCAGGGTAATGCTTGGACTGCAAATTACTTGAATGAAGGTGGAGATGTAGTCCGGGATTTGAGAGCGAATATTGCAGCGGAAGCTGGCGCTCGTCAGACTTACGAAGAATTGATTAAGTTAGCAACTGACGAAGGAACCAAAGAAGCTTTAGTCCATCTTTTAACACGAGAAATTTCTCATACCCAGATGTTTATGAAAGCTCTAGATTCCCTGGGTAAGTTAACAGATCCATTCTTTGGTAATATTAAACCAGATGAAACTGTTGCTCTCTACTACAACCTATCTACAAATGGCAATGGTAAAGATGAACGTGGGCCTTGGAATTCTGAGCCAACATTCAAATACATTGCCAATCCCCTAGAAAGCCACTCTTAATTTCATAGTTGGCAGTAACAACATAAGTTGATTTGCAGCAAAGATTTTTTGGCACATTCTTGGAAGCTTTGAACGATTGCCCAGGGTTATTTGCTGAGATTAATTTCGGATAAGACACACCATCGGGGCGCACATCTGTGCGCCCCTACAAATGGCTATAAATATTCAGCCATACAAAATAATTCAGAGCAATGTTTGTGAATTGAGAAGAAATACACAACCTCAGTTTGGTAGCCAAGTATAAAGCTTGTTTTACTCCTGTCAGCGCAGCGGGGCGTAGCCCATTCTGACTTATAAATTTTGAATTCTGCTTTAATTCAACTCTAAATCAAAACTGTGGATCGGGAGATTAATTTGTGATTGTCAACGCTACCCAAAATGGTTGGGAAATTATTTATCATCGTGCCCATGCTTTATTAGCAGCCCAACTAGCAGGACAATGGCGACGTAAGGATGCTCCAGCCCGATTATATGAAACCATAGCTGCAATTTCCCATCACGATGACTTAGAAAAAGAGTGGGAAGAAGATAATTTGACTGAAGCTGGTGCGCCCAAAGACTTCACTCTGATGTCAGAGAGTGACGAAGAAGAAGGTATTCAAAAAACTGCTAATCTAGCAAAAAATGCTCTTTACCGTGGACGGTGGGTGGCTTTATTAATTTCTATGCACATTAGTCGCTTAAATGAGCCAAGTAGAGGTAAGTCTTCAGAACTAGACAAACTTTTAGATGAGCAACTTCAAAATCAACAACGTTGGCGCGAGGAACTAGGTATTGAAAAGGAAGAAGTTGATGCAGCTTATGCATTTATGCAATGGTGCGATCGCCTTTCTCTCATCCTCTGTCAGGAAGAATTACCTGCTGATGAACGCTTTTTAGAAATTAGCAAAGGTCCCGACGGTCAACGCTATGATATCATGCAGCGCAGCGATCAATTGGTTGTTGTCAAACCCTGGCCTTTCCAAGATGAGCAATTCACCGTCAATGTCGAAGCTTGTGAACTCTCCCAGATGAAGTTTGAGAGCAACACCGAACTCACTCAAGCACTACAACAAGCCCCCATCAAGATATTAGAGTGGACATTTGTTAAAAGTTAGATATAGGACTTAAAAGAGAAATCAGAAGTCAGAATTTAATTTCTGATTCTGACGCCTTTATTTTTTGTTGTCAACAAGCGATTTCAGCTAAATTCAACTAAAATCTAGTAATCCGCTTTGATTTTTCAACTTATTTGCGTAGGTAGGGAGTTCTAAATCCCCAGTCCCTAGTCCAATCAAAAAAGAGCCAGATAAGTAACTTTCTGGCTCAAAGCTGGAGACAAAAGAATCATCAAATTAAGGCCTAACTTGGGTTAAGAACCTAAATTCTGCCCAAGTAATGCAATCCTAAAATAGTGCCTACTCCTAAGACATGACCAAAGGCGGTAGTTGCTAATAAAGCAGGTAAACCAAAACCACCGAAGAAATTGGCTGATGGTAGTCCTGGTTCTGCACTAGGATACTTGATGGTAGATTTGCCAAAGGCAATGGCGACTATGTTTGCGAGAATCATAGTCAGCCCAACTACAGGACTCCATTCCAGGGGGGCGGTTGCAGCAGCGAGTAAGGTTGAAGTAAACACCTGATTTGCTCCTGAAATTTATTAATGATTGAACATATAATCTGAAAATTCCCGAAGCCAATTCAAGAAAACACCCGATTTTGCATCAATATTTAACACTTATTCTTACTACTTAATATAATCTGCCCCATCTCACGTCTTTTTGCCGCTGCGATCTGATTAACGCTAAAATAGAATAGTACATTTGAACGACTATGATTAATCAATTAGTCGTGATGTGGAGTAGAGTATGCAAACAGCCAAGCCTCTAAAAAATAATTGAAAAAAGCTGTAATACATGTCATTTAGATGACAAATATATTTGCATTAAACGACACATAAATTTCACGGATTGCTACTCACTTACGTAATAGTAGAAAGTCTGCACTGATACAACTCTAATTTTGGCGAGTTGCTGTCAAAGCCTGCTCAGAACAAAATAAAGTTTTTGTGATTACGAGATTAAACAACCTGAGCGATATGAGTGCGATAACTAGGTTGGGCTACGCCTACGGATTAATAATTATCTAGATTTGACAAATTTTAGTCAATAATGGCTGTCAGAGCTACGTCATATGCCAAAGTGAAGTAGAGGTGCCAAGGCGCAGCCCGCGGTAGGCATCCCTCTAAAGATAATTTACACTCAAGATGATAGTGATTATTTCCAGCTTCTGTTATGTCCTCAACTCTTGATTCTTTGCCACCTGCACTTGCTAAAATTGTCCAGCGCTTTCAACGCGCTTCCGAACCGAAGCGACGCTACGAACAGCTAATCTGGTATGCTCAGAAGCTTAATGACTTCCCAGAAGCTGATAAATTACCTGATAATAAAGTTCCTGGTTGCGTTTCTCAAGTTTATATTACAGCAACCTTGAATGATGGTAAAGTTGTCTTCCAGGGCGATTCTGATTCCCAGTTAACCAAAGGATTAGTAGGGCTTTTGGTTGAAGGATTGAATGGACTAACCCCAACTGAGATTGTGCAACTTACTCCAGATTTTATTCAAGAAACAGGTTTAAATGTTAGCCTTACACCTTCGCGTGCTAATGGATTTTATAACATTTTTAAAACTATGCAAAAAAAAGCCTTGGAATGCAAGTTAGATGTAACTAATTAATAGTTGGGCATGGGGTATGGGGAGAAATGACAAATGACAACTGACAAAGGACAAAATTTAATCTAATGTCAACAAATTTATTATCTACCTCTGCTGCTGTCGGATTTGGTGGAGTAGTTCAAGAATATTTCTGGAATTGGGAAAACCAGCAATTGCGCGTTGTTTATGAAACCCTTGGTAAAGGTTCACCGCTATTGCTACTACCGGCTTTTAGCAGTGTTTCGACGCGTTTGGAAATGGGCGAACTTGCTAGATTATTAGCTCCCAATTTTCAAGTTGTAGCCTTAGACTGGCCTGGTTTTGGTGAATCTTCTCGCCCTAGTTTAAATTATCGACCCCAAATATATCAGCAATTTCTGGAAGATTTTGTCAACGCGATTTTTAATACTTCAATTACTGTAATGGCGGCTGGTCATGCGGCTAGTTATGTATTAGAATTAGCTCGGAAACAGCCTGCTGCATTCTCACGAATTGTGTTGTTAGCTCCTACTTGGCGCGGGCCTTTGCCGACAATGGGCGCAAGTCAACAGATAGCTGGTATGGTGAGAGAATTAGTGCGATCGCCTATACTTGGTCAAGCTCTCTACAAACTCAACACTACCCCATCTTTCTTAAATTTTATGTACCGCCGTCATGTCTTTACTGACACGGCTAAACTGACACCCAGTTTCATCGAGAAAAAATGGCAGACAACTCAACAACCAGGAGCGAGATTTGCTTCTGCTGCCTTTGTAACCGGTAATCTCGATGCTGTACGCCAGCAATCCGATTTTCTCAAACTTGTACAGTCTTTAACGGTACCATTGATGGTGGTAATTGGGGAATCCAGCCCTACCAAATCACGAGAAGAAATGAACACTTTGGCTGCATTACCAGGAGTAAGAAGCGCTGTCATTCCTGGTTCTTTAGGACTGCATGAAGAATACCCAGCAGATGTTTTAACAGAAGTTCAAGATTTTTTGTTCTCCCCATGAAATTGAACAACAATTGAGTTAATCAAATCTAGGGGGGTACAGCTGTACCCCCTACCAACGCATTAATTATTTTTTTATTTGCAAGTCCCTGACTTCCCAATTCTGAATTCTGACTCCTGAATTCAGAATTCTGCCCTATATAATTATTTTGCACAAACCCAAAACAAGCCAAGTTCGCACAAAAAAATAAAAACAATTATCATAGGCGATAACGATTATCCATAAGGTGAGACAAAAGGAATTTAGAGTATGGTGGCTGACGTAATCACAAATTCAGTTCCCGTTACTGTTCTTACAGGTTATTTGGGAGCAGGTAAAACGACTCTACTTAATCACATCCTCACCTACGAACACGGCAAAAAAGTTGCTGTGATTGTCAATGAATTTGGGGAAGTGGGCATTGATAATCAACTAATTATCGATGCCGATGAAGAAATATTTGAAATGAATAATGGCTGCATCTGTTGTACAGTACGCGGCGATTTAATTCGCATCATTGGCAATTTGATGAAGCGCCGAGATAAATTTGACCATTTAGTAATTGAAACAACTGGATTAGCTGACCCCGCACCAGTAATTCAGACATTTTTTGTTGATGAAGATTTGCAAAGTCAACTATCTTTAGATGCCGTGGTGACAGTCGTAGATGCCAAGCATATCTGGCAGCACTGGGATGCAGACGAAGCCCAAGAACAGATTGCCTTTGCCGATGTAATTTTACTTAATAAAACAGATTTGGTAGCACCAGAACAATTAGACGAATTAGAAAAGCGAATTCGGTCAATGAATGCTATGGCAAAAATCTACCGTACCCGCAACTCTGAATTAGAAATGGATGCTTTATTAGGTGTAAAAGCATTTGATTTAGATCGGGCATTAGAAATAGATCCAAATTTCTTAGGTGAAGATGCCCACGAACATGATGAAAGCGTTTTTTCTATAGCTTTAGTAGAAAAAGGTGCAGTCGATGGAGAAAAATTAAACGCTTGGCTTTCTGAATTACTGCGTACCCAAGGGCCAGATATTTTCCGGATGAAAGGCATATTAAACATTGCTGGAGAAGAAAATAGATTTGTGTTCCAAGGAGTGCATATGATATTTGATGGCAGACCCGATCGCCCCTGGAAACCCAGCGAAACTCCGAAAAACGAACTAGTATTTATCGGTCGCAACCTTGACGCAGAGAGACTTAAGCAAGATTTTCTTGCTTGTTTGGTATAAAGAGGGAGTGGGGAGTGGGGAGTAGGGAGTGGGGGATGAGGGGGATGAGGGAGTGTGGGGAGATTATAAAAAAGCTTCCCACACTTACGATGCTCAATGCCCCATGCCCAATGCCCCATTCCCCATTCCCCACTCCCCATTCCCTACTCCCTCTCATAAATATGAACTCCACAACCAGCAAATCTAAGGAATTTGAACAATACTATTCAGGGACACTTGCAGATTATGTAACTGCGATCGCTTGGTCACCCCAAGGTCAAACTTTAGCTGCAACTTCCGCTGCTGGGGAAGTTGTACTGTGGAATGATGGTGAACTGACAACCTTGCAAACTGGTCATGGTAAATCAGTAGACTGCCTTGCCTTTTCTTCAGATGGGAAATTTTTAGCTGTCGGTGGACAAGATGGACAAGTCAAAATTTGGCAGGACACTGAATTAATCGCCACGCTGGAAAATGCGCCTGCATGGGTTGACAAATTAGCTTGGAATTACACGAGTAACCAACTAGCTTTTAGTTTGGGGCGTTACGTCCAAGTGTGGGACGCAGATACTCGTGAAATTGTTGTCACATTGAATTTCGATAACTCATCAGTCTTGGGTATCGATTGGCGCATTGATGGGGAGTACCTAGCCATTGCTGGTTATCAAGGAGTCAAGATTTGGCACAGTCAAAACTGGGATGACGAACCATACATTTTAGATATGGCTACCGTCAGCCTCGCAATGGCTTGGTCACCCGATGGTAAATTCCTCGCTTCTGGCAATATGGATCGTAGCGTCACCGTTTTGGAATGGAACAATCCCGATCCTTGGGTGATGCGGGGTTTCCCTGGTAAAATTCGCCAATTGGCATGGTCACAAGCTACTACGAAAGTGGGTGCGCCAATACTAGCATCCTCTAGTGTTGAAGGCATTGTGGTGTGGGAAAAGTCAGAAGATGATACCTTAGGTTGGGAAGCGCGAGTTTTAACTAATCATGTGGATGTGATTAATGCGATCGCCTTTGCACCTAAAAGCTTCCTTCTCGCTTCTGCTGGTGCTGATGGCTGGTTGTGTTTGTGGAACGAAGCCAACGAAGTATCCCAAATAATCACAGGTGTCTCAGGAGGCTTTTCTAGCTTAGCTTGGCATCCCCAAGGCAAATTACTAGCCGCAGGTGGTGAGAAAGGCGAATTAGTTATTTGGTCAAAAGTTTTGCGAGGTAAAGGATTTGGGCGTGATTAAGAGTGGGGAGTGGGGAGATGAGGGGGATGAGGGAGCAGGGGAGGCAGGGGAGGCAGGGGAGGCAGGGGGAGAATAACTTTTACTCCAAACTCCAAACTCCTAACTCCTAACTCCTAACTCCAAACTCCTAACTCCTCATGCCCAACTTAATTATGATCGTGCTGGTAGCGGCTGAATCCTGGCCCGTAGGTTGCGAGGAGATTTTGTGGTGAAAGGGCAATTTCTGGCTTTCCAGTGCAAACAATAGTTTGATTCAGGCAAAGCACGCGATCGCAATGACGGCTTACCATATCAATATCATGGGAAACTTGCAATACTGTCCAACCCTCTTCCCGCTTTAATTCATTTAGCAAAGCGTAAAAATCTGCGGCACCTTGTACATCAACCCCAGCAAAGGCTTCATCTAGTACTAACAATTTCCGTTGCTTCACCAAACAATAAGCCAACAACACCCGCTTCAACTGACCACCGCTAAGAGTACCAATAGCTTGATGCTGTAAATGATAAGCATCAGTTCGCCGTAAAGCTTCTGTTACTGCTAACGATTTTTCTCGGTCTTGTCTTTGCAACTTTGAGAAAAATGAATCTCCCTTTTTCCCTTCACTTGTCCATCCTAGTCCCACCAATTCCCTAACAGAAATCGGAAAGCTGCGGTCAAAAATGAAGTTTTGCGGCATATAGCCCAACAAGTGACGTAAACGCCCCAGCTTGCCAATTGGACGATCCAATATTTCAATCGTACCAGCACTTCGAGGTATCAAATCTAAAACGGCTTTTATCAGAGTACTTTTACCAGCACCATTAGGTCCAACTATAGCTGTATCTGTTCCTGACAACAATTCAAAGGAAACATCTCGTACAGCTAGATAACTGCCTTGATAAACAGTTAATCCTTCTACTTTCAAAATAGCAATATTATTAGTCATTGGGCATTGGGCATTGGGCATTTGTAATTGGACTTTGGACAAAATTATTTACACGAAGTTTCTATAGTTTGTAAGTTAGTTTTCATCGCTTGGAAATAATGCTGTGGATCTGTTTGTCCAGTTTCCAGAGAATCCAAAGTACGCAAACTTAACTTCAAGTCTTTTGAAAGACTAGTCAGCAATTTATTATCTACTCCCGGTTCGCTAAATAAGGCTTTAACTTTGTACTTTTTTACAGCATTAATTGCATTTTGTACATCCGTTGGTGAAAGTTGATCTTCGGGAATTTCTACCACAGCAACTTGCTTGAGGTTGTAGCGTTTGGCTAAGTATGGAAATGCATCATGAAAGGTCACAAAGGTGCAATTCGGAGTTTTTTGTAATGTCTGCTGAAATTCGCTGTTTAAACTGTCTAATTCTTTAATATAAGCCGCAGCATTAGCTTCATAAGTCACTTTATTCCCTGGGTCAGCAGCTATTAACCCATCCCGAATATTGGTTACTTGTTGTTTTGCCAAAACTGGATCTAACCAAACGTGAGGATTACCTTGGGCGTGTTCGCGATCTTTTTCCTCTTTCCCCATTTTCTCAACAGGTGAAATTTCATTTAAGGGTTTAATACCAATACTTGCATCAATTTCAGTTAATTTGGAATTTTGGGCATTTTTGACAGTATCTTTCAAAAATTCCTCCAACCCTAAACCATTTTTTACTAATACATTGGCTGTGGCGATCGCTTTGACATTTTCTGGTGTCGCTTGGTATTCATGTACCTCCGTACCAGGTGGCACTAAAATTTCTACATCTGCCACATTTCCAGCTACCGCCTTGGTAAACAAATATATCGGCAAAAATGTCGTCACTACTTTAGTTTTTCCCGGTTGCGCTGTTGGGGTAGACGCAGCCTCCTGTGCTTGTGGTGACTGTTGGATAGTTGTTCCTTCATTCTGATTCGATTCGCTACAGCCAGCAGCCATTGACAATATTAGCAGAGCAATTAATGACACAATGCCGTTTCGTTGTCTGCCTATTCTAAATCCTCTGCAATTCCCCATCACGGTGTTTTCTCCCCAAAACCAATGCTTGCTGTGCCTTTGCCACAATTGTTCTTGACAATGATACTTATTCTATAATAATTCTCATTCTCAATCAAAAAAGACTTATTATTTCAGTATTAAAAGTGTAAATAATTACAGCAAAATCTTTTTTAACAGGACACTTCTGCAATTAAGTTTTCCCAAAATAATTAGGATTTATTGACATTTTTTGTTAAAAAGCCTGCATATTTCTGATAAGATTACTGACGAGTTTTTAATAAAATGTGCTTTCAAAAAAGCGCGGTGTGAGTGTGAATTGTAGATAAGTGTGAGGAGAAAAATGCAAAAATTTTGTCAATATCTGCTAGTTAGTCCAGCACTATGCAGTGCAATGCTATTTCTTAGTACTGCTGCATTTGCAGGTGAAACATCCGGCACTTCCCAAATCAATCAACCAGAAGTTTTAGCTAGTCCAAACACTAAAGATCAGAACATAGCTCAAAATAAGACAATGGGGCAAGTTACCTCAGTGTCTCAGTTGTCAGATGTGCAAACCACAGACTGGGCTTTCCAAGCGTTGCAATCGCTGGTAGAACGCTATGGTTGTATTGCAGGCTACCCAAATAGCACTTATCGTGGCAATCGGGCACTGACGCGCTATGAGTTTGCTGCTGGTTTGAATGCTTGTCTCGATCGCGTGAATGAACTAATTGCCACAGCCACAGGTGATTTAGTTAACAAACAAGATTTAGCCACATTACAAAAGCTACAAGAAGAGTTTTCCGCCGAACTAGCGACACTCCGGGGTCGTGTAGATGCAGTAGAAGCACGTACATCTGAATTGGAAGCGAATCAATTTTCTACTACAACCAAACTGCAAGGTCAAGTTGTTGCTGTTGTCAGCGATGTTTTGTCAGGAAATACAGTCAACGGTGCGGAAATTACAGACGAAAACACTACTTTGGGCGTAAGGGCGCGGGTAGAATTTGTTACCAGCTTTACAGGGCAAGATACGCTATTCACTAGAATCCAAGCAAATAATATTCTCAGCCCTAACATTGGTACACCGGAGGGCAATTTATTCTTTGCTGGTGAAGATGGTACTACTAGTGCTGCGATCGATGCACTGTATTACAAATTTCCCTTGGGCAAAAAGACACAAGTCATCGCCATTGCCAATGCAGGTGCAGCAGATGACCTGACTAGTACTGTCAATATCTTTGACGGTGATGGCGCCTTTGGTGCTTTGTCCACCTTTGGTACACGCAACCCAATTTATAACCAGATAGGCGGCGCAGGGTTGGGATTGACATACGAATTTAGCGAAAAATTAGCATTAAGTTTAGGGTATTTGAGTGGTACAGCTAATGACCCTACACCCAATAATGGTTTGTTCAATGGTTCTTATGGTGCCCTGGCACAGTTGACGGTTAAACCAAGCGATCGCATTTCTATTGGTTTAACTTACATCAATTCTTACAACCAACCACTAGCCACAGGTAGCAATGCCGCAACCTTCCAAGATATAGCAACCATCCAGAGTTTACCAGCAGAAGAAGTAGGATTTTCCAGTAATTCTTACGGTGTGCAAGCATCCATTGGCATTACTAATAACATAGTTTTAGGTGGTTGGGCTGGATACACCAACACCCGAAGCTTGAGAGGAAACCGTGGAGACGTTGATATTTGGAACTATGCCGTTACCCTTGGCTTCCCCGACCTCGGTACAAAAGGTAGTTTAGCAGGTATTATTGCGGGTGTAGAACCTAGAGTCACGAGTTCTAGCCTCGTAGGATTAGCTGAAGATGAGGATACATCTTATCATCTGGAAGCATTCTACCAATATAAACTCAGTGATAATATCACCATTACTCCAGGAGTCATTTGGCTAACATCCCCAGATCATAACAATGATAATGATGATGTTGTTATTGGTGCATTGAGAACCACATTCAGTTTCTAATTTTCAAAATCTCAAAATCAAGACGCAAAAGATCAGTTTGCGTCTTTTTTTTGTGTGTGATGTCAAAGCAGGAACGTGCAAGGGAAAGGTATGGAGTCAATCCAAAATCCAAAATTGTTTGGCCAAAATTCAAGAAAAAGTTTGCTGGTAATAACAAAAAGACCAGCCTCCCACAGCTGGTCTAAAAAATATTTTTTCGCGTTGTCTTCTCAAGAGAGTTAAAACCCAATTGCGCGTTCCTAAAATGCAACGGGCAACTTTTCTTAACAATATTGTAACAGCCAACACAGATTTTTCAGAAAATTTCATCAAAAAAAGATATAAGCAAAGCTTAAAAGCCTCTATCTATAAGGAGAATTCGGTGCAAGGCAGGGTAGAGAAGGGGAGTGGGGAGTGGGGAGTGGGGAGATGAGGGGGATGAGGGGGATGAGGGAGACGCGGGGACGCTCTTACGCGGAGAAAAACAAATGACTAATGACTAATGACCAATGACTAATGACCAATGACTAATTGCGGTTTTCCCCAAAGGATGGTCTCTTGCTTGTAAATGGCAATTCCCGGTTTTGCTCCTTTGGGTTTGTAGACGTGTTTTAGCTGAGTGTATACTACTGGCACTTGGTCACTCTGACGGGCGCGACTGTAGTAAGCGGCAAGATTCGCTACGAATTGCAAATCAGCTTCTTCTGCAACAGCACCGGGTTCAAGACGTAGCAACACATGGCTACCTGGAATTTCTTGAGCGTGAAACCAGAGGTCATAATCTCCAGCTACACGAAAAGTTAATTGGTCATTTTGGCGATTGTTGCGACCGATTAATACTTCAAAGCCGCTGGGAGTAAGGTAACGATGAAAGTTGGTGGTGGGGGCTTCATTGCTGCTGCGGTTGCGGTATTCTGGATCTTCTAGATACTTTTGCCCAATGAGTTCTTCGCGGATTTCTTCTAAAGCTTGCAAATCTTCTGGCGTTTGGTAGTTGTCTATCTGAGCGATCGCAGCTTCTACTTGTTCTAAATAGTCAATTTCTGTCTGCACTTCTAACAGTAGCGGTTCCACAGCAGAACGAGCGCGTTTAAGTTTTTGGTGCTGTTTGTAAAGACTTTGGGCATTTTGGACGGCATTTTTATCCGGTTGGAGAGCGATCGCTACTGGCTCATTACTCTCAAAATCTGGGATAATTATCTCTTTCATCCCAGGTTCCCAGTTTTGCAGGTGAGCCATTAATAAATCAGCTTTTTGACGATATTCATCGGCTCGATCTGATTGCTGTAAGCGTGTTTTGAAGGTTTGAGCTTTGTTGCGTAATTTCGCCAAAATATTATTCAATTTCTGACTCAACTGATGGCGCAATTGGGAAAATAACTGTTGATTGAGTTGGTCAGTGTAGTAACGGTTGAGTAATTTTTGGGTATCTTTGACGCTTTCTACTCCACCCCAACCCATCACTGTGTAGCCGCCTTTTGTCCAAGCGGGTTGAAATTGACTCGAATCCAACGCTTGCAGCCATTCTTGCCAACGCTCAAACAATCTTTGCCAATCTTCACGTTGGAGGGTATCGGTGGATGTTTCTGGTGGGATATTTGCTGCTAACAACATTGTCTCTAACAGTGCAGCACTTAAACCACTATAACTTTTGAGTAATTGCCGCTTGATTGCTCCTGGTACTAAACTTACCCGTTCTTGCCAGCGTTCTTGAGATTCACTCAAATTAGGAATAGTCCCAGTAAGTTTTGGTGGTGTTTCGTAAGGTTGTCCGGTTTGGATGGGACGGACACTAGATTGTTGCTGACTGACTTGATGGGCAGCTGTGATTATTATATTGCTAGCGTCGGTGAGAATGACGTTGCTATACTTGCCCATAACTTCCACATACACATGATACAGGGCGGTTTCTCCAGGACGCCGAGCAAATTGTAAATCAATCACGCGTTCCCAAGGAGCGATCGCTTCAATTGCCACTAAGGCTAAACCACCCAATTGGTGTATCAGTTGTTGACTAAAGGTGAAGGTATCGGGAATTCGGGGTGGCGGATCGCCGATGCAAATATGTGTAGCTTGAGGATGCCAAGAAATCTCTAGCCAACCCCGCTGTTTCAAGGTGCGTAATGCTATGACAATAGTGTAGCGATCGCGCTGGTAAACTTGCTCTGTCCGTGAAGGTAGCCAG
The DNA here is from genome assembly GCF_014698115.1 of Nostoc sp. FACHB-973. GTDB lineage: Bacteria > Cyanobacteriota > Cyanobacteriia > Cyanobacteriales > Nostocaceae > Nostoc > Nostoc muscorum. Next base: position 15,302 of record NZ_JACJSJ010000141.1, read on the forward strand.
TTCGTGCGTAATTCGCTACAAGCAGCTTTGAGGGTGGTAAAGTCAACTGGTTGCACAAAAATGAATTATTAATATTCAAACATAGATGCCCAGTATATGCTATCGTGTCTAGTTCAGACTGGCGTGATATGAAAAAGCGGTCAGCATTAATGAGCCTAACCGCATTTGTCTTTGTAGTCATGTTGTTTACCGTAAGTCTTTAACCGAACCTGATGTTAGCCGCTCTTAGTACTCATACCTAACTTCATATTCGCTAGCTTCATTGATGCTGCCTACTTGTTGATAGATATCGCTTTGACTCAAGTAGATATCTTCTTGTTCTTCAACAGAAGATTCCAGCTTATGAAAATGTAACCGTATTTCTTTACTGACTGGGTTGAAAACTGTTTCTAGGTATTTCAATCGCCAGGACACTCGAAAATTGTCGATTTGTGCAAACTCATAAATCTTATCTGCCTCAAAAATTAGTTCACTCATGACGACTCTGATACAGTTTACAGTTCATTTTAGGCTGACGAAAATCCTCCAGACCCTATCTATATGCGGAGGTTTCACTTTCTTCAGTCATTTCTCTAGCTGTACTCAAACTTGAGCTTTTTCACTTTAGAGCGGGGAAAGATGGGTGGTAGTGACGGCAATTCCATGAAGCAACACTGCCTCATAGAGCGATCGCCTGTCTGAGATGCACCTGTTGTGCCACCAGCAATCACCAATACAGAGAATGTTGAGGACATATCCAGAGGCAAAATTAAATTCTCATCACACACATAATACATAGGCAGCAAAAATGTGCTGCCTATGTATTATGTGTTATTTATTGCGAATTACCAAAGAAAGTTATTTGGTAACTAATACTGATTCTACTTTTTTATTTGTTTGCAAAATCTCGTTGTAGAGTTCGCCTAGTTGATTGGCGACGCCATCCCAACTAAACTTAGTTTCGACGCGCTTTCTACCAGCTTTACCCAATTGATCTCGCCATTCTGGATCTAACAGAATTCTATCGATCGCATTTGCAAAGGCGGCTACATCTTGCGCTGGCGCTAATAAACCAGTTTCTTCGTTGAGTACAGTAAACTGAAGTCCACCCACATCACTCGCTACCACTGGTGTACTACTGGCCATCGCTTCGATCGCTACGAGTCCAAAGGGTTCGTAGTGACTGGGAACAACGCAAACATCGGCTGCTGCGTAATAAGTTGGTAAAACATCTTGGCTCAAACGACCAGGAAACTTGGTAAAGTCACTTATCCCTAATTCGTTGACAATTTGCTCAATGCGATCGCGCTCAATTCCATCGCTGTTACCTGGAGTGCTACCACCACCAATAATTAGCTGGAGGTTGTTGGAGTCCCGGAGTTGAGACTCATTTACTGCACGCACTAAGGTTTCTATACCTTTGCGTGGGTCAAAACGACCGACATACAATACAACTTTGGCTTTTTGATCGATTCCCAATTCCAATCTGGCTGCTTGTCGTCCAATGGAACCAAATCGCTGAATATCTGTACCGCAGGGAATGATATCTATATTACCTTCAGTGGAAACGAGCGATCGCATATGTTGATTTTCCTGCGGACTCGTCGCTACAATGCGTTCTGCTGTCTCCAACACTTCTTTTTCCACTTCCAATCGCTTAATACCAATCGGGGGACGATTCTCTATCGTGTTATACTTCACTGCTCCTAAAGAGTGGTAAGTATGAACCTGTTTAAGTCCTGGGATTTTCTCCTTCAACTTCATCCCCACCCAGCTAGAAAGCCAGTAGTTAGTGTGAACTAACTGGTATGTAATGCCATTTTTTTCTTGGAATTTGAGGAAATTCTCCACAAATTCTGATAAATATCCAAAAATATCATCTCGTGGCACAAACTCCAGGGGGCCTGCTTTTAAACGAATAGTTCGACAATTCTCGCTATGTTGAACAATCGATTCTTGCTCCGGACTGACTTTGCGGGTAAACATATCAACTTCCCAGCCTAGCTGCGCTAACGCTTCACCCACATGGCGCACGTAAACATTTTGTCCCCCAGCTTCTTCTTTCCCTATTTCAATCGCCGGGTCTCCGTGGACGGAAATCAAGGCGATACGTTTTTCGGTGGTAGAGTTCATAGTTTGTGTGTTGCGGATTGTAACAAAGTTTTAGCCGATTCCAAGTTGGCGTATCCTATATAGCACGCTTACCTGAATTATTTAGGAACTTTGATTAATATTGATTTTAATTTACTATGTCTAATATTTTTTTACATCTTCTGCCAGAAGTATACTTTTAGATTAAGTATATGTATTTAATTCTTTTATATATAAATGGTTATGTTTATATCTAATACTTCTGATAGATGAAATTCTATTATTTGTTTTGTTAATAGAAAGGTAATTCCATAAACACATGTATTAATAGGTAGTTAGTTTGGTTATATTCCTGTAACCCCAAAAATTCATTACTTTTGATACAGCATTTATTAAGTACGTAAAATTGTTTGATCTGATAAATTGATAGACATAACACGCTTTTAGCAATGCTTGTAGATATAGTCTCATTTAGTTGAAAATTATTTAGATGCAAATAAATGTAATTTTTAATACTAACTTTGATTCTACTTGTAATCTACTCGAATTTATAAATTCCAGGGTTAGGAGATTTTTAAATATTCAGTTTTCGTTTCCAACTCCTTTGAGTTGAATGTATTTGAGTTGATCTTAAAATTTTTATAATTAAAACTTATGTGTTTTTTATAATCAGTATAAAATGTAGTTTATCAAAAATATAGCGGTTCTCTATTGAGTCCAATAGAGACCAATACACTTCAGATAACACCAAAACACTGATTTAGAGAGGCGATAAATTGCGTCTCCAAAGACTAAATCCACGCCAGTTGTCACCCTTTTTCTAACCCGGATGCTGGCAGAACTTACGCAAAAATTGCCAAAGAGCTTAATTTATCAGAATTCAAAGGAATTCCCCATCCGTCTATAGCTCAGGGGATGGATAGCGGTCTACGGAGCGAAGCGAAGTAGACAATCGTCTTTGAATGTTAAAATAGAAAACAGCAAATTTCAAGTTACTGAAGTACGCCATCGAGGTCTCAAAGCGAGGCATAGAGCCTATTCTAATTCTGTTAGCGCAGCGGGGCGTAGCCCATTCTGAACTGTGCTGTAAGTCCCAGATGGGTAAACTTATAGCATGATTTAAGAAAAAAATGACAAAAAAATTAACTCCTCTGGTCTTACTCACCAAAGGAGTTTTCGCGTACATTTTTTACTCTGTGAAAGATACAGGTGGAAAATCTAAGTACCATATCTTAGGAATACCTTGTTCGCGTTAGCGGACGCACCAGAAAATGGGGACTTCCGCGACCCGTTAAAAATTAAAAATGCTTGTGAAATTAGCATATATTTGCAACATAGCAGTTAAAAAGTTAGCTGCAAATAGCTTTGAAGTAAGCAGCTAGGCAATAATCGACAATTAAAAATTAAAAATCAAAAAAAATCATTCTGATTTTTAATTTTTAATTTCTCTCCCTTGAGGATTAATTCGTAGTTTGTGCAGCTAGCATCTGCTTGAGCTTTTCCAATTCCGAAGCCCAACGTGGATCTGGACGAATAGCGTCTGAATCTGTGGTCGTGGTGCTTTCACGAGAACCTCCGCCACTGCTGCCACGACGAGGCTTCTTAGAGCCTTTGTCACGACGACTACCTTCTTTGTTGGCGCTAGGAGTAGGGTTACTACTGGCAACATTAACTGGTTTAGGAGCTTGCTCGTCGCCCTCCTCACCCTTTGTACGAGGTAGTGCCTTTTCTAGCTTGATGGGAGTGTCTTTAAACATCTGACCATTATACTTTTCAATTATTTGGTCAGCTTGTTCATCATTATTGACCGTCAGAAAACCAAAACCACGGCATTTGCCAGTTTTGCGGTCTTTAATTAATTTAGTAGTTACAGCATCACCTTCAGCTGCAAAAACTGCTTGTAGATCTTGACGATCAATTTCTTCTTTGGGCAAATTACCTATATATAGGCGAACGGACATGAACTATACCTCCAACAGATGAATGAACATGGCAAAGTGAGAAAACCATTACTTGGCTTTGGCTTTTAAAATAGATGCTATTGAGAAAGACTGCCACCAACCAATTTTTTTGCTCCAAACTATCAACCTATACAATACAGTTTTTCGTTGGGTTCAAGCTTATTTAATCCAAAGGCTCACACTAAGATGAGCTAATAACACCTTAATTCTAAGAATTGTAAATTTAATAGCCTACTATCTGCCAAAGTACACGCTTTCTTTAATGCCCTTTTTAGCAGAATAAAATACCATCCTTTACATTACCACGGTATTTTCTACCTAGCTAGTTTAGCGCACACATTTTCGACTTTAGTATTGTTGCATCGTAGCATAAAACACATTTTTTATTCAAGACGGGATTTTTGGAAACAAAAACCAGCCAGTGGCTGGTTGATTTGCTGCTGTGTTGGGAGGATGAAAAGGTATGGAGAGGGGAAAAAGCATCCGAATTCATCACAAAGCTATGAGGCTGAGTTATGTCGGTTGCTATTGTTTGTGTAAATAAATGTAACACTTGGGAATAAAACCTGCAACTTTTGTTTACATTTTGGCTTGTCATTTGTCGTTTGTCCAAAGCAAATGACCAATGACTAATGACTAACCAGTGAGAAAAACGTATGCACCCCAAGCCTGGGCTGCAACTGCTAAAGCAGTAGACCAAATGGGATGAGGGCTATGAACGGCTTTACCACTTTGAGTTTCTAGGGTTTGGATGTCAATCCAAGGTGTTGCTCCTCGCCGAAACCAACCTGTGACGATAATTTGCCGACCAATCAAATCCTGATGATTGACTGATTGTCCCAGCCAAGAAACGTGATGTAATTTCACTAAGCCCGCGCTTGATTGTAAGATTAAATCTTGGGCTAGGGAGTTGCTACTGCCTTGACGACCTAATAATTTGCCCACAAGACGGACGCTGATGCTGTCAATGGGTAAGGCATAAGAGTCTGCTAACAAGTTGGGCAAACCGTCATCAGTTTCCACAGTGCCAGGTTTAATATC
>NZ_JACJSJ010000142.1 GCF_014698115.1 Nostoc sp. FACHB-973
TAGGTGTTTAATAGCTGCACAGTTCATTGTCAATAAGCTCCACTTCTTTGAGAGGGTCTTTTACTTCAAGCTCTTTACCTGTAAGACTTTGACAATTATTGTCGCCCCCTCAAAATTCTGAGTTTACCCCAGCAGGGACTACGCCACCATGCCACAAAAATGAGTCAACCGGAAGTAGAAGAAGTCATAGAGCAACTGAGAGAAAATTATTATCTGCAAAAGTTTATGATTGGTTAATTCGCCCTGTGGAAGCAGAACTGTCTAAAAGTCAGGTGAAAACATTAGTTTTCGTTTTGGATGGTGCTTTGCGGAATATGGCGATCGCAGCGTTGTATGATGGCGATCACTATTTATAAGTTTTGCTTATATGTGATACATTCAAAAAAAATGTTGGCGATCGCCGAAAAATACGCAAGTTTTACTTATCAATCGGATTTACCACTTTTTACACCACAATTTACACCACAGTGAAAAAGTGTAATAAGTAAAGCTTGTGTGCAACCTCAATAAAATTAAAAATACTTATCATTTACTGACTGACATAAAACTGGCATAAATGTTTATCCGATTACAGGCAATACTACTTAAAGTAGTGACACTAATACTGTAGTAGTTGCCTTAACTAATCAGAGATATTGAGTCAGCAAGGAATACAGTAATTCATGCAACGCTTATCTAGCAAAGGTTCAAGCTCGATAAGCATTAGGAGTAATAACATATAAAAACAAGTCCTGATATCCGGCTTTTGTCTTATGCCAGATTTATGCCAGTTTATGTGTTATGTCAGGTCTATTTTTCTCTGTAATGTATGCCAGGAACCAGACTTGAACTGGTGACACGAGGATTTTCAGCCCAAAAAGGTATCAGCGATCGACGATCGGCTAATTGGTAGCTTTTGGTTAAAAGGCTTGCTGGCATTGAAGTTAAGGCGCATCAGGTACATAAAATAAATTAATTACTGCTGGGGAAAAGTTATTGCAGGTGGTCTGGGGCGATCCGCCCGTTTGAGCAGTAACTCAAAAGCACGTTGGTGCTGTTTCTCCGATATCCAATGATGATACAACTCTGAATGCACTTCTAGCGAGTGCCCCATTTGTTGGGCGGCTAGCGAGTTTTCTAACCCGTATTCCAAAGTCCTAATCGCCCAGGCATGGCGCAAATTGTAGGCTGCAAAATCAATCCCATGCCTGCGAAAGTGCTGGCTGACATCTCCCCCCAGACTGGCGTTAGAGCGCTTTAAATTCAAGGGCGGCATTTCCAAGCTGTGCAACTCGAATCCCTCCACCCATTCCGGGTGAAAAGGCCAAACCCGCCGCCCACCGGTTTTCCCCTCCAGCACCGTGCAAATGTGGGAATTAGCAAAGGTATCCAAATCTACGCGAAACACTTCGTGATTGCGTAAACCATAAGTCGCCATCATGCCGTAGACCCAACGCCAGGAGGGACTAGAGATTTTATAAAAGTTTTCTACTATCGCCTCGTCATCAGGGATTTGCCGTGGTGCCACTCGCTTGGGGCTGTAGTCTCCCTTGAGCGGTTTAATGTCGAGTTCAACCCCAACAAACTTGGCTAAAGCCTTCAGGCAGATACAAAAGCGCTTGCGGCTTTTGGTGTCAGGTGCAGTAGCCAAAATTGTTTGCACGAGGATATCTGGCGTCAGCTTTTGGTCGGTGGGGAGTCGGCGAAACACAACTTGGTATTCTGTCCTCCAGGTCGTTAGCGTTTGGTGGTCTTTGCGCCGCCGATTAAAATAATCTTCCTCAAATAATAAAATCCACTCACCTACGGTGCTGGGTGAGTGGTCATCTTGATGGCGAGTGTAAATTGCCCAATCAAAATTTTTCTCGTCCAAAGATAACCGAATTTTGAAAGCTTCCTTTTCCGCTACTCTCACCCCCTCCGGCGTGGCGCTGATGCCTGGGTAAATTCTTTGGCGCTTGGGTCTATCGTCTTTTGCCCCTGGCTTGGGCGGGAAAGTGCCCCGCAGCCGTAGCCAAGCACCATGCCGCTCAATGCTGATGCTAATTCTTTGCTGTTTGAGTCGGATATTCGCATCAGTAATTAGCGTGTCAATATCAGCATTCATGGTCAATCGTGCGGGATGTTTTTATGGTCAAAATCTTCTGTTAGCTGGGCGATATCACAGCGCTGTTTGCCGAGGGGATGCCCCAAGACCGCTTGTTTTAAGATTTCCTGCCCCTGCTCGAGTTGAGCCAGGCACTGATCGCAGACAACGGCAACGGCTCCATCGGCGGGGATGCCACAAACAAAACAACTCCAGCCAGTGCCGGGAACCAGCGCTTTTTTCTGTAATGTTAAAATATTTTGCACCCGTGAATCGGTGGTGCCACAGCCGCAGCAAACGCCAAGGTCTAGCGGTTTTTCGTCATAATCTGGATCTTCTTCATCAAACCCCCAGACGTGACCGCAGTCGTCACATTCCCAGTAGCCATAGTTTTCTTGATACTGTAGCCGCGAGGAGTCGCAGCTTGGACAATTGGTTTGAGTCATAGCGAAGTTAAAAATCTTTGAAATTTTGAAGTTTTTTTGAGATAAAAAAAAATGTCTACAGTTGCCAAAATTCTTATAAAATAAGGATTTTGACCGTCTACAGCCCAAAAAATCGCCCTGATTTTTTGTAGACGCTGTAGACGCTGTAGAGACTGTAGACAGTGGAATTATTTAGCCGTTGCAGTAGCACTTAAAATGCTGGAGAGTAACGGCTGAATCTGCCTATAAAGCAGTGTCTACAGACTGTAGGCGGACTGTAGACAAACTGTAGACAATACTACGACCACCTCCAGCCGAGTCGATCGCCATTGCCTTCCACTTCCCCCAAGCCCCTGTCAGCCATAGAAGCGAAGATGATCCGGACTTCATCTGGCTGCATACCGTCAAATAACCGCGTAGCTCGGCTGAGTGTCCCAGCTTTCAAGATTTCACCTGGGTGCTGTTGTCCCCAGCTAAGGATAAATTGCTCGTATTCATTCATGGCTGACAACTGCGATGCCTGGGTTGGGCTATGCCGGAGCGCCTCATCATCTCCCCCGCCGGAGATTTCCGGCAGCGCGATCGCTCCGGTTCCCCAGTTGCTCAAATCAAGCTCACAAGGGCAGTCATCGACCAGAAACCGCTTTTTACCACCTGCTTTTAGCCACTGCTCTAACTGAGGATCTTTAAGTTTAGTCCTGGCATGGTCGCGGCCAAATTGCCCCAAACGCACCAGCACAAAGCAGCTGTAGAGGGTGTCTTTATCGCCCTGTAGCCCAAAATTTTCAGCAGTGTCATTCTGCGCGATCGCTAAAATAAACTGCTTATACCGTCGTCCGCGTTTGGCGTGTTTCTTCAGCCAGGGGGAGGCATTACCACATTCGTCAACCAGAATTGGGAATTCTTCAGCAATAAGAAACCGTTCGCGGCCACTAATGGCGTTATCTCCCCCTTCACCCCTAAGCTGAACCAGGTCTTCCAGGATTTCTAAGTCCTTGCCCATTGCGGTGTCGATCGCCTTAAAGTTACCTTTTCGCCCGATGACATCGCTTTGGTCGAGCCATGACCAGTCATCTGGCTTGGCGTCAGAGTCATAAACTACAACTCGACCGCCGATTTTGGAGGAAAGAAACTGGGTCAAAGTTGATTTCCCGTCCCCGGTACCACCAATGAGAGCGACGTGTTTCTGTTTCTTTTGGATGTATTCAACCGGGTCAGTGATCATATTTTCTGGTTTCCAATTGACATCGATGCTGCCAACAGTCAGCGCTAACTGTGCCGTGGTCTGTGTCTGAGTTCTAGCCAAAGCTTGAAAGTTCAGCCGTGATGCCCGGCCGATGTCGCCAAGTGATTCAAGGAGAAGCTTAGCGGTTTGGCGATGTCTGCGCCCTACTTCCAAAGTCCCAACTGACGCTGCTAGTATCCACGGCTTAGACTCAGTTTTCTGACTCGCTCCCAGAAACAACAAACCACAGCCAACAGCTAAGCTTCCCCAGAATGACCACTTGGCGCGGTTATACATCTGCAAGTGTTGGTGTAACTGGGAAGGATGTAAGTTTGTAGTCATATTCCGAGTAACACTCCCACAGCGATTAACCCAACGCGCAACAAGAGAACATCTTTGATCTCTGGAATGGCTTGGTGCAAATAAACCGCCATAGCTCCAGCGACCGCCAACGCTCCTAAAACTCCCAGCCGGAGAAATCCAGGCAGCGGCAAGGTAACCCAAAAGCTACTTAATAAAGCGGGAATTGCGACTGTGGAGGCAAGGTCATAAGCCAAGTCGGGGATGTTGTCAGAAAACGCGATCGCGTTTATCCACCCCTTTTTAAAATCATCCAGTTTATTGGATTCTTGAGTGGGGAGTGGGGAGTAGTGACCGCTGCTGCTGGGAACCTCAACTATAATTTTTGGCTCGTCCATTAGCAGGATTCCTCCAAGATTATCAATCTCGAAAGGGCAGAGCCTAAAGCTTGAGAACACATTTGAATTTGGTGCTTGTGGAATTCAAATTCCTCCGAAATGGGGAGACGCTGATACAAGGTCTCAAGTTGGTCGTGCAAATCGGTTGTCTTCTGAATTAAATCAGCCAACTCAGCCCCTAGCTCTAAGGAAGATGAAATTTCAGTCACGGGGACTGAATCACTGTCCTCGCTGGGAACCTCAACTACAATTTTTGGCTGTTCATCTGGCACGATTCACCTCACAGTTGATGCGAACAATGTCTACTGTTGCTCTCAGGCTTAATGCCGCCAGTGGCAAGAGTAAGAGCAAAATAATTAACGCTCCCATCGCTTCCCCCAAGGCAGAAGTTAGTTTTGATGGTTCTTTATTCATGGATGTAGCCCCGTGGTTGGGGGCTTGTTGGTTAGTCGAGTAAGCCGTCAAGGATGGCGTTGAAGTTGTAAACAGAGTTGTCCGGCACTGGTTCAGGCATCGGCTCAAGGCTGGCGGCGATGCCATCCTTAATTCCCGCTTCGCAGGCGGCTAGATGCAAGTCGTAGTCAAGTTCTTGGGCTGCGAGTTCTGCCTGTGCAAGGTACCAGTCAGGGGGAAGGTTGCTGTGCATCATCTTCCCTTTGTAAATATTCGAGAATATCGTCTACTGCTTGCTGGTCTTGGGGGGTTCTGCCAAAGTTATCCTTTGTGCCGTCATCTTTGGCTACTACCAGTGAGGCAGCTTCAGCTTTCTCCCAGGGAACGCCGTGTTTAATGAGTACTTCACGGGAGGCAATATATAGGTTTTGGTTGAACTTGGTCATTCCCTCCCCCAATCGCTGTAGCTGCCGTAGTTAATGCCTTGGGTAAGACGCTCCGATATCCGGTTGATTACCGGATTTTCACTTACAGGCATTGGCTTACCCTGAAGGTAAGCGGCTGAGATTTCGGCGCACTCTTCGTTTGTCGCTCCGTTGGCGAGTAGTTGCCCCTCTGGGAAGCCGACATTATGGATCTCGTTTCTCGGATTTGGTTTATCAGTCATATAATTTTGATGGGTAATTTCGTGAAATTAGCCAACCTGTTCGGGCGATCGCGTTTCTTGGTAGATGGGCGGTCGCCTTTAAAAATCGGCTTTGGTGGCAGTGGTGCTGTTGAACATGGTTACGACCCAGCAAGGCAAAGTTTTTCGCCTCGATGGACTAACTTCAACGGCTTCACGCGTGTCAAGACAAACAAACCGCCCGTCGTTGAGTTTCACCGAAAGAGTTTTCCCGGCTTTGGTGCGAGAGAACAATTGACCTGGCTTCAATGTCTGAAACACTACTTGAGTTTTCCCAACTACGTATTCAGCTTGGTGAGAATCAAACCCTTCGGCGAGTGGATCGTCTGTCATTTCTTTCCACTGCCTGGGGTTACGGGTGCGTTCTTTGTCCTTATTGGTGGTTGATTTGCCGTTTGTGGTGGCTCGATCTGTGATCTGTTGTTCGGTCATAGTGCTTCATGAATGCCTCAATAGTTAGTCGATCGCGGCTCGATAGTGGCTCGATAGTGCCTCAATAGTTAGTCGATAGTGCCTCGATAGTCGCTCACTAGTGCTTCAATAGTTAGTCGATCGCGGCTGAATAGTCGCTATAGTCGCTCAATAGCGATGGTGTGAGGTTCGGCTCAATTGCTTGTATGCCAGTTCAATGAGGTCATCTTCTTCGAGAGAATCGCACTGTGCCACGATGTGTTCGGGGATGTCGTCGAAGCCCCATTCCGAATGCTGATAGGCAACAGAGGTTTGCTCTCTCAATGAAAGAAAGATCAGGCAGTTCAACCCAGTGGCTTGAGCGCGGTTAAAGTTTTGCTCAATGTAGGTGATGATCTCTTCTGGTTGGGTTAGATTCATGGGCGTTAACACTTTTAATTTGATTGTTCACTACTTGAATTTGGGATCTTATCCAGGGTGCTTTGCCCTGGATTTGTAATTTTCAGGGGTTGGACGCTCATCATCTGGGAGGAGAAATAAATCCACATTGCCTTTGCTTCATCTCCGTTCAGGATGATTGCCGGATTAGACTCTCCAGCCAGAAAAATCAAAACTTGATTCTCTCTGCGCCTAATACTGGTTACGTTTTCAAGATTGACAATATCGTTGTCGCTTACGCGGACTAAGTAAGGTTTGTTGATCATTGGCTATCCCGTGTTGGTTGTTGATCGTCAGCATGGATCAAAGCTAAATACTGCTAACCCCGCGACGCTACGACTTATGGGTGAATGCAGTTGTCTGTTATCTGTTGTCGTTTCCCCTAGCAGGTCTTTGGTATTTGCTCAGTGCTGGCAGGCTGCTATCTCTGCCTGGTTTGGGGTGGGGTTGTTCATTTGGTCACTCGTCACTCAGCGCTAGCAGGTCTTTCATTGCCTCAATGGCGGTAGGCTGCCATCTCTACTTAGTTTGTGCCAATATCGAGTAGTTTACCCATGTGATATTCTGATGCTAGCATTACATGGGGAATACAATCAAGGTTAACACGGGTAAAATAGAGGTGTTTCACATGGGTAATAAAATTAATGGGAAGAAAGGCCAAAACTGCCGTTCATGGCATGAAAAAGAAAGACGTGACAGTAACGCTTACCCCGGAAAGCGTAGAGATGCTAGATACCAAAGCGAATCTACTAGGAATCAGCCGCAGCGAATTAATAGAACGCATTGCCAGGGGGCAAGTTACCTCGGAATCGGAAGCGAAACGAATGGGGGAGTTATTGACAACCTGATTGATGAATATCGCAATCAGATAGCAGTAAAGAAAACGAACATTAGAACTCTTGAGCTTGAGATTGAACAGATAGAATCTCGGATTCAGCATTTTGAAGCTGTCCAATCTCAAATCAGCCATCAATTTCAAGAAGCATCATAAAACCGTCCTACTCACGGGGTAGGGCGGTTTTTTCATGGATGTACTCAGCATTGGTGCATCCATGAAAAACCCGCTCCACTTGCTATCTAGCGTCTGGACGGTAATTTGCTAACGCTCAATAAACAATATCCATGAATAAGAATTCAAAAGATTACCAAGAAAAGTTTAAACACAAATACGGGTATCCTCTGATGCTTACATTGAGGACACCCGTAGATGGTGGAATGAGTTGCTCTACCAACTCAATTCACTATGGAAATTTTAGTCAATCTAATAATAGTCCTCTATCTTGTAATCGCAGTAATACAGCTAGTTGAGTATCTTCACTGCCGATGGCAAAACTTTATTGCCCATCATGCCAATACTCCACAAAGCCGAGCCTCCCACTCATACCGCACTGACCCAACAAACAGAGCATTACAAAGCGATTTACTCATCTTGCTCAAAGGCGATGTGCGTACAGCAAAGCGACTGCTGTTGCAGCAACGGCGACGCCACCCCGGTAAATCAGACAACTGGTATCTAGAAAAAGTAATTTACGACTTGGAACGCGATCGGCACTAGCTAACTCCAACAGTAGTTTAGCGGCGGCTGACTCTTCCCCAAGGACAGCCGCCATTTTTATTGCCCAACACCCAATGCCCAATGACAAATCCAGACCTAGCCCAATCAATCCGCCCCCTGGTGGAGTACATCAAAACCCAAATACCATGCATCACCGATCGAGACGCTGAAATATTAGCTGCTCAGATAATCACCAGACTGCCTTACATATTTACAGAAAGACCAGAGGTTTTTAGCCGCGCACTATCGATGTCCGGCAGTCATTGGTCAAATTTCAGAATTCAGAACTCAGAAATCAGAATTCAGAACTAATGACCAAAGAACCAACCTACCCAAACTTCTCTGAGCTAATAAACAAGACAGACGCCGAAATGCAGCGATTGGGCTGGACACAAGCCCAAGGTCGAGAACACTTGATGAAGTATTACGGCAAGCGCTCAAGGCTTCTGCTAACCCAAGAGGAACTCGATAATTTTCTGTTGTTCTTGCAACTGACCGACACACCAGCCAATGACTAATAACCAATGACTAAACCCAGCACTGAAGTCAGAAACCCACTAAAAGACCCCTGTCCCCGCTGTGGCTCAACAAGCACCATGAGCAAGCCCTTGCACTTGTTCAGCCTCATTTGCCTGAAATGTGGACACGATTGGATGCCCCATTAATGACCAAAATCCACCCAACAAAAAACCCCAGTCAGGTGACTGGAGCAACAAAAAAAAAGGATTTAATGTATGAAAAGTTCGCCAAGAAAGATCAAGGAATCAGTTCTTGATGCCTTCAATTCTAACATTAACTGGGGGGTAGCACAATGATTTTATCTACCCTTAATAGTGTTGAAACAATTGCTACCACTCACTGGAATGAATGGAAATCTAGTGCCGTTTCTGATGAAATAATCAATCGAAATGTACGAACGATTTATGACTCCAGAGAAATCGATAAAATTTTAAATCGCAACACAAAGAGCCGTCATAAACACTCAGAACACCTAGTACCGGCATGGTGTGTTTCTGGCATTGACCCCTTAACCGGAGAAAACACACTAGATGGCGTACAAGTAAAACCCGATACAGCCCCAATTGACAAAGGAGGTAAACCCCAAAAATACATCGGTACAACTGGAGTCAGTACAGCACCATTATTCCTGAGCACAGGTGTTGAGTACTTCTGGCAGACAATAAAAGAAGATAAAAGCCAACCCATTATTATTACCGAAGGTGCTAAAAAAGCAGGTGCAGGGTTAACTTTGGGTATTCCAACTATCAGTCTTCCCGGCGTTAGTACCTGTAGAAAATTTGGACGGCTACACTACTGGCTGGAAGCTTTTACAGGTTTTGGGCGAACATTCTACCTTTGTTTCGATGCAGATATTCTTGAAAAACGACCCGTTCAAAACGCCTTAATATCTTTAGGACGTGACTTATCGGCAACTGGCTCCAAGGTGATGATTATCAACCTGCCATCTATCGAGCTTAAGGGCATGGATGATTTTATAGCCGCTAAAGGTGGCAATGAATTTAAAAAATTGATTGCGGAGGCTCCAACTATAGAAGAGTGGAGAAAGGAACTAGATGAGAAACGCAAAGCACAAGAATTTGATTTGGAAGGCGAAGATGTCAAATCAAAACTCTACCAGAAATACAAACTAATCAAGCAAGGATGGGGCGATTCTATTCGATTAAACGAGCTAAAACAACGGGTTGAACGGGATGATTCAAAATTCGATTTAGACGATTTGAGACTCTACATTGCTGAGGAATTTTTCATGGATATTTCAAGGGAAGATGCACACTTAATCGTTATGGCAATAGCAAAACAAAATGCTTACAGTCCTGTGGTTGAATACCTTGATTCCCTAGCAGCAAGATACCCTAACCCAGACTTATCAATTCTAGATAACTTCGCTTTTAAATACTTTGGGACTACTGACCCGTTGCACAACACTTACATCAAAAAATCACTCATCGCCGCAGTTGCCAGGGCTAGAAGACCGGGAGAAAAAGCAGAGGACATTTGTGTTTTAGTCGGTGGGCAAGGACTTCGCAAAAGCACCTTCTGGAAGGAACTGTTCGGCGCCGACTGGTTCACCGATGAATTCACCGCCAGTGGCGAGAGAGATGAACTTATGAAGCTTCACCGTTTTTGGGGCATCGAACTAGGGGAAATCGAACATATATATAAGAAGGCAGACGTTAGCTCGATCAAGAAATTCCTCAGCAACACAGTTGACCCGTACCGCATCCCCTACGACCGAGAAATCAAAGAACATCCTAGATCTTGCCTGCTAGTTGGCACTTCAAACGAGCAAGAATTACTCAACGATCCCACAGGCAGCCGGCGATTTTTCATCATCCCAGTTACTAAAATGATTCCTACCGAGGAATTAATCCGCGATCGCGATTTGATTTGGGCGGCTGCCAATCACCTTTATCAACAGGGACATCTTTGGTATCTCACTCACGCCGAAAAGGCATTACAAGCTGAAGCCAACAAGGAATACCAATCGTCCGACCCGTGGGAAGAAGTAATTTCGCTATACGTCAAAAACAAACAGGGAATTACCACCCATGACATTCTCCTCAACGCTTTGCAAATAGAAACAGGACGCCAGGACAAAGCAGCAGAAAGAAGAGTGTCGGCTGTCATGAGACAAAACGGCTGGCAGCAGCAGAGAAAATGGGTCAACGGTCATGCGTTACGTTGTTGGTTCGGAAAAGTTGAGAAAACATCTGGATCATCTGGATCATCTGGATCAACCCAGATGCAGCAAGGATTTGAACATGATCCAGATGTTTTTCCACATCTGGATCATCTGGATCAGTATTCTCAGCTTTCGCTGATTGAAGCGACACAGCCACCAGTCAGTGATCCAGATGATCCAGATACCAAAAAACATCTGGATCATCCAGAACCCAGTCATAGCAAGCTTGATCCAGATGATCCAGATGATCCAGATGTTTTGCCAAACTTTTCTGAAAATAATTTTGTGCAAGCAGAATTGACAGTGCCACCTGCTGAATCGACGAATGAGAGCAGCGCTGTCACTCGACCCCAAAAATGCAGCTATTACAGCTTGTATGACATAAAGCCTTTCGTCTTCAAACTGGATTCAGACTTTGGTACGGTTGAGGTCAGCGCCGAACCCTACCACAAGTTCAAAACTGGTGATAGCAAAATCTGGCTCGAATTCCAGACCCCAGACGGAGAGACATTAACCAAGAGTATTAAGGCAACTCCAGATAAAAAGGTGCTGCCCCGTCTGGCGAAAGAGTGCGGTGTCATTCAACAGTGGGAAGCGAAGGTAAAAAAAGATTTCAGATCCAAGATTGAAAATCCAGACTGCAAATTTAAAATTCGCAAGCTTGGCAATGATGGTTATGAATGGATTGAAAATTGCACCCTAAAATCTATTCCTAATCCACCGACTCGCACTCAGTTTATCTTTACAACGCCCAAGAACACGATTCTGACTTCTCATTTTGGGGAGTTTGAGGAGATGTAGCGCTGCTAATAAAACGCGATCGCCTTTTCGGTGCGGTGGGGCGATCGCGGTTGCAAGTAGTTTTATCTCGTTAGAGTTTCAGCGTATTCGCCCTAGCCAGTTTTGTCCTGCCGATGGTTTTTAAAGATTTGTATAATTTATTGTCTTGATAGGTTCAGTACAGATACTCAGCCGGTCAATGGTGATTTTTGCATGAGTTCCGGTTTAACCGTGCTATGAGGTTAAACAGGTATATTTTTAATGTCAAAAGTCAGCAGTATCTCTAGAATCTAGTCTTTACAATGTGTTGGTTGAGTAAAGACACTTCCGAAAATACATAAAAGAAGAAGATTTACATAGTTTTTAAACTTGCATAAAACAGAAAAGTAATTAATTAGAAAATCTCTTCAGTCTTATGACCGCTATCAATATTGCTACACAAATCCCCTCTCAAATTACCACCCTTGAGCAACTGATTATGTGGGGGATGATGGGATTGAATGCTTGTAACCCTACCCTCACAGTGATTGAGGGAGTAGGCTACACAGAAAGAGCCGCGCAGCAAGGCATCTTTTGGGTAGGTGCAGATAGTAAGTATCGCGGTATTTATCGGGCTTCTTTGGAAATTAGCAGTAACCATCTGTCCGGCGGTGGCAAGTTATGGCAATATGCCCAGCCGCTTTCTAGCACTGCATTACCAACCGCTTTCAGCGCGAACTGATCATGGCAGGGAACCCGCGTCAGCTTACGTCATTAGATTACAACGATGCCGACTTGTACGGGGCACTCAATAACCGCCCTGCTACAGGTATTCCCATCGATTTACCTGTATTACCTGACCTTGGTTCCATTGAATCGAACGCACAAAAACAAGCGAGATTAGCGAGGGAATACCGCGAATACGAAACAAGAGGGCGCGAAACAGCGAGGCAACAAAAAGAAGCTCAAGCGGCGCGTGAGAGGGAATACCAGGCGAGGAAGCGTGGTCTTGGACAACCATCGGAATTGCCGACTCAACAAATTCCGCAGAACGAGATACCGCGATCGAGCTTATCTCCGTTAGAGCAGATGCAACGCTCTAACCCAGAACGGTTACCGGGTATACCATCAGCGGGTTCTCCGCCTCCCACACCTGGCAATTCGTCTGCCAGACCTTCGCAACTCGTGGAACCGACCGCAATGCCAGCACCTGCGGCATTAAAAGAAGTCTTACCACTCGCGTCATTACCGTTATCAAGGGCATTGCCAAGGGGATTACCAGCAGCCGCCGCGAGACTCGCTGTGCCAGGTGTAGCAGTAGGTCTGGACTTAGCCGGGAGACTCGTAGTAGGACAGCCGGTAGGACAAGCGGTGTCCGGTGCAGCGGGTGGTGCTATTGGCGGCGGTATCGGCGCATTAGCTGGTAACGCAATATTTCCTGGACTAGGCGGTGTCATTGGCTTCATGATTGGTGGTTTCGTGGGGGGTGCTATTAGCGATGCGTTTTTCCGTCCGCAATTACCCACAACGGGTTCCCCGCCTACCGCGATTCCAAATTATCCACCCTACCAAGGTGGACAAGGCGACGCTGCATTGTATCAGGTCGTCGTCAAAATTGTTTCCTTCACCGATTTTGGAAACAGCACTATTAATATTGCTTTCAAGTGCCGTGGCAAAATCCTGGGTTTTGGCATCACGGGGAACACGGTCTGGGTACGATCGCACACTGCTGGCACAGAAGACTCGTTAATCGGTAACGAGACTTACGGCGATTGGAGTCCCGATCCCGTGAAAAGGATAATTTCTGCGGGCGGCGTTCCCCTTAGTGTCGCCGTTGTTTCCATTGTTCGCGCTGACGGTGCTGACACCGCGCCCGACATACAACAATCTACCCCTCCTCCAGATAATAGACCTTACAATGATCCGCCCATTAACGCAGATAACACTATTCCAACGGGGACGCCAAGTAACAGCAATAAAGGGAAGATTTCGGAGGTTGCCCCAAGCAAAATGAGTGGTGGCAACCCACGTGGAGAAGGTAACGACTGGGTTCCCAGTGGGCATCTTGCACCGAATAGATTTCCAAGCCCCGACAGAACCCCGTCAAATCTCGGTAGCATGTTACCACGGCAGGCACCTGCGCCGATGCCGTTACCTTTTGCAGACCCAGAGGACGAAGCGGTTCCACGCCAACGCCCTGGATTAACAGTAACGCCAGCCACTATTACGCCCTCGACTGGAGGGGTAGTAGAACCCATTGTCTCGGAAGGGACTGATGCACTAGGGAATTACCACGATGGTAAAGGCGGATATTATGCGCCAGATGGTACGCCAATACCGCGAGTGGATTTAGGATCGCCGCTGAACAATACCCCGTCATCATCGCCTGAGACATCGAAAGCACCTCCAGTACCGGACGCTGTTAGTCCAACACCGAAAGCCAACAATGCGCCACAGCCTAAAACACCCGAACAGAACGCCAACGACGAATTCTTAAAAAAAATTGACGAGAAACTAGCGCAACTAAGTGGGACGGCGGCAATGATAGCCGCGTTGACCCCGATCATCAACGGCATACCTAATGCCATTGCCAACAATCCAAACGTTCGCGCTGCCAACAGAGATGACGTACAAGGTGCCGTTTGTGAAATTGCTCAACCCGGTGGCTGTTTAGGTTCTCGGCACGACCAAACGCAACAACAAAACGTTGAGAATGGCAGTAGATTGGATGCCATCAACGCAGCACTGAACGGAGGTAACCTTGCCGCAAATACTCAATTACTAGCAGGACAAGCAACTATCTTAGAAAGACTTGGCGCTCAAGTGCCTGGTGGTATCAGCGGTAAACTGGAGCGACTCGCAAAATGGTTACACCTCGACCGAGCATTAAACATATTAATTTGGTGGCAAACTCTCCACAATGCTTATATGCTTTCTGCCAACCTGGGGCAGACATTAACTAGTGCAATATCTAACGTATTAGCAGCCATAGGAATTGAAGATGCCGAAGGCAGCCCATTAGATATTGGAGCAATTTTAGGAGGGCAATTTGATTCTCTAGCAAAAACCGTAATCGGAGAAACTGAGTGGGGAGGCATCAAAGCCGAATTTAAAAAATGGAATCGAATTTATCAAGCTGCTGCCAACTTAATGAATTCAATTCAATCAATTGGCTATTCAATACTAAGTGCATTAGAAGTTGTTGGTTCATGGGTAGCATTAATTGGTAACGCTTTGAGGAGATGGGGCGAAGTTAGCGAAAGAGCTTACAGATGGATGAACCCGACACCGAATTTTCAAAATAAATTTTTCACTACTTTAGAAAAAGCTGAAGACGTGGTTTCACAAATAGATTCAGTTGCATCTGAAGTTCTTAGCGTTCAAGAAACCGTGACTCAGATTGGAGAGCAGAAAGAACAGTTTACTAAAGCATTAGGTGAAGAACCTCAATCAAAGCAAGGAACAATACCGCCAGAAGCAACGCAAGTAAAAGCTGGTTTTGATGCTTCTAAGTTAGTTAGTGCTACTGGCTTAGCTATTTCAGAAGAGGATAAGGAGGCAGACGAATAATGCCACTACCCGAAGGTTTTGATGAATGGGAGAATCTCCAGGATATTGTCAGGCTCGAACACAATAAAGCGGTTAGAGCTTACTTTAAAAATCAACCAGATAATGATGTCAGCAATCCCAAGCCGAGGTTGAAACATTCTTGTTTGATGAAGGACGATGACACATCAACCATGACTTTAATGAGGATGTGGCTATTTGAAATTACATGTGGACATGCTCAAGCATTACAGCGTCCTGTTTATGGGATCCCGTGGCATGAAGTACAATCCGAACGCACATTTAAACCACAGGTTAAACTTTATTTTTTAGAACCATATAATTTTAATCTTCATGGTGATGGTACACCTCAATCTGAAGGTGAAATCACATTCAGACTCATGAATGAATCTTCTGAAACTATTAGCAGAACTAACGCTGAAACGTTAGCTAGAACAATTAAAAATGTCTTTGCCACTCCTCCATTTACTTGGAATAAAGGACATTTCAAATGTACCTATTCCGATAAAGAACGTGGTTACGAGTTGAAATTATTAGTTACTAGCAAGGCTGAAGGCGAACGGATCATAAGAGCAGTCCTTGACATCCAAAACCACCCGTTTGAGCGCGACTTTCTGCAATACATCGATAATGACCGCACTTACCCTGCAACCGCAGGCACACATAGAGTTTACGGGCGACAGGTGAAAAAATTCACTCGTAGACGAACAGCAGACGTGAAATTCCGATTTGCTCAACTGCTTGTCTGGGGCAAACAAAATCCAGTTAACTTGGTAGCTGTTTCTGGCAGTCGCTTAAGAAGTGTTATCGAACGGGTGTAAGCCAAATCATGCCAAAAATTTAACGGACAACCTTATGTTATCCGCTTGGCAACAACAACCTATAAAGCTTGCTAAGACTGAATTGTAAGCAACAATAAACACCCAATAACAACTCCATATGGGAAGACGTAAAAGCGCTAAACAAATTGAAAAAGACTTACAGTATGCCAAGGCTAGAGAGGCATATAGCCCGCCTCTTCGAGAAGAAGGGGCTTCGACACAACGCCGTCCCAAGTCAGCAGTAAAATATGCTGTCCTTTCTCCTTTAGCGGCTGCTGATGCTGCTTTTACAATTCAAGCCTCCGCTGCTGGAATACAGTTTTTTGGAGGCATAGAAGCATTAGGTCTTGCAGAACCAGGAACAGATCCCTCTGCTCCACGAGGCTTTAGACCATCTCAAATCTTGGCAATGGTTGCTGATAGTTCTCCATCTGTCGTTAGAGCTAAAGGTTCAAATCGTCCGTACACTCGCTACGGCAAAGGAACTCGTGATAGCAACTCGCAATATAATTACTCTGCCCCTGTGACTGCTGACACTCCTGCAAACTTAGATACAAAAGTTAAAAGTTTGTTTACTTCTATTAAAGGCAATCTAGGCGGTGGTTACGGTCGTATTTGGTACGAGGCAGAACAATATCCCTTGAGGGGGAGTGGTTGATGATTGATGTTTCTACCCCCGCTATCTGGTATCCAGGGCAATCGGATCTAGATTTCCAGGAGGAAGTTAGTCAAATGATGGCACGGGCAGCTTTTACCCGTGACTTTCTCCAAGGCAACGTTACTCCTGGTGATTTTTTGGATTTTCTTGATGATGAGGGGTTTGACATTTTTGAATTAGCCGAAGACTGGGGTCTGGGAGATGACATTACAAGTTGACCTGAAAGCGGCCGGAGCATGGGAACTCACCTACTACCAAAAGCACACAGGCGATTTGAATAACCGCCGCATTCGAGCGCCAATTATTGAACCAATCGAGTTACCCTACCTCACGGATAAACATTTATTCTTGGTCGGTGCAACTTCCAGTAAAAGTAAACCAAGTTGGCTTAGAGCCGGGTACTTTTATCAACAAATTGATGGCATCCAAATCAACGACACCATCATTTTTGAAGGATTGGGAGCAGTTCCCAGCACAGAAGTAGATTACAACCGCCGCATGATCAAGCTCAATGCAATTGAGCTTGTCCAATTCCCCGAAATTACCAATGATTACCGCTTACGTTTTGAGGCGATGCCCTGGATTGAAGAAATAACCCTTGGCATTTGGGAATACACAGGCATACAAACCGACTCAACAGAAGAATTAATTCAATCTGTTAGAGCCAAGTTAGAAACAATTGAATTCAAAATTGATAATTTATGACGACATTAAGCTACACCGCATTAGCTGAAAAGTTACCTGCTGGCTCAGTTGAATTTGTTGGGAATAATCAAGTCAAATTCAACCTGAGTTTGGTAACAGATTCTGGTGCAACGCTGACGTTAGGTTCTTCATGCGTTAAAGGCATTGTCAAGTTAATGCAGGCATTATCGGCTCTTACTGAGCAAGTAAATGAAGCGCGAGTCAACGCTAATCTTCCGCCGATTCAATTTGCATCTCAACAAATAACAGGTACTCCAGAAGCACCGGAATTTGAATTTACAGTGCGCGTCAAAGTTGACACTGCATTATTTGTTGATAATCTGGATGACCCAACTGAATAATTATGCTTAACAACTCTAGTAATACAGTTGAGGTTATTAGATTTAATAGCTGTACTCATGGGGAAAAAGATTTAGTTGGCAATGTTGGCGACACAGTTTTAAATCCTAACAGTAATCGCCAATATGCTGCTTTCATTAATAATTCTCTTTACGACATCACCTTGATATTGGGTGACAAATCCAAGGGTGGCATAAATAAGGGGATTGTTGTTAAACCTCGCGGGGGTAGTTATGAAATAAACCAAGTCAATCTTTATGTTGGCAAGGTATCAGCTATCTCTGCCAACAATTCAAAATTATCCTTTGTGGAGTGTACTGAATAATGGGCTTATATAATCCTTCTTCTGTTACTGTAAACACGCCTACCAGTGGAACTTCAACCCCAACAAGCGTAAATGCTTCTACTAGCAACGTGGCTGTGCTTGCAGCTAATAGTAATCGTATTGGTGGAACAATTTGGAATAACAGCACCGCCAATCTTTATATAGAGTTTGGTGCAACGGCTTCTACAAGTGCTTTTACTGCTAAGTTATCGGCTGGTGGATACTTTGAAATTCCGTTCCGTTACACTGGCATAATTAGCGGTATTTGGGATGCTGCGAACGGAAATGCTTTAGTTAGAGAGTTGACTTAAGGAATGCCTTTATCTAATCCTCAAGCATTTTTAATGACAAAATATATCCAGATGCTAGATGTCAGAACAGCAGGCACAGTTGGTGGTGCTGTTGGGACAGTAGGTAGCTGGTACTCTCGAACA
Organism: Nostoc sp. FACHB-973; assembly: GCF_014698115.1. Lineage (GTDB taxonomy): Bacteria > Cyanobacteriota > Cyanobacteriia > Cyanobacteriales > Nostocaceae > Nostoc > Nostoc muscorum. The sequence goes on from NZ_JACJSJ010000142.1 coordinate 18,208, forward strand.
ATTAACACTATTAGATATGATGATACTTCCAGCGTTTCATTATCTAATAATCTTTTTATACTGCCGACGGGGACTTATGAAATAGATTGCAATGCATTCTTTAGTAGAGTTGGTAGATGTAAAATCAGGTTAAGGAATGTGACAGATAACGTGGTAATAATGTATGGGCAAAGTGCCTACTTTATTACTGCTAATGCTTCTAACGGATTGGTGAATTTGGCGGGTAAATTTACCATAGCGAGTAACAAGCAGTTATCTGTAGAGTATCGAACTGGGGAGTCATTTAATGACCAAAGCTTGGGGATAGAATCCAATTTCGGAGTTGAAGAAATATACCTGACTTTAAATCTAAGGAAAATAGGGTAATACATCCCCAAATCCCCGGTTTGGGCTACTACTTATGCTTTTAAACTAATGTCTTCGTTGATAATCAACTGATTAATACTGCCCCTTTCTAAGTTGGGCAAAGCAAATATGAATTCTCTAAATCTAAAACCAACTATAGCTGTTGGCAACTCTAACCCATCACCAGGAATCACCTTAACTCTAGAATCTACAGGCGTAATCTTAGGAATTGCAGTCAGTGTTTCTGTATTATCCGGTGTTGCTTATAAGGTAATCACCAGCGTTAACAAAATTTCTTTATCAATTCAAAATATTGAAGAAGAAATGAAAAACTATGCGGGATATGCCAAGCAAATTACTGATATATCGCATAGGTTAGATTTACATATTCAAGATTATGTAAATCGAAAAGACACTGTAACTATGCTTATTGGAGGGATAAAAGAAGCGATGGAGCATCGAACTAATCGCCTTTATACTTCCATGAAGGACATCGAAAGTTATTTACAAAAAACCGGAACATTTAAGATCCGCGAATTTCAAGACTTGAGAAAAATGGATGAGGACAAACCTTTTGATAAGCTTTAGATGTTAATGCTCTGATCGTAAATCTCTAGCCATTTGTCTAACTTTACAAACACTTCTGTTTTTGCTGCTTTATCCCACATCCACCAGCCACCCGCTAGTCCAGCGTAGAGATTAAAATCAGCTATTTCTCTTAAGGTCAGGTCATCCGAACATTCCCTGACCTTCTTCCACAGGATAAACTCAAGCCCAGAACACCATCTGGCTGACCACATTCTTTCTGAAAAACTAGTCATCATCTCCCAGATCATTTGTTTTGGGTCTTCTGCAATTTGCATGTTGACTTACCAATTTTTCAAAACTTCTTCTTACCCAGTCTGGCGGATTTTGAAATTCAGCCATATAAAAGTTTATCCCCTCTCCCATGTCTGAAAATCCCTCCGCCCACATTTTTAAATGAAATCCTACTGATTTTTTACATATCAGGATTGAGCAAAGTAATTCTGGTTCACTGCAAGGTAATAGTTGTCCTGTGCTATCCAGTTTCCAAAAGCAGTATTTTGCATTCTTTCCTTTAGGGTCTGCTTCAACTTTTGGCTGGTAGGGTGCGAAGTTGAATTTATTAGCGTTTTGTAGGTAAAAAGCATAGTCTCGCTCAAACTGTCGGCTGTACTTCATTCAAGTGGGAGTAAATCACCCGCTTAGCGTACCCAGCTAACTCACAGGGGATTCAGGGTAACTTACTCTTCTGGTATGTAATCCTCATTTTCAGCCAATTTAGTCCGTAGCTCTGCCAGTTCTTTCTCAATTTCTTGCTTTTGAGCCTCTAGCGAGGCTATTTTATCCCTGAGAGATGCTACATATACTTGCTGCTTCTCTAACTTGCTTCCGGTTTGGTATGTCACTGGGGATTCACTCTAGCAACTTGAACTTTCCTCATTCATATTCCACTCGATCGCTTACAGGCTTTAAATCCTGCTTCCACATT
>NZ_JACJSJ010000143.1 GCF_014698115.1 Nostoc sp. FACHB-973
GCTTTACTCAAATGCGGGGTGGGGTTCTTTATTTTTGATTTATGCAACAGGTCTAATGTTAATCATACTTTTAGCGGTTCCTATTCAGATGCAGTACAACATCAGATCGCAAGGTGTAGGGGCACGGCACTGCCGTGCCCTTACAGGTGTACCTCACGCTTGTGGGGAAACGCTATAAGTCAGATGAATTCTCAATTTGACCTAGAAGAATTCTGAGAATTAGTAGAAATTATTTTCAAAAGCTTTAGTATTTTTTTAATCTAGTAAAATTGTGCCATATCCAAAGTTACAACATAATTACTGAGGCATGATATTTTTTGATTTGTTATGATTTTCTGGTGAAGGCAAACTACTGAAGTCATTCTTTTGTAAAATCGATACTTTTTCCACAAATTTGACTTTGTAGCGATCTAACTTGTTAAACTTATAGCCAGAAAAAATCTTTGAAAAAGAATTCCGCAGTCAGAATTTAGGAGCCGAAATCAATCAGTAATGATTATGAATATCCTAGTACAGTATGGATTTATTCATCTGCAAGTCATACATAAATCCTACTGAATTCTGAATTCTGAATTCTGAATTCTTTTTCAATAAACCAAGCAGGGCGCCCGAAAAACTACCAAAGCCAACACCTGACAAAACCAGACCACCGAAACAGTTGAGCGATGAATAGTTTGTTTGGTAATTGGGCCAGCACCCTGAGAAAAAATTTCCTGTTGCTGGTTCTTTCAATGGTGCTGCCAACATTTGGAATTAGTAATTCTGTATCGGCAGCAGAACGCATTTATGCGTCTTATTCAGCTCTAGAGCTTTCGATTTCAGTCACAGCTTTAGAAAACTACGCCAAAACAGGTGTAATTGACGATGATTTAGCAGCATATCAACAATATTTACCCGTTGAAAAGCTTCAGGAATTGCGGCGGATTTTACTTAATCGTGTGGAAGTTACTCCGGCAGTGGTTTCGCAACTTCTGTACACATCCCAAGGAGAATTTTTGCTGCATCGGTTGACGCAAGCGATTAAAACCAAATCTCCTCAACCAGAATCAGAATTTGGTGCTTTGCGATCGGCGCTGATTTCAGCCTCTGCTGAATCAGGAGGCTTAACACTTTTAAATGTGTTACGTAAATATCCTAGCAGCAGCATTCACCTTGATGTAGCGCAGACTTTCGGAATAGCTACAGAACTCGACAAACTTGTTAATCAAACCCAGCAAGCGATCGCGGTAGTTTCCCAAAAGTCAAAAATCGAAGCTGCTAACATCCAACAACCAAATTTATCACAATTACCTAATTTACAAATTCCGGGAAAGTTTAAGTCACAAAAATATACCTTAAAGTTTTTTGATTCAAGGCGGCATCGGCTTTTATTAACTGATGTTTACATTCCCAAAATTCAAACTTCTGCACCTGTAATTGTGATTTCTCACGGCTTGGGTTTAGACAGCAGCAACTTTCAATATTTAGCTACTCACTTAGCTTCCTATGGATTTGTTGTAGCTGTTCCTAATCATCCTAGTAGCGATACTAAAAAATTGCGTTTGCTGTTGAATAAACACGCCAATGACTTAGCACAACCAAGTGAATTTGAAGACCGACCTTTAGATATTACATATGTATTGAATCAATTGGAAAAAGCTAACCAATCTGATTCACGGTTTAAAAATCGGTTCAATGTGCAAAACGTTGGCGTATTTGGTCAATCTTTGGGAGGCTACACAGCCTTGGCGTTGGCAGGCGCTAAAATCAACTTTGAGCAGCTAAAACAAGACTGTCAACTAGCAGGACTGGAAAAAACCTGGAATATGTCCTTACTGCTCCAGTGTCGCGCTTTGGAATTGAGTATTAATAACTCTGGCAAAGATTATAACCTGCGGGATGAGAGAGTCAAAGCGGCGATCGCAGTTAATCCAATTACCAGTTCTATTTTCGGTCAAGCTGGCTTAAATCAAATCAAAACTCCAGTGATGATTGTCAGCAGTAGTGATGATACTGTTGCACCGGCTTTATACGAGCAAATTCTACCTTTCTCGTCGCTGGCAAATCCACAAAAATATCTAGTCATGCTTGTAGGTGCCACCCACTTTTCCACCATTGGTAACGCTAACCCTACAAATCAACAAGTATCATTACCTGCTGAAATGATTGGCGATGCTTCCCAAGCGCGTCGTTATATGAATGTTTTAAGTTTGCCTTTCTTCCAAACTTATGTTGCAGGAAAGTCACAATACATTCCTTATCTCAACGCCAGCTACACTCAAAGTATTTCTAGTAAGTCTCTTGGTTTGAGTCTCGTGAAGTCATTGAATACAACTGAATTATCACAAGTGCTGGATATTCAAGGAGGCAAACCTTTAAAAAAAAAAGTTCCAAACACCATAGTTAGCTTCGGATTTTGGATGCTGGATATTGGTGTTTCGTTACTTAATGTGATGATTTTTATGTAATTTTGCAATCCGGTTAAGGCAAGAGACGCGATCCGGTTAAGGCAAGAGACGCGATAAATCGCCGTCTCTACAATAATCAATTTTTTGTAGAGACGGCGATTTATCGCGTCTAATTCAAATTCGACATCATGAATCTCAGTGTTTCAATCCCTAATAGGGAGTAAGTGAAATTTCAACGTACTTCAAGATTGAGGTGCAGTATGGCAGATGGTTTCAATCCCTAATAGGGAGTAAGTGAAATTTCAACCTGCTAATGCTGCTCCTAGCGGTGCTGTCTCAAGCGTTTCAATCCCTAATAGGGAGTAAGTGAAATTTCAACGCTTACCCTGGCACATCGACCAACTGAAACAGCTAGTTTCAATCCCTAATAGGGAGTAAGTGAAATTTCAACGAATTAAGAAAATGGTAGCTACTTGGAATCTTGTAGTTTCAATCCCTAATAGGGAGTAAGTGAAATTTCAACTCAAATGGTAAGCGCGGGAACGTCTCAAGGCTGTCAGTTTCAATCCCTAATAGGGAGTAAGTGAAATTTCAACTCAAAGGTTAGTCTTATATCCTCTTTATGTGTCAGTTTCAATCCCTAATAGGGAGTAAGTGAAATTTCAACCTATGAATTGTTTTATTGCTGGATGGCTTTGCACTGTTTCAATCCCTAATAGGGAGTAAGTGAAATTTCAACAGCTTTACTTGTCGTAGTCCTGTTTCAGCCATTTGTTTCAATCCCTAATAGGGAGTAAGTGAAATTTCAACCCAATAATTACTACCTGTTAGAGTTCCACTAGTACTGAGTTTCAATCCCTAATAGGGAGTAAGTGAAATTTCAACGCATCCCGTTTTTGATTTGTGCTTGCAATTGCGACGTTTCAATCCCTAATAGGGAGTAAGTGAAATTTCAACTAACTAAAGTCAATAAAAGGGATGCTGTATTACCTGGTTTCAATCCCTAATAGGGAGTAAGTGAAATTTCAACTTTGCAAGCATCCTTTCTAAAGAAAGCTGATATGCTTGTAGTTTCAATCCCTAATAGGGAGTAAGTGAAATTTCAACTACTCAGATGAGCAAAAGGATTCTCAGCTATCAGTTTCAATCCCTAATAGGGAGTAAGTGAAATTTCAACGCAGCGCTCCCTACAGGAGTAAATCGCCTTGATGGACAAGTCCGCGTTTCAATCCCTAATAGGGAGTAAGTGAAATTTCAACTACAACCAACTGAAAAGCTGAAATCCCTGGAAAATTTTCAATCCCTAATAGGGAGTAAGTGAAATTTCAACTATCTTGAACAGAGAAGTAAGCGGGAAGGGCGCAATTTTCAATCCCTAATAGGGAGTAAGTGAAATTTCAACGACGGATAAAACAGCGATCGCTTACAAGTTAGCGCTAGATTTTCAATCCCTAATAGGGAGTAAGTGAAATTTCAACGTGTTACCGGAGGTAATTGCATCCCTGTTAGCACGCTTTTTCAATCCCTAATAGGGAGTAAGTGAAATTTCAACTGCGGTAGCCTGAAACACAGTTTGTATTGGGTTTTCAAGGTTCGGTAGCGCGGATGCAGTAATGATAGCATGTGAAATTGACATTGGGTTTGAGGAAAATAGCTAGAACGTAGTCTGTGTAAGGTGCGCGGGTACTTTCTTAGCTATTTTTCCCAAAACTCTTGCACCAGGCGAATTTGAAGGTTACTTCCTCCAATTTCGTTTTGAACACCTACCCATCCGCGCATTCAGCAAAAAAAATACTGTCATCACGAATTTTTTCCCCACCAATACGTTCAACTTTACTTAGACAGCACGCACATATAAAGTAAAAGAGGATACTATCGGTTTCCGGCTTGATTAACTTGTTCAAGCGCGATCGCAATTTTGCGTACTGAGTATCGGTGAGATGGCATTCAAATACACTGAACTGTACCCACTGTCCATAGGACTTGAGAACTTTGTGAATTTTGGTGCGACGTTTATCTTCTGAAATATCATAAGACACAACAACATTCATTGCTAGTTTTCTTCTCCAGTTTTTACTTCAAAACTAATGGTGGATATTTTTCGGTTTCACCCATCAAGTATTTCGCTAGCAATCTAGCCTGTAGTTCAAATGCTTCTTGATAAGTACATTTGCGTCCGAACACAGGATGTTTAAACTCGGATTGTTTCTTTTGTGCATATTGCTGCAAAAATCTTTTTCGTCCTTCTGGTGTTAGCGAAACTGCTTCACTCAAGGGTTCTGTGAGGAAATCTGCTTTTGTCAACAACTGCTTATTTAATACAGACAATACTATTGCGTCTACTACCAAGGGACGAAATTCTTCCATTAAGTCTAATGCCAATGATGGTCTACCGTAGCGATCGCAATGTAAATATCCTAAATATGGATCGAATCCGGCAATGTTGACAGCACCTTGAATATCATGCCGCAATAATGAATAGCCAAAGCTGAGTAAAGAGTTAACCGGATCGGTTGGAGGACGGCGGACACGTTTATTAAAACTAAATTCTGTAGTGCGAATTAATTGGTCGAAGCAACCAAAATAAGCAGCACTTCCAGCACCTTCTAAACCGCGTAGTGAATTAATATTTGTGGTAGTCTCGATTGGTGCGATCGCTTGCTCTAAACGCATTACATTTACAGATAAATCTAAACCTGAGCTTTCACGTTGACGACGAATAAGCAAGTTACGATAGTTTTTCAACTTCCCGCGCACAAAACCTTGTACTACATGAATTGCTTGGGCTGATTCACCAGCTGCTTGCCATTGGGCTTTACGCACAAAGATATTTTTAGTCACTTCTGGTTCTATTCTTCCCAAATAACGACCATTTTCGGTGAGAAAAGTAAGAGGTATATGTCGTTCTAGTAGTTCCGATATTGCGGCTGGCGAAACAGTAGCGCGTCCTAAAACTACAACACCATCGACCTTTATTAATGGGACATCTAAAATTGTCTTTTTCTCAAATTTGACGTGGAGTCGTTCATCAACTTTACCGATAAAAGCATCTTCTTGAGTGACGTATACTGTACCCATAATTACATCCTAAATTAGCAAACAATTGGTTTTTTAGACGCGATGAATCGCGTCTCTACAAGAGTGACTTTGCGCTGAAATGAATGGGATTGAGCTAGAAAATCTGTTGAGCTTCTGAATTCTGAATTCTCACTAATTAGCTTCTTGATAGCGTTCTAATTTTTCTGTAGCTTGAGGTAAACAGTGTGAATATAAACTGCATCCATCACAGCGTTTTGATTTGATAGCTTTGGGCATTGCACCTGTAAATAGTAGTGTTTGCACAGCTTCAATTGTGGCGATCGCACTTTGACGCAATTCTTCAGAAATCTCGACTAATTGGCGTTTATGGGACTGTGCGTAGTAGATATAGCCAGTGTTGATAACTTCGCCCGTCATTTCTTCTAAACACAAAGCTTGAGCGCAAACTTGCAATTCATCGTTATCCCATTCGCCCTTACGTCCTCGCTTGTATTCGATGGGATAAAATTGACCATTTTCAGATTCAATTAAATCAGATTTACCGATTAATTTATATTTATCTGATTTCAACCAAATCGCTCTTATTTGCCAAGTATCTTCACGTTGTCCTTCACCAACTGTATGGACTCGTTCATGTAAACTTGTGCCTTCAATTGTGTATTGATTATCAATAAATTCTCCTGCACAAAACATCCGCCAACAGCGATGCGAACAGTAGCTATATTGATTTAACGCCGCAATAGGAATATAATCAATTTCATTCATATCTTTGATTCACTAACTATTTAAAAATCCAAAATCCAAAATCTAAAATCCAAAATAGTTATACTCGCCGTACCATCCCCATTCCCATCGTTGTTTTACGTCCCAATCCTGCATATAATGCAAAATTAGCTAAAGTATTAATTTGCTTAATTGCCAGGGTTTCAACATCTCCCAAAATCCGATAGCTAATATTGCCAACACAACCGATAAACTTACTTTCATAGTTACTGATAACTTCAGTATTAATGTCAAAAGCACTGGGATAAATTGATTCAATAGCAATACTAGAGATTTCAATGCCGCTGTATTTATTCCAACGACTCAAAAGGCTGTTGAACACAGATTCTTTGATAGGAAGGACATTATCATATGCACCTTGACGAAATGATACAGGTGTAGCGAAGGTGAAATTGAAAGTGCGATCGCTTTGGGATGCTTGCTCGTACAATTGTGTATAGCTGCAAGCATTAGCCCAAGGTTGCGTAGATTGCGGAGTACCTTGAATACTGGTAATATGTAAGTTTGCAGAACCCAAATGCCAAGGGCGATCGGGGTTAAGATTTAGCCAAAGTCCAGTTAATTTACTAAACAACGTGTCATCAAGTAGGGAAATACGCCACCAGCAGGGAGTACCAGCCGGAATAGGCTTTTGATGACTAAATTGCAACGTGTGATGTTGCTTGTGTTGTCGTTGTATTTGCAACGGCGAGAGAGTGAAGGCTTTATCTGCGTTGGAGGAGTGCAGATACTCTGCCAAGCTAGAATCAACAGAACTGATGAGAGTGAGAAATAGTGCGTGGTAGTGTCTCCCAGTGAGGAATTCCGGATAAATGGGAGATTGGGGAATGAGGTTCAGGACGAGGCTGTGAGGCATATTTTTGCAAACTGCTGTATAAATTAATTTCCAACAAATTCTCGCACCATTAGTGCGAGAATTTAATTAGTTATCACGCAATAAAAACCTCATCATCTGGGAGACGTAGCTGTTTAAACTTCATTGCCATTGTTAAGATTCCTGATAAACCTGCTAAAAATTCATATTGTCTTTCATCATCATCATCGCAAACAATAGTTATAGGATAGGAAACAATTCCTTGTTTATGTAATTGAGAGAGTGCAGCAGCATTAGTTCTGGGGCAAATAATTACTCCTGGTAAGAGATATTTTAATAATGCCTTTAGTTCAGTTGTCGGTTTTACTGCTTCTCCAATACTACGGATAATTTTACAATTTTTAAAAGCTGATAATTTGTTCAGCTCTGTATTAACAAACTCTTGTCGGCTACCAATATAACGCATTCTAAAGCTCAGTTTATAGGTTTCGATAGCACGACTTTTGATTTCGATAAAGTCTCCATTTTGAGCAAATTCGTAATAACGTAATAGATGAAAAGGTTCTAGCTGTGTTTCTTCAGATTCATCTGTGACTAAATTATGCGGGTCAAGAATTGGCAAACTTTCAAATAGACTATATCGAAAACTAAATAATGGGGCGTAGCTTGTACTAAAAACTTCAGCAAATTCTTTGAGTTCATTTAGTACCTCAGTATCTTGTTTAAAGATATCTTCGTATGCATCTAAAGTTGTACGTCCAGCTCGTAAATCATCCCATTCTTCAGGAGATTTTACCTTGATATAGGTTTTGACAAAAGCTTGACCACCTTTGAGATATTTCCAGCCTGTTTTTAATTTATGTAAAGACTCTTGAGCGATGTTTTCAGCACCACGTAAGACTTTCATTCTATGACGATAGTCTTCCCAATTGCGTTTACCTTCTAAAACAGATTTTAAAGTCTCAAACAGTTTTGGAATTAATTCCGCATCTGGTAAATTTTCAAACGCTTCTTCCAGTTCTAACAAAGGACGTGCAATTTCTAGAGATGCTTCTGAACGCCAGTAAGCTGTTAAAAAAGGCTTATCCAAACAGGGAAGTTTATCAAGTACCTCTTTTAAGGCTGTACGTCCTCCAGCAATATCAAGAGAAGTTAAGCCTTCTTTCCAAGCATCAGACGGTAAGTAAGCAATAGCTTCTGAATCAATGTTAGTTTCAGATTTACCTAAAATACGCCCAACTCTACCAATTCTCTGCCAAAATGCAGCGCGATCGCGTGCCGAAAAAATCAACCAGTCTAAATTTTGTCGTCTTGGTTCAGGATGTCTTTCAAAGTTAAATCCTACATCTACAGTGCTAGTAGCTAAAATTATTTGACACTGCATAGCCCTTTGTCTATCTCGTTTAGGTGCAGGGCCAGTTATCCGTCCGACATAATCACTAAGTCCTTGGTGTCGCAGTAAATCTGATAGACGATTAATATTATCCAGAGAATCAAGAATTACAGCACCATTCTCATTTGGTCTTTCTCGAAAACGACTAACAACTTCTGCTGCTAGTTCTGCTAACCACTCTTCCTTACTTTCTGGTTTTGGTCTTAATTCTAAATGAACTGCTGTTTGTGATGGTAAAAGATTAGTATTACCTGATTCTCCATCAATTCTCGCTATCTTCACACCAGCCTGTTTTAAATTTTCCAATGCTAATTCACAAGCTCGTTCTGGTGTTGCTGTTAGTAATACTACTTTTCTTCCATTTTGAAAAAAGCGAAAAACATGAGAGTAAGCAAGATAAAACAGCATTCCTACAAGCTGTTTAGCATCGTAGAGATGAAATTCATCAAAAATGACTGTAGAAAATTTGGTGTAAAAACCAGCAGCAATATTACCTTTATCTAGCTGGTTATATGCAAAGAAAGTTGCATAGTAGAAAGTATCAGGATTTGTCACCAAGATAATTGGTGTATTTGCTCCCACATCATCAAAAACAGTAGCAGGATTTCGCAAAATATTATATAGTTTTTCTCCTGAACGCCTACCAACTTTATCGTTAGTCCAGTTTTTGACATCTTTAGCCGAAGCTGCTTTCACAATATGAGGTAAATTAGCATCACACACAAACTGTTTTGCGGCTTCTGTTTGCTGTTCGATTAAAGCATTTGTGGGAGCAATGTAAATAGCACTTTTATTTTGTTGATGCTTTAATACTGTTAATCCTGCTTTAGTTTTACCTGTGCCAGTTGGTGCTAAATCAAGAATAATATCAGCATCTTTTGATTGTTCAAATACATCTAGTTGATGTTGAAGTGCATTCCCAATGAAAGATATTTTATCTGGCGATGCACAAGCTGAAATACTACGTGCTTCTAATCTGATAACTAATTTTTGATTACTCATTGCTACTTTCTCTACCGCAAAAATGTAATCCTGCTGGTACAATCATTTCTCCAACCTGCCAAGCAGCACCGCGAAAACGCAGATTTTTAATGATGGGTGCAGGAGGAATAGAAATCAAATCGAAAGCTAAAGTCTCTATTTGCTGTGGTAAATCAGCAACATTGAGATAATTGTGAGTTTGATATTCACCTTCTGGTAGTAAAGTCACAGGAAATTCATTGACTACTTTGACTTTAACTTTACTCATGAATTTACCAACGCGAATATAAGCAGGTAATTGATGATTCCCAAATACCAAAGTTTGAAATTTATTACCGCGTTCAATCATCCGCAGTCTTCCAGTTTGGGGAAAATTACTTGGTCTAAATGAATTGGGTTTTTTCCCTTGGCACTGTAATGGTAAATCTTCTCGCGCCGTCGCCACACGGTTATTAGTCATTGCATACCAATAAGCATCAGAAAGAGCATTAAATCGTTCAAATCTGAATGTAACTCTGCCTATTGGTGAAGCTGGTAAGATATAAAAATCCTGTGCTATTGGTTGTAAATCTTCTTTGTAGGTTGGTCGTCCTGTAGCCTGACCTTGGAGGCGATAGGGGGAATTTACTTTACCTAAAGCATAGGTAAGAGCATAATTCCCAATTACCCCCTCAGTGTAATAGGTATCAGACAACTCCCTAGAGGCAAAAAAGACTGGTTCAAGACAGTATAATTCAACAAGTTTTGCCTGCTGAAAAGGAATTGTTGACATAATCTAACTCTCTACTTCAACTGGTGTATTTTTGCCTTTACCTTTTGCCTTTTTCTTCTCAGCCGCAACCTGACGGAAAGGTTCATAGGATTTGCTTAAGCGTTTCAGAAAATTATCACGTTCTGCTTCTGACCAATGAGTTTCTACATCAGTAACTAAATTTGCTAATTCTGATTCAGATAATTGCAAAGATACCCCTCTCTTGTTTTGCCAATTTGCAATTACTCGTTTGCTAGCTGTAATTAATTGATTAATGTTCAGAGGATGTTCTAAAGGCTTTCCTAAAACATCATAGGTAGCTTGTACAAGTTCCAAAGAACTAGGAAGTTCGGTAATACTGCCAAACACACCTAATATTTGGTTTTCCATGCGTCCCACACGACTGGAAACAGCACCGTAACGACTGGTGAACAGAATATTTCCAATGATGTACCGCAGTTCATCAGCCGTGACATCTTTCAAGGTGACGACATCGAGAAAATGAACTCCTGGTTTGATATATTCGCTAGTGTTTAAAGCAGTGGAAGCGTTACCTTTTTCATCGCGCATTGTGCCATTTTCGTAGATGGCGTTAATTGTGCGATCGCCTACAACATCACTAGTAGGTAAAATACTAAAAGCGTCCTCAGTCCAAATGCGGCTTTTCTGTGCGCCACCCCCACCAGCAGCGAAACCATAGAGAAAACAATCTACGCACATTTCGCAAGGTGAATTAGTATTTAACGAACACAGAGAACCATCTTTAATGTTGGTATATAAAAGCTCATGCGCTCTTAAATGCTCTCGTCCATAGCGTCTTTCTGGTGCTACTTGTTTACGTTTAGTCATTACCAGACGCTGAATAATATTGTCATTGGTAACACCAGCTTGAACAAACTCGCTACACATCGGTTCCCCAGAACCTTCTGTACGAAAGATAGTTTCAGAATGAGTTGTTCTTAAAACTACTAAAGTTATAAAACGTCCTTTTGGAAAATTTTCATAAGTGTTTGCTAGAACTGAAGAAAGATTTTGAATTGACATGATAAACTCCTAATTAATTACACAGTTGTAGTTATTTCGACTGAATTATCTTGAGATTGACTTTTTAACTGCTTACGTGCTTCTTCAAGAAAGAATAAATAAGCGGCTTCTAAAGTTTTTTGGTCAGACAATAACTTTTCTGGGCGTGCTGAATAAATTTCCTCATATAGCTTTCGTAAAACATCGTAATAACGCTTTACTTGCTCTAATTTTGTTGCACCTACACGATATTCACGATTTATTCGGTCTAAACGAATGTAATATTGTTGCACTAATGCTGCAAACATTAGTTCTAAATCGATATGAGGTTTTTGAGTGCGAATAGCAGCAATAAAAGCAGTGAAAGGTTCTGTTTGAGCGGTACGTTTGAAAGAACTGCCCTTAAGGTTTGCTTCCGCTGCAATTTGAGCAGCTTCTTTGAGATACTTAGTTAATAACGAATTTTCATCTGCCATAAAGCTCTCCATTAATGTATTTAAAGGCTCACAAATCCGACTCCAAATAACACTCAAATTCGGTTCATCTTGTTCTCGTAAAATCCAACGTAGCAAAACAAAATAAAGTTCAATCGGTCTGACACAACCACGAGCCAAATCATATAAACAATCATCAGCTTTTTGAATACTCGCCACAGATGTTGCTAGTTTGCCAATGCAGCGCAGTCTCTCAAGAATTTTTTCTGCATCTTGTCGCTGCTGATATTGTCCACTTCCCAGTAAAGATTGGAGTGCAGCAGGAATTCCTTCTACTCGCCCATAAACATCATCAAATAACTCCACTTCCAATTTGCTGCTAATAGTAAAAGGAAAGCCAATATCTAAAGACAACGATATTTCTAAACCTAATCTCAGTGATTTTAGTAAAGCTAAAGAAGCATTAACATCTCCCCAAACTAAAGGAATGATAACTGTTGTATGCACAAACTCTGGACGCTTAGGTAATGCTGCACCAACTACTTTGTTAGCTTTAAATTCAAGCTGGTTATCTCGATATAGCTGAAGTTCATCAACAGTGACAGTACCACCGTCTGCATTTGTCGCTGCAAGTTGTTGCAGAAGCTCACGCCAGATTCTTAATAATTCAGGTGCAGAACCTTTAGGTAATGCTAAGTGTAGATAAAGTGGGTCTTGTTTTTTAACCGCCGGAAAATTTGCTCCAACCGCCATCAATTGATAAGCTAAAGCTGCAATTGAATCTGCTTGTCTTTTAGGTTCTGCACTGATACCACCTGGTAAGCGGTTAGAAAAAGCTTGTACTTTTGTACCAGGAGGCATATTATCTGAAATTAGTTCATCTATATCACTAGAAGTAGAACCTAAAGAGCATCTTTGTCTAGGATTTGCTTCTACATAAGCATTTAAATCATTGACTCCATTTAAGCGAATAGCAAAAGGTAAATTTACCATTCTATTAACTGCTGCAACGATTTCCTCAGATACCTCTATTTCTTCTGAAGTTTGTGTAGTTTCTTTTCTCAGTTTAAAAGATTCTTTGAGAGCTTCTTTAATACCCTCAATTCCCTTAACAGCAGCCTTAGCAGCAAATAAAGGTCGCCCATATTGACCATTAAATGGCTCAATTGCAATACGCTGTTGTTCAGAAATTCCAGTATGAACACCAATTTTATCCCAAACTTCTTTAGGGCTTAATCCAGCTTCACGGTAACTGAGATAAGCTGCTTTCAATCCCTCAGATATAGCAAATTCTTCTGAATTGCTTACAGGTATTAAACCAAGTTCAGCCGCTTTTTCTAGTGCTTCCGCACCAGCTGCATCACCCCACTTAGTTACATCTTTAGCAATCTTGTCTGACTTATAACTAGCTTTTTTCTTTTCTAAAAGAGCTTCTATATTTACTAAAACTTCTTCAATATTTTGCTGGATAGCTTGTTGAGTAACCTTAATCCCATCCTTAGTAGGCCTAACAAGTCTTTCGATATTATTCCCAAATACTTGGTCAATTTTACTTTGCCAAACAGCAGCGATTTCTTTTGTTAAATCTATATTGGGTAAAGCTTCACCTTCAAAAAGTTCGCCGTCAGGGAAAATTGCTAAAGAATGTAAGCCATACTTTTCTAAAACTTCTTCACAAGCACCCAATAACAGAGCTGTAATATAACCTTTATCTTCAGAAAGGCGCACTCTGAAAAGTTTGCAACTTCTATCAAAAGCAACGGTTAATTCTGTTTCCAGTTTGCAAAAGCGTTTTTCATCTGGAATTCCTAAATCAAACAAGTCCGCAGCAGTCAGCATCGCCGCCCAACGTTCAATATTTGGGTCTTCTGGTAAAAATCTCGCTCCATCGCTGACGTTGTGGCCTGAATGGCGTTCAATCAGCTTTCTGACTAATTCAAAGTCATCTTCTGTTACCACAAAAGATAATACACAAGCTTTTTCAAGCTGTTCTCTTAAAAAGTCCTTGTTCCTAGCTAAGGTTTTTACTTTTCGTTCTTGAGGATCTAATTTATTCAGGTCATGAACAGCCGTTGCAGCCAATAACAAAGGTCGTTTATCTTCAGGTACTTCTGCTATTTGGCTGACTGTCAAAATAAATTGACACGCAGAGTCTAGATGTTCTGCAAGAGTTGTCCCTTTCCTCACTCCATACTGATGATGATGTGCATGATTTTCGTAAAGCTGGGGGCGAATTTCGCTGAAATAACGCTCCTCCAAGCTTTTAGGAGGGCGATTTAAAAGCCTATTGCGCTTGATCATATACAGTTATTTCAATCCAAAATCGAGTCTATGTTGTCAAGTCAACTTTTGAGATGAGTGCTTATACTGAGACAACCTTCTAGATTAAGGTTATGTCACTGCACTTTTTTGCAACCAGACTATTTATAATTACATTTATGAATATGGCACAACTAATTTAAAAGTGCAAGTACATTTTGTAAATGCCGAGAAAAAAAGAAACGATTACACTGTCAATTCCGCCAGGAACCAAGGAGAAACTAGAAGCGATCGCCCGCAATCTCAACATATATTGGGGCAAAGAACCCAGTATTTCCGGCTTAATAGTGGCGATCGCTCAAAAATCAGTAGAACTTGGAAAGCCTTTCACGCTTGACTCAAACCAAGTTAATGCCTTGCAGCAAGCTATCAAAGCCCTCAGTGATGCAGGTCGTATTGCTGAAGCTCAAACTGTAATTACACTTTTACTGGAACGAGGAAATTTAGATGCAGCAATCCGCCAATCTTTACTCAAACAAGCAAGTAAACTCGTACAAGCATGGCGAAGTCAAATAGATGAATATAGGCAAAATCAACAGCCTTTTTACCTACTTTACGAAAATTCCCAAGGGCAAGAACTACAGTACACAGTACGTTATGCGGAACCGCGCTTCTTTGATAAACGCTTTTATTTAATGATTTGGTGTGAAGAAACAGAGGATGTAGAAAATTTGATTCCTGATTTGCGAGAACTTTGGCACAACCGCAATTTAACCTTCGATAAAATCCGCTCAATCGTACCCGCAAGCGGCGAATGGCGAGAGGGATTAGACTCTATAAAAGTGTACTTACACTTTCGAGGCTGGATGGTAAAGTCCTATCAACGTAGGGAAGATGACTTAGAAGACGAAATGATGGGGGATGTGCGTCAAGTAGTGCGACGGGTTGTCAACGAGTTTTGGCTGATTCGGGAAGTTGCACGGTATTGGGAAGATTGCGTGATTGTATCACCTGAGAGTTTGCGCGATCGCCTCAAACAAAAACTCTTTACCTTATGCGAATTGTATGATATCAAAACCAAGAGGTAAATCTTGTATGGAGGTGAAAAAATACAGAGTAATTTGATGTCAAAGTACTCATACTTGCAAAACTTAAAACTCTCTGTCAGCATTACAGGTTAGAAGTTTCTTTGTGAAAATAAGTGGGGAATGGAGACTTGGACATTTACCAAGGACAAATGACAAATGAGAAATCACCTTTCCCCTAAACAGGAGTAATCGCCAAATAACGAAAAGTTTCTCTTACAAGAACGTCCCAATAGTTTTGCTACTTCTGTAATCAACTGTGTAGGATTGGAAGGCTTTTTCATATAACTTTGAAATCCACATGCAAGAGCCTGTTTATAAGCTCGATTTTCACCACGATCGCTAAAGGCGATCGCTGGAATTTCTCGAATTGGCGATGACGCAAGTGTTCGGATTTTTTTGATTAACAAATATCCAGAATTACCTGCCATATCAATGTCGCTAATTAAAAGATCCACTGTTACTTTTTTAACAATTTCAAATGCTTCTGAAGCGGATGAAGCAGTAATTACACTAATTCCGTAAATTTTAAGAACACAGGTAATTAAAGCAATAATATCTTCATTGTCATCTACCAAAAGAATTGTCCTTCCTTTAAATATACCTGTATTTTTTCTCTCTTCTTGATGATGTAAATTATCAAAATTTATGCTTACTCTATCTTCAAGAGGATGTGCATCCTCAAAATTGTTTGACACGATGTACTAGCCTCCTGAGTTGGCTAATCAATGAGGGAGGAAGTCCTACAGGTAGCTAGCTGGGAACTAGCTGCCTAGTGGGCATGATTAGTGTTATCAACTTGATTAAATCAAGTTTTGTTGTCACTAGTCTTATTTCTTTAGATATATTAAATTTGCTTGTTTTTTGAAATCTGGTGTTTTTTTACCCATAGGCATATTCTTAGTGTTTGAGTACTGTTTGTCATGTCTTGTGACATTAACTACAACAAGCAAAAGTATTTATCAAGTAAATCGTAAGTAGGGGAGCCAGGATGAGCGCTGGTGTCCAGATCCCCCATTTCTTTGATGAGTCGGGGATCTAACTTTCCACGAATGATTAAGTAGGGCTATATGCGATCGCCTTCACACTTATCGGCATATACTTTAAAGAAATGTGACATTTAATTGCGCTATTGTAAAAATCAGCTTTACATCAGTTGATTTATGAGCCAGTCTGAAGATACCAACGCCCAAGCTACTGCTCTGACTAACCACGATTCCAAACCTATTCATATACCTGGCTCTATTCAACCTCATGGCGTACTGTTAGCACTCAATACCCAGCTAGAGATAGTGCAAGTCAGTAACAATACCCAAGAATATTTGGGTAAGGAGCCAGAAGATTTGCTCAGTCAACCGCTGAGCTATTTGCTGGACGCTAGAAAAGTGGAAGCCGTTAAGCAGTGCTTGGTGAAAAAAATTGGTATTTCTACCGCATTTAAAGTATTAATCAACACTTTAAATGGTGAACGATATTTTGACGCGATTGTTCATCGTACACAAGAGGCTGTGATTGTGGAGCTAGAACCGAGAGACTCGGAATCACAGTTGAGTTTCTTGGGCTTTCATGATTTGGCGGGTGAAGCGATCGCTAAAATGCAAAGCACATCGAATCTGATAGAATTTTTGCACATCGCAGCAGAAAAACTCCAAGAAATCATCGATTTCGATCGGGTGATGGTCTATCAATTTGACGAGTCCGCAGCGGGTTCTGTGATTGCAGAAGTCAAACGAGAAGATTTATCACCTTATTTAGGACTCCACTATCCCGCTACAGATATTCCAGCCCAAGCTAGGGAATTATACACACGCTGCTTTCTCCGCTTCATCCCCGATTTAACTGCCGAAGTAGTGAAGCTAGTTCCCACGGAAAATCCGACAACACATCAGCATCTTGACTTAAGCTACTGTATACTACGGAGTTTTGATCCGTGTTGTATTGAATATCATCAAAACATGGAAGTGACGGCTCTTTTGGTGATTTCGCTGATTCAAGATCAAAAGCTGTGGGGATTAATATCTTGCCATCATCAAACACCAAAGTATATTCCTTACGAAGTGCTGAAAATGTGCGAATTTTTGGGACAGATTGTTTCTTCAGAATTAGCGCACAAAATTAGTCACTCGGAATGGGATTATGAAGTAAAGCTAAAATCGCTACAGTCTGAGTTTCTCAACTCTATTTCCCAAGCAGACAATTTTATCGATGCTCTAATTAAACCTGAAATCCGTTTGTTGGATCTTGTCAGTGCCTCAGGAGCAGCGATTTGCCTGGATAATGAAGTTACCCTTGTGGGAGCAACACCGAATATTCACCAGGTGCGGGCGCTGATTGAATGGGCGGATACCCAAGTTAATGACAACTTGTTTTCCACAGATTCTTTGCCAAAGCTTTACCCAGAGGCGCTGATATTTAAAGATACTGCTAGCGGCTTGTTGCTACTGCGGATTTCTCAAGTCCGGCGCTATTACATCCTTTGGTTTCGTCCTGAAGTTATCCAGACGGTAAACTGGGCGGGTAATCCCAAGGAATCCATTCAAGCCCAGGCAGATGGTAGCCTTACTGTATCTGTGCGGAAATCTTTTGCCGCTTGGCAAGAAACAGTGAGATTAACTTCTCTACCTTGGAGGGCGTGCGAACTTGAGAGTGCCCTGAGTCTGAGAAATGCGATCGTTGGTATTGTACTCTCCAAGGCCGATGAGTTAGCCAAAATTAACCTAGAGTTAGAACGCAGCAATCAAGAATTAGCCTCCTTTGCCTACGCAGCTTCCCATGACCTCAAGGAACCTTTGCGCGGTATTTATAACTTCTCAACGGTACTGTTAGAAGACTATGCCCAAATATTAGATGATGAGGGAGTTGAGTGCTTGCAGACAGTAGTCTCCTTGTCTGTACGCATGGAAACACTCATTAATGCTTTGCTGCGACTCTCTCAGTTAGGACAAGCACAACTGCGAGAACAAGCAACCGACCTCAATGAATTGGTCGCCCAAGTGATTGAAGTCTTTGGTGCTAGTCGCCAAAACTCTGGGCTTATGGATGTTCGCATTCCTCGGCCTTTACCCATAATTCGGTGCGATCGCGTTCTTGTCAACGAAGTCTTCAGTAACCTCATTGGTAATGCCTTCAAATACAACGATAAAGCCGAAAAATGGGTTGAAATTGGCTACTTGGATGAGGGACTGGGGACTAGGGACTGGGGACTAGGGAAGAGTTTTCTTAACCCAATCCCCAATCCCCAATCCCCAATCCCCAATCCCCAATCCCCAATCTTTTATGTCCGCGATAACGGTATTGGAATTCCAGAACATCATCTAGAAACTATTTTTCGACTATTTAAGCGCCTCCACTCCCAGGAAAAATACGGTGGAGGTGCAGGTGCAGGACTAGCTATCGTTAAAAAAATTGTTGAGTTGCACAACGGTCAAATTTGGGTGGAATCTACCGTAGGTATTGGCTCGATATTCTATTTTACGCTCGAATAGTTTAAGATAGTGACCAAATATATATTTTTGTTAAGTTGTTTTAAGACCACGAATGACAAAAAAACTTCATGAACCTCTGCTTGTTGTTGAGGACAGCAATGAAGATTTTCGGATGCTACAACGTCTGATGCGGCGCATGTCCGTCCAGAACCCCATACATCGTTGTACTAATGGGGATGAGGTTTTAGAGTTCCTCTATCAACAAAAGAGGGATACCTACGACCAAGGTAAGGACTCATGCAACTCTCAAGTAGCATTACGACCCTCTGTGATCTTGCTCGATCTAAATTTGCCGGGTATTGATGGCCGTGACATCCTAGCTCGGCTCAAGCAAGACAAGAGTTTCAAGGAAATCCCCGTCGTTGTTTTTACCACGTCATCGAACCCCAAGGATATTGAATTGTGCTACCAAAAGGGCGCAAATGGATATCTAGTAAAGCCGATGGATGCTCAAGAACTAAAAAAGACGATTCAGGCTTTCGTGGACTATTGGCTTGAAGCGAATACGCCGCCCGTCTTGGATTAGTTTGTTTATTTTCTGCTGATGAGGCAGTAGGGACAAAGGGACAACAAAAAAGACGGCTTAGAGGGCACAGAGACATTTTCGTCTTTGAGTCACTGTGTTTGCTGCCTAGAAAATAGGGAGTGGAGAGTGGGGAGTGGGGAGTGGGGGAGGAAATGTTTTTGATGTTTTGATCGTGGGATTTTTTCGTGAATGAGTGACTCTGATTGGTTTTCCCCATTTTCCTGTCTTTCTTACTGCCCTGTAGTATTTAGTATCGCTTTAGGATTGGTAAAGAATTTAGATTTTATTTATATTTATTTTATATTATTTTTAGAATTATGCAATAAACCACAATCTGGATAAAAGGGATCTACATAGCTCCCAAATCCTCATACTTAATATGTTGGACACATGGACGCTACTCATCATCGATGATTGTGCAGCAGATCGGAAAATCTATCGTCGATATCTTTTGAAAGATCCGCACCAGTCCTACCAGATTTTGGAGGCAGACTGTGCAGAAGAAGGACTCGCTTTGTGTCAAAAAACGCACTGTGATGTCATTCTGCTGGATTATTGTCTACCTGATAAAAGTGGGTTAGAACTCTTCGATCAGATGCAGCAGGAGATTTTTAAGACTTCTGTGCCTGTGATTATGTTGACAGGGCGTGGTGATGAAGAGGTTGCTGTGCAAGCAATGAAACGAGGTGCGCTGGATTATTTAGTCAAGCAACACCTGACACAGGATGTACTGCAACTAGCAGTCCGTAACGCCATCAAGCAATTGTGCTTGCAAGCCCAACTCAGTAAAACTCAGGAGCAGCAGCGGTTAATTGCTACAACTGCTCTGAGAATTCGCCAGTCTCTCAACCTAGAGCAAATTTTGAATACGGCTGTAGCGGAGGTGCAGCAACTTCTGAAATGCGATCGCGTGATGGTATATCAGTTCACCCCAAATAGAGACGGTACAATAGTTGCCTCCTCGGCTGAGTCATACCACAGTGTAGCGCTGTGCGATCGCGTCGGAGCTGGGGACTGGAGACTGGGGACTGGGGACTGGGGGCTGGGGGAGGAGACTAGGCAGAGAAGACGGA
>NZ_JACJSJ010000144.1 GCF_014698115.1 Nostoc sp. FACHB-973
GAAATGGTTGATAAACTAATCTCAGTTGCACTCGACTTAATAAATCCTCAACATTTAAGAAACTGGTTTGCTAGTTGTTGCTACTGTACCTCATAGCAGCCGTAAATGCTGTAGTAAACCATAAAATATCGACCTCAATCCAAAAATTATCTCTTGATTGTTGGTTGTCCACATGAAATGCAGTTTGAGGATATTTACTCTCAAAGTTATGGGCAAACAATTTTATCAGTATTTACCTAACAAATTCAGATTTATATCCGTCCCTGAAACGTATATACGTATTCGTTTACGGAAATTACTTCATCAAAATTACAAGTTATTCAACATAAAATATATAAAGTTTATATTTGAATTGATTTAAGCTGCGAGAAAATAGTCTTTCTATGAAGATTTTGTTTCAGAAAATCAGTAATATTTCTGTTTTAAATTCGAGCAAATATAACTAAATTATTGATATTGTAAATCGCGCGAGTTTTTACGATCGGCTAGGAATAGCTAACAGGATTCATTTAAGAGCGCAAGAAGTTATCTAGGGAAAATAGCGATTTTATTGGAGACCAAGAACAAATACAAGTTCTACAAGCTTGGAATATTTATTAACCAATTTCAGAAATCACCATGCACAAATATATTTGCAATCTGCTAATGCTGGTATTAGCGACAATCTCGACTTGCATGATTACTCCATGTCATGCTCAAACTGCCGCAAAATCTGATAATCAAAATACTGATAATATTAGTCCTGTATCTTCCAATTCACCTTCTGCTATCCAATTGCGTGATTTGACCAGTTCTACTGATAACAAATCGACTATCGTCTCTGAGACAGTTAGTAACTCTTCTGAATCTAAAGCTAATGTGACTCCAACTCAGGCTAAGCCAAGAATTCCTATATTCAGCAGAATTTTTCGCACACCTTCGATGCAGCAGTAATCATGTAATCACACAAGCCAAATTATCTCAGGCATTATCGCTGGGGGCGCAGCAATACTGTGCCCATACTATACAGCAGACTTCAAGGAAAGTGAGGTACACAACGATTCGTCTGTTATCTAGGTATAAAGCGCGTTTTACCTGCGAAGTTTCGATGCTTAGGTTGGGCTGCACCAACGCCGAAAGCCCTAGCTCGAACTTCTCTAGGACTTACGCAAAAACCCCTCTAACTCTTATTACTCCGTGTTCTCTGCGTCCTCTGTGGTACCCTGCGGGAAGCCACTTCTCTACGAGACGCTCCGCGAACGTGTCTATGTTTTCCGTTACCTGTGAGTAAGTCCTGTTCTCTTGGAATTCTGTATTCTGAATTCTGCTTTAGATGTAGTTCAAATACAGGAAAACAGCTGTAAATTAATAATCATCCCAGAGATATAGTTTGCTTGCTCCAGAATGGGTAATTTATTCAACTTGAATCTAATTAATGAATAGGTTTCCCTGACTGCAATTATAAATCAAAGCGATCGCTCTAATTCATACTTCTATTTTGCAACAATAAACTTGATGTTTTTCTACCCAGAGTAGTCAAAGCGATCGCTCAAAAGAAAGATGGAATATCCCTAACCTCTATGTCAACCTTAGATCAGTGATAATTACGAACACTTTTCAGAGGAGAATTAGGGATGGTAGCTAGTTTAGATGATACGAAACGCAATGCTATTGCTGTGAAATTGGCAAGTATCAAAGCACTGCAAGAATTAGTCATTGAAAACGAACAAGCGCTTTTAAGAGAAGGACTTGATGCCGAAATTGCCGATCGCATCCGGAATTTCATCAAAGACGATGAAAAAAATCTTGGCGTTTTGGAAACTGTAATTACTCAGTATGGCATTCAGGCTGAACCAAAAAAAAATGTCACACAATTCATTGAAAAAGCAAAAGAATTGTTTAAAGGTTCTGAACTGAGCCTATATGAAAAAGTATCTCAACATGAATTACTGAAACATCAACTAGTAATGAGTGGCTTGATAGTTCACAAAGCTGCTCAAAAAGTTGGTGCTGACATAATGGTGGCGATCGCACCTTTGAATACCATTAACTTTGAAAACCGCGCTCACCAAGAGCAACTCAAAGGTATTCTAGAAATTTTGGGTGTCCGCGAACTAACTGGACAAGATGCAGATCAAGGAATTTGGGCGCGTGTTCAAGATGCTTTAGCTGCGGTAACCGGTGTAGTAGGTAGTGCTGTCACCCAAACCAGTGACAAAAAGGATCTGAATATCCAGGATGCACTCCGCCTAGATCACAACAAGGTAAATACTCTGTTTACCGAACTATTACAAAGTAACAATCCGCAAAAGATTCAAGAATACTTCGGTCAAATTTACAAGGATCTCACAGCTCACGCCGAAGCCGAAGAGGAAGTTGTCTACCCAAGAGTACGTTCTTTCTACGGTCAAGACAACACCCAAGAACTGTATGACGAACAAGCTCATGCAAAGCAGGCATTAGAGGAAATTAAGGCTCTTAGCCCATCTTCACCTGTATTCAAAGATAAAGTCAAACAGCTGATGGATGCTATTGGCGATCATATTCGTCAAGAAGAAACTACAATGTTTGCTGCAATTCGCAACAACTTGAGTACTGAACAAAGTGAGCAACTAGCTAGTGAATTCAAAGCTGCTAAAGTCCGAATTCAACAAAGATTAGGTGTTGTCACTGAATCTAATATCTAGTTAATAGCTTCAGAAACGCGAAATTTGCCTTACAGCGTTTTTCATCTATTTGAACCACAATCCCCTGTAGGGTAGCACAGCGGTGCTACCCTACAACGTGGTCTATTTACTATTCCCTATTGCCTACAATCGAAACTCTGTTGGCAATATTTATAAGCAGCGTAGGCCATAGTCACAACCCCGGTCATAATGGCAGATTCATCAACTTCAAATTGGGGATGGTGTAATGGGTGGTTAATGATTCTTTCTTTGTAGCCTACACCCAAGCGAAACATCGAACCGGGGGCGTGTTCTAAATACATAGAAAAATCTTCAGCACCAAGGGAAGGTTCGGGTAAGACTTGAACGCGATCGCTACTCCAAGCTTCTTCTGCGGCTGATTGCAATAATTGGGTCAGACTATAATCGTTTTGCACGCTGGGTACGCCCTGACGATAATTGACTTGATAACTTGCCCCATAAGCACGGCAGATATTAGCTACAATATTTTCGATCCAATTTGGCAGATGGGCACGGGTTTCAGGGTGGAGCGATCGCACTGTTCCCAATAACTGTACTTTATCAGCAATGACATTCGGCGCTCTGCCACCATTAATCTTGCCGATGCTCAACACCACAGGACGCAAAGGATTCTGTGTCCGGCTGATGGCTTGTTGCAATCCAGTAATAACTTGAGCCGCAACCCAAATAGCATCAATCGCCTCATGGGGACGCGCCCCATGTCCAGATTCGCCAATAATCAAAATTTCTAAATCATCAGCAGCAGCAGTCAACGCCCCATAACGCACGCCAATAGAACCTGCGGGTATAGAAGGGAAAACATGAACCCCTAATATAGCTGAGACGTTTGTCATCGCCCCATCTTTCACCATCCAGTTTGCCCCTTGGGAAATTTCCTCGGCTGGCTGAAATAAAAACCGCACTTTACCACCCAACTCCTCTGCTATTTGGGATAGTATCATTGCCGTTCCTAATCCCACTGTGGTGTGGACATCGTGACCGCAAGCGTGCATCACACCAGCTGCACCAGAGGCGTATTCCAAATCAGTGCCCTCTTGAATTGGCAAAGCATCCATATCGGTGCGAATTGCCAATAAACTGTCATTTTGGCTAGTATTTTGCAGTTCTCCAATGACGCCTGTTTTACCAACCCCTTCTTGCACATGCAAACCACTGGAAGATAAAACACCAGCTACAAAGGCAGCTGTTTGGTATTCCTGACCGCTAAGTTCTGGGTGAGAGTGAATGTGGCGGCGAATTTCAATTAAGCGAGGTGCTAGTTTTGCTGCTAAGTCTTTAATACGAGTAAGCATCGATATCAATTAATCTACAGGCTTGCTTCCATGATAAAGAACTGTTAAGAAACAAAAAAGCGATATATTTGGGGATTGGGCATTGAGTTAGGAAAACTCTTCGCTAGTCCCCAGTCCCCAGTCCCCAGTCCCCACTCCCCAACTCTATTTTCCGTAGCAGGTAGTGCCTGGAGTGTTTTCGGGTTTGAACTCGTTACATTCTCTGGTATTTTGACGCTCTAACGACCAGCTGTAGGGTTTGTCGGAGGTAACAACACCATTGCTCAAAGTTGTGAGTCGGTAGTTTGCCGCCCGAAAATTGGTAAACAGCAATTTGGCATCCTTTAAGTTTGCTGCTTCTAAATTAGCGCTCATGAAACCGGCATAGGACAAATCGGCTTTTTCTAGGGATGCTGATTTCAAGTTTGCACCCGTTAAAGAAGCACCAGTGAGATTCGCCGAATTTAGAATTGCACCTTCTAAATTTGCACCTGTTAGATCGGCATTTGTGAGATTAGCTTGAGATAATGTCGCACCACTCAAGTTTGCCCCCCGCAAAATTGCTCCAGTTAGATTAACTTGAGTTAGGTCAGCACCACTCAAATCACACCTGGGACAAGCATTTGTTGCCTTCAACTGATCTAAGTCTTGTACGTTTGATGCAAAGGTCTGCCCCGCAAAGCCGAAACCAGCTAACAAAGAGACGGTGGCGACAATCTTAAGTTTCATATTTGTTACAGATATTTACAATTATGACAAATTTACACTGGGTACTGTCATAATTACATATGAAACCGGCCAAGTGAATAACCGGAATGAAGCATTGATTAAGAAGCTATGAATATACTATAAATTCTTGCGGTAAGACTACTCAAAGTGAAATCTAAGCTATACAATCGAGTCGTAAGGAACTATACCGAACCATTTATAGACTACCACATATGTGATCCCCCTAGCTCGATGAAAAAGACGACTAGGGGGATCTTGTTTTTGGGTAATTAAGAGGGAGTGGGGAGTGGGGAGTGGGGAGTGGGGAGTTGGGGGAGATGGGGGAGATGAGGGAGCAGGGGAAGCAGGGGGAGCAGGGGGAGCAGGGGAGGTAGGGGGAGAATATCTCCCTATTCCCTACTCCCAACTCCCCAGTCCCCAATCCCCAATCCCTTTCATCGCCACCCCAAAAGACGCAATCCAGGCACAATTAGGTAAAAACTCACTCCTAACCAGAAACTGAGAAACCAGCCTACAGAACCAAAAAAAATCAGAGGCTTGTACAATTCTGGCCAGCCTGGTTGACTGGAAAATTCCAACATTCGAGGTGCTATGTTCAAAAGAATCAAAGCTGCATAGCCGATCGCACTACCAAAGGCAGCGAACACGGCGTACACTATATGATGGCTGCGAAGTCCTAAACTTAAGGTAAGTAGGGAAACTCCCACTAAAATCACTGCTACTAAGCCTTCGCCGCTGTTTTTTGGGGTGATTAATTGCAAAATCAACCAACCGAAGCCGTAGCTAATCATGCCCATTAACGACGCTACTAAAAATCGCCGCCGTTGACCAAAACACCCGGATACTGTCAGTCCCCACGCGGTTCCCCAACCCGCAGCAACAAAGACCAAAATATCTGCCCCGAAGGTGGGTTGAGTATTTGGAACTAATTGGTTTGCCTGAGTCAAAAGAAATTCTACAATCCGAGACCCCAAACTTGTGCGATAGGCCAAAATAAAACCAGCGATCGCACCAAAACAAGCACCAATACTAGTCAGCATCATCGCCCAAATCGTCGCCAAACAAGCTCGGAGAATTTTCAGGATTGTCTGAGCAATAAATATAATGGTTTGATTTACAGCTTGGCTAAATTGACCTAAAGCTTGTTGAACAGCTTGTGTTAACAGTGTCAATTTCTGGGAGGCTTGGTTTGAGGCAAGCTTCAGGTTGTCTCGCAGTCGAGAAAATAACCCCGGCGACGGTAATGGTTGAGAAATCTTCCCTAGACGTTTTTCAATCATCGCTGCATTTACTGGACGCGATCGCACATCTTCCTGTACCATCTCATCCAGCAAGTCTGCTAATTGCGGGTTGACATTCGCTTCAGTTCGCCAACGCAACTCCCCTGTTTGCTGATCTTCCAAGTCCAGCGGATACTTGCCCGTTAGTAATTCAATCATCGTTCGACCAAGGGCATAAAAATCAGTACTCGGTCCGACAATTCCTCCAGTCACTTGTTCTGGTGGACTGTAGCCAGAAGAAAATAATCGGGTGGAACTAGACCGAGAACCCACTTTTGAGGCGCTAACTTGTTTTGCTCCTCCAAAATCAATTAATACGAGGCGATCGCTTTTTGTTTCCCCTCCAAGCAATGGTACAGTTGACGAAGAGGTATCCAGCATCAAATTAGAAGGTTTGATATCTCGGTGAATAATTTGACGTTTGTGTAATTCCTGTAAAATTTCTACAGCTTGGGCGAACCAGTTTAAAACCAAATCCTCTGGACACCCTTGCGGATATTTTTTTAATATCTCCTCTAAAGTCTGCCCATTGATTTTTTCCATTACCAGACAAGGCAGTTGGTGTGGTTTGGGATTGAACAAATTTACCTGAAAATACCCATCGGCTTCAACTCTGGGCACACCCGGATGATGTATTCTAGATAAAACTTCCGCTTCTTGGGTAAATAATTCCAGTGCTTTTGGTGAATCTTCTACCAACACTTTCAGCACTTTCTCGGTTTGAGTTTTTTCATCCCAAATCGTGTAAATTTGAGCAAATCCTCCCGAACCCAACGCCTGAAGTGGAATATAGCGGTCTAACAACTGTAGCGGTGCGCCACAACTGTTGCAAAATTTGTTTCCCCAAGGCTGAGGATAAGGACGTTGACAATCAGGATTTATGCAGTGAACCTTAGAAAAACTGTACATCAACGCTTTTGGGCATAATGAATGCTAAGATGCTCGCTTGATGCTCAAATACCCTACTTTCAGCATTTGAGTATAAACAATAGTATAAATTTATACTAAAATATACTCGACCGATGCTCACCTTCTGAGGGAAAGGAGAATAAAAGCTTATGTCTATCTTAAATGGTAGAACTTCTCCATGCTCATACAGCGTATTTCAGGTAAATGAAGTACACGGGTAGGGACACAGCCATGTTCATAACTACAATAATTCTGTAATGGAAAATAGCCGTTGTCTGTCTATTTTTTGCAGCTTGAGTTTTTCGGTGTAGAAAGCCTGATAATAAAATTGATATTTCTCTGGTTCGGCTTCAGGATCGGTTTGCTGCCATAGTTCCAAAAAGTGGCGATAGCGCTTTTCCAGCATTACCAAATCCATGCAAGCGATCGCAGCTTGCACCACTTGCGGAGTCCGAAGTATTTCTGTCTTCCATTTCTCGTTCAAATGAAACAGATGCGATATTAATCCCAAATCTTCTGATAATTCTAAATATCTATTTTGCAGAGTCGAAATTAAATCTACTTGTTCCACCGTTGTTTCTAAAATCTGTCGCCATAAAAATCGATGGTGAGAAAGGCTAAATTGCAAATCTCGTTCTTCTAGTTCGTCAATAATGGCTTGACGCTGTTGGGGACAATGCAAGTAAATTCTCAGTAATAATGCTTCTGCGTGTTCTAAAAGGCTGCGATCGCTAGGGTGTGGGGAGTGGGGAGTGGGGAGTGGGGAAAGTTTTTCATTTCCCCATGCTTTTCTCGCTGATACAGGTTTGGAATATGTAGGCGCAGGGGGAGCAATTTGAGTTAATAAATTTTCGACTCGTAGGGGTATAAGTCTGGTATCACCTAAGCTGAGTATTTCTGCACAATAAGAAACATAATAATTTCGTGTATCGCTGTTAGCTATATTTTTGAGTAATTTAACTATTTGCTGAGTTACTTGTTGAAAATCGGTAGCTTGTTTTAAGTCCCGATTTTGAAGAACTCGTTGAATTTGCCAGTCCAGCCAAAGGGGCGCATTTGCTAACAGTTCTGTATAATTTTCTGGTGTTCGCTCACGCAAGTATTCATCAGCATCTTTGCCATTGGGTAGATTGAGAATTTTTAGCTGAACTTCTCCTTTATATGCTAGTTCGGCAATTTCACCGATCGCTCTTTCGGCTGCATTAGTTCCAGCTTTATCAGCATCAAAGTTGAGTACTAGTTGTTTCGATTCGGTATAGCGTAATACTAGCCGCACTTGTTCTAAGCTTAAGGCTGTACCAAGGGAGGCGACGGCGTTATTAATTCCAGCCGCGTGAAGGGCGATCGCATCAAAATATCCCTCTACCACCACCGCTTGATCGAGTTGGGAAATCCCGGTTTTGGCTTGATCGAGGGCAAATAATGTTTTACCTTTGCTAAAAAGTTCGGTTTCTGGTGAATTTAAATATTTGGGTTGTTCGTCAGTCAGAGTTCTACCACCAAAAGCAATCACGCGTCCTTGAACATCGCGGATGGGAATCATTAGGCGATCGCGGAACACATCATAATAACCGCCGCCTTCTTTGCGGGGCTTAATCAATCCGGCTTTTTCCACCAGTTGCGCTGGGTAATGTTTGTCTTCCACTAAGTAGCGAGAGAGAGTTTCCCAACCTGCGGGGGCGTAACCTAAACCAAACTGCTGTATAGTTTCTTCTTGGAGTTTGCGGTTAGATTGCAAATATTGAATTGCTTTTTGCCCTTGGGATTGTCTGAGGGCGTGTTGATAAAACTGGGCGGACGTTGCCAGAACTTCATATAATTGTTCCCGCAAAGACAGCTGACGCTGTAATTCTTGGCGTTGTTCGGGTTCCAGGGTTTGTACAGGTACTTGGTAACGCCGTGCTAAATCCAGCACTACCTCAGCAAAAGAACGCTTTCCCAAGTCCATGACAAACTTGATCGCATTTCCTCCGGCTTGACAGCCGAAGCAATAATACATTTGCTTAGTCTGGCTGACAGTAAAGCTGGGACTTTTTTCATCGTGGAAGGGGCATAACCCAACAAAATCTTTCCCTCGTTTACGTAAAACTACGTACTCAGATACGACATCGACAATATCAGCCCGTAGTTTAACTTCTTCAATTGTGTCTGGGTGTAAGCGGGGGATTTGCATAATATTAATCATTAGTCATTAGTCATTAGTCATTAGTCATTAGTTTCTCTCCGCGTCTCCCTCATCTCCCTCATCTCCCCCACTCCCTACTCCCCACTCCCCACTCCCTCACCACCAACTTTGGAGAAATAACAAAGGACAAATGACTTTGGACTTCTGATAGATATTATATTGTTGTTGCTGTGCCACCAACTATGTCTAAAATTGCTTACGCTTAATTTTATCAGAGGAAATACTGAAGATGGGACGTATTTTTATCTCGGCGGCTCACGGAGGGAAAGAAGCTGGAGGAATCGATCCGGGTGCGATCGCAGGTGGTACAACTGAAGCTAAAGAAATGATTCTGTTGCGGGATTTAATTGTCACGGAACTACGGGCGCGGAATTTTGAGATTTTAGCAGTTCCTGATGATTTGAGTGCCGCTCAAACCATCACCTGGATCAATTCCCGTGGGGGACGGGGTGATGTGGCGCTAGAAATTCAATCTGATGCAGCTAGCAGTCCTTCTGTACGTGGGGCTAGTGTTTTCTACATTGCCAACAATACTGAGCGCAAAAGCAATGCTGAACAGTTGCTAGTGGGGTTGTTGCGCCGTGTACCCCAATTACCGAATCGCGGAGTCAAGCCAGATACAGATAGTGGATTGGGGAGTTTGGCATTCTGTCGCCGGACGACGATTCCAGCTTTGTTGATGCAAGTGGGGTTTCTTAGCAGTCCAGAGGATCGGGCTTTGCTGCAAAGTCGTCGCCGCGATTTTGCTTTGGGAATTGCTGATGGATTGGCAACTTGGAGTCGTGTAATTGACCCTACTGGAACTCCGACAGAACCGACTTACGCAGCAATTAATATTAATATTAATGGACAAAATTATTCAGAGCAAGGAATTTTAGTTAATGGTAATGCTTATATTCCTATTGATTTAGTAGACCGTCTACGAATAGATTTATCAAAAGCGCCTAATGTGAATCGAATTACCTATCGTAGAATAGTGTATGTCAAAGCGATCGAACTGCGGGATTTTAATGTTGCAGTCGCCTGGGATGCTGCAACTCGTACTGTTAGCTTGCGATCGAATTTAATAGTTTGTGCTGGTCAAATGGATCGGGTAATGTCGAACGGTAATACTTCAGAAGTACAGTTACAACTATTTCTAAGAAATAATAATCAAAATGCTTTGGCAAAGTTTCCTGACATCTCAAAACTTTATCGGGAAGAAGCGGGTATAGAGGGGGTAAATTATGATATTGCTTTTTGCCAAATGTGTGTAGAAACTGGATTTTTACGGTTTGGCGGCGATATTAAACCTGAGCAAAATAACTTTGCCGGCTTGGGTGCGATCGGTGGCGGTTCGGAGGCTGCGTCTTTTCCCAGTGCGAGAATTGGGGTGAGGGCACACATCCAACATTTAAAAGCTTACGCTAGTTTAGAACCTTTGGTGCAGGAAGTAGTAGATCCCAGGTTTCGCTTTGTGACGCGGGGAATTGCACCATTAATTGACCAGCTATCAGGGCGTTGGTCAGCAGATTTGGATTATGGGGTAAGAATTACAGCAATGCTAAAACGATTGTATGAGTCAGCAGGACTTCTTTAAGTTTTGAGTAACTTTTTCTAGGAATTTTATAGGGCTTTGTCGTTGAAAAGGATATTCAGAATTCAGAATTCAGAAAGCAGAATTCAGGAGTCAGAAGTTCTTTGTAACTACAAATGATAACAATAATTTTTACAACTCAAACAGATTGATTGCTACATGAGGTAGAATTTACCGAGAATGAACCCTATTTAAAGTAGAACAGGCTCGTTCAGGCGATCGCGCTTGTAGAGGAATAGTAACAGTAAACTCTGCCCCTTGTCCAGGTGCAGAAATACATTGCATATTACCGCCATGTTTAGCAACAATTTGATAGCTAATACTCAATCCTAAACCCGTCCCTTTACCCACAGGCTTTGTTGTAAAAAATGGGTCGAAAAGATATTTCAACACATCTTCAGTCATTCCTGGCCCGTTATCTGCAATTTGAATAGCAACATATTCATCGTTAATGGCTGTAGTCCGAATCCAAATTTGCCTTTGGCAAGATTGATAATTTTGCAGATGCTGTGCTTGTTCGTACTCTTCCAAAGCGTCAATTGCATTAGCAATTAAATTCATAAATACTTGATTTAATTGCCCAGCATAACAATCGACTAACGGCAAATTTCCATATTCTTTAATGACTTGAATGCTTGAATGACTTGAAGTAGCTTTGAGCCGATTTTGCAAAATTAAGAGTGTACTGTCTAAGCCTTCGTGAATATTAACTGGCTTCATTTCTGCTTCGTCAATCCGCGAAAAATTCCGTAATGATTGAATAATTTCGCGGATGCGTTCTGCGCCAATTCTCATAGAAGATAGCAGTTGTGGCAAATCTTTAATGATAAAATCTAAATCCATTAATTCTGCCTGTTGCTCAATTTCTAGAGATGTATCAAGAGTATTTTTTTTATACAAATGTAAGAGATAGAGCAAATCTTGAATATATTGGCTTGCGTGAGTTAAGTTGCCATAAATGAAATTCACAGGGTTATTAATTTCGTGGGCTACTCCTGCTACGAGTTGTCCTAGACTAGACATTTTTTCACTTTGGACTAACTGACTTTGAGTTTCTTTCAACTGACGAAAAGCAAGTTCTAGGCTATTGGCTTGTTCTCGATAACGAGTTTCTGATTGTTGCAAAGCTTGTGCTGTTAAAATACGCTCTTCAATTTCTTGATGCAATTGCTGATTTGTTTCTTGCAGTTCAAATGTTCTGGTTTCTACGCGTTTTTCTAATTCAGCAGCTAATTGCAAAAGCTCTTGTTCTGCTTTTAATCTTTCTTGAACTTCCTGTTCTAAACGCAGAGAATGTTCTTGCAATTTTTTGGTCAAGTTTCGCAGATTCAAATGAATTTTGACGCGAGCTAAAACTTCTTCATGCTGCAATGGCTTAGTGATATAGTCTACAGCCCCAAGACTCAATCCTTTGACTTTATCAACTGTTTCTGAAAGTGCAGTCATGAAAATTATTGGAATATCTTTTGTACTTTCCTTAGCTTTTAAATGGCGGCAAGTTTCAAAGCCATCTATACCTGGCATAATTACGTCTAACAAAATTAAATCAGGTGCAGCATATTCTAATTGCTCAATTGCATCTTCACCATCTTGGGCGACTAAAACTTGAAAACCTCCGTTTGCTAACAACTCGAACAGGACTCCTAAATTAGTAGGGGTATCATCAACAATTAAAATAACGTCATTTTCAGTATTCTCTTGATTCATGATTAATTACCTGCACTTGTGAGAAATTCACGGATTTTTTTAACTTGAAAGCCTTTAGCTAATTGTTGTAGCTCTTGACAAAAATTAACATATTCAATATTTGATTCTTGCAAGCGAGATGCTTGCTCGATAATTCCTTTAAGGTCGCCTTTTTTAGCTAAATTAAACAGAGCAGCTACTTCTTCAGATGGTGGAAAGACCAAGTTTTGTTTTCCAGCAGTAGGTTGAGCATGAAAGACTTTTTCTAACTCCTCCTCATATATCCATTGCAAGTTTAAATATACTTGCAATGTTCCTAATAATTCTGATGTTCGGATAGGCTTAGGAATAAAGTCGTTACATCCAATTTCTTTACTTTTTTGTCGATCAAAATCAAAAACACTAGCAGAAGTTCCTAAAATTATTATATCTTTGATTTCTGGCGATCGCCTGATTCTGCGAATTGCTTCTAAACCACTCAGTGTGGGCATCATCAAGTCCATTAATATGCAATCAGGCTGCCATTGAGCCGCTTTATTTAAACAGTCTTGTCCATCCACTGCCTCCACAGTTTCAAATCCATAAGGAGCTAGCATTTGCAATAAAACTGAGCGATTTTCTAACCGATCATCAGCAACAATTATTTTGCGTTTTTTGCCTTGATAACCAATAATATTTTGTGATGCTGCTTTCAGAGACTCTGGAGATTGTTCAACTTCTGTCAAATCAATATCAAACCAGAAAATACTGCCTTTACCTAAAGTACTTTGAACCTGAATTTCCCCTCCCATCATTTGTACTAATTTGCGACTTATAGATAACCCCAATCCTGTACCTTCTACTTTGCGATTGTGTTCGCCTACTTGATGAAAGGGTAAAAATATTTCTTCTAATTGTTCAGGAGCCATACCCACACCTGTATCTTCTACCTGAAACCTAATTTTATGATTGTGATAGCCTACTTTTAATCTGACTTCACCTACCTCTGTAAATTTCACTGCATTACCAAGTAAATTAATTAAAACTTGTCGCAACCGCTTTTCATCGGTTTTCACTCCTTTAGGCAAATTACTTGTTGGCTGATAAATTAAAGCAATACCTTTTTGTTGAGCGCGAATCCGACAAATTTCTGCAATTCCTTCGAGGAATTCTGGAAAATTAAACTCTGTGGGATATAATTCCATTTTCCGCGCTTCAATTTTGGAAAGATCCAAAACTTCATTAATCAAATTTAAAAGATGGTCGCCACACTGATAAATAATATTGAGTCCATCTTTTTGAGATTTTGTGGCATCTTTATTTCGTTGCAAAATTTGTGCATAACCTAAAATGCCATTCAAAGGTGTACGGAGTTCATGACTCATATTTGCTAAAAACTCACTCTTCGCCTGATTAGCAGATTGCGCTGCTGCTTCGGCTTTTTGCAAATGCACATTCTTTTCTTGTAATTCTTGGGTTCGCTCTTCTACCTTTGCTTCTAAAGTTGCGTTAGCTGTTGCTAAATCACTATAAAGACGAGCATTTTCAATAGAAATTGCTGCTTGGGAAGATAAGAGTTTTAATATTTCTAATCTATCTGGAGTAAAGGCTTCACTTGTAAGATTATTTTCTAAGTAGAGAATGCCAGCTAGTTTTCCTTGATGAAGGAGTGGAGTGCATAATAATGATTTTGGTTTGTGGTTAACAATATAAGGATCTGTGACAAAAATACCATCACAAATTGTACTGCTACATAGAACATTTTCTTGCATTCTGGCTACATAATTAATCACAGAGAGGGGTAACTCCTGGCTACTGGATACTGGCTGTGATTGCATAACAATCACTTCTTTTTGTCCCACGGCTGCTTTTGCTTCTATTAGTAAATTGCCGTCTATTTCTAAAATTAAGTAACCAGTTTGTGCGCCAGCATTTTCTAATACAATTTGCATTAATTTAGCCAGCAATTTACTCAAAACAATTTCGCCAGAAAGAGCTTGAGAAGCTTTCATCACCGTCATTAAGTCGAGACTGTCAGTGTCTTCGATGATGGTAGAATTTGTTTGACTAAGTTCTTTGTTATTTGTATTTGACTTTTGGATGCTTTGCGATGTCTCACGAAAATCCGCTACCCGTCTTTGCGTAATCAATTGAGGATAGCGTGCTTGTAAATCCTTGACTTTAGCGATCGCTCCCCAATGCTGATAGGCATAATAAGCATTAGCCATATAGGTTTGAGCAATAGTTTCTTTACCCCATGACAGATAAAACTTGCCAGCTAATTCATAGGCGAGTGCTTCTTCGTTGATGTACTCGTTTTCTTTGGCAAGTGCGATCGCTTTGTCGTAATCCTCCATAGCCTCAAGATTTTGGTTGAGTACTCGATGCCTTTCTGCCTCCACTAGATAGAATCTATGTAGATGATTCATTGGGGCATGATGCGCCCATTTTTGGATTTTTTCTTGATTACTTTCTACGCGATGGAGAATGTCCTGCTGTTCAGACTCTAGATTATCCCCATACAGCGCCAGCCGAATTAAAGAATCGTAGAAATGGAAAATAACAACAACCATCTGCCCTAATAATGTACTCAGATAATTTTCTATTTGATTGAGATTTTCCAGCGCTTGCGAGTAGTTTTCAAACAGGTAACAAATCTTGAGTTTTTCTAAATATACATAACAAATTGCTAGCCCATCGTTGGTTGATTCGTGCAAGGGACGCATTTTCTGCTCATCATAAACCTCACCCTTTAAAATACAGGGATTTTGGTTTTTGCCCATCATATTTAAGACGGTTTGCCAATATATTTCCTGATAATGAAGCGCTGTTTCTTGCTTGATTTTACTAATGGCATCCCAGTAAGTTGACATTTCTTGTTCAACTAAAGTTAATTGCTTGCCCACCAAATATTGTTGACAGCAATGTTGAAATGCAGCATAAGCAGCATATTCCAAATCTCCAGTTTCCAAGCCGATAGAGTAAGCATATCGAAAAGTTTCTACGGTATTCCTAACATGTTCTTTCCAATGTTTAACCATTATAAATACTAGATGGTGTGTCTTGGCACTGACTTCTTTGGCATTTAATTTTGAAAGCAAATCCAAAGCTAATTCACCAAACAGATAGCCTCGTTCGATATCTCCCACAACCCCACACAAAAGAAGACCATAAAGAGAATATGTATGGGGAGACACAGAAGCATTGCCATATTGAACGCATAAATTGACTTGTTTACATACCACTAGAGGTACGAGTTCTGGAGCGCCTAAGTAAGCGGCAATAGATAGACTTGAAAGTAGCCTCAATGTTGCCAATTTATCAGGGTTGGTCATTTGAGGTAAATAGAGCAAGTCCGAGGGTTCTTTCCCACTCAAAATCGATGCCGTTTCCTCTAATGCTTGCTCAATATCTGAAGGATTTACTGTTTCGGGAAAGTTCACCTTCAACAGTTTTAAAACTTGTAATCCTGTACTAATCGCTTCCAACAGCTTATTTTGACTCATATAAGCTTGAATCTGGACTTCGTATACCTTCACTTTGTCCAAAAGCGAGGTGGCGCAGTTTTGCACTACGGCAACAAATCTGTGCATCAGGTCAAAATCACCGCTTAAAAAAGCTGTCTCTGCTGCTTCTTCATATAGCATTAATGTCAGTTCATACTGTTTGTCCCAACTATCTTCTGCCAGCAATCCCAAACCCACCTGTAAATATTTGACGGCGGAATCGTGCGCTGTTGCCGCTTTGGCTTTCTCGCCTGCTATGAGGTTGAGTCGAGCTATTTCATATTTTTCCGACTCAGATGTGAGTAGTTCAGTACCGTAATTGAGTTGATTAACCAGAGCAAAAATATTTTCTTTTTGTTCTTCTGGCGTTGTATTTTGCAGTAGTAATCTACCAATTTTCAGGTGTGTTGCTTTCTTATCCTCATCAGGTATCAAAAAATATGCTGCTTGCTGTACTCGGTCATGCAAAAACTTATATTTGATTGTTTGAAATGTATTAATTAGTCTTCTTGATTTATCTACCCCATTTTCTATTTCCTCTTGATCAAATACTAAGGGCATTTTGTAGGAATTGTTTAAGGGTAAAATTAAACCTGCTTGCAGAGCTTCCCATAAATCTGCTGCTGTTTCCGACTGAGTTGTTTGATTAACAGTTGCCAAAACTTCTAAAGTAAACTTATCTCCGATACAAGCCGCTATTTTTAAAACATTAATTGTCTCTGGTGACAGCTTTTGAATTTGGCTGACCATTAATTCGACAACATTATCTGTATTGTTAATATCTTTTAGCTGCTCAATATCCCATTGCCATCTACCTTCAGAAAAATTAAAATTTAATAAATTTTCTTGATAAAGATATTTGAGTAGTTGAGTTAAGAAAAAGGGATTACCTTGAGTTTTGTGAAAAACTAATTCAGCTAGTGGTTCAACCGTTAAAGTGCTGCTACCTAATGTATCAACTACTAACTGATTAACGCAGTCAATATGCAAATTTTTCAGAACAACATTAGTGATATTACCTCTAACCTCTTGAATCTCCTCTAATGTCTGAACTAAGGGATGAGTCGCACTGACTTCGTTATCACGATAAGCTCCAATTAATAATAAATATTCGCTGTCTGCATCGGTAATAATTAGCTCGATTAACTTCAAAGAAGCTGAATCTGCCCACTGTAAATCATCTAAAAATAAAACTAGGGGATGTTCTCGTTTAGTAAAGACATGAATAAATTGTTGAAATACCCGATTGAAACGATTTTGTGATTCTGCTGCACCTAATTGTGGTACCGCAGGCTGAGAACCAATAATCCGTTCTACTTCTGGTATTACATCTATGATGATTTGTCCGTTTTGACCAAGTGCTGCTAATAGTTTAGATTCCCAGTTTTTTAAAGATTCAGCGCTTTCTGTTAAGAGTTGCCGCATTAATTCTTGAAAAGCTTGAATTAATGAAGCATAAGGAATATTACGTTTAAATTGGTCGAATTTACCAGAAATAAAGTATCCCCTTTGGCAGACAATTGGCTTATGAATTTCATTCACCAAAGAAGATTTACCAATTCCTGAATATCCCGACACCAGCATCATCTCTGTTTGACCGTTGCTGATCCGCTCAAAAGCATTTAATAATGTATTGACTTCTGTTGCCCTACCATACAGTTTTTGAGGAATGATAAATTGACTGGATAAATCTAATTGTCCAATAGTAAATTCACTAATTTGACTATTGTTTTCTAACTGCTGGAGACACAATTCTAAATCTGCTTTCAAACCCAAGGCGTTTTGATATCTATCTTCAGCCGTCTTAGCTAAAAGTTTCATGATAATCTCAGAAACTGTTAACGGAATTTCTGAATTAATTTCGTGAGGGGAAACAGGAGTTTTAGCAATGTGAGAGTGAATTATCTCTAACGGATCGTTGCTATCAAAAGGTAGCAAACCAGTAAGGATTTGATAAAACGTGACTCCTAAAGAATAAAAATCAGTACGATAATCAAGTGACCGATTCATTCTGCCAGTTTGCTCAGGAGACATATAGGCAAGAGTGCCTTCGATTAAGTTAGGGTTGCTGACAGTTGGGTTTTCTCTAGATAAGTGTGAAGCAATACTAAAGTCGATGAGTTTAATAGTTAAATTGTGAGGATTAATAATAATATTTTGAGGCTTGATATCTTTATGAATAACTTGCTTATTATGAATATTTGCTAAAGCCGATGCTAATTGAGTAGCTATAAGTAGGAAAGTTTTTAGTGATAATTTATGGGTATCGCTAAAATGCTTGAGCGATGTGGCACTAAAATCTTCTATAACTAGAGCTAGACTGTTTTGATATTTTTCTAAAGCTAAAGGGTTAATAACTTCATCAACATCTATTAAGCTGTTAAGAACTTTATATTCATGTTTGATTCCAGTTAACTCTTTTAAGCTAGGATATTCTGCTTTCAACGCTTTAATGATGACTGAAGTGTTATCTACCTGTTTGATGGCGCGATAAACAAAGCTATCAAGACCTTCGTTCAAAGTTTCTACAAAAGTATAGCCAGGAAGAGTTAACATAATTTGTGGTGTGTTCAAAAATCAGGAAGGTGAACTGGTATGTATTTAAGTGTTTGAAAGGAAAACCCTTAAATTCACAAAATATTCGACTGGTATATTAATAGTGCCCAGTTAAATTGATATTATTGTTAAAGTTTAACAAACTAAATATTTCATGATGTAACAATATCGTCTCATATTAGCAAAACTGAGTTGCCGACTTATTTTGTGGGGTGGGCGTCTCCCCCGCCCACCCCACAAGAGTTAATAGGAATCCGATTTGATTTTTGAAAAAATATAAGTATCTGTAGGGTGTGTTATCGCAGAAAGTACGGCACCAAAGGCTTCGGGTGGTGCGTTATGCCTTTGGCTAACGCACCTACGCATATTTCAAAAATCAAATATTAGTCCTATAGAAAAGAACAAAACTTCCTGAATGTAGCTATAGTTCAGGCTGATTTAAAAAA
The DNA here is from genome assembly GCF_014698115.1 of Nostoc sp. FACHB-973. Classification (GTDB taxonomy): domain Bacteria; phylum Cyanobacteriota; class Cyanobacteriia; order Cyanobacteriales; family Nostocaceae; genus Nostoc; species Nostoc muscorum. Next base: position 18,811 of record NZ_JACJSJ010000144.1, read on the forward strand.
TCGAATGATTTCGCGGACATGATCGAGAAATTGACCATCAGTTGAAAGTTGGGCGATCGCATTTCTGGATTCTCTCCCTAAACGCTCATGTTCTGTATGATTTATAGCGCGTAATTCCTCCAAATTAGCAGCTATTCGCGCTAAATCTCTGCGAGTTTCTTCGGCAAAACGTTGTTGGGTGGCTGGCAATGAATAGGGTTGTTCTAAGTTAAGTTGATCTTCTAAAGATTGCACTTTTTGTTCTAAATTGGAAAAGCGATCGCGCAGTTCAACAATATCTTCACGGGGATACTTCCATTCTTGGCGAATCATCGCTAACCTTGCATATAAATACTCGTAAGCCCGAATCGCTGGACGCAGAATTGTTAATAACAAAGCTGCACCAGAACTTACATATCCTACTGTACTAATACCAGTAACAGCAAGAGTATAAAGACCAACAGTTGAGAGTAAGTGTAAAGCAATGGCAACCCAGAGCGATCGCTTTGCCAAAACTGTGACATACTTCACTTGTTTCTCATCGACTGGAATTCCTTTCTCAGTTGATTGTGCTGCTTCTGCTAAAACTTCTTTAGCTTGAAAATGCACGTTCCACGGTACCGTAACAATTACCAACAACCACCAAAAACTGGCACCACCAATTACCCAGTCGAGAAAATTACCAGCAGGTATGTGCAACCATTGCAGTAAGCCAAAAGCTGCTAGCACCACAACCACAATACTAGCAATGGAACTGATAAAAAAGTTAATATACATTTTGTATTGTCTCCGATGAAACCATAATGTAAGAATTCAGAATTCAGAATTCAGAATTAATATGCCTTGGATAGTCAAGCTTGATAATTTGAACAAAATCAAGCAGGTATACAACCATTGATTTTCCAATCATTTTGAGCCGATCCTGACGACTGACGCCTTTATTCTTACACCATCATTTTGATCGTGACTATGCCCCAGCAAATTTACTGAAATAATTGTGATGCTTTTTCTAGTTGCACATACGATCTATTTGATGAGATAGCTATATCAAATAGATTAAGTATCTTTGCTACTTTTTTGTAAAAATTAGTAATATCATGTCCGCTTGATTACTTATTAAAACCTAAGAACCCCACCCCGCCAAAGCTGCGCTTTGTCTCCCCTCCCCGCTTGCGGGGAGGGGCTGGGGGTGGGGTGCAATGACTGTGAAAATCATAACTAATTATCCGGA
>NZ_JACJSJ010000145.1 GCF_014698115.1 Nostoc sp. FACHB-973
TCCCCAGTCCCCAGTCCCCAGTCCCCAATCCCCAGTCCCCAATCCCCAGCCCCGCAGCGATACCGATCTGGGAAATTTCTCTTAGCTATTTCTGGAATTCACCTTAGGGATCAAGTATCCATGATTAGGTTTGAGGAGCAATGGTTTATTTAGGGCGCAGATTTCCACTTATGTGAGTAGTTAAGTTCTCTCTGAGGATGGTTTTCACGTAACCTTGAATACTCTAAAAATAGACATATTAGTAAATCCACTAGTGAATAAAAACTAGATTTAATTTCACAAAGCAGGCATTTTAGGAATAAATATATGAATATTCACCCATTTTTAGCTTCCGGTGACCATCCAAGTAATCAGCATAAAAAACTTGTTATCAATAATACCAATAATTATCAAGATCAGAGAACAAGCGATCGCAGTGAATTAGAGGACAGTTACTTACGCTCTTATGCTTTGAAGTTGGCTCAAGAAGGAAATTATACTGAAGCGAGCGCACTTTTAAGCCAACTAATTTTCCGCCATCCTGACAATGCGATTCACTACAACAACCGGGGGCTGATTTATTTCCAAAGTGGTGAAATGCAAAAAGCTTTTTGCGACTATAACACCGCCCTCAAACTAAACCCGTATTTGCCTAGTGCTTACAACAATCGAGCAAATTACTACGCTGCTTGTGGGGAATTAGCAGCAGCACTCACCGACTATGGTGAAGCGATTAATTTGAATCCTCGTTACGTCCGGGCGTGGATTAACCGAGGCATTACTTTACGCGATTTGGGTCAATACGAAGAGGCAATTGAGAATTTTGAGGTAGCACTGCTTTTCGGTCAACTCGAAGGTCACATTTGGGCTGAACGTGGCAGGACTTATCATCTTTGGGGTGACTGGAATTGTGCGATCGCGGATTATCGTCGCGCCCTTACTCAACTACCTCCTGTAAACAACAGTAAGGACGTTACTGGTTATCGCTTGCGTTTACAACTCGAAAATTGGCTTAACGAGCTGCTATCTCCTGGGCGTCCTAATTGGTAGATGAGCCATTCTGGCAAATTCAAGATTCCAAAAATGAATTCTTCATTTTGAATTTGGAATTGGAGTATAGGGACGCTGTTATTTACTAGTAATAATATAAATTTTCACCCGGTTTATACGTAGCCCAAATCACAAGGAACAGAATAATCCCAAATTCGATATTTCTCTTAGGGTAATAAATCTGTTTGTTCAATTACTCTCCCATCCTGATTCATCAGCACCACCCGACGCTGGCTGGGATCGAATCGATATCCTTGTTGTTGTCTAATACTTTTAGCTTGCTGGGGATCAAAGTTACGGCTAAATTCTGCCTGTAAATTGTTGACGTGTCCTTGCATCAAGTTGACTTCAGTGTGAATTTCTCGCAATTTTTCTTGCTGTAACCAGTGATAAGGCAAAAGTTGTACCAAGGCAGATGCGGCGGCGGCTGTAATGAAAAGATTAACAGCGATCTTGGCAGTACTTTCCAATGCCATCACTTGGTAAGAACGTTGACGAAGATGCCGCTTTGGGCGGGGAATGACCCGGCGTTTTTGTATCGGTTCTAACGGTGGTCTCGAAGGTTGAATCGCGTTCATGATCCTAAAAAATAACCTCTCTTGGTGAAGGGAAGCACTATGAAAAGTGCTAATTGCTGTTAGCGGCAGCGGGGGGTTGAGCCAGTGCTGAGTAGTTAGGAAGAAGTAATAAGTAAGAAGTAGTACTTATGAATCTTCTCACTCAGGTTTTTTAACCTTACTCAGCACTGGCTCAAAGCCCCGTAAAGCGTGCGGCATAGCTACGCTTAGGGCACAGCCTCTGGTAGAGAACAAAGCTAACAGGACTCAGTACTCCTGAATGCTTGATTTAGCTGTCATATTACTTCATTTTTTGGAAATAGCTACAAGTGCTGCACGAGTTAAAAAATAACCTGGCTTACGTAAGTGCAGAGCTTCATAACTACTCAGGGCGTAAAGCCGTAAGCGTTTGAAAATTGCACCCCCGTAATGCCAGGGTTATTAGCTTTTCAACTGTGTCACATCGTAGCCTTATTTGTAAAGTTCTGTGGCTAAGCGCCAAGCTAGAACTCCTGGAATCAGCGCCACAACTAGAGCGATGTACACTTGAGTATCTGAGAGGGAAGATACTTGAGCGATGTACAGAGTGTCTAAGATAGGCATGGCTCTTAATCTCCTAACTTGAATAGATTTTGAACTGTTCGTTTACTACTTTTCCTTGTTTTGCCAGATTCGTGGAAGATCTTGTTACAAGATGCAACAAAAGCAGTTATCGATCAGTAGTCGTTAGTTATTATCCATTAAAAAAATTTATAAATCTATGGGTTTGTATTTGGGTATCGACTTCGGGACATCTGGCGCACGCGGTGTGGTGATTGATGAGAAAGCTAGCATCCAGGCAGAGGTTCGATATCCTTTTGAGGATTTACCAGTTGCGGTGATGCCGAGTTGTTGGCAGGAGGCTTTGTTTGCCCTGCTAGAACACATACCTGAGGGATTGCGGCGAGAAATTGGGGCGATCGCCATTAACGGTACTTCTTCCACTGTCTTGCTGGTGGATGCTGCTGGTAAGCCAATAGACGCACCGCTATTGTACAACGACGCGCGGGGATCATCTGTGCTAGATGATTTGAGGAGCATAGCACCCCCCAATCATACCGTCTTAAGCGCCACCTCTAGCTTGAGCAAACTGATTTGGATGAAGCAATTACCTTCTTTTGCTGAAGCTAGATATTTCCTGCATCAAGCAGATTGGCTAGGATTTCTGCTGCATGGGTATTTAGGCATTAGCGACTACCACAACGCTTTAAAGCTGGGTTATGACGTGGAAGAGTTGAAATACCCAGAATGGCTGCAAAAGTTGCAAATACCGATTCAACTACCCAGAGTTTTACCACCTGGTACTCCCGTGGCGGAATTACGTTCTGAAATTGCAGATAAGTTTGGTTTTCGGCGTGATTGTTTGGTCTGTACTGGGACAACTGATAGTATTGCCGCTTTTCTTGCCAGTGGCGCAAAATTCCCTGGTGAAGCCGTGACTTCCCTGGGTTCAACGCTGGTACTAAAACTTTTGAGTCGTACCCGTGTAGAGGATGCGCGGTACGGAATTTATAGCCATCGCTTGGGTAAATTGTGGCTGACTGGAGGTGCTTCTAACACTGGGGGTGCAGTGCTACAGAAATTTTTTACCAACACTGAATTAGCAAGCCTTAGCCGTGAGATTGATGCATCAAAAGCCAGCGAGTTAGATTATTATCCATTGTTGAAAGCAGGCGATCGCTTTCCGATTAACGATCCCAATCTACCCCCACGATTGGAACCACGCCCAGATAACCCAATAGAATTTCTACATGGATTGTTAGAAAGTATTGCCCGTATAGAAACAAAAGGGTATGAATTGTTACAAAAAATAGGTGCGGACAAGTTGACTCGTGTTTATACTGCTGGTGGTGGCGCAGCAAATGACACTTGGACTGCTATTCGTGGGCGGTATTTAAAAGTGCCTGTCATCGCCTCAACATATACCGAAGCTGCTTATGGCACAGCATTGTTGGCGATGGGGGGACGCGGGGATGAGGGAGATGGGGGAGATGAGGGAGATGAGGGAGTGACGGAGAAATAATTAATCCCCTATGCTCCATGCCCAATGCCCTATGCCCCATGATAGATATCTGATAAATCAGTATCTATCCGGGTGACAATCAACATATCTCGGCCGATACTGGGATTATTAGATACCGGACTATAGGATTCCAGGTTTCATGATCTGGGCAGCTATTCGGGGATGGGTGCTTTGCGGTAAGCGAATGTCATCTATCCCCTTTACTAATTATTTTACAGCGCTTTTGAAGTAATATAACTACATTACTCCCTACTCTCTGTATCAATTTATAGTCGGCGGTTGGGTGAGGCGATCGCTATTAAAGACGTGACTAAAAGACTCGGAAATCTGATGAGAAAATAAGTGTTGATTTCCCATTCTGAGAGTAAAAATGAATCAAGATAAGAACTTGGAGAAAATTCAAACTACAAATGACTGGCGATTAATTCCTGGTTATTTACATGAAGGCTACACAGATTTTGAATCTGCACATATTTTACTGGGTCGTTTTTTAGCAGATAGAACCTCTATTGATCCATTTTCTGAAAAAGAAATTGTTGCTCTTAACGACATTTTTGAATGGGGACATGGAAAGCCATTAGAAAAGGTGATTAATTCTCGGGCAGACTTGGAGTTTCTGTTGTTGCATCCGAATTTATTACGCAATTCGGTGATTATTATTGAGCCGTGGGAACATGTGGGCGTTAATACTCTTGGCGAAGAAGTTCGGGCTTCCAAAAACATTGCTTATATTGCTCAGAAAGTTGCCGATATGGACTCAATATTGTTTCCTGCTTGGTCAACTGGAGTTATCGATCCAGAATTAGTTGTTCCAGCAATTACTTCGGGTTATGCAGTGGTAATAGAAGGAGGCGATCCCTCGGTCTATGATGCATCCACTTGGACTAGTCCGGTTTGTCCACGAGAAGATATGTTTGCGTTAGTGGAAAAATTACTGATCTCGCGATCGCCTGTTAGCGCTCCTGCTATCTTCATTTGTGTAGGACATCAACTAGCTGCTGAATGTCATATCCGGTTGATTCACCGAGCAGTCAAAGAAGTCTTGGGTACAAAATCTCTAGAACGTGACAAGGAGGCGAAAGCACTTAACTCACTGCAAGAGGTTGTGCAACGCATTGCAACTATGGGCGAAACACTTCAAGTCAAAAAGCGTGATGGACGCTTGGTTGCTTCTGGGTGGAATGATAATCATTTTGCAGTGACGCGCAACGAATTAAAAGAAGTTGGCGATCGCGTCCTATTACCTTACCAGTCCCCCGATGGCAAAGTTTCAGGTATTCCCTGGGAAATTATTCATGCTCATGACATTACTGCTGACACCCATGAAGGTGTAATTGACACAACAATTCAATATGAACATGAAGTATCAATTTCAATGTTTCATTCAGATGAAGTTAACGAAGAGGCAATACTATTTGCTAACTGGGCTTACCGAAGTATTCATGACGCTATTGTTCCTTATCGACACATAATCGCTGGAAGTCCTTTATCATGGCTAATACAACTGCCTGATGCCGTTGAAATTCTCTGTTCAACTGCGATCGACGGTGAAATAGTTACAGAGTGTTCCGCTACCTGTATTAACTACAAAGACTTTGAAACCAAGAAAATTCGACGCTCCTTTACTTGCCAATTCCATCCAGAACTTTTGTCAGACCTCCGTGCAATTGGTCACTGTGAAGCTCCGTCTTATGTAAATCTCAAGAAAAATGATGGTGTCCGCTTATTTATAAGGCTTTTATATACTGGAATGCAAGAGTGAGCCTCAAAGTAGCGAGTCTTTATATGCAACAACCATCATTGAAACGGGATTAATATAGCAATCCTAATCCAAACGTGAGAAAATACTGAGATAAAAATCGTTATCTTATAGGCATTTGAGGCTTATTGAACTCTCACATATCATTTAAGATTGCTATATCAGGTTCGGTTGAATACTTATAATTCAATACAGTTCAGAATGAGCAACAAAAACCTCATGTAGAGACGCGATTCATCGCGTCTTCAAAAACCAATTATCGACACCATCAATCCTTAACTGAACCGTATTGTATTATAAGTAATTAAGCGGATTTGATATTATTTTACTAAACTCTTTAGCGCCAAAAAACCAGCACCATAAGCAGGCTCAAACCTGGGACAAATCACTTTAATAAAAGGAAACTTCTTAATTATCGATGCCGAAAATCTCTCATGTATTTTGGATCTACCTCGCCATACACTTCCTATCGTAACTACTTCCAAAATTGAGTCTAGGCTAAAAATTGCATCAATTACTGTAGATGTAGCTTTTACAAACTCTTCCACAGCATCATCAATTATATTATTCGCTACTTGATCACCTGACGCTGCTGCAAAATCCACAATTGGTGCTAAAGCCGCTATCTGTTTAACTCCCCACTGTCGCCGATATATTACTTCTATTAAATCTTCTATATTTTCCAAACTAAGATGCTGTTTGAAAGCCTCTACTAAACTCGTTGGTTTCTCTCGTCCATCATAGGCTTTTAATGCTGCATTCATCCCAGCAACAGCAATTTTATAGGCACTACCTTCATCTCCTAAAATATAGCCCCAGCCGCCAACTCGCTTGATATTCCCCTGATGATTTCGCCCAAAAACTATGGAACCAGTACCAACAGCAACCACAATTCCCACATCATGACCAATTCCACCAACTAAAGCAATCAAAGCGTCATTACAAATTACAATATTTACTGGGTGTAATGCCCAATTAATAGATAAAACTTTGCTATTTTGTAACTCTAACACTATTTTTTTTACTACCTCGATATCTGATGCACGCCCCACACCTGCCAAACCCAGACATATTGCTTCAATAGTAATAGGATTTATGATTTTTATTGCTTCATTTACCGCAGCGTAAATTGCACATTCAATTGATTTGAAAGTGGCTTCAATACCTATACTCTGATAGTTAGATTCCCCAGCTTCACCGCGTCCTAGCACTTGACGCGAATCATCCATCAAAACACAGACAGTCTTACTACCGCCGCCATCTATTCCCAAAACATAATGCATAACATCTAAAAGAGTTAATTATTCGTAAGTTTCGATTCTTCTTTTAACGGTATAAAAAACAGAGCAATCATTCCAGGAATTGTGAGCAAACAGATCAAAATAAAAAATAGTGGATAGCCAAGTGCTTTTTGCAGATAACCGCTAATTAATCCGGGTAACATCATACCTAAAGCCATAATGCCAGTTGATATGGCAAAGTGGGAAGTTTTGTATTCACCTTGGGAAAGGTACATTAAGTAAACACTAAAAGCTGTAAACCCGAAACCATATCCGAATTGTTCTAGGGAAACCAAAGGATATACTAATGTTAGTGAAGGTTTTGTGTAAGCCATATACACATAAAATATATCAGGTAAATTCAATGCTAAAGCCATAGGCAAAAGACATTTTTTTAATCCATATTTGGAAATTAGCAAGCCTCCTAAGATTCCTCCAAAAATCAGGGAGATTACCCCAAATGTTCCGTAGGCTAAGCCGACATCTGATGTTGATAAACCTAAGCCTCCTACTTCTGGTTTGTCTAATAGAAATAAAGAGGCTATTTTGACAAGCATTGCTTCACCAAGTCTGTAAAGTAAAATAAAAGCTAAAATGTTGATAATTTTATTTTGCGAAAAATATGAACTAATAATTGACCAAAAAGGTATATTTTTTATAATTTGTGGCTGTCGTTGATTATCTGATTCGGGTACGGGTAAAATTAGGCGATGAAAAATAAACAAGATTGCTAAAATGAAAGCTGAGAAGCCAATAGCTAAAGTCCAACTGAGAGGGATATTGTTAATAGAGACTTCAAGCTGACCTGCGATGACTACTAATATTCCAGAACCGAAGATAACAGCAAGTCTATAAAATAGTGAACGAATGCCGACAAAAAAGGCTTGTTGTTCGGGAGATAAAACTAGCAAATAAAAGCCATCTGTGGCAATGTCATAAGTTGCAGAAATGAAGGCTCCTATTGTTAATGCTGTGAGGGAGATGAAGAAGAAGTTTGGTAGTTGTAAACAAAAGGCTACCAAACCTAAACAGGCGAACATGGCTAATTGGGTGTAAATTATCCATTTGCGTTTGGTGGAGTAAATATCGACAATTGGTCCCCAAAACATTTTGATGACCCAAGGTAGATAGAGAAAGCTTGTCCATAAGGCAATTTGAGCGTTATCTATTCCAAGTTTTTTGTAAAAGATGACGGAAACTGTGTTGATGATGACGTAAGGTATGCCGGAGGTGAAATATAGGGTGGGAATGAATGTCCAGGGGGAGGTTGTTTGATTTTTCATGGGTTTGGGGAACGAACCGCAAAGGGCGCAAAGGGCGCAAAGAAGATGAAGAAGAGAAGATTAAGAAGAAAGGATGATGCGTTTGATGCCGTCTTTGAGGAGGGGAACGTTAAAGTTGATAAGGAGAGCTAGGGGGTAATGAGTCATTTTAAGGTATGAGATGACTTGGGCTTCATGAATGGGGGTTAAGTTTTGAACAGCTTTCAATTCAATAATTAGAGAGTCTCCAACCAAAAAATCTAATTTGCCCTCACCTAATGGACGACCTTTGTAGCGTACTTTTACCGGATGCTCAAAATTATGGGGTATTCCGCGAATTAAAAATTCTTCTTTGAGTGCCTTGTGATAAACCTCCTCTAAAAACCCTGCCCCTAATACCTGATGTACCTCAATCGCTGCCCCAATCACCCTATAAGCTAGATTTTCTACCTGAAAACTTGGTTGTCTCATCTTACCTTCCTCCTCTTCCTTTGCGTACTTTGCGCCCTTTGCGGTTCGTTTCCATCAAACCCTCTCTCCAACCCTGTGGCAAAATTTATTAGAGTCCTTCCATAGTTAGTTTGCCCCGCATGACCGCAACTATTCTCAATCTCCCCAGTCTCTACGAACCCTTTTCCACTGAAGCCAAGTGGCAAAAATTCTGGGAAGATAACCAAGTTTACAAAGCTGACCCCAACAAAAACGGTGAACCCTACTGCATCGTCATTCCCCCGCCTAATGTCACCGGCAGTTTGCACATGGGTCACGCTTTTGAAAGTGCCCTGATTGATACCCTCGTCCGCTACCACCGAATGCAGGGACGTAACACCCTGTGGTTACCTGGAACTGACCACGCCAGCATTGCTGTCCATACTATGCTGGAAAAGCAACTCAAGACTGAGGGTAAGACTCGCTATGAATTGGGGCGCGAACAATTCTTAGAACGCGCTTGGCAATGGAAGGCGGAGTCTGAAGGAACGATTGTTAATCAATTGCGACGCTTGGGTGTTTCGGCAGACTGGTCACGGGAGAGGTTTACCCTGGATGAGGGTTTATCCAAAGCTGTTGTTGAGGCATTTACTCGCCTTTACGAGGAAGGCTTAATTTATCGTGGTGAATATCTAGTTAACTGGTGCCCGGCTTCCCAGTCGGCTGTGTCTGATGTGGAAGTGGAAAATCAAGAGGTTAATGGCAATCTCTGGCACTTCCGCTATCCGCTTACAGATGGTTCTGGTTTTGTGGAAGTGGCAACGACTCGACCAGAAACGATGCTCGGCGATACAGCAGTGGCAGTTAATCCCAATGACGATCGCTACAAACATCTTATTGGCAAAACTCTCACTCTGCCCATTCTACAACGAGAAATTCCCATCATTGGCGATGAATTCGTTGACCCCACTTTCGGCACAGGCTGTGTGAAGGTGACTCCCGCCCATGACCTCAACGATTTTGACATGGGTAAACGTCACAATCTGCCGTTAATCAACATTATGAATAAAGACGGCACCCTCAACGCCAATGCTGGGGAGTTTCAAGGACAAGACCGCTTTGTTGCTCGAAAAAATGTGGTTTCTCGCCTAGAAGCAGATGGCGTTTTGGTGAAGATTGAGGATTATAAACATACCGTTCCCTACAGCGATCGCGGTAAAGTACCCATTGAACCCCTACTTTCAACTCAGTGGTTTGTCAAAATCCGCCCCCTGGCTGACAAAACTCTCGAATTCCTCGACCAGCAAAATTCCCCGGAGTTTGTCCCCCAACGCTGGACTAAGGTTTATCGTGATTGGCTAGTCAAACTCAAAGATTGGTGTATCTCTCGTCAATTGTGGTGGGGGCACCAAATCCCCGCTTGGTACGCTGTCAGTGAAACCGATGGGCAAGTTACCGATAACACACCGTTTGTGGTGGCAAAATCGGAAGCAGAAGCTTGGGAGAAAGCCAAATCGCAATTTGGCGAAAATGTCAAGTTAGAACAAGACGCGGATGTGTTAGATACTTGGTTTTCTTCTGGACTCTGGCCGTTTTCAACTTTGGGTTGGCCGGAACAAACTCCGGATTTAACGACTTACTACCCTACGACTACTTTGGTCACAGGCTTTGATATCATCTTTTTCTGGGTAGCCAGAATGACAATGATGGGTGGGCATTTTACTGGGAAAATGCCTTTCCAAACCGTTTACATCCACGGCTTAGTGCTGGATGAAAAAGGTCAGAAGATGTCAAAGACCAAAGGTAATGGGATTGACCCGCTGTTATTAATTGACAAATATGGTACTGATGCCCTGCGTTATACCCTAATTAGGGAAGTGGCGGGGGCGGGACAAGATATCCGCTTGGAGTACGATCGCAAAAAGGATGAATCACCATCTGTAGAAGCGTCCCGCAACTTTGCAAACAAGTTGTGGAATGCAGCGCGGTTTGTGATGATGAACTTGGATGCATTGGGGACTGGGAAAGACTCTTCCCAATTCCTAGAATTGAGCGATCGCTGGATTCTTTCCCGTTATAATCAAGTTGTCAAACAAACCAGCAATTACATTGATAATTACGGTTTAGGAGAAGCAGCAAAGGGATTGTACGAGTTCATTTGGGGTGATTTTTGCGACCAATATATTGAATTAGTGAAATCTCGCCTCCAGCCAGATGCAGATCCAGGATCACGACGGGTAGCACAACAAACCCTCGCCTACGTACTGGAAGGGATTTTAAAACTACTTCATCCCTTTATGCCTCATATTACTGAGGAAATTTGGCAAAGTCTCACCCAACAACCAACAGATTCCCCCCAAACTCTAGCTTTACAACTCTATCCCCAGGTAGATGCAAATCTGATAGATTTAGCTTTAGAAGAAGAGTTTGAATTGCTAATTGATACTATCCGCACAATTCGGAATTTACGTGCTGAAGCTGATGTCAAACCAGGGGTGAAGGTGACAGCTAATTTACAAACTGAAAGTGAAAAAGAAAGACAAATCCTTACCGCTGGACAGGTTTACATTAAAGATTTGGCGAAGGTTGAGACTTTAATTATTACTGATAAGCAAAAAACCCAAACTGTTGCTAAAAAACCTCAGAAGGGTTTGAAAATAATTGGCTTAACTATTTTGGCGATTGTCTTTGTTAGGTTAGGTTTTGCTGTCGGGGATGCGATTTATAAAACTGCCATCATTGGAAGTTTCTTTGAAATGGTTGGTTTCCTTTACACAGCTTGGTTTCTTAGCCAAAATTTACTGACTTCTGAAGCTAGACAAAAGCTATGGAGACAGTTTTTCCAAGGGACAGAATCACAACAGGCACAAGACGCGGAAAATGCGATCGCTGGTGTGATAGGTACAATACAAGTACTAATTCCCCTCAGTGGCGTAGTCGATATTGAGGTTGTGCGTGCCAAACTAGAGAAAAGCCTCACCAAAGTCGAAGCGGAAATTCAATCTTTGAATGCCAGATTAAACAATCCGAATTTTGTCGATAAAGCTAGACCAGACGTGGTTCAAGGAGCGAGAGATGCCTTAGCAGAAGCCGAAAAACAAGCAGAAATTCTGCGGGAACGCCTGCGTGGTTTAGGATAACTGTAATGCTGTAATGCTGTAATGGGTAATGGGAGAGTGATTAATTCGCAATAACCTATTACCCACCTGCAAATAAGCTGTTCCAGATTTTTTGAAAGTACAACTTATGTAGCTAAATTGAATTCTTTTGACTTTTGAATTGCTTATCAATGTTTACGTTTATTTTTTGATTAAAAATAATTTTTTAAATTTTGAATTTTGAATTTTTAATTGAAGCGGAGTAACTCTCATGCTATACCTAGCCCAGGTGCGTAAAAACGATTTTTTAGACCAGCACCAGTTACGCTTATTAGCGCGTCAGGAAGCTGATAATTTGTGGGCGATAATTCCAGAAGAGGCTTTAATTCTACTGGGAAAGGGAAATTCCATGAGTGAGAACTTGCTTGTTTTAGTCGAACTTTCCCCCACAGGCAACATTGAAAGAGTAGAAGAAGCCACCGATTGGGTACTGCATTTAGTACAAACTTACCTCACCACGGGCATTACACCAGAATTCTTGCAGCACGAAGCCGAACGAGCAGAACATTGGCGACAATCCTTAACATTGCAAAACCAAGATTTAGCCCGGCGTTCTCTGGAATTGGAAGCTAGACGCGAACAAATTCAAGCTTTAGAAGAAAGCCTCAAACGTGAGAAGAATGGTTATCACAAAGATGAGGAATGAATTGAATTTTAAATTTTAAATTTTGGATTTTGGATTTTGGATTTTTGACTACTGGGTTAGTCTACTGCGTACTCTGTAAATCGACGTTTAGAAGGTGAATGTAACCTAATTAGAATGTCCTGCTTTGGTATTCCCATCTCTGCCAATTCCTCTCCGAGTTCAGCTTCAGTTCCATTATGCTGAAGCCAGACTTTACTATCCTTAATATCAATATGAATAGCAACACCATAAATTCTGCGATGTTTTTCCCAACCGATATAGATTAATTGGTAATGATCTCGCTCTCGATCGAAAACTAGCTGTGTTTCAACATTTGGTTCAGAAGAACTATAATCGAAAATTCTACCTTTTTTGTGATGACGAATCTGCAAGGTAATCTCAAGAAAATCTTAGGTGACTTATATGGATTAAGAACCTGGGTCGAATATGGGTTTCGACAGTGTAAACTTGAAGATTGATGGTGAAGTTAATAACCCGATGCAATTGAGCATGGCAGATATTCAAAAATTGCCCTTGACTTCGATGATGATTCGTCATGTCTGTGTTGAAGGCTGGGCTGCGATCATTCAATGGGGAGGTGTGCGATTACAAGATTTAGTTGCGCTAGTACAGCCTAAATCAGGTGTCCGCTATGTCTACTTTCAATCTGTTGATGGCTACTATGAAAGCTGGGATCTTGCTTCTGCGATACATCCCCAAACCCTCATGGCTTATCAAAAGAATGGACAACCATTATCAGCTGACAATGGTGCCCCCATCCGCTTAGCATCCCCAATTAAACTCGGCTACAAGCAAAGCAAATGGGTAACCCAGATTACGCTAGTCAGTGAATTGTTAACTATCAAAGACTACTGGGAGGATCTAGGCTATGAATGGTTTGGAGGATTATAGTCCAATAAGGTTCGCTTAAGGCTAAAACTCTTTGTTAAAGTCAATTTTTTTAAGGAACCGCAAAGGACGCATTCGCGTAGCGTCTCGTCAGAGAAGGACACAAAGAAAAGGAAGAAATGCTTAACTGAACTGTATTAGGCTATAGTCTGCCCATTGCCCATTTATTGATTTTGCTGACGATTAATATCTTGCAGGTCAAGAGCATAATTCAATCGAAGAACATTGACACCAGGTTCGCCAAAAATCCATAAAAATCTGCCATCAGTATACTTATTAATTAGACGTAAAATTTCTTCCTCTGCGACTCCACGGGCACGAGCTACTCGCTCCAATTGCTGGCGTGCTGCTTTGAAGGAAATGTGGGGATCTAAACCCGATCCAGAGGTGTAAATAATATCAGCGATCGCTTGAAGATTTTCGTCTCGCAGTTCGTTTCCCTGCTCTATAATCCGATTGAGTAGCTCTGGATTGCTAGGAGCGAGATTGCTGGCTCCAGATATGCCAGTTGGCCTGGCTTTTTTGCCTTGGCTATATCTAACAGTGCTAGGACGAGGATGAAAATATCGCTCAGATGTGAAGCTTTGACCAATCAAAGCTGAACCAATTGGTTCATTATTTAAATTCCGCATGATGCTGCCGTTAGCTTGATAGGGCAAGAAAACTTGACCCACTACAAGAATTACGAGGGGATAGATGATTGCAGTCAACAACCAAAGCATCACAGTTATGAAAATTGCTCTGATTGATTCTCGAATAATACCCATAATAAATTTTCCACTTGCTCCTAAAATTAATTTTTAATTTTTAATTTTTAATTCTTTTGCCAAATTAGGATGCTGTCAACTGCATCAATAATTGGGACAACTACCACATTCAACCACAGCAGGCTAAAAATAGCGAGTGTTAGATGTTATGCCATTGCTACCAAACAAAGGATATCGCCCAAGGAGTGCTTTTGCATGAGTTATCGAACTGCCGGTCTCAAAGTTCTCGCTCAGTGTTGAGCAACAAGTATATTTATTCATATTCCTTTTCTTTCCCCTCTCAACAGGTAAAAGTAAAAATAAAACAGGCAAAAATATTTATTCTCTTACCTTGGGAAGAAGCGCTTGTTTTCCAAAATCTCTATTTTTGCTGTTCTTAAGCCAAGCCTACAACTGTAATTAGCATATCTATCAATTTAATAGCGATAAACGGCGTAATCACCCCACCTAAGCCATAAATTAAGATGTTACGTTGCAATAGCTGATTAGCTGTTAGCGGTCTAAACTCCACACCTTTCAATGCCAAAGGAATCAAAGCTGGAATAATCAAAGCATTGTAAATCAGTGCCGATAATACAGCAGAATTAGGACTGGTCAAATTCATAATATTCAAGCTTTGCAGGTTAGCAGCGACAAAGATCACTGGAATAATCGCAAAGTATTTCGCAATATCATTGGCGATGGAAAATGTCGTCAATGCGCCGCGAGTAATCAGCAATTGTTTGCCAATGCTTATGATATCGATTAACTTTGTGGGATCGGAGTCCAAATCTACCATGTTGGCGGCTTCTTTGGCGGCTTGGGTTCCTGTATTCATAGCGACGCCGACATTAGCTTGGGCTAATGCGGGAGCATCGTTAGTTCCGTCCCCTGTCATGGCAACTAGTTTACCTGCTGCTTGTTCTTTTTGAATGACGCTGATTTTGTCTTCTGGTGTGGCTTCGGCGATGAAGTCGTCCACCCCAGCTTCTCTGGCAATGACGGAAGCTGTAATCCGGTTATCGCCAGTTAGCATGACGGTACGCACTCCCATGCGTCGTAGTTGCTCAAAGCGATCGCGGATACCAGGTTTCACAATATCTTTAAGATAAATAACTCCGTAGATTTCGTTATCTAGACTGACTGCTAGGGGTGTACCTCCCAGGTGAGAAACTCTCTCGTAAACTGCATCGAGTTCTGGGATATCGCCTCCGTTGCGGGAACGGACAAATCCTTTAATGGCTCCCACTGCTCCCTTCCTGGCCTCATGTCCACCAGGTAAGTTCGTACCACTCATGCGTGTTTTGGCAGAAAAATTGACTCCTTCAGCCTGACTAGAGTCAAAATCAAATCTTGCGCCTAACTTTTCTGCCAGCCGGACAATGGATTTACCTTCTGGTGTATCGTCAAATACGCTAGCTGCCCAAGCAACACTGGCAATTTCCGCCATAGTATGACCGTTGATGGGGATAAATTCTTCTGCCAAACGGTTACCAAGGGTAATTGTACCTGTCTTATCGAGAACTAGAGTGTTGACATCACCACAAGCTTCTACGGCTCGTCCTGAGGTGGCAATGACGTTAAATTGGGCGACTCGATCCATACCAGCAATGCCGATGGTACTCAGTAAGCCGCCGATGGTGGTGGGAATCAATGCCACTAATAGGGCAATCAAAACCGGGACGCTAATTGGACTATTGACGTAATAGGCAAGTGCTGGCAAAGTCGCCACAACAAGCAAAAATACTAAGCTGAGGACTGCCAACAAAACAGTCAAGGCAATTTCGTTTGGTGTTTTGCTACGTTCTGCGCCTTCCACCAAGGCAATCATTCTGTCAATAAAACCTTTACCTGGGTCAGATGTGATGCGGATAATCAATTCATCTGAGATAATCCGCGTCCCACCGGTAACGGAACTGGCAACATCGGAGCCTGATTCTTTTAATACTGGTGCGGATTCCCCAGTAATTGCCGATTCATCCACGGAGGCGACACCCATAATTACTTCACCATCGGCAGGTATAATATCACCAGCAACTACGTAGATATTATCGCCTTGTTTGAGGCTGGTGGATGGAACTTCACTAATTGTGCCGTCGGCAGCGAGTTTTTTAGCGATGGTTTCTGATTTTGTAGAGCGCAAGGCATCGGCTTGAGCTTTTCCCCGCCCTTCAGCTATGGCTTCAGCAAAATTGGCAAACCAAACTGTAAAGAATAAAATCCCTGATAACAAGCCGTTAAACAGTTGTGGTTTTTTTTGGGTGACTGGGCCAAATAGGTTGGGATCAATGGTTACCAATAGAGTAACGATTGTCCCCACCCAAACCAAAAACATCACCGGATTTTTGATTGCATACTTAGGGTTCAGTTTGAGAAAAGCATCTCGAACTGCCCTTAAGTACAGCCATTTAGTATTTACCCTGGCCTTTTTACGTGCTTGGCGGCGATCGCCAGGACGAGAATTTGGGCGTCTAGCTTTGGAGGTAGGTGCCGCTTTATTCATAAAGAAAGTTAGGAGTTAGGAGTTAAAAGTGAGGAGTTAGGAGTTAGGAGTTAAGAGTGAAAAGTTAGGAGTTAGGAATGAAAAGTTAGGAGTTAAAACTGAGGAGTTATTAATTCATAACTCATAACTCATAACTCATAACTCATAACTTTTCTAGCTGCCAGACGCTAGTTGCAAACCTTCGGCTATGGGGCCTAAAGCTAGAACGGGAAAGAAAGTTAATACTCCCAAAACCAGGGTGACTCCAGCGGTGATCCCAATAAATACCAAAGAATCAGTTCTCAGGGTGCCGGGAGTTTCTTGTACTTGTTGTTTGCCAGACATCCCGTCAGCTAACAGTAGGATGGCAAACATCGGAATGTAGCGTCCTACTATCAAGCTAACTAAAGTACTTAAGTTCCACCAGAGGCTGTTATCTTTCAATCCTTCTAAGCCGGAACCATTATTTGCTCCGGCTGAGGCAAATTCATAAACTACCTGGGAAATGCCATGATAGCCAGGATTGCTAATTCCAGATAGGGAAATTGGATAAGCTAAGGCGATCGCGCTGGGAATTAAAACTACAATTGGGTGAATTAACAACACTACGCTGGCGAGAACGATTTCCCGTTTTTCAATTTTGCGTCCTAAGAACTCTGGGGTACGTCCCACCATTAACCCAGTGAGAAAAACGGTGAGAATTAAGTAAATGAATAAGTAAGCTGTTCCAGTTCCTTGACCGCCCCAGATAATTTGGATAAATAAGTTGAAGAGAGTCGAAAATATTCCCTGTGGCATTAAGGAATCGTGCATCCCATTCACAGCACCACACATGGTGGCGGTGGTCATAACTGCCCAAAATGCCGTTTGGGCCCAACCAAATCGGACTTCTTTACCCTCTAAACTCGGCTGTTCTAATCCGATGGTTCTGTTAATCAGGGGATTACCTTGCAGTTCTCCTACGGCTGTCACTCCAACCAAAACGACAAAAACTACAAACACCATCCAGAAAAGCAGCCACGCTTGTTTAATGTTGTTGGCAAATACACCATAGGTATAAATTAAGGCTGCTGGTATGGAAATCATGGCGATCATTTCGATTAAGTTAGAAGCGCCATTGGGATTTTCAAAGGGATGGGCAGAATTAGCGCCAAAAAAGCCGCCGCCATTCTCACCCAACATTTTGATCGCCTCAAAGGATGCCACCGGGCCTCTGGCAATATACTGAGTTCCTCCCTCTAAGGTTGTTATATCCATAGTCCCTTTTAATGTTTGCGGTACACCTACTAAAATCAAGGCGATCGCACTAATAATTGAAATTGGCAGTAATATTCGCGTGATTGCACGGGTGAGATCGACGTAAAAGTTACCTAGCCGTCTACCCGTCAACCCCCGAATAAAAGCAATTCCCACCGCTAAACCGGTGGCTGCGGAGGTGAACATCAAAAAGCCTAAAGCTGCTACCTGGCTAAAATAACTTAAGGTTGTCTCACCAGCATAGTGTTGCTGGTCGGTGTTCGTTAAAAAGGAAATAGTTGTGTGCAGCAATATATCCCAACTCGGCCTACCTAAGCCGTTAGGATTCCAGGGTAAGAGTCTCTGAAAATATAACAGTAAATACACTGAAATACCCATAATCAGATTAGTGCATATTACAGCCCGGATATACTGCCAGCCCGTCATATCATCTTTTCTGCGGACACCCGCTAGCACGTACATACTTCGCTCTATCGGGTTCATTAACAAGTCAAGCAGTGTTTTTTCTCCCAAGAAGACACGCGCCATGTATCTTCCAAATACTGGAGTAATTGCTACAACGATACACAGCGTTAAGCCGATTTGTAAAAAACCTTGTCCCATGTATTTTCCGCTCTATATAAACTTAAGTGTTAGCAGCTAATTCCTAAAACTAACAGATGAACTGTTGGTGTACTTGATTTTGAGTGACTTGGCGATATTTTATAGCAGTCCACTTTGATTTTTGAACTCCTACAGCGTAAGTAGGCAAGAGGCAAGAAGTTTTTTCAACTTGTACTTAGCTTTGCAAAAATCAAATAGGATTCCCAACATATCAGCGAAATAAATCTCAGTAATGAGTGCTGAGTTAACATATTGCACTGTCTTAACTCATGAAGCAATTACTATTTTCCAGATGTCTGTTAAAGTTTTTGTTAAGAATATTTAAATTTTCCTTTTATTCATCTATCCCACTAGTTAGTATGATTAGTTTATACAATAGATTCTCAATATTTGCTACTTTCAAAAATATAAAAGTTTTCTAGAAAATAAATTAACCCATATCAAGAATAATAATACTCAAGAGAAAGGAAGCGCCAGGATAAGGCCGTGGTTTTTCGCCCTTTTGAGTAATTTCAATCACTATAATTTTGATTTTTACGTATTTGGTATACTACACTTCTAGTTGCCAAGGGCAAGGTAATCATTCATAAGTTTTGTTTAAGCATTGCTAGCGATCGCATAAGCATTTGTCCCAATACTGCGATGTTGCTGACCACAAGCTACTTATTTGCAAATCCGTAAGCGTAGCCCATCGAACGCGAGTGCGTCTCGTAGAGAAGATATCGCCTCAGATATTGCACCTATTCTCTATTCATCAGTGCCTGCTGCCGCCAAGTCATTTCTACAAATCAAATTGCTATAAGTCATTGTTATATTGAAATTACCATGATGAATTTTTGAGGTGAATAAAAATGACACAAGAATTAATAGACCTCAGAACTTGTATTTTAGAAGGACGTTATGCAGATGCCTTAGCAATTGTTGATGAATTAGAGGAAATGAGTAAACAAGCTATTCTGCGTAATATCCAAGCATATTTAAGAATTCTGCTGATTCATTTAATTAAAAACCAACTAGAGCAGAGATTAACAAATTCTTGGGTAGCTTCTATCCGGAATTCGCTTTTAGAAATTAAAAAACTTAATTTCAAAGACAATAAAAAATCTTATTATATCAATTTAGAAGAATGGGATACTCATCTTGAAGATGAAATAGAAGTAGCTGTGCGTGATGCGAGTGTGGAAGTGATGAATGGAATATATAATGAATTTCAACTAGCTGAAATAGTGGATAAAAACCAGATAATTCAGGGTGCTTTGAAATTTTTGATGCTAACTTATTCTTATTCAGCTAAAGAATTACCGGCAGTTATAGCTGAAAATTTAACTGAGTTACCCGGTGGAGAAGATTGGAAAAACAGATAGGCGGTGAAAAATGACACAGGAATTAATAGACCTGAGAAAGAGCATTTTAGAAGGACGTTATGCAGATGCCTTAGCAATTGTTGATGAATTAGAAGGAATGAGTAAACAAGCTATTCTGCGTAATATCCAAGCTTATTTAAATATTCTGTTGATTCATTTGATTAAGAACCAAGTAGAACAACGATTAACTAGTTACTGGGCAAATTCTATTCGTAATTCTATTCGGCAAATTAAAAAACTGAATATAAAAGATAATAAAACATCTTATTATATCAATTTAGATGAATGGGAGAATTTAACAGGACTTACGCAACTGGCACAAATAGCGGGCGGGGTGTAGCTCCGCCACGCAACAATTTAAATCAAACCAAGCACATAGGAACACTTGGGCGTTTTAGTTGCTGAATTAAAT
>NZ_JACJSJ010000146.1 GCF_014698115.1 Nostoc sp. FACHB-973
CCCCACACTTCCCACACTTCCCACACCTCCCAATGCCCCATACAAATTTTTCCGGATGAGTCGAAATATAAGTGAATAATTACTTTACATTAAATATGCATAGCTAAAACTCATGGACTTACCCCAACGCGTATCAGTGCGCTACAAAGACGCGTCCTACAATACTAATGAAATCCGTTTGAGAACTTTTCGGCTTGGGTTACAAATATGGGAAGAACAAACTAAGCCGAGAAAAACAGAGCTTTATGAGTTTATATTGTCTTGCTTGAAACAAGTTGACCGGCAAGATCGTTTTATGTTTTCTCTGCTGTTTATAGAATTAACAGACCTCATACGTAATTCTTCCTTGGAGAGAGCAACCAAGGAGGTTCTAATTAAGACAGCTTTTAGGGAGTTTGCTTATGCAATAACAGACTTTGAAGAGGTTGCCAAATAGTACAGGTTGGGCATGGGGTGAGTGGGGAGTGGGGGAGGCAGGGGAGGCAGGGGGAGAAATGCCCAATGCCCAATGTCCTTTATTTTGAGCAGTTGTTCTGGAATTTGAATTTGTAGTGTGTATTTAGACTTAGATCAAAATCAAGTCTATAACTGTAGTAAAAATTATAGAGAGCAAACTCATGACACACCCTAATCCACAAGACAAAAACAACTTTCTTTACCCTCGTAGTCGGTATTATGGTAAATTCCAGCCAGAGAATTTGGTGTTTAATGCCAACCTCCAAGAATTTGCCCAGAAAATTACTTATATCAGTTGTCTACAAACAGGTGGAAAACTATCTTCCCAAGAAGCTTACGAACAAATTAGGGTGCTTTGGAAACAGCTGAAACACAGCAAAAAGGAACTAGCTATTGGACTGAATAAAGAAGTTTAAAGTTTTAAGAAGTTGTGCAAGATTTTTCGATACATTTCACAAACAGAATTAACCAAATTTATCAATAATGTTAAAAAACTAAACAATTAATATTGATATCAAGGGTTTCCAGATGGAGTGAATCAGTTTCTGGAGGCTAAATCACGGCTGGGTTTAAGGTTTTGGGTGGTCAGGAGCGATCGCTAGCTCTTTAGCATTCACCAAAAGACCCCACTATAATCAAAACAGCGATCGCCATCACAAAGCAGCTTTAATCGGCTAGTTCTAAGGCATCAAAAATCTAGTTACTGGCTGGTCAATTTTACAAAACTTTTTGGAAAAGAATCCGAAAAGCAAGAAACTAAACTTGTAGTTTATGATGCCATTCATGGGAATGCATAGTAACGGTTTGCAATTTAGTAGGGTAACTTCTGCCAAACACTCTTCAAATTGCACATCATCAACAAGCGCCATCAACTTTTTTGAACAGGAGTTAAGCTATGACGCCGCGACTGACTCAAGAGGAATTAGCACAAATAGTTACTGAAGTTGAAAGTCTGCAAACGCGTCGAGAAGTCGAATTAGACCAAGAGCAGGTTAAAGAAATTTTACAGGAGATGAATTTAGCACCGGAGTTACTAGATGAAGCACTAATTCAGTTGAATCGTCGTCAAGCCTTGGAGGTGCAGCAACGGCAAAATCGATGGATTACCTCTGGAGTGGTGGCACTCTTAGCGGTGGTGAGTGCATCTACAATATTTGTGATGCACCAACATAGTTCTGCACTTTCTCATGTTTCTGCTCAACAAGACCGCATCACTTTGGCACAAAATAATAGCGGCAATTTAGAGACAATTTCGCGCCAAACCAATCCAGAAGTTTTTTACCGTGTCACTTTGAAAGATACACCCTTGGGTAAAAAACTAGCTCTCTCTTGTAATTGGACCGACCCAAACGGTCAAATTGTCAAGCAAAACAGCTATCAAACCCGCGAAATTAATACGTCTGTTTGGAATACTCAGTGTCGCCACACTATTAATTCAGCTGCAACCATCGGCAAATGGCAGGTGCAAATGTTTTTGGAAGGCCGTCAAATTAGCGATGAAACCTTTCAAGTGAACTAGTCCAATATGGACAACATCCCACTTCATTTTCTTGGGTATTGGGGTTACGGCGCTGAACATCAGTTGGAAGCGCTGTTAACTGGTGTTTTGGAAAACCTCTCTCCAAACCTCTCCCCTACGAGGCAAGAGGCTTTGAATTTAGGGGTTAGGGGGTTAAGTCAGTTCTCTCCACAAGAAAATCATCTTCTTCCCGTCTGGAATGTTGTTCATATAGGACTAGATAGAAGTTGTTCACGGTTAGAAAATCAAATTGCTAGTGTTTCGGCGTCAGGAATATTAACTTCGCCCGATGCTTGGGTAAGTCTGGAGGAAAATAACTGCCTCATTTTGGGCAGAGAACCTTTCGGAAAAGTGCCTTTGTATTGGACTGTGCAAGAACAAGTCATCTGGTTTGCAACTCAACTGCAACTACTCTTACCGATTTTGCAACCACCAGAAGTTAGTATTGCTGGTTTATACGGCTATGGCTGTTTTTCCTATGTTCCAACACCTTTAACTCCTGTGACTGGAGTGTTTGCACTGACCGCGGGGACTGAATTAATTTGGCAGGGTAATTGTGAATTAGGTATCCTTCAAACACCTAAATCCAAAAATATCAATTCCTGGCGACAAGCTCCAGAACAGTTAACAGATGAAGCTACGGCAATTAGGGAATTGCAAATCCTCCTGAAAAATTCCATTGGACAACAAATTGCCGATTTAAAGGATGAGCCTGTTGGGGTGTTTCTCTCTGGCGGACTTGATTCTTCAATTGTGGCGGCGCTACTGGTGCAGGCAGGGGTGAAAGTCCGCGCCTACACTTTAGATTTTGGTGATGCAGGGATTCGAGAATATCCCTATGCCCAACAAGTCGCGCAGTTTCTGAAAATTCCTTTAGTCAAAGTGCCAGCAGAGCCAAATCATATCAAAAATGCTTTAATTCCTACGGTGCAGGCATTGGATTTACCTTTTGGAGATGGGGTATGTGTTCCGTTGTATTTGCTATCTCAAAAAGCTAGTCAAGAAACTCAGATAATTTTTAATGGGGAAGGTGGAGATCAATTATTTGCCGGTTGGACGAATAAACCTTTAATTGCCGCAGGTGTTTATCAGTCAGAAAATCCCGCCGGAGAGGAAACTTTTATCCAGCAATATCTCCGCACTTTTCACCGTCTTTGGGGATACGAATCTCAAGTTTATCAGCCAGAAATATCTGCTCAAATAGAGAATTTGCATCCTGAAGATTGGTTGTTGGCGGCTCTCGATGCTACTGAGTGTCCATCTTTGCTGCATCGCCTCCGCCGTGCCAGTTTGATGCTCAAAGGAGCGCAGAATATCCATCCCCGTGCTACTGCTTTGGGGTTGGCTCATGGATTGCGGGTGCGATCGCCTTTTTGTAACCTAGATTTAGCACAGTGGACATTCCGCTTGTCTGGAGAACTTTGTTTACAGGGAGCCTGTGAAAAATATATCCTCAAACGTGCTGTAGAAAATTGGTTACCGCCCGAAATTGTCTGGCGACAAAAACGTGGGATGGGAGTTCCTTTAACTTCTTGGTGTTTAAATGATTTTTGGCATCAAATTGGTGTCTGGCTAAATCCAGAAATACTGGGTGCTAACAATCATTTTAATCCACACATCGCCGCCCAAATCGTTGAAGGTAAATTCGGAGGAGCTATTCAAGGCCGTCGGATTGGTGAGATTCTCTGGTTATTAATTATGTGGCAACTTTGGCGATCGCACTTCTTAAATGAAAAACTCAGCAAACAATCTTGGAATCATCCGTTTTGGTTACCTCGTTGGCTATGGAGAAACTACAAAATAATTCGTAATTCGTAATGACGCTCGTTCCTCGCTACCGCTGCGCTAACGTAATTCGTAATTGATAGACGGAGTAACTCAGTTTAAGTTATGGAGAGTAAGAAATTTTATAATTTTCAAACTTCCCTTAGTCCGCCATTTCCTTGGGAACAGGCTCAGGAGTTACTGAATAACTACGGTTCTCCGCTTTATGTTTATGATGGCGATCGCTTACGCCAAACTATTGAGTATATAACTGGGGCTGTCAGCTATCCTCGTACACAATTTCGCTTTGCCAGCGTCACTAATGGTAACATTGCGCTGTTAAAAATTTTTCGCTCGGCTGGGTGGGGACTCCACGCTAATACGCCAGGAGATATTTTTCTGGGTTTGCAAGCTGGTTTTAAGCCAAGTGAGATTGTTTACAGTGGGAGCAATTTGAATCGGGCGGAGATGATACAGGTTCTGAATTGGGGAGTCACAACTCTCAATTTAGATAGTTTGGATCAGTTGCGGTTGTGTTGCGAAGTTTTTTTGCACGCAGAGACGCAGAGGCGCAGAGAGAAAGATATGAGGCTGGGTTTACGCTTGAATTTGCCGGAAGTTACGGGAGATAGCCGCATTGGTGTGCGTTTTGAGGAATTTGGTGAGGCGATCGCTTTGACTGGTGAGGTTGGACTGAAGTTGAGTGGTTTACACTTCTATCGGGGGACGGGAACTAATGCTACAGCAGCTTTCACCGAGGTGATTGACACGGTACTCGCTACAGCAAAACTGTTACCAGATTGGGAATATCTCGATTTTGGTGGTGGCTTTGGCTATCCCTATCATCACAGCAAAGTAGGGTTTGATTGGGAAATATTTGGAGCGGAGTTAAGCGAGAGAATTGGGCGCTTAGGAAGGAAAATTGATTTGGTGATTGAACCGGGACGAAGTGCGATCGCTGGATGTGCAACAATGCTTGCTCAAGTTGTTTCTGTCAAATGGCAACAAGACAAACAAATTCTCGGAGTTGATACCACCGTTGCTAATCTTTCAGTACCTTCAGTACACGGCGGCTACCGAGAAATCTTTACTTGGAAAAAACAACTCCCCACAGACGCGATGAATCGCGTCTCTACCAATTCCCTATTTACAACTGATGTTTGTGGTAATACAACTTACTCCAGAGATTATTTAGGGAAAAATTGCCAACTCCCAGCATTAGAAATTGGTGATATTATTGCCATTTTAGATGTGGGTGCTTATGGCTATGCTATGTCATCTCACTTTTTACACCGCCCTAAACCTGCGGAAGTCTTATTAGAAAATGGCAGACATCGCCTAATTCGCCAACGGGAAGATTACAACGTTATGCTGGCAAATCAGGTGTTGGATAACTAACGATTTACTACTAATATCTAATCAAAATTATGAAGTGTATTAAATGCGGAACTGATAATAAATTAAAAGACCGGACAGCTAATCAAGGTCGGTGTGTAAAATGCAACCATCCGTTTGCCTTTGAACCGACAAGTATGGGTAAAATTAAAATTACTGACCCTCTATTTGCCAAAGTTTTATCTGATATTTCTGCTAACAACACCTTATTTTTTACACCTAAACAACTATTCTATTTTTTAAACCTGCGTCTTGGGAGTAAGTCATTTTCTTCGGTATTTAGCTCGTTGTTCGTATATTTTTTTTGGAGTCTAGTCATAGGTTTGGGGTCAGCTAATTTCACTAGTGGAAATCAAGAAATTGCTGCCTTGGCACTGTTTATTTTTAACTCTTTTTATATTTTTAATCTTTTTCAAAATACAGACTCTAGGAAACTTAACCCTAAAAGTCGCAGAGCTAATGCCAGACTTTTACAAATTATCGGAATTATCATTCTCGGTGGAGGAATGTCTGCCAGTATATTGGTGATAAGTTCGTTCTATGCATTTACCTTGAGTGTCCTCATGGGAATGGTGTCGATATATTTGGGAACTCAACAGCTACAAAATACTGGGCTATCAACACAGGAATTTTTATTTTCTCAAAGCGAGTTTGAAAATTGGGTGAATCGCTGGCGACAAATTAATGGTTTAATGGTAAAAATTCTTCCCTCTCCGCGTGAAGACAATACCCTAACTACATTTAATCCTGATGTTACTGCTTACAGTTTTGATAGATTAGTCGTTTGCGATCGCGCTACAATTGCTCAACTATTAATCGCTAATAATTTCCATTTTGAAAATAACTGTGCAATTCTGAGCATCACTGGTTATCCTCAAGGTATTTTTGAAACTATGATGCAAATGCTACGCCGCAATCCTGATTTGAAAGTCTATGCACTCCATGATTGCAGTCCCCAAGGAATCGGTTTAGTTCACCATCTACGCACTAGCCCTAAATGGTTTCAAGATAGCAATATTGTAATTATTGACATCGGATTAACACCGCGTCAAATTATTGCTGCTAAGCGCGGAATGTTCATTCAATCCTCTCCAGAATCGGCGCAAGCAGCAAAAAAGTTAACTGGGGAAATTAGTCAAAATTTATTTGTTGAGGAAATAGAATTTTTGGAATCTGGAAAGTTTGTGGAATTAGAATCTTTCACTCCCCAAAGACTAATTCAAATTCTGCAAAAGGGTATTGCTGGTAGTCAAAATCTCGGAAGTGATGACAGTGGCTTGTTTTTAGTCAGCGATACAGGAAATGATATGTACGTTGTTCAAAGTTTTGGTTAATGTAGGAGAATTCAGAATGGGCTACGCCCCGCTACGCCCCGCTACGCTAACAGGAGTCAGAATTCAGAATGTTGATAAAGCCATACAGTTAAGATAACCCCAAAGCCTCATGTAGAGACGCGATTTATCGCGTCTTCAAAAACCAATTATCTCCACTCGGAACTTATATTTCAATACAGTTCAGTTAAGCATTTTCTCCTTCTCTCTGCGTTCTCTGTGCCTCTGCGGTAGCCTGCGGCAAGCCGCTCCGCGTCTACGTAAAAAAATTGATCTTCACAAAGAGTTTTACCCTTAACTGAACCGTATTGACTTATATTTATATAACCTGAGTTCGATGAACCTCTCTCCAACCCCTCTCCTTTTAGGCTATCCATTACCCGGATCTTTCTTAACACTCAGACAAAATCTCTTTAATAACACGGTTACGAATAGCACGAATTACACCAATCCTAGACCAGTCGTAGATATTAATAAACCGACTTAAGGCGCTGGCTGACTTACTTTTACTGTGTTCAGGTAGGCGATACCCCTGTGCCTGTAAGAACAATCCCAACATCGCTTCAAGATTTTCTTGTTGTTAAACAGAGGGCATCAGTGATAGTAAGGTGTAAACTAGGTTTTGGGCGTGGGCAAGAATTGAAACCATTTTTCTTGCTTAATTCATATGTATTTCAACGCCCTTTCTCTCATGTTTTGGCACAATAATGCAAATCTGATGATTTTGCTTAGAAACCAAATTGGAATTAGTTAGTGATAATGATAATCTCTATCAGGGGGGAAGTGGTCGCTAACAGCGACCGCTTCCCCCCTGATGAGTGCAAATCCAAGCACTTCTCCAATTTGACGATCGCCTACAGCCAATGCGATCGTACAACAAGCCAGCAATGAGCAAAAGCAGCTTGAAAGACTGGTTCTATCAGCTATGCTGGGAGTATTCTTAGTTATTACTAAGAAATGACAAATGAAAAATCACAAAGGTGAGGAGATTTAATGTGTCCACTCAGAAATTATCTGTAAGTTTAAAATTTGTCATCATTACATTGGCTGCTGGTGCTAGTAGTTTAGGTATCAGCTTGCTTTTAGGCAAAACCAAACTTGACCATCTATGGGGAATTCAACAGCCGAAAAGCGAGACGAAAGCAAGTCAAGATCGGGCAATGATTGCATCTGCACAAGCTGCTTCCCTCGCAATAAACCAAATAAATCAAGTGCCAAATAAATTTCAGGGAACAGTCGTTTATCAAGCAAAACTCAAAGCAAATCAAAAAGTCATCGCCCTGACTTTTGATGATGGCCCCAGCCCCAAAAATACAGCACAAATATTAGAGATTTTACAGAAAAATCATATCAAAGCTACGTTCTTTATGATTGGGGAAATGGTGAAATATTTTCCCGAAGTTGCCAAGCAAGTTGCAGCTGATGGCGAGGTAATTGGCAATCATACATGGCATCATTGGTATCGTCATATGGATCTAGTTACTGCGGCTAGTGAAATAAATCGCACAGCAGATATTATTTATCAGACTACAGGAGTGAAAACTACTCTCTTTCGTCCCCCTGGGGGCTTCTTGAATAATGGATTAGTCAACTACGCTAAAAGTCAGAAGTATGCTGTTATGATGTGGTCAGAAGAGTCCGGAGACGCTCAACGTCGTTCGCCTCAAGTGCCAGGGATGGTAAAAAATGTGCTAAAAAATGCCAAACCAGGGGCAATTGTACTAATGCACGATGGTGGCGGTAATCGTTCTCGGACTGTCCAAGCTTTACCGCAAATTATCGACGGTTTAAAGGCGCAGGGTTATAGATTTGTGACAATACCCGAACTACTGGAAATAGAAGCCCAAGAAAAAAATTTGGTAACAGCAGCATCACCGAATTTTAGATTTTAGATTTTAGATTTTGGATTGGAAATTCCAAATTTATAGCTGTAGTCACTTACTCAAAGCGTTGAAACAAGTGGGTTTTTACTCAGCATCGGCTAAACGCCCCGCTATCCATGTACAGCACTTTGCTATAAAATCCAAAATCCAAAATCCAAAATCCAAAATTGTATGAATATCCAAACAATCAGCTTAATCATTAGTGATAGCATACGGGCAGCTACACCTCTAATTTTGGCAGCATTAGGTGAATTAGTGACTGAAAAATCGGGGGTGTTAAACCTGGGTGTTGAGGGAATGATGCTGGTTGGGGCTGTGGCTGGTTTTATTGCTGCTTCAGTTACAGGTAATATTTACTTGGGATTACTAATAGCACTAATATCGGGAATAGCGATCGCTTTTATTCATGCCTTATTAACAATTACTATAGCTGCGAACCAAGTGGCCACAGGTTTAGCCCTGAGTATTTTTGGTTCGGGACTCAGTGCTTTTGTTGGTACAGGTTATGTAGGTAAGACAATTACCGGGCTGCAACCGATTGACATCCCGATTTTAAAATCAATTCCGCTTTTAGGTAAAGTTTTATTTAATCAAGATATTTTGGTATATGTTTCAGTTGTCTTAGTGACACTGGTGTGGTGGTTTTTGCGGAGTACACGGGCGGGTTTAGTGTTGCGGAGTATTGGCGAGTCACCTGATGCTGCTGATGCTTTGGGTTTACCTGTTAGCAGAGTTCGTTATTTGGCAGTAATGTTTGGTGGGGCGATGGCTGGGTTGGCGGGGGGTTATCTCTCCCTTGCATATACGCCGCTATGGACGGAAAATATGACTGGTGGACGAGGATGGATTGCGATCGCATTAGTTGTGTTTGCCACATGGAAACCTGAAAGAATCCTGCTTGGTGCATACTTATTTGGTGGCGTTGGTGCCATACAATTAATTCTTCAAGGATTAGGAGTTAATATTTCTCCTTATATTTTGTCTTGTTTACCTTACTTGGCTACTATCTTGGTCTTGGTGTTCATCTCACGGGATAATACACGCATTAAACTGGAGACACCTGCATCATTAGGACAATCTTTTAGATCTAGTCATTAGACATTAGTCATTAGTCATATTATGTCCGCCTAATCACTTTATTCTTGATCAACCCCTGTGGTTAAAATTTTTAAAACAATATTTACTCCACATTAAAAATCAACCTGACATCTGGTTAACACAAGTTAAAATCTTTACCATTGGATGAATCAAACTTTCTCTTCTTAATCTTCTCTTTGCGTACTTTGCGTACTTTGTGGTTCGTTAATCTTATAACTTTTTCCACGCCAGAGGCTGTAGACTCAACCAACTCTCCATCATACCCCAAAAAGTTTGGCAAAAACTCAACTCTTCTCTTCCTCTACGTTCTCTGCGCCTGGAGCGGTTCGTTATCAAAAATGTTTGACTTCTACCAAAAACTAGCAAAAACCTTAAAAAAAAGTGCCGTAGTTTTAGCCACCGTCACCAACACCAAAGGTTCCACACCCAGAGAAATCGGCGCGAAAATGTTCATTAGCGCCGATGGGAAAACAGTAGGAACAATTGGCGGTGGTGCCGGGGAAGCAAAAGTTTATCAACAAGCTTTGCAATTACTAAAAACAGGTAAAAAACAATTTGTAGAAATTGATTTATCTGGCGTACCTCAACGACAAACTCAAGGCGTTTGTGGTGGTACAATGCAAGTATTATTAGAGTTATGGTCAGGCTTTGAAAGCTTAAACTTAGTCAATCAAATTATAGATACTTTAACATCTGGGCAATCAGCAACAATTATCACGCCGTTTCATACAGATGAAAAACCTTACTTACTCCAAGAAACAGAAGTAATTGCATCTTTACATAGCACAGCATTAATTGAACCTTTACTACCACCGCCAACACTGTTGATTATTGGTGCTGGACATATTGCAATTTCCCTAGTGCAGATAGCCAAAATAGCAGGTTTTCAGGTTATTGTACAAGACGATCGCTCCGATTTCGCCACCAAAGAAAGATTTCCTGACGCATCCCTGGTGCTAGCAGAACCCATCACCTCAATTCAGGAAATTTTAGATAAAAATACTAACTTATATATTGCTTTAGTTACTAGAGGTTATCTGCAAGACTTAGCGGCTTTACGGCTATTGTCTAATTATCAACTGCCATATATTGGGATGATTGGCAGCAAGAAACGAGTCAACACTGTATATAAAATCCTGGAAACAGAAGGTTGTAATCAGGAATTTTTACATCAGATATATGCACCAATTGGTTTAGATATTGGTGCTTTAACACCAGAGGAAATTGCAGTTAGTATCTGTGCTGAATTAATTAAAGTTCGCCGTGGTGGCATCGGGACTTCTTTATCCGAGAAAATATAGATTGTTAGCATTTTTAGTGTAATATATTAGTCTTAGCCGCATATCAAGAACTTACTTGATATGCGGTCTTTTTTTATAAGGGACTTCCAATTAAAAAAACATCCCACCGTAGGGGCGCACAGCTGTGCGCCCCTACAAATGTAAAAATAATTTGGGATAATTTATTTTTCGGAAGTCCCTAAGACTGTAAATCAAGTTATGATTTACACTAATTTGAACAATGATTGCAGCAAATGTAGTGCCAAAAGCGATTATCAGTCACTCTTTCAGAATCCAAAATCTCAAATCCAAAATGATATTACCTGTATGAATCTTCAATTACTCACACGTTCTGTGCAAAACTTTTCTGCTGTTGTCGGAACAACACTCTTGTTAGGATTTTCTTCTTTACCCGTTCAAGCAATCTCATTTGTAACAGTGCGGGACGATTTGAACGCTAATGACAAAATTGATTGGTCTAGTTTAGACTTTGGAATATCTGCGGAAATATTACCAGGTACGATTGCTAATTTTTTACCTTACTCTTTTGATTCTAAATCTGAAAATGGTTTAGGATATGGTATCGATATTCCAGTTATTAATAACCCCAGATTTACGACACCTTTTGTATTCCCAGTTTCACCTAATCTGCCAATTAACTTTTCTGATGGAGATGCCATTCTCTTTACTGGATTTATTCCCGGTGGTTTTCCCGCTCAAGGTAATCCTGGGCCAATAACTATTACCTTCGATACACCTGTACTGGGTGCAGGCACACAAATTGGAGTAGATGACACATTTAACTTTACAAGAAAGGCAGAGGACAGAAGGCAGAAGGCAGAAGGCAGAAAGAAAGAAGTATTAATAAAAACTTTAGTTCTGGGTCTAAAGCCCAGTTTAAAAAAAGAATTGTATCGAGATGCGTAGCACGAGATACAAAGCGTCCTTGCTTCAATCCCACGTTTTTAAACGTGGGTTCCTTCTGCCTCCTGCCTTCGTACTTCTGCCTTCTGAAAGCCTTTATTTCTGCTTTTGATGACAAAGATAACCTTTTAGGTAGCTTCTCAATTCCAGGAACTTCTTCGACAGTAATTGATAACTCGGCTGTTTTCATCGGTGTGAGTAATGAAATTGCTAATATCTCTAAATTAGTTATTAGCAGTTCCGAAAATAATCGGGCATTGGGTATCAATTTTCTGAGTATTAGCCGTACTTCTATCCCTGAACCAGGTACTATTTTAGCTTTGAGTCTTTTTGGTATCGGGTTGTTATTTAATAAGCAAAAATTTGCAAATTGACACACTTTGCCATAGTCCTCGCAGCCGGTGCATCTACTCGCATGGGTACTTGTAAAACTTCACTACCTTGGGGTGCAGGTAAAACATTATTAACTTATCAACTAGAACAGTGGTTAAGTTTAGGTTTTACTCCTGTGGTAGTGCTAGGTTTACACAATAGCCAGAAACAAAAAGATTGTCCTCCTGGGAGTTTAACTGTAATTAATCCTCAGAGTAATGCAGGGAAAACAACCTCTCTTCTGACAGGATTGCAACATGTTCCCCAAGACTTTGAAGTATTGGCAATTTCCGCAGTTGATCAACCCAGGAAATTAGAGATTTATCAAACATTACTTCTAGCACACCAAGACAATTCAGCATTGATTACTGCACCCACATATCAAGGCAAAATGGGGCATCCATTGTTGTTTAATCATCAAATGCGATCGCACTTACAAAATATTCGAGAAGAAACTCTCGGTTTACGCCAAATTATCCAAGAATTTTATCCTGTAATTTGCAAAGTAGAGTTTAATCATCCCTCTGTATTATTAGACATTAACACGCCAGAAATATATCAAATTCAATTACGTAATTTACAGTGACAACAGACCATAATATTAGGTTTAGATTTCCGCCTTTCAACTATAGGCAGAACTGAGTAGTATTTAAATCTATTAAAAGAGCGAATTTTTTTAACAACTTATGATGAGAAAACCTCTACCTGGGGAGTGATTTGGCTGATGAGCCAAATGAAGTAAATATAGAATGCTAAAGCAAACGGACATTGTATTCTATGAAACTCAATTATTTTACAAAAGGGCTTTCCACTGTAGGACGTTGGATAGCTACAACATTGTTTTGTGTGTCAGCGATGGCTTTTATTTGGCATGGTGCATTTTTGGTGAACACCTCAGCAATGGCTAATCCTGCAACAAACTTAATTGCATCCGCAGATATCGACGATGCTAAAAGCAAAGCAAGTGAAGATGCTGGACGAACCAAGAACTTTATCCGAGATACAGCAGATAAGCTAAAGGATACAGCAAAAACCAATGCCAATAAAGTAGACGAAGCAACAGATAATGGTAGCTTTATTGGGCGCAAGGCACAAAGAGATGCGGCTCGAATCCAACAAAGAGCAGACCAAGATGCATCTCGCACACAGAAAGCAGTAGACGATACCAAAAATGTTGTTCAACGCACTGTTGATGGCATCAAAGATGCTTTAAGCAAATAGGGAATAGGGAGTAGGGAGTAGGGAGTAGTAAAAGTATTAATTGCTTCTTGCCTATTCCCTATTGCCTTGTACGCCTCTTCCCTCATCCCCCAACGTGGATACCAGGACGCCTTTCGGGATCTTTTTCAGCGCGACGCAGTACTTCACGGGTGAGGACAGCAATATCGCCTTCACCAAATAAAATAAAACGCAGTAAGTATTGTATGGGGTTTCCCTCGACCCAGCCGAAGTAAGCATGGGGAATCTGACCTGTTTGATCGCGGATATATAATAGTAAAGCTGCGATCGCATTGGGTACTGCTGCACTCTCGGCACGTAGGATGCGGTAATCACCAACTTGCACCCCTTTTACTTTAATCACATCCGCAAATTCCGAAGCATCTGACACCATAATTTCTAAAAAGAGAATTGGATCGTCGGCTGGAATATGATTGTCTTCACGCACCTCTTTCTCTTTGAGAAAATACTCTAGGACATCGCCTGTATTCAAGCGATTAGCAATTATTCGTATTGCGCCCTGGCTTTCTTCGGCAAGGAATTCACGGGCATTATCATCAATTTCAATTCTCTCAGCTCGCAGTTCAGTTGAACGCCAAACGCGAGAAATTAAGGAAGTGAAAATGATTGCACCGATAAAACATGCAGCAATCCTAATCCCCTCTGGTCTTTCGATGATATTAACAACAGTGGTGTACACAAACAACACTGTAATAATTCCAAAGACGAAGGTGGCGTGCTTTTCTCTGTGACGGCGAGCTGATAAAGTTACAGCAAAAGCGGCTGAGGTAATCAACACCAGCACACCAGTTGCGTAAGCCCCGCCTTGAGCTTCCACATTTGCTCGGAAGATAATTGTGACAATAAAAGCGATCGCTGTATACACTAAAACCAAAGGTCGGCTGACTCGTGCCCAATTGGGTGCCATGCCATAGCGTGGCAAGTAACGAGGCACGATATTTAGCAGCCCTGCCATTGCCGATGCACCTGCAAACCACAAAATGGAAATAGTGCTTAAATCGTAAATTGTGCCAAAGGTATTACCTAAATAAAGATGTGCTAAATAAGCAAGGGCACGTCCGTTGGCTTTGCCTCCATGTGCAAATTCTGAGGCAGGAATCAGTAAAGTAGTTATAAAACTGGTGGTGAGTAAAAAGAAACTCATAATCGCAGCAGCAGTGGTAAGCAGCTTGCGTGTATTCTGAATCCTAGCTCTGGGATACTGGGGAGTGTCGCTGCTGCTACCTTTGACGAGGGGCATAACGGTGACGCCAGTTTCAAAGCCTGATAATCCCAGTGCTAACTTGGGGAATACCAAAAGAGATAAACCGATTAGTAGCAAAGGATTAGAATTGCGGGTAAATAAAGCAGTTTGCCAGTTAGCGATCGCTTCTGGGCGAGTTAGAATCTGATATGCACCAACGCTAACTACAACAAAGTTTAACAGCAAATAAACTCCCACCAAAAACACTGCAATGCCGATGGCTTCTTTGAAACCTCTAAGAAAAACTGCGCCTAGTAATGCAATTAATATTAGAGTAATGGCGATCGTTTGATCGTGAAGGAAATTTGCAGCCAAGGGATTTTCGATAATATGGGCTGTAGCATCGGCAGCCGACAGCGTAATTGTGATTATAAAGTCCGTTGCCACAAAGCCAAGTAGGCACAGCACAAGTAATTTGCCTTGCCACCAGGAGAGCAAACGCTCTAACATAGCGATCGACCCTTCCCCATGATTGCTTTCGGCAGCAATGCGCCGATAGATGGGCAATGCGCCAAACAGTGTCAGCAAAACTAAAATCAGCGTCGCCACAGGAGAAAGGGCGCCAGCTGCTAGTGCTGCAATCCCAGGTTGATAGCCCAGAGTCGAGAAATAATCTACACCAGTCAAGCACATCACCTGCCACCAAGGATGCTGGCGATGTGATTCTTCCTTGGGATAAGGCCCTTGGCGCTTTCGTCTATCTTCTTCCAGCAACCAGCGCATGAACCGTTTGCTGAGTCGTTTTGTTGAAACAATTGATTTAGCCATCAAATACGCTTGTGTTGCAAAAGTCAAAGTGACTGATAGAATCTTTGCTTTTCTGTCTGCGCTCTTTGTTTTACAAGAGTGCTGAGTTAGGAGTAGAGACGCGATGAATCGCGTCTGTACAAAAGTTAGGAGTTTTATTCTCCTCTTTGTCTCCCAATTGCTGAAGAATTCTTTGTCAACAATTTTATCTACGTTGACAGGACTAGAGCTAACTGTTATTGTGCATTAAATTTGTCACTTTGCTCAATGAAAAACTCACGCACGTGGCTGTTGTTTTTTAAATTCAAAGACTTACGCACTGTAGAAATTAATCATGGTATGGTTTTACCATGCAGAGGTCGCTTCAGGCTTCGCTGAAGTTTTTTCCTGCATAAGTAGGGACATGGGGAGATGAGGCAGGGAGCAGGGGGCAGGGGGAGAATAATAACTCCTCAGTCAACAATCAACAGTACCAAGTTATGTTTGACTTTTGCCCTTTAGAGAATCGTTTTTCACCTTTTTATCGTGCAATTTGCGAATTTTAACCAGGACTGGAATATACTGTTGAATCATCCAGGTTAATGCCTCAAGGCTGGAATTACCTTGGTCAATCCGGATTTTAGCTTGTAAACCAATCAAAAATAGTTGCATTGCCAGCAACAAAGCAATAGTTTTTCCGAGAATATCTTTAGTTTGCATTTGTTTGTACCCCAAAGAGTTGATAGATACAGGTTCTCTTTGGGGTCGTGTCCTTAAGCAAATACCCCAATATTGCTGAGAATGCTTTAAAATCAGGATTTAATCGGTTTGGGGTGGTAGTTTCAATTTGGGGTAGCCCCAGACTTCTTGCTTAATTTTTGAAAGGCAATGCCACGACAAACTTACGGACTGACAATCAAAACGCGAGTTAAGCGTCTGTTGGAGGCGTTGCTTTGTTTCGTTGATGGGGAATTTGACGACGGTAGTTTTAATATCAAGTACGGGTGGCAAGATGAAGGTACTGTTAACCCTAAACTTACCATCAAGACAACGTTAGTAACGCTGGAGTTGTTGGTAAAAAAGGACAAATATACTGAGGAGTTCACTAAAGATAAAATTAGAGCAGCCCTCAAAGCTTTAGATAAAGATGTTGAAAAAAATAAAGTAAAAATCCTAGACGATCACCGTATTCCACCAAAAAAGGGTATTAAGGAATGGCATTTTACCCTGAAGCTGTGGTCAAGGGATACGGAGAAAAACCTAAAACGGTTTGATGAGGTATGGGAAAACAGCACGCCAAAGAAATCGAAAGAATTAGAAGCTAATTTCACCCAAGATGAGGGTGTAGCAGCAACACCCCAAACTAAACTTACTCAGTGCCAACCCCCACCTTTACCTGCACACTTTGTAGAACGCCCAGAGTACAGCAATGATTTAAAGACTCGTCTTTTAAATGGTTCATCGTCTGACAGTCGCACTTTAGTAATTACTGCAATTCACGGTTTGGGTTCGGTGGGCAAATCTACTTTAGCTGCGGCTTTAGCCCATGATGCAGAGGTACAATCTCGGTTTTGTGATGGCATTCTTTGGGCAACATTAGGTCAACAACCCGATGTGCTGGCTTTACTGAGTGGCTGGGTGCAAGCATTAGGAGACTATAGCTTTAAGCCTACGAGTGTAGCAGCAACTTCTAACCATTTGCGGACTCTGCTTTATGACAAGGCTGTGTTACTAGTGGTGGATGATGCTTGGAATACGCAAGATGCACAAGCATTTAATGTTGGTGGGTTGCGTTGTCAAGTTTTAGTAACTACTCGTGAAGGTCACATTGCAGATGCGTTAGCAGCCAGCACTTACAGTCTGGATATAATGAAACCAGACCAGGCAATGGAATTGCTGACGAAGAAATTAAGACGCGAGATTACAGGTGCAGAACGTCACTCAGCAGAAAATTTAGCCAAAGGTGTTGGTTATCTTCCCCTAGCATTGGAACTCGCAGCCGCCGAAGTTGCCTATGGTACGACTTGGGATGAACTGTTGGGAGATATTCAGCAAGAAGTAGCCAGATTAACAAGTTTTGACCGACCTGAAGCCGAAGAAATTACTGATGAGGCTAGTTTAAAACGCCTGAGTTTAACGGCATCATTAAATTTGAGCGTCAAGAGAATGCCACCAGAAAAGCAGCAGCATTTCTCTTGGTTAGGGGTGTTGCCGGAGGATGTCAACATTAATAAGATGATGGCAGCAACGCTGTGGCAGATGGATAAGCGTGATGCTGCCAAGATGTTGCAATATTTACGGAATAAAGCATTGCTATTAACAGGAGTACCGCTTGCTGATGGTATGCCTACCTATCGTTTACATGACTTATTCCACGATTTAGCTTGTAATTTGTTAACTGCTCCCTCTGTACCAAAACGCCCAAGAGATTTGGCTGGGTTGGGTTTAAACTTTGCTGATGCTCACGCTGCTTTTTTGGAGAAGTATCGGCAGAAAACCCAGAATGGTTTATGGCATACCTTGCCCAATGATGGTTACATTCATCAGCGTTTAGTTTGGCATTTGGAAAAGGCTGGACAGTTTGAAGAGATTCATCAGTTATTGTGGGAAGAGTCTGCAACTGGAAACAATGGCTGGTATGAAGTGCGAGAACAATTGGGACAAACTGGGGGTTACATCACAGATATTTCTCGTGCTTGGGAATTAGCACAAGTGAATTGGACTGAATCAACGTTGCCGCAAATTGTGAGTTTGCAGTGTCGCTATGCTTTGATTACTGCATCCCTGAATAGTTTGGCAGCAAGGTTACCAGTAGAGCTGCTAGTGGCGTTAGTCAAAAACAATTTCTGGACTCCTGAACAAGGACTAGCTTATGCTCTGCAAAAACCAAAGCCAGAGGAGAAAGTTAAGTCCTTGCCAGAACTAGTTAACTATTTGCCACCAAATCTTAAAGACTTAGCACTACGAAAAGCCCTGGCTAACGCCAGGAAAATTCAGTCTGTGTATTCTCGCGCCAATGCTTTGAAGGTTTTAGCTGAGAAACTGCCAGAGTTATTGCCAGAAGCCCTTGCTGCTGACAAAGAAATTCAGAATCATGAGTCTCGCGTCATTACTTTGACCTTACCTAAGAAACTGCCAAAGTTGTTGCCAAAAGACCTCAAAATTCAGAATCAGATATCTCGCGCCAGTACCTTGAGAGCCTTAGCTGAGAAACAGCCACAACTTTTTCCAGAAGCCCTTGCTGCTGCTAGGGAAATTCAGTCTGAGTTTTCTCGTGCCAATGCCTTGAGAGCCTTAGCTAAGAAACTACCACCAGAGTTGTTGCCACAAGCCCTTGCTGCTGCTAGTGAAATTCAGGATGAGATGTCTGCTGGCAATTTATTGAGAGCCTTAGCTGAGAAACTGCCACCAGAGTTGTTGCCAGAAGCCCTTGCTGCTGCCAGAGCGATTCAGGATGAGTCGAATCGTGCCAATGCCTTGAGTGCCTTAGCTGAAAAACTGCCACCAGAGTTGTTGCCAGAAGCCCTTGCTGCTGCCAGAGCGATTCAGTCTGAGTCTAATCGTGCCAATGCCTTGAGTGCCTTAGCTGAGAAACTGCCACCAGAGTTGTTGCCAGAAGCCCTTGCTGCTGCTAGGGAAATTCAGTCTGAGTTTTCTCGTGCCAATGCCTTGAGAGCCTTAGCTAAAAAACTGCCAGAAGTTTTGCCAGAAGCCCTTGCTGCTGCCAGAGCGATTCAGTCTGAGTCGAATCGTGCCAATGCCTTGAGAGCCTTAGCTAAAAAACTGCCAGAAGTTTTGCCGGAAGCCCTTGCTGCTGCCAGAGCAATTCAGGATGAGTCGAATCGTGCCAATGCCTTGAGTGCCTTAGCTGAGAAACTGCCAGAAGTTTTGCCAGAAGCCCTTGCTGCTGCTAGGGAAATTCAGGATGAGTTTTCTCGTGCCAATGCCTTGAGAGCCTTAGCTGAAAAACTGCCAGAAGTTTTGCCAGAAGCCCTTGCTGCTGCCAGAGCGATTCAGTCTGAGTCGAATCGTGCCAATGCCTTGAGTGCTTTAGCTGACAAACTACCACCAGAGTTATTGC
>NZ_JACJSJ010000147.1 GCF_014698115.1 Nostoc sp. FACHB-973
TTTTTTGAAGATGTGCTGCAACTATTTTTTCTCGAAGATCGACAGAGTAGGATTTCATTTAAAGGTATTTATATTTTAATTTATTGTACCTCATAACAGACGCAAGTGCTGTATGGCAGGCGACAAAGTTGGTTGGTACGACCTCGAAAATATCACCGGTGGCATTTATCCTAGCAGCTTGGTAGTAGTGGCTGCTGAATCCCACATGGGGAAAACTCACTTCATGATTTCTTACGCTTACGAAATCATGACCAAACTTGGAAAACCAGTTCTGTATGTAACTCCAGAAATGGACAAGAATCAACTCAATGCCCGAATGCTAGCCCGAATCACTGGTGTAGACGCTTCTATGATTCAAACCAATACGCAATGCTACTGGGAACAAATAGCACAAGGCATAGGACAGATGGTGGAGTTGCCTTGGAAGGTTTACGAGCATTCGTCCCCTACAACCGCAATGATTGCTTCTGCTGTGCGTCGTGCCATTGCCGAATTTGGGGGTTCTATTGGGGCTGTGTTTATTGATTACTTGCAACAGATTCCTCTGGAGTCCGGTGGGAACATGGCCTTTGAAGTCGGCAAGATTACCCGCCAGATTCGGGATATCGCCAAGTCTCACAAAATCCCTGTTTTCTTGGGCTGTCAAATCAATCGAGGGAATCAAACTACGGCTGATAAACGCCCCAATCGTCATCTGTTACGTAATTCTGGTGAAATCTTTGAGGTTTGCGACCAGTTAATCATGCTCTATCGGGATGCTGTCTACACAAAAGACCCAAGCGATCGCACTATTGAGTTGATTGTTGAGAAAAACCGCCTTTACGGTAAGCTCGGCACTGCAACGATGTTGTGCGATTTATCCACATCGAAGTTTTTGAACTTGGCGAGGTAATTTACAGCCAGATCCAGCAATCGCGGCTATCTTGGAGAGCGATTGCCTAGCACTACTATGCAGACAATCGCTTCTCATTATTTCTGTTGCTGGAAAATGTACATTTGCTGGTTATAGTTAGCTTTCGTTAAGCAATCACAGTAATATTTGTACTACTAAGCTGTGCATTATTGGATAACTGGGCTATTTGAACTTGTGCTGTACCACCCAATCCATCTTTATCAAAGAATAAGTTACCCGTAGTTTGATTGTAGATGAAGCGATCGCTTAGTGTTGTAGCGATCGTACCAATTCGGAACAAGCCCGGATCGAGTATTGTATCCTGAGATTGGCTGAGTCCGAATTCTGCCTTAGAAATGAAGATAGTATCATCTCCAACAGTAAAATCAGTTATCGTATCATAGCCTCCAGTGCGGGTATCAGTCAGATATAAGCTATCTCGCCCACTTCCACCAGTCAACACATCTCGACCAATTCCACCACTTAGCACATCGTCACCTACACCGCCCAACAAGGAGTCATTGCCTAAGTTACCATAAAGGCTATCGTTACCATCTCCCCCGTTCAAGATGTTAACACCAGTATTTCCCGTCAGCATGTTATCAAAGCTGTTACCAGTACCATTGATTGCCGTGCTTCCAGTCAGGGTCAAGTTCTCTAGGTTATCTCCCAGCGTCCAAGTCACCGAAGAGTTAACTAAATCTGTGCCTGTATTTGAGCCTTCACCGACAATAATATCGCTAACGTTGTCTACAGTGTAGATGTCATTGCCTGCTCCACCATTGAGACTATCAATCCCTGCACCTCCATCCAAGGTGTCATCGCTGGAGCCACCCAACAAGGTGTCATTACCTGAGCTACCAAAGAGACTATCGTTACCATCTCCTCCGCTCAAACTATTAGCACCAGTATTTCCAATCAGGATATTATTAAGGCTGTTACCAGTACCAGTGATTGCCTTACTTCCAGTCAGGGTCAAGTTCTCAAAGTTCTCTTCTAATACCCAATTTACAGCAGACTTGACTAAATCTGTGCCTCCATTTAAGCCTTCGGCAATAATAATATCGCCAAGATTATCTACGATATAAGTGTCATTGCCGGCTCCACCATTGAGAGTATCAATTCCTACACCTCCATCCAAAGTATCATCGCCTGCACCGCCTAACAAGGTGTCATTACCTGAACTACCAAAGAGGCTATCGTTACCATCTCCTCCGCTCAAAAAGTTAGCACCAGTATTTCCTATCAGGATGTTATTAAGGCTGTTACCAGTACCATCTATTGCCCCGGTTCCAGTCAGGGTCAAGTTTTCTACGTTATCTGCCAACACAAAACTCACCGAAGACTTGACTAAATCTATGCCTCGATCTAAGCCTTCGACAATAAGATCGCCGAGATTATCTACGATATAAGTGTCATTGCCGGCTCCACCATTGAAACTATCAGCTCCTAAACCTCCATCCAAGGTGTCATTGCCTGCACCACCTAACAAGGTGTCATTACCTGCACCACCAACGAGGCTATCATTGCCATCTTCCCCGCTCAAGCTATTAGCACCAGTATTACCAATCAGGATATTCTTAAGGCTGTTACCAGTACCATTGATTGCGTCGGTTCCAGTCAGAGTCAAGTTTTCTACGTTATCTGCCAACACAAAATTCACCGAAGACTTGACTAAATCTGTGCCTGCATTTAAGCCTTCGATAATAATATCGCTAACATTGTCCACGATGTAAGTGTCATTACCGATTCCACCATTTAGACTATCAGCTCCTAAACCTCCATCTAAGATGTCATTGCCTGCACCGCCTGACAAGCTGTCATTACCTGCATCACCCAATAAGGTATCATTGCCAGCTTCTCCACTCAAGGTGTTAGCCCCAGTATTTCCCGTCAGAATGTTATTGAGGCTGTTACCAGTACCATTGATTGCGTCGGTTCCAGTCAGAGTCAAGTTTTCCAGGTTATTTCCCAATACCCAATTCACCGAAGACTTGACTAAATCTGTACCTGCACTGGCGGATTCAACAATAGTATCGCCGATGGTGTCTACAGTATAAGTGTCATTGCCTTTACCACCAATGAGGCTATCGTTACCTGTACCACCATCTAACAAATCATTTCCATCGCCTCCATCAAGTGTGTCGTTATCACCTAGTCCGTTGAGCGTGTCATTGCCCAGCAATCCTGAGATGATATCCTTGTTCACCGTCCCAGTCAGGTTGTCCGCTACTATTGTGCCATTAATCACATTAGTACTAACTACTGCCAGTGTAAAAATATCGCTGACAGTTGCCGTTCCATCACTGGCGATCGCTTTAATATTGAGGCTACCAACGTGATTATTTGTGGGAGTACCACTGAAGGTAGTACCGTTGAAGCTCAACCAACTCGGAAGTAGGTCACCATTTTCTAACGTGGCGCTGTAGGTGAGGTTATCCCCTGCATCCATATCAGCGAAAGTGTTTGCTGGTAAAGCAAAGCTAAATACTGTATCTTCTCTCGCTGTTTGGTTAGTAATGGGGTTGGCAACGACTGGGGCATCATTGGTATTAACTACTGCCAGTACAAAAACATCGCTGACAGTTGCCGTTCCATCACTAGCGATCGCTTTAATATTGAGGCTACCAACGTTGTCATTTGTGGGAGTACCACTGAAGGTAGTACCGTTGAAGGTTAACCAACTGGGAAGTGGGTCACCATTTTCTAATGTGGCGCTGTAGGTAAGGTTATCTCCTGCATCCACATCGGCGAAGGTATTTGCTGGTAAAGCAAAGCTGAAGGCAGTGTCTTCTGTCGCTGTTTGGTTAGTAATGGGGTTGGCAACGACTGGGGCATCATTCACCGCCGTAATATTAATATTGCGGGTAACGACGGTACTATTATTAGTCCCATCATTAACCACAAAGCTGACGGTACGAGGTGTAGTACTGGGATTGTCGCTGCTGTTTGTATAAGTAATAGATTGCAGTGCGGTTCGATAATTCGCAAGGGTGGCACTACCGATTAAGGTTAAAACACCCGTGCTGCTGTTGTAGCTGCCCGTAATCCCATTTTGGTTAGTAAAGGCGAGGGTGTCTTGAGCAGAAATA
Organism: Nostoc sp. FACHB-973; assembly: GCF_014698115.1. Lineage (GTDB taxonomy): Bacteria > Cyanobacteriota > Cyanobacteriia > Cyanobacteriales > Nostocaceae > Nostoc > Nostoc muscorum. Next base: position 3,985 of record NZ_JACJSJ010000147.1, read on the forward strand.
AAGCCACTGGTAATGCTAACGGTGGCACTAGCCAGATTGGGGGAGTCTACATCGCTGAGGGTGATGCCTGAGTCGATGGCTGTTGTGGCATTCTCGATGTATGCCAAAGCAGAGTTGGTGGCAGTAGCAAAGGACGCATCATTGACTGCCGTAATATTAATATTCCGCGTAACCACGGTACTATTAGCAGTGCCATCATTAACTAGAAAGCTGATGGTACGAGGTGTAGTAGTGGGGTTGTCACTGCTGTTGGTATAAGTAATGGAACGCAGTGCAGTTTGATAATTAGCAACAGTGGCACTGCCGGTTAAGGTTAAAACGCCTGTGCTGGTGTTGTAGCTGCCCGTAATCCCATTTTGGTTGGTGAAGGCGAGGGTGTCTTGACCAGAGACGAAACCACTGGTGATGCTGACAGTGGCACTAACTAGGTTAGCGGAGTCTAAGTCGCTAATAATGATGCCTGAGTTGATGGCTGTTGTGGCATTCTCGGTGTAGGCCAAGGCAGAGATAGAACCAGAGGTGATTACTGTGTTGTTGTAGCGTTGGGCATATATCCCAGAGCTAGACCCGTCCTGACCAAAGCTTTGCCAGGAAATGACAAAATCCCCATCAGCATCCATCGCTACTGTGGGGTTATTTTGATTGCTGTTGGTGTAAGTATTGATTTTGAATTCGCCTCCAACAGCGACCCCAGCACTGTTGTAGCGTTGGGCATTTATCCCATAACCATACCCATCCTGACCAATGCTTTGCCAGGAAATAACAAAGTCCCCATCAGCATCCATCGCTACTGTAGATTTACTTTGAGCACTGTTAGTGTAAGTATTGACTTTGAATTCGCCTCCAACAGCGACCCCAGCACTGTTGTAGCGTTGGGCATATATCCCATAACCAGACCCATCCTGACCATAGCTTTGCCAGGAAATAACAAAGTCCCCATCGGCATCCATCGCTACTGTGGGGTTAACTTGAAAGTTGTTGGTGTAAGTATTGACTTTGAATTCGCCCCCAACAGCGACCCCAGCACTGTTGTAGCGTTGGGCATATATCCCATAACCAGACCCGTCCTGACCATAGCTAGTCCAGGAAATAACAAAGTCCCCATCGGTATCCATTGCTACTGTGGGGTCAAATTGAGAGCTGTTGGTGTAAGTATTGACTTTGAATTCAGCCATGAAAAAACCTCTCTTAAAAATTAAAAATTTTGATTTCAACAATTACGCTCTGATTAAGCAGATTCCTTAGTCATTAGGAATCACAGCACTCGGTCGCAGCCAGTAGTTCAACTCTGGTGCAGTAAATGCTTGGCGGATTTCTTTTCGTTCCTGATTTAAAACCATTGGACGCTGCACGCCAGCAAGGAACTGCACATCATAAAGTTCTTGACAGCCTGCGGTGAACTTCAGCATCCCCACCTGCTGACCATTCCGCAAATCCACAACTGCCACACCACAAAGCAACTGCTCAAACCTTTGAGTAATGGGCAACCCCCCAAAAATATGCCGTTCCCGAATCTGGCATAGTCCTACTAAGGCGTAATACCCGACGCAGCACAATCCCCGCAGAAATCCAGGGAGTACACAGACTACCTGTTTGTCTCCTGATTCTGGATGAATGCGCCATACTTCTCCTGCACCAGAGTTGAGTAACCACAAAAACCCGTCATGCCAAATTGGGGAATGGGGCATTGATAATCCATCTACAATAATTTCATTGCTCTCTACTTCCACTACGACTCCACCGTTGGCTTTGCCTGGCCGCCAGCCCCCGACGGTATCTGTTGCACCGAGGGCAGTCACATACTTGGGTTTGCCATCCACCATCGCTAACCCATTCAGGTGGCAGCGGTCTTCTGGCACTACCTCGGAAATAAATTTGGGATGCCAGCGCGGTACAAAGCTAAAGTCTGGACTCAAGGTAGAAAGGCAAGAAAAGCGGGTGTTGACAATCCACAGCCCTTCTCTGCCAAATTCCAGGTCGTGAATGTTCAGGTCGCCTGTGAAATATGCCATCCGTGGCAGATAAAGGGCATCGTACCGTCCGGGCTGGTCTTCTAAAAACTCATAAGCTAAGGCTCTTGCATTAGCTAGTAAACAGACTTCGTAATGGCTAGCCAGTGCTAAACGTGAACCATTAACTGCCAATCCCATTGGTTTGGAAAATTGGCGTAACAGCATGGTAATCTGTTGCCCATTCCAGCCTACTAGTGCTAGTTTCCCGGCTTGGTAGGTGGTGATGGCAACTGAGCCTCCGGCTTGACTCAGCCAGGAGATAAATCCTTGATCGGCATCACACTGAATTAAGTTATTCTCTTCTGGGGCAGTAGTGGTAGAGGTGGCTAACATAAATAAGTTGAATTATAAATTTCAAATTTTGTTGGAGAAATTTGGACGTAGTTGAGTATAAAAATAATCAATGCCTCTGTATAGCAAAATAAATCATGAATATGGGCTGGAATTATCTTGATAACTCACATCAGGAATTATTGCCAATATTTACTAAGACTATTTACTCAGTCTTATAATCAGTCATTTACGAATAAACACTTAAGATAACTAAGAATATTTATACATGTGATAAGCTGTTACGCAGCTTAATTGTATAATAAGAGATTAAGTAATTAATTTAGTATCAGCCACCTATGCCAGCAAAAAATCATCTTTCCCAAGAGCAGAAGGGACGGCTACTAAAAACGCTAAAAGAGCATGATAATCCCTACGTCAGAAAAAAGATTCTGATTTTATTGTTGATGAATGATGGAAAAACTTATTAAGAAATTAGTAAATTTTTAAATATTATATATCCAACAGTTTTATATGAAATCATCGAACCACTCACGGGAGAGAGTTTTTTTGGGAATTTTCGCATCTTAATACTGACTGTTTCCAGATTTTCCTCAATCTGATTTCTGAAAATTTTGCTGATTCTGTACTAATTATTCAACTCGACAATGGTGCATTTCATAAAGCCAAACTTCTTCAAATGCCAGATAACATCATTTTATTATTTCAGCCTGCACATTCCCCTGAGTTAAATCCAATTGAGCAGGTTTGGCAATATATTAGGCGGCGACTTCGTTGGTTATTACCAAAAAACCTCGATGAATTACGTGCTGCTCTCTATGCTGAAATTGGGAAATTAAGCAAACCAGTTATTGCATCTATTGCTCGAAGGCAATATATTTTGTTGGCTTTATCTGTAGCCAGTTTTTAGATAATTGGTATTATTGGCATTGTCACAATAGTAGATTGCAAGTTCTCACAAGTTGCATCTGGCTGGGGGATGGCTGGGCAATATCACTGGAAGCTGGAGAACCCGCGAGATTACACCAATTCCTTACATTGGGCGATTGGGGATCTTTGAAGTACCCGATGATTTGGTCATGGAGGTGGCTGCATGACTAAATCAGTAATAGCTGAGTTATCTGCAATACCCGAAAAATTCTTAGAGAAAGGGGTCAAAGCCTCGCAAGGAGAACCAGTCGGATGTCTTTATCCGTACCTCGAAACTAAAAAGCTACTTGATGGCTCAAACGCTTTTTATCCCCGTGTGATTGGTGAACGTGACCCAAATGACCCCTTTTGTTGGCGATGGGGGTTTAATTGGAAGGAAAAACACAACGGCGTTTGGAAGGGTAAAAGTATCGGCTCAATTCCCCCTGGCGCTGTCCACATGATTCGTCTAATGCAACAACAAGGGGCAATTAGGGAAGATATTATCGCCTTTATCAAAAAAGCGAAAACCAAAAAGCCATCATCAAAATTAGATGTCTGCAAAAATTTTGATAACACAAAAATAAAACCAGTTCTGCCAGATGATGCACCGATCGCTGTAGTACTTTTCGCGGGTGGCGGCGGAATTGAAGCGGGAATGGTGCAAGCCGGGATTCGTCCAGTCATTGCGGTGGAGTTCGACCCCACAAAACCAGAACTAAGTCAGGCGATCGCCAAAACCCATCACCGCAATTTCAGGGAATATGGCTGTAGAATAATCCAGCTAACAGTCCAAGAAATAGCACAGTTAGGATTCATAGGTTTTCCGCGATACCCTGACTATCTCCATGCCTCCCCAGTATGCGCCAACTTCAGTCAAGCTCACACTGCAAAAGCGGGTGTTGCGCTTGAAACGGCTGATGATTTGACGGCTGTGATCGCAGTAGCAGAAGCCATCCGACAGTTACAGCCACGGGTGTTCACTCTTGAAAATGTCCCACGCTATCAGAACAGTCAGAGTTTCAGTATCATTCTGTCAGCTTTGGAGCAAGAGGGGTACTCGGTCGATTACAGCGTGGTCAACATGGACAAATTCGGACTACCCCAGACGCGGCGGCGGTTAGTCCTGATTGCAAGTAGAGGGTTTCGCGTTGCTTTACCTTCGGGAACTACAGCTTGTGGTTGGTATGGGGCGATCGCCCATCTAATCCCCAGCATGACCGATTCCCAGCTACTCCCCAAACAACGGCAAGCGGTAGAACAATTTCTGGCAGCTAACGAACCAACACCACTGCTACTAGAGAGAGTTGGAGGACGCAACGGACTGAAGTACAAGCCTGGGCATTTACCTTGCAACACCATTCTGCGATGCCTGCGGCGGGCTGCGCCTACGCACTTCACCGATCACAAAGGCTGCAACCGTAGTAAGTTCGCTGATATCTGGTTGCCGGATGGTACGGTCAAGTCTTTGTCTATCCAAGGTGCAGCGAGGTTACAGGGTTTTCCTGGTTGGTACGAATTTCCCAACGAAACTGCTACGGCTGGGTCAATTATCGGCTATTCTGTGCCTCCCAGTTTTGCAACACAACTATTTATATCTGCACAGAGCAAATTATTCGGAGTGACTGTATGACTAACCGATGGACTAAACTTAGAATAAGTTCAGGCTATTGCGGATGGCTCTTCACCAATTCCCAGTTCCTTCTTACTGTGCTTTAACTGTTTCCAAAGTCCCTTAATTTGCTGATAAGCATAGCAGCACGAGAAAGATTTTTGGCGATTACTACGTTTAAAAGATTAGACATCTCCAGAAATTAAATATGCTCCCCCCAGAAACCTTGTAGAGACGTAGCAGTGCTACGTCAAAACAATTCTTTTTCGGAGATGTCTTTCATTTACCTGAAATATGCTGTAATTAACGCCGACGCTTCACAAGAATGAATAAAGCGATCGCACTCACACCTAAAAACCATCCCCCTGATGCTTCAGGTACACTAACTTTCAAGGGATTAACGGGTTTAGAGAGATTTTCCTTCCCGTTCTCAACTTTACGGTCAAAGCGATCGCTTTGGGCTTCTGCTTCTTTGAGTAACCGTCTTTGTTCATCGTTGACTAATACCAACATCGAAGAATAAGGGCTGACAATCTTATACTTTTTGGCTACGCCGTGAATCGCATCTAAACCTTTGAGGTTGTCTAACGTAACTTTTTTACTCAACCCTAAAATTAATTGTCTAGCTGCTAATGGCAAGAAATCATCTTGTTGGTTGCTACTTGCAATTGCTGTGTCTAATGTTTGCAAATACCAAGCATAACCATTAACAACACTCACAACAGAGTTGCCTAAAACTGATTTAGTAGCAATTCGTTGTAGCACCTCAGAAATATTAACAGCAACTCCACCACCACTATCTTGTAATAATTTAATCATGCCATCATTATAAGCCCCAGGTAATCCACCTAGATGTAGCATCCACAAAGGTGCAGGCGTATTAGGGACGGTTTTATTGTTCTTCGATAATTCATAACTGCCTTCATCAGTCAACAACAAAACGACATCATAAGCTGTATCTCCACGCAAATTGTTAAACTGTGTCAGCATTTCTTGGGGTTGAATTGTACCGTAAAAGGCGACTTTTTCCGGTTGGAATTGCTGGAGATTATCTAAGCGTTTGGGTGCAGCACCTGGAGAAACACTGAGATATAAATCTGCATCGTTGTTTGTCAAATCATTATCTGCAAAGCTGTGTTGTTTCAACCATGATAATGTTTGCAGCAATTCTTTAATATGTTCCCCCATGCTGCGAGAAGTATCGAGAACTACAGCAACTCGCTGGCCTTTGGGTAAGGTGTAATCTTGACTAGATAAGGGTTTAGCTAATATTTTGTAGCCAGACTCTAAATTTACTTCATGTAATACAGGTTGAATTTTTCCACTTGCTCTTATGAATTTTTCTAACCAAGCATCGTCTTTCAAACCGATTTCTTTGCCGTTGCGGATACGCTTGGTTTGATTAGTCCAGAAAATATTACGTCTTTCCCCTAAATCGGGCATTTCCCAACCCAAGTCTTGCCCCAGCACTTTGTAAGTTAACCATAGGTGCATTTCTGTGGGGAGTGGTGGTTGCCCTTGTATTTGTTGTACATTCTTTGGAGGAATAGGAAAAGCCCGTAAGCGATAATGTCTCGGCCCTACTTGTTCCAACAAAGCCGGATCTATGGGGCGTGAACGTCTAACTTGAGAATTATAAACTTTCTGGGCAGCACCGCGACCAGAGACAACAAAAGGGAAACGTTGGTCTAATTTATTAGTATCTCCCAACCATAAGCCAGTAATTACAGCGCTTTCTGGCAAAGAAAAGGAGTAAAAAACTTCCTGAACTTCTTGTGTTTGGTTTTTATAAATTTCGTATAATTCCACATCAGCCCAATCACCATGTTCTTTAACTGTGACTTCTTGTGATACTAATAAAACTTTTTTTTCGTTGATATTTAATAAACCTGCTTTAACTTCTTGTTCATTAAAAGTAGATTGTACTGCGTGACTAACTGCTGTTTTTTCTGCTTTTTGTAGAGGTGTATCAAAAAAATCGGCGTAAAGTTTCTCTGCCTTGGCGGTATCTTTGTCAGAACCATTATATAAAAATGGTGACATCAGAAAGTTATAAGTTGCTTGCAATCCATCAGTGGCCGATTTATCTAAGCCTAATACATGATGATACATAGCACTGATATGGTTATTTTCTTGCTTGCTGCTAAGGTAGCGGTAAGAAGATAAATAAGCATTAACTAATCCTGTACGAATTTGTTCTGATTTGGCTACGAGCGTTTGGCGATCGCTATCATTTGTAGGTGCATTAGCTAAGAGTGAAAAAGCTAATACTTGGGGTTGTTGTTGTAAAGATACAAAAGTAACTGCAAACGCCACAATAACTGCACCAGCACCAGCAAATGTTTTATTCTTACCATGTTCTGAAGCAAAGGTTCTTAAAATTTTTGCTCCTGAATGTACATACATTGCTGTTAACGCCGATGGCATTGCAATAAACAATGTAGCACTGAAACTAACAATAGCCAGCCAAGGAATTATTATAAATAACCCTCCCACAAAAGCTGAGTGATATAGTACATCCCATAATAGTTTTAGCCATGCAAATTTGAGGAATTCTTGCAACAGAAATACTGCTAAAGGCAAGGCGTAAAATAACAACACCGCACCTGCATAAATTCCAAATACTAGCATTAATGTATGGGCTAACATTTGTGCCCATTGCAAACCACTTTTACGTCGGGAAGCATAACCCCAAAATAACTCTCCAGTAAAAGCAGCTATACATACGCCCATTGTTATCAGAATTTGGCTACTGGCTGATGTCAGTTCTCGGATCACAAATAACCGCAACAAACACAATAAAAACAGTGGTGCTTCTATACCATAAAATAGGCGAATTAGTTGTAAAGGTTGTTTGGTAAATCTCCAACCACCGATAATACTGGAAATTGTGGGGATGGCAATTAAAGTAACTAGAGTCAAAGAAAATTCAGATGGGATATCACCTGTTAAGGTTGCCTGAAATAATGGTACGCCTACGTATGGCAATATCCCTATGTAAACTAACATTAAAAATGTCAGATTCCAGATCCAAAAAATTCCATAAAAACTTGTATTCCAAAATAATTTCACAGCTTTACTCCTCTAAAATTAACGTTCATGCACCCATACCCCAGCATTGAAAATAGTTCCTTATTTTAAGTTTTCCCTTAACACTGGCTTTTGTAACAATTTGCTTAGGGACTTCCAGCTCTTTTGGTAATGGTGCTGGAATCCACCAGCCATGTATATACTCATTACAGTCGGCAATAGGTAAACGCACATCTTTGTAAGGAAGAAGAAAGTCCGGTAAACTAGGTAGCGTTAAGATTTTTAAAGTGGGGCTAAATATTAAATAAGGCTGCCGAATAAACAAAAATAGACAAGTTGAAATGTAGAGAAAATATAAATTCTCATGAAAGATTGGCACACAACGCAACCAACGGCATTCCATACGTTTGATCTTTAAATCCGCGTTGAATCAACAAAATATAAGTCAGTATTCAAAATGCTCCGCTGCCAAGCATTAAATAAGTTCCCATAAATTATTACCTCCTTTATGCTTTTTAAAAATCAAAATTCTTACGAGCTGTAATGCAATTATTCCTCTTATACAAAGTAAATAATGCACTGCATGTCTAATACAAAGTTACTGAGCATGAGTGTTAACTCTAGTTAACCGCCTGTGCAATGAAAAACTGCCCTGGGGCAAGGAGTCCAGAGCAGTGCTTGCAAAAAAATAAATATGGGAGTTTTAAAGTGTTGCCCCCTGCTTTACATATAATTCGTTCGCTATGTAATACTCTTCAGTTCAAGTTCTGTACTTTATGCAAAAAGAACGAAAAACTTTTAAAGCTGCACTATACAAAGATTAGACGCAATCAACCAAGCCCAATGGAACACCCGGGAGCTGAGTGCGTGACAACCAATGGTTGTCAAAATTTGGTCAAACCAACATAAATCCACCATTACCCCAAGGAGCGATCGTAGGCTGTGGAGGGCGGTTGTAACAAGGACACAGAAGGGGCGATTGCTTACATTAGGCGCACTTTCACAAAAGTACTCTACTGAGTTATTTACATCAATAGAGTATATAAATTTACTACAATCATCTTTTACCAGCATTTAGTTTATAATTTAGTAATTATTTATACCTCTGCATGAATATTGCAAATCTTGCCTACAGTTTACGTGGGGTTTTCCTTGCGTCGGCACAGGCAACTTACAACCGAACATTAAAGAAAAACTTATGTTTCGATTAGGTGAGTTGGTCGAGTTTCGATTTTACGGTGATGGGCTATCGATTCGGATTGTCCAGGGCATTTTTAAGCTATGCAGGCAATAACTAAGGCTCTACTCCTTCATCAATCCAAGCATCAATTGCTGTTTTTACCTCTAATTCAGTCACAGCAGACCATTCTTTTTCATTGATAGTTGTTTTAAATTCCGCTCTTTTACCGTGACCAACTTTTTCTATTGAGTGTCCGCGATACACATTTTTAGGCTTAATCATTTTTCTTAATCATCTTTATAGAATATTATAAACTGTCGCTCAATAAGTTACAAGAATCATTATCAGTAATAATGAGTTATTATGGATTATTTTAATAGTTCATATATTAAATACTATTTGTTCAAATATTTATTAATAAGTAAGGTTAATTTAGAAATGTTTGCAATATATATTGTTTGGATGAAAATGGTATTTAGTTTATCTTGCTATGTAATGCTAGGCTGGTTATTTGCTTGGACAGCAGTTTGGGATGAGGCTTTACAGCAGAGCAGTGCCTTTACTTTATCCAGAGTTACTTTAATATTTTTGACTTTAACATTGACTCGCACTTTTGCTTGGAAATTTTTTGGCGTTATCAGTTGGGCTAAAACTTTAGGTTGGTGTTACATATTAAGCCACGGTGTAACTGGAATTTTACTTTTAGCTTTTAGTGGAGGAATAACATTATATGTAGTTTTATTGGTAGTACTAAGTATCGCTTGGGCTGGTGCTTTTAGTTCAGTCGCAGTAAAAAATCAATTACTTCCATTTTTTAGTCAGTTGCACACTGTGCTAATTTTGAGACTTACCTTAATTTTTGGTTTAGGTTTAGGGATGTTAGCCCGTCTGAGCAATCCCTAAAAATTATCTTTAACTTTCGGTTACACTACCCAATAGCCAAAGAAGATTTTGGGCAGTTTAGAAATGTCTCAAAAGATTAATTAGCAGATGTGATACGTCTTAATTAACCTGGCAGATAGTGCTGTTGACTGCTACTAACTTGGCGATTAAGAGAGACAGAATCAGCCGCAGATATACCAGAGAAATATCCGTCTTTTGAACCAATTGATGGTACCGCCATTTGTTTAACTTTCACCTTGTTTAGATATGCTTCTAACTCAGATTCTAGTTTTTCGTAGAGCGCTTGTACGATAATGGCGGGTACTGCAACTGATTCAGTAGTTCCAGCAATCCCTTGATTTTTCTGTTGATCACGATTCTCAAGAATCCTACTTACAAATCTATTAGCAGCACCTAATTTAAAGGCATTTCTAAAAGCGCGATCGCCTTGGGCAAGTTTTGCCAGTCGTTCAATAGTTTGTTCAAGATACTCAAACTGAATCTGAGTAGAGACGATATTCACTGTTCGCCCCAAGATAATCATTTTAGACCCGCTATGGTAGTGTCTGGTGATCGCAGAGCAGTAATTCCCCCAACAAACACCACTTAGTAAAATAAATTTCCACGATGTCATACGTTTTAACTGGCGAACCACTTCTTCTTCTAGTGGTTGAGGTGTCCAATCTTGGAGTGAGGCTATTGATAAATTGTGCCGGGTTAGCATTTCTTGGGCTTTAGCTGCGGCGGCGCTTGCCTCTGCTTCGTTGGGAGATTGGCTAAGTGCGAATAGTTTTCTAATTTTGTCAGCGATTTTTTCTAGTTCTAACACCTGTGTCTGCATTGGTATCACTCAAGCAAGTTTTGAAAGGAAACATCTTTTTTAATATACTTGTGTAAAATGAAAAATGTAGCTAATTTTTATTCATACATAGCAAGCTTTGTAGCAATTATTCCTGCTAAAAACGGATATTCGTGATGAAGCCATGATTACTGAAAATGATGATTCAGTCGATGCAGTGAATGAACTGGTGAGAAAAATATCTATTAAAGAAACCCAGCTAAAAATAGCCCAAGAGTCGAATCTCATTCATACTGCTGAAGCGTTAGAAAACCAACTCTCCCAATTACAACAAGAATTGGGAGATAATTCAGACACACAATTGCAGTCACTGATGAGCTTGTGAAATGCTTACGACGGTAACTGAGCTTCTTGTACTGAACGCAGTCGAAGTCTGGGCTATACCCTACGCTAAAATATGATGTTCCCATTCTGAAATAAGGGCAATTGAATCGCTTGTGACTGTTGGGCATTATCAAGGTTAGACAAGGAAATCCCCAACAACCTGATACCACGATTCTCCAGTTCAATTGATAAAAATAGTGTTTTGGCTATCTCAAAAATCGTATCAAGTTCACTGATGGGAGCAAGCATTGTCTTACTACGGGTTAACTGCTGATAGTCAGAAAACTTGACTTTCAGAGTTAATGTGCGGCCACGCGTTTCGTGCTGCTCTAACCGTTGCTCGACAATTTGGGCAATCTGTTCGAGTTCTTGCAACATCTGACCGACATCGCTTAAATCACTTGCAAACGAGGTTTCTGCACCAACTGATTTACGAACTCGATTTGCTTCAACTAGGCGATCATCTTCTGCTCTGGCAATCTTATAGTAATAATTACCTGCTTTACCGAAGTGGTGTGTTAACTCAGTCAGCGATCGCTCCTTTAAGTCTGCGCCAGTATGAATGCCAAGTGAATGCATCTTCGCCGCCGTGACCTCTCCAATCCCGTGAAACTTTTCAATCGGCAGCTGTTCTACGAAGGCAATTGCTTGCTCCGGTAAAATCACCGTTAGTCCATTCGGCTTGTTCTGCCCTGATGCCATTTTTGCAAGAAACTTGTTAATTGATACGCCTGCGGTTGCTGTCAACTGAGTTTCCTGGAAAATCGCAGTTTTGATGTGTCTTGCGATCGTAGAAGCGTAGGGGATATTTTGTCGGTTCTCAGTAACGTCCAAATATGCTTCGTCTAAAGCAACTCCTTCCACTAAATCACTGTAGCGTTTGAAGATAGCGTGGATTGCAGCAGAAATTTCTCGGTAAATATCGAATCTCGGTCTGACAAATATCAGTCCAGGGCATTTGGCAATTGCTGTTACTGAGGGCATTGCTGAGTAAATGCCAAACTTACGAGCTTCATAACTGGCTGCTGCAACTACGCCTCGTTGATTCGGGCTGCCACCGACTACTAACGGTTTACCTCGGTAGCTAGGGTTGTCCCTCTGTTCCACCGATGCGTAGAAGGCATCCATGTCTACGTGAACTATCTTCCTCGTCTGCATTGTTTTTGAAGTATTACCATTTCTACCAAGCGGCGAGAACGACTATTCTCTCTTTAATTTGTGATTCGATATATTTGAGAAATTTCTCACTCCAATAGTACATTAGCACTAGAGCTTTTGGGCTTTCATCTGCTTTTTCATTGAGAAAGTTTTTGTAGCAATAAAGTTACACTTGATTGAGTAGCATTTTGTCATCACGTTGCCAACGCACGGATTGAGAGGAAGCAAGGGCATGACTATTGGCGTTTGGGTTCTCGGAGATCAACTTTGGGCTGGGCAGTCAGCGCTAGAGAGTTGCCTACAACAACACCAACAGACTCCTGTGATTTTTATCGAATCTCTTGCCCATGCAGGGCAACTTCCTTATCATTTGCAAAAACTGGTATTGGTCTGGTCAGCCATGCGTCACTTTGCTGCCGAATTGCGATCGCTTGGCTTCCCAGTAACATACGCTCAAAGCCAAGATTTCAATACACCTTTACTCCAATGGATTGAGCAATACCAAATTACCGAACTGCGGGTGATGACTCCAACAGATCGCCCTTTTGCTACATTAATTCAAAAGTTAAACTTAACAATTCAAGTCACTTTTACACCAAATAACCGTTTTATCTGGAGTGATCAGGAGTTCATTGACTCTAACGTGGTAAAACTTACTAGAGAAGAGCGGAAATCCTGTAATCTTGACCTTGTAGCGAAATAATGGCGCAAAAACTTGGCAAGAAAAAGTCTAAAACCAGAAGCAACATCGTTTGAAGTACTCGATTGTGTTCAAAAAAAATGCCCTTCGTGCGGTCAAGCAATGTGGAATGAATACAATAATCCTCGACATATAAGAACGTTAAATGGCGTAGTAGAACTACAGCTAAAAATTCGGCGATGTCAAAATAAGTCATGTCTGCGGTACAAAAAAGCATATCGACCAGAGCAAGAAGGCTCGCTAGCTCTACCACAAAACGAATTTGGTTTGGATGTGATTGCTTATATAGGAGCCTTACGCTACCAGGAACATAGAAGTGTTCCCCAAATACACACTCATCTCGAATTAAAGGGTATATGTATAAGTCAACGAACGGTCACGCACCTAATTGACAGATATGACGAATTACTTTCTTTATGGCTAAAAGACCATAAAAGGTTAAAAGCAATAGTTAAAAATCAAGGACGGGTGATATTAGCTATCGATGGGATGCAGCCAGAGATTGGACATGAGGTACTATGGGTAATTCGAGATTGCTTATCAGGAGAAATTTTACTTGCTAAAACTTTAGCATCATCAAGAAATGAAGATTTAGTAGCATTATTATTAGAAGTAACTAATACCCTGGATGTACCAATTGATGGAGTTGTTAGTGATGGACAACAATCAATTCGCAAAGCTGTTGGGTTAGCATTACCTAGTATTGCTCATGGTTTATGTCATTACCATTACCTGAAAGAAGCAATTAAACCCATATATGAGGCGGATAGACATGCAAAAAAGGAATTGAAAAAAAAAAGTTAGAGGATTACGAGACATTGAACGTAGTGTTACCAATGAAGATCAAAAAATGGTGACTATTATTGAAGATTATTGCTCGGCAGTCCGTAGTTCGATAACCAATGATGGTCATCCACCGTTAGAGGCATCTGGATTAAAGTTACAAGAAAATTTGACTTTGATAGAACAAAGCTTAGAACGGATGGAAAAAAAAAGTGCTTTACCACCACCTTTGGTCAACCTAAAACACCTTCTAGCTAAGGGATTATCTGCGACTACATCTTTATTTTCACCTGTTATAGTTGCATATCAGTGGGAAGATACAAGCTAGTAATATTCTCAATAATAAAATAGGTCTTGATGCTGCTGGAGTCAAACAAAGTTATCATCAACTGTTGACAGAAATGTCCCAACAAAAGCAGAAAGCTGGTACCCTGAACACTGCAATCGATAACTTTATAAAAACCACCCACAGCTACTGGTCTGGACTTTTTCATTGTTATGAAATTGAAGATTTTCCCAGAACTAATAATGACTTAGAACACGCTTTTGGTATGTTACGTCATCATCAACGTCGTTGTACTGGTCGTAAGGTTGCCCCCTCATCCCTTGTTAT
>NZ_JACJSJ010000148.1 GCF_014698115.1 Nostoc sp. FACHB-973
CACCCCGGCTTTGCTGACGCAAAACCTCCCCTCCCCGATCTTCGGGGAGGGGATTGAGGGGTGGGGTAAAGCGTATGTGGGACAAGCGTTTAAGCTTAAGTTGACACCAATGAGCAATGCTGTGCCCCTACTGCGTGGTCTATTTACTTGAAAATTGCTGTAATGTTGCGATCGGTCTTTGTTCAAGCTTTTTGACTTTTATGGTGTATTGCCGAACATAGCACTAAGTGCTATATAATAAGCGAAGGTAATGACCATAGCATGATAATCTACAAAACCCGATGGTTTGACCGTTGGGCACGCAAAGAGGGTTTAAATGACCTTAGCCTCTGCGTCGCTGTAAACGAAATGATGGCAGGACTTTACGAAGCCGATCTAGGAGGCGGACTGTTCAAAAAGCGGATTGCCCGCTCTGGACAAGGTAAGCGTGGTGGCTTTCGCACACTGGTGGCGACCAACAAGGGAGATTGCTGGTTTTTTGTTTTCGGCTTCCCGAAAAATGAGCGCAGTAACATTAACAAAAAAGAAGAAGAAGCATTAAAAAAGCTGGCATCGGTGCTGTTATCTTACACGCTAGAGGATCTCGAAAAGGCCAAGGTGGAAGATGAATTGATGGAGGTAATTTGCAATGGCGAAGAAGAAATCAGCGATTCTTGAAGCCGTTCACGAAACGGCTACGGGGCTGCACAAGGCTGGACTGATGGATCAAACTACATTGCGGGAATTCGACAGTCTGTGTTTGTCTCCAATTGAACCGCTAGAACCTAAGCAAATTAAGGAAATACGTGAATCATCTCATGTCAGTCAGGCAGTGTTTGCTGCGATTTTGAATACAAGTCTATCAACGGTTCAAAAGTGGGAAATCGGTCAGAAGCGTCCCAGTGGCACTGCTCTTAAGCTGTTGCACTTAGTTAAAAAACGGGGATTGAATAGCCTGATTGATTAAGAGGTCAACCCTGCGTACTTGCTGGAGGGCGATCGCTATTTTTTAGCTAGTTCCTGCTCAATGTCAAAACGCTTGTGGTATCAAAGTAAGAAGTAGGTGATTGCAAGATTTACATATTTACATTTATTTACTCTCTTAGTGTAGGGTTACAAATAAAACTGCGAATGGGACATTGGATATTAAGGCTTTGGCCTTGAGTAGATTAATCAAGCCCTAAATTTTAAATTTTTTCTTTAAAATTTCTCTAAGTATCTGGCTCGCTCGTTCTACGAATTCTTGTTCGGTTTCATTTTCCTTTGGCTTGCCTACTTTTTCACTCAGAGAAGAGATAACCTCACCACTTGTAGCGTAATTGGCAACCCCTTTGCTAAATTCCTCTGCTTTTTGTGTATTGCCAAGTCCTATCGACAATCCAATTGCAGGTAATAAAGCTTTTTGAATATTAACAGCTACAGTTGTTGAAAGTTCTTGAGTTGTTGAAGGTTCTTCCGTAGTGTCAGCATGAGCTAGTTGCTTGAAATTTTTATAAAAATCCTCAAAATTATTCATTTATCTTGTTCAATATTTTTTGAGTTTACTGATTTTTGTAGTACTTATAGTATTGTTTGAATAATTCTACAAAGCTTGAGATGACAATCTCAATAATTTTTTCCTTCATCTCAGTTGATAATTCATCCCAAACGGAGAATAGCCAACCTAAAATACCTCCAATAACTGGGATTAAAAACCAAAACATTGACTTTACTCTGAATTAGTATGTGAACTAGAAAAAATATTCTATACATGATTTAAGTCTCTTTTGGCTATAAACACCTCAGAGAAATCACGGTTTTTAATTTACTAAAGCTTTAGGCAGCATTGGTTCAATCTTTTATAACTACGAGCACAGCCATTACTTAGTATTAAGTATGCTTAAAAATACTCAGTTGTGTTAAATATCTTGATTTAAATTTTAAATTAATTCAGATAAATCACTCTAGGTGTATAGAAAAGTTTTATGCCACAAATATCTTAAATAGCTTGACTTAGGTTGCTATTCATTTAAACCCTGTATTAAAGGTAACGAAAAGATGGAAGAAGATAACGGAGCAGTTATTGCAGGTGGTGTTGGTGCTGCTTTAGGTGCAGCAGGTGGTACTGCTGGAGTAGTTGGTGCAATTTCAGCAGCTGGTAGTGTTACAGGTCTAAGTGCAGCTGGAATCACTTCTGGATTAGCGGCTATCGGAGGAGGAACAATGCTAGGAGGTATTGCTGTTACAGTGGCCGCACCAGCAACATTAGCAGTAGTAGTTGGATACGGTGTTTACAGGTTGTGGAGATCGCATTGATAATAAAGTCCCGAATTACCGAAAGGTTCTCACGTTAGAAACAGCGATCGCTCCACCACTGATACAAATGTGGGAAATGCGATCGCCTCACTGCCAAACCCAGAAGATGGAGCAATCCAGAAGATAGCAAAAACAGCCCTCAAGTTATTGAAAGGTGCGTTGGCGTAGCGCCTCGTAGACATCGCTGATTTACCTACTACTGAAAAGCTGGGTAAATATTACTCTACATCTGGGTTGACACCCATTGCCCTAAGCCGTTCTGCTAATTGTGCAGCTTTTCGTTCTGCTTGCTCGGCTCTTTGCCTTTGCAACTCGGCTTCTTCTTGACCAATCAGTAACAGATTTCCCTCTAAATCCCACCAGCGCAACCAAAATTGCTCAGGATTATTCAAGTAGCTTCCCTGCCATAACCCTAGTTCTACTCCTAAAGGAGGAATTGGGTAGTGGCCTCGCTCATTAAGCTGCATTTTGTGGTATGAAAAATCTACCAGGTGATAAACTTCCAGTTTGCCATTACTAATTTCATAAATGGCATAGTAGGGAATTCGGATTATTCGCTCATATACCCAAAATTTACCGGGTTTTGCGCCTTCCTGACTACCAGCCAGAGGTAAAGGAGTGACATCTCGTTCTTCATCGCCATTACCACTAGCTAGTTCTACAGCAATCAATGGCGGTATGTATTCCCGCCACAAAACATAGGAGCGGCGGCTTTTGCCATCTAGCCTTGGTGGTACACCAGGGACATAAAACCAATCCGGTGCTGCTGCTCCTTTTTCTGGTGGTTCAGTTTCTCGCCAGTAAATACCACAATCTTGACCAATGCAATACTGTCCATCTGGATGTAGGCGTTGCAAAACTTGAGCAATTGAGTCTGTCAAAATGACGGTTTGGGGATGCTCTTGAAAATTTTTCACAAACGTACCATCAGACTCTGGTAGTTGAGTGTGATCGGGAAACTGAGGCGGTATAGCAATATCAGCAAGTGTTTCACTCATACTTTGAAAAGTATTGCAGCTATTTATTTAGTGCTTTACGGTTCCCATCAGGTATTACGAATTAATATAACACCTTGCTATATCTTGATTTCAGTGCTTTTACCCTGACAGAATCCTTTGGATTGCGGATAGAAATATATGAAATCTGATATTTTTAAAGTTTATGTCTATTAAAATAGGCGGGATTGTGGGAGCGATCGCTATTTTGTTGACCAGTGGCGCAGCGATGGCCGAAGATGCACAAAGGTATATCACCGTAGGTCACGATAAGTTAGGAAACAGCATAGCTCTAGACACAAAAAGTATTAAGGGCACAACATACAAGCTTTACGGTATG
Source organism: Nostoc sp. FACHB-973 (assembly GCF_014698115.1). GTDB lineage: Bacteria > Cyanobacteriota > Cyanobacteriia > Cyanobacteriales > Nostocaceae > Nostoc > Nostoc muscorum. The sequence continues at coordinate 3,610 of NZ_JACJSJ010000148.1, forward strand.
TATGGAGATGGCATCTTCGAGACTACATTCGATGCATCGTGTACAGAATCGCGGCTTTTTCTCAATAGCATTGCCATTTACGGTTCCGGGGGAGAGCTACTTCAAGAGGATAAGGAAAAAGGAGAAATACCTTTTGTAGCAGATTCTTCACCAGGCAAAGGAATGCAATTTGTCTGTGAACAGATTGGCGCTCGTGGTTGGTAGGGGAATGGGGAGTGGGGAGTGGTGAGTGGTGAGTTAAGAGTTATTCTCCCTCATCTCCCCCTACTCCCTACTCTCTACTCCCTACTCCCTACGGACAAAACAACGTGTCACGGGTATCTCGTCCTGTAATTGGATTAGTTCCTTTGGCAACTTTGCACAATTTTTTTTGCTCATCTGGACGCAGCAGCACATCGGTAAAATCTGCTCCGTCAATGATTGCACCATCAAACTTGGCGTTAGCAGCAAATGCTCCCTCCAATACTGCATTTGTCAAATTTGTTTTGATGAAGCGAGCTGAGTCTAGAGTTGCATTTCTCAAGTCAGACCCTTCCAAATTCGCAGACTCCAAATTTGCTGCAAAGAAACTGACGCCACTTAAATTAGCGTGGCTGAAGTTGCTCTGGCGAAGATTAGCTTTGGTAAAGCTGGAGTCTGTTAAATCACGTCCTGAAAAATCAGCCTCGATCAAAATTTCTTTATTATATTCGAGTGCGAAAGCTGTGGGAGCGAAACCCACGGTTGCTGTGATGCCAACTATTCCCCACAGGAAAAAGCTGAGTATGCTTGCCACAATCCGGGTGCTTAACTTAGAATTCATGCTATTTTTAGCCAATGGCGAACCCTCCTCCATCTCATTATCCTTGAGTCAGAGATGTTAGCGCAAAAATGCTTTAAAAATATTTTTATGAATAGTAATTCAAATTCATCCGACGATTTGAACATTGCCTTGGCACGACTTCAGGCTATTCAGTGGGATACGCTGGGAATGGGGGAGAAAGACGAAACACTTACAGAACTGATGTTAGAATTTCTGTCGAGGGTAAGACAATGGGCAAAGTTTTTACAGAGTGGACAGAAGCATATTTTTGAAAATCTTGCTCTCCAGATTCGTCCTGACATTGAACTCCCATCTCCCCTAATACAATGGGTGGACGAATTATACAATAGCAACCGGATACCATTTGTCCGTGGCAAAATCTATGTTGTGCTAGGGGTATCTAATTACTTATTTTGGTGTCGTCTACGGGAACTTGATGCAGTCCCGGCGAATGGTATTCCCGACCCTTATGAGCCATTTATCACCTTTCTGGAATGCGGTGGTGGCATATATGTCGAGCATCACTATTTTATGGATATTTACCCCAATTATGATCACTTCAATTTGACTGTTGGGAATGCTACGCCATTCAGGGAAGAATAAGCACATCATCGAAGTATCATTTCGGATAACTGCGAGAAACTCTTATTTTCCTATTGAATAAATAAACGAGAATACTAAAATCTATATGCATTGTCCAAATAGTGGTCAATTTGGAGAAGACCTAGTAGCCCAATGGTTGCAATCTACAGGTTGGGTAATTCTCCATCGTCGCTTTTCTTGCCGCTGGGGAGAAATCGATATTATCGCCGAACATCATAGAGAATCTGGGGAAGAACAGAAGAGCAAAGCAGAATACCCCACTCCCTTACCAATCTTGGCATTTGTTGAAGTTAAAACCCGCAGTTCGGGCAGTTGGGATACAGGGGGAAGAAGCGCAGTTACCCCACAGAAACAAGCAAAAATTTCGCGTACAGCTGGAATATTTTTAGCCCAGTACCCTGAAAAAGCAGATTACCCCTGTCGATTTGATGTTGCTATTGTCTACTGTCAGGAGTTATCAAAAAAGACGACTGGGGTTACAGCTACTCAAGAAGCTCTCGCTAGTTCATCAGCAGCCGGATATGAGTTTAGGCTGCAAGAATACATTCTGGCAGCTTTCGACTGTTTAATTGATAATGACAATGGTTAATCGGTAATGGATAAAATATTTTGATTACCAATGACCAATAATTTTGTGGTAGCGTGACAACCACATCGGTTCACGCCAAAGTTTCTGGGCAATAGCCTAAGCCCCGGACAAACTGTTGCCGGAAAGCCTCGATTTCATCTCTTTCTGGGCTACCATGAGAGACGATCGCTACTTGATAGCGACGCATCACATCCACAGGGCACTGTCCCGCTTCCAAACTCCAAAGTGCCATTTGCACTCTCATTGGTGGCTCGTAGCTAATTCCTAATTCATTTAGAAAAGCCCGAAAGTCACCATCTTCTTGAGGCGAAACTTGACCTCTGAGTTTGATCCTAACCACCCAGCCATCAATTTGATGAATTACGGTGACGAAGGAAACAGGTGTCTGGGGTCTAGCGTGCAGATGTTGAACGACCCTCAGGGTTAGACTGGCATTAGCCAAATAATACAAGTATTCCATGTTTGTTGGTGCTTGGGATCAAAGCCAATCCTACATATCTATATTCGTAAACCTATGCCTGTTCCCGGTAGGGTAAAAGCCCCCGTTTTTGGATGGGGAGGTTTACCCAATTTTTATGTTGATTTTTGCGTGTTACCTAATAGTATCTATCTTCTGGTGTAGAAATAAAATTAAGCAGTGATGTCATGGAGTTGCTTATAAGCGTAAGCTCAAATCATTTTTTTTCAAGCAGTATAAATACTAATAAATGAAGCAAAAAATATCACGACTTAATTGTAACAACAACTTTAGTTCACAAACAAAAGATTTGGAATTAGATTGTTCGGTAGCTGGGTATGACTATGAACTACCTCCAGAACTAATTGCCCAAAACCCAGCGTTTCCTAGAGATAGCTCCCAGTTATTGGTGGTTAATTCTCCCACTACAGGCATTGAAACAGCACCTCTAAACCACATTTTCCGTGATTTACCTGCACTGTTGCGGTCTGGTGATTTGTTGGTGATGAATAATACAAAAGTTATTCCAGCGCGGCTTTATGGTCATAAGTCTACTGGTGCCCAAATCGAGGTATTGCTGCTGGAAGAGAGGCAACATAACTGTTGGTTAGCTTTAGTTAAGCCAGGAAAACGCTTTAAACCGGGATCGAGGATTTTTTTTGAAGTGAGGCAATTAGGGATTAGGGATTGGGGATTAGGGATTGGGGATTGGGAAGAATCTTCCCCAGCCCCTAGTTCCCAGTCCCCAGTACCCAGTCCCCAACTCACAGCTACAGTTCTAGAAACAGACGCCGCAACTGGGGGGCGTTTGTTGCAATTTGATGTGCCTGAGGGAAAATCTTTGGTGCAACTGTTAGAGGTTTTTGGTGAAGTACCGCTACCGCCTTACATTACGGCCTCCGAAGCTGCTGATGAACAGTATCAAACAGTTTATGCCCAAAAGCCAGGAGCGATCGCAGCTCCGACGGCAGGATTACACTTTACCCCAGAATTATTACAAAAGTTGCGCGATCGCCAAATTAATCAAGCTTTTGTGACGCTACATGTTGGTGTGGGGACATTTCGCCCCGTGGAAGTCGAGGACGTAACTACCCATCAAATGCATGAAGAATGGATTCAAGTTCCCGCCACCACAGTAGAGCAAATCCGCGCCACTAAAGCAGCTGGCGGTCGGATTATTGCTGTGGGGACAACAGCAGTACGGGCTTTAGAAGGGGCGGCTCAATCTGGAGATTTAGAACCATTTTGTGGTAAGACAGACTTGTTTATTTATCCGGGTTACCAATGGCGAGTAGTTGATGGTTTAATTACGAATTTTCACTTGCCACGTTCGAGTTTGCTGATGTTGGTGAGTGCGCTCATTGGTAGACAAAGGTTGTTGAATATATATCACGAAGCGATCGCTTCTGGGTATCGTTTCTATTCCTTCGGTGATGCTATGCTAATTTTACCAGAAGCTGTAACAGCACTGAATCAAGGTTAAGAGCAATACTTTTGGCTTAAATTTTAATCTACACGCTGTGATTATTTACCAATTTTCTAGAAATGCTTAGGGAGTTTTAATTGTTATGAAAAGCTATAAATTTTCGTAAAAAACGAAAATTAAATTTTCCATTTCAGTATATTCTGCTGGATGTTAGCTTGAAATATTTTGTCAAAAATTTTTTTGACAAACAAAACTGTAACTTTAACTGCGAGTAAATTTATGCGTGAATTGATAATTAAATTAGCAAAAACTATTGGACAATTATTAACTTCTCCATTGCTCATATTGTTTGTAATAACTTCAAATAAAGAAACGATCATTATAGATATAAGGCGATGGGCAAAAATAGTTGATTTAACTAATAATTCTGATTTAGCAAATTTACTATATTTGCTTTACAAATATCCAGAATTTAGAAATCTTTATTATTACAGAATTAAAAAGGGAGGGTTTCTTGGATTCGCTCTCATGCAACCGTTCAAAATCTTTTATAAAGAATGTCCAAGCCTGTTTTTGTACTGTGATAATATTGGCGCTGGTTTATTTATTCAACATGGATTCAGTACTATAGTTTCAGCAGAAAGTATTGGGGAAAATTGCTGGATTAATCAGCAGGTAACGATAGGCTATACCAGTAAAACTGATTGTCCAAAAATTGGTAACAATGTCACGATTAGTTCCGGAGCAAAAGTGATTGGTAAAGTAACTATCAACGATGGTGTAAAAGTAGGGGCAAATGCAGTTGTAGTCAAAGATGTTCCTTCAAACTGTGTTGTTGTTGGTGTTCCGGCGTATATAGTCAAGAGAGATGGGATGAAAGTAAAAGAGCAGTTAGTTTAAATTGCTTGGCGACCGGATTATAGGGCTTATCAATGCAAGAGCGTTGTTATAAAACTCGAATGGTCTGGGAGTGAAAAATTCTTAATTTTTGATTTGTAATTTTCGATGCTGTGGTGGGTACTCTGACTTATAAATATACAAGCATAAGTATAGATATGCCACTCGTGTCTAAAAAATATCAATCTCATCAGTGGTTACGTCGGTTTTTGAAGGTGGCATTTTACAGAAGTCCGGGCCAGCAAAAATCCCTGTTCAAACTTCTGTTTGCTTCCTCTGCATTTTTGGTCTTAGCTGCACCAACAATTACTAATTACCCAGGAAGCAAGCTGCTAGCAGAAAACGCCATTTCTCAGGACTTGGAAGCAGCCAGCTTTTTCCAACAGGGAGTCATGCGCTATAACCGCAACGATTTACAGGGTGCAGAATACGCCTTTCGCCAAGGATTGGAGAAAGATCCTAACCTAAGTGCAGCACGGAACTATCTAGGCAATATATTCTTGCAGCAAAATCGCCTGGATGAGGCTGTGCAAGAATATGCAGAGGCGATTAAGATTAGTCCCAATTTTAGTGAAGCTTATTACAACTTGGGATTAGTGTTGCATCGACAAGGAGAAAAACAAGCTGCGATTACTGCTTATCGCCAAAGCTTGGTAATTAATCCAACAAACGCCACAACCTTGTATAATTTAGGTCTGGTACTGTATGAACAAGGACAGTTACAGGAAGCGATCGCTGCATATCAGCAAGCAATTAATCTTGATAACACCAACGCCAACGCTTATTTTAACTTAGCGATCGCCTTGCAACAACAAGGAAGTATAGAAATGGCGATCGCAACTTATCGTCAAGTCTTACAGCTAGATCCAAAAAATGCCACAGCCTACAACAATATGGCAAGTTTGCTAGCAATTCATGGTCAACCTGCTGAGGCCATTTCCGTTTATCGGCAAGCTATTCGCCAAAATCCTAAAAATGCCTCAGCTTACTATAACTTGGGAGTAACTTTATATAACCAGGGCGACATCAAAAAAGCAAACGGAGCATTTAAACGTGCCCATAACGAATATCGTCAGCAAGGCAATATTGAACAAGCCCAAAAAATTGAACAGCTAATGCAGCAAATTGCCCAAAAAAGAGAGCAACAGCAACCTCAAGCCAGTCAAACTGCTACTCCCTCCCAGACTCCAGATTCTACAAGTAATGTAGAACCTGGAGCTGTGCCACAGACGCAAAACCAACCAGAAACTCCTACCGAAACGCCTGCCAATCCCAGTGATGTGCCTGTTTCAGTTGAACCACAGTCCACCTCAACGAGTTCCGGACAATGAAGAAGAAGTCAGGAGTCAGAATTCAGAATTCAGAATTCAGAATAGATTAGTGTGGATTCAGCTAATTGAAGTACACAGGTAGGGGCACAACATGTTGTGCCCCTACGATTATCTGTACCTCACGCCTGTTGCAATCTGCTGTAAGTGATAAGTTTAACTCCTAACTCCCAACTCCCAACTCCCAACTCCCAACTCATTCAAATCGGCAAACGATTAATATCTTTGTTGCAGCCAATAACTACCATTGCTGAACCGCGTTCTAAACGCTTAGTGGGGTCAGGATTAATTTGAAATTTACCACCCTGACTCACCGCTAGCAAATTCAAACCGTAGCGGTTACGAAGTTGAAGTTCGGTAATCGTTTTGCCGTGAAATTCATCAGGCACGATTATTTCTACAATACTATTATCTGGATCGAGGTCAAACCGATCTAGGATTGATGGTTTGGTGAGTGTACGTGCTAGGGCGCAACCCGCTTCGTATTCAGGAAAAATAACGTGATCTGCTCCTACTCGCCGCAACAGTTTACAGTGAACTTCACTAGAAGCTTTGGCAACTACATGAGGTACACCAGCCTCTTTCACATTTAGAGTGGTTATGATGCTTTCTTGAACGTAGTTACCGATCGCTACAATTACGGTATCAAATTCAAAAACTCCAGCTTCTTTGAGTGCAGCCGGTTCGGTAGAGTCTAGTTGCAAAGCATGACCAACTATTTCCTCAGTTAACGCTTGGGAAACTCGTTTTTCATCAATATCTGTTGCTAGCACTTGATAACCGAAATTGTGCAATGTGGAACAAACAGATCTACCAAAACGACCTAACCCAATTACTGCAAATTGGTGGTTATCTCTACGTAAACTGCGAAAAAAACCTAACGATGACAGATTCACAGTTGTTATCCTTATTATGGCTCCCTGTATTTAGGGCAAAAAACGGTTATCCCGCTTGAATTAAAAATTTTATTTTTGCCTTAGATTGTATATTTTATCAGTTTGGTCAGGAGTTAGAAGTTAGGAGTTAGGAGTTAGGAGTTATTATTCTCCCTCATCTTCCTCATCTCCCTCATCTCCCTCATCTCCCTCATCTCCCTCATCTCCCCTACCTATCCCACGAGTAAATTTTCTTCAGGATAATGAATTCTACTAGGACGGGGGTCTCCTAATACAGCGGACATCAGCAGTAAAACACCTACTCGTCCAACATACATGGTGATAATTAAGACAAGCTTGGCTGCTGTGGTGATAGTTGCTGTGATGCCTGTGGAAAGCCCTACAGTGGCAAAGGCTGATACCACTTCAAATAAAATCTGAATAAAATCCAATGTCGGATCTGTGAGACTAATTAAAATAGTCGCTAAAATCACCATCGCTACTGAACCAACTAACACACCCACAGCTTTCAAAATTAAAGATATTGCTATCTTGCGTTCATATAATAAAACTTCTTCTTTGCCCTGAAGAATTGCTTTGGTGCAACTTGTCAAGACTCTCAGGGTTGTTGTTTTCATGCCCCCTCCCGTACCACCTGGACTTGCACCAATAAACATCAGCGCAATGGTAATAAATAAACCAGCCGTAGTCATTTTGCCAATATCAATGGTGTTAAAGCCAGCAGTTCTGGGTGTGACTGATTGAAACCAAGCTACTAATATCTGGTCATATAAACTTAATGAACCAAATGTTGCAGGATTTCTAATTTCTATGCAGAAAAAGGCAATTGTTCCTATAATTAGCAAGATAATTGTTGTGCTGGTGGCAACTTTAAAATCTAGAGAAAATACTTGGGCAGTAGTTTTTTTGAGAAGGCGATCGCGCAACCAAATATACATCTCCAAAATTACCTGATAGCCAATTCCCCCGAAAATAATCAACATTGTGACAGTGAAGACTACTAAAAAAGATGACTGATAACTAATCAAGTTATCTTTAAACAAACTAAATCCAGCATTATTCCAAGCATTGATACTATGAAAAATCGCTAACCACAGTCCATTTTTCCAACCATGATCGGGAACAAAAGCAGGCAAAAGTAAAAATACTCCAGTAATTTCAAAAATCAATGTTGTGGCAATAATTGAGCGGATAACTTGGGCACTACCACTCATTCCTGGTCGGTCTAAAGCTTGTTGAATTGCGATTTTTTGTCGCATATCAAACTTACGTCCTATTAGCAAAATCAGAAATGTGGTGGTTGTCATGTAACCCAATCCGCCAATCTGAGCTAATAGGGCAATAAACAACTGACCCCAAAAGGAAAAATAAGTACCAGGATCAACTACTGATAAACCTGTGACGCAAACTGCGGATGTGGAAGTGAATAGTGCCACAATCAGGTTATTCCACGTACCATCGCTAGTTGAAAAGGGCATCATCAGCAAGATAGTTCCGATAGCGATGACAGCCATAAATCCCAAACAAATTGTCCGAGCAACAGTCATAAGTAATTTGTAATTCGTAATTCGTAATTCGTAATTCGTAATTTTTGAAAGATAGATTTAATCTGGGCTACCACCTGTTGTATATGTAGTTTTTTGGGATAATTGGTATAAAGTTATATCAGAACAGTTGATTGAGGTAAATTGCAAAATTTTTCCCAGGAGGATAAATCATGATTTACCTTCCCTGAAAGCAAAAATACCCTTATTTAATTAAAAACATACATGGTAGCCTACGAGTATGTTTTTTTGAACTCTGCTCTCTCTTGAGACTGCTTTTTCATGAGTGCAACACTTTACCAGCAAATTCAACAATTTTACGATGCTTCCTCTGGTCTGTGGGAACAGATTTGGGGGGAACATATGCACCACGGCTACTACGGGGCTGATGGTAGTGAGAAAAAAGACCGCCGTCAAGCGCAAATTGATTTGATTGAAGAATTACTCACTTGGGCGGGGGTAGAGGCGGCGTCAAATATTCTGGATGTCGGTTGTGGTATTGGCGGCAGCTCTTTATACTTAGCCCAAAAGTTTAATGCTCAAGCCACAGGAATTACTTTGAGTCCTGTGCAAGCCGCCAGAGCAACGGAGCGGGCTTTAGAGGCGAATTTGGGTCAAAGAACACAATTTCAGGTGGCGAATGCCCAAGGAATGCCTTTTGCTGATAATTCTTTTGACTTGGTTTGGTCGCTGGAAAGTGGCGAACATATGCCGGATAAAACCAAGTTTATGCAGGAGTGTTATCGGGTGTTGAAACCTGGTGGTGTGTTTATTATGGTGACTTGGTGTCATCGAGCAACTGATGAGTCACCACTGACGGCGGATGAGGAAAAGCACTTGCAGGATATTTATCGGGTGTATTGTTTGCCCTATGTGATTTCTTTGCCAGAGTATGAAGGCATAGCGCGTCAACTTCCATTAAATAATATCCGTACTGCTGACTGGTCGCAGGCTGTTGCGCCTTTTTGGAATGTGGTGATTGATTCGGCGTTCACTCCGCAGGCGCTTTGGGGTTTACTAAATGCGGGTTGGAGTACTATTCAAGGGGCGTTATCGCTGGGGTTGATGCGTCGCGGTTACGAGCGGGGGTTAATTCGGTTTGGGTTGTTGTGCGGGAATAAGTAGAAATGTTTATGGGGAAACCCTTTGGGAGAATCGCACTACAATTTAAGAAATTCAATGACGGCTAATGACATGGTATCAATTCCGATTACCCTGGAACAACTCATTAGGGCTGTGCAACTGTTGCAACCAGAGGAGAGGGTAGAGGTTGCTAGAGCCTTGATTCAAGTAGGTTTACGTTCAGATTTGACGGCTTTAATTCAAGAACTTTATGCCCAACCCTCCATTGATGACATTACAGACGATGACATCATGGCTGAAATTAAGGCTGTGCGCCAGCAATCTCACCAAGCATGACGTTTCGAGTGGTCATCGATACTAACATTTGGATTCGTATTTTGCTGAAAGGGCGAGTTACATTGCCCATTTTGGAAGCATTTAATGAGGGCAAATTCCAGTTGGTGATGAGTCAACCCCTAATGGAAGAACTCCATCTAGTTTGGAATCGCCCCCGGTTAAGAGAACGGATTGACCAAAGTCAAGCTATTCGCCTGGAACAGCAGTTGCAGTATCGAGCAATATGGATTGAGTTGGAAACTGTTCCTCCTAATTGTCGAGATCCCAAAGATTTAGCTGTGCTTGCTACGGCTATTGATGGCGAAGCGGAGATTATTCTGTCTGGGGATGATGATTTACGTGCTGATGATACGTTGAGGGCGGTAATGGCAACTTATGGCATCCAGTTACTGGGTGTTCATTCTTTCTTGAAATATCTGGATGAAGGAGATGAATAAGGATTATCATCTACCGTTGCTTTAAATTACGAATCATCTTGTCCGCAACAACTGCACGAAGGTATTACTCACCGTGTTGTCTTTGGTGTCGGCGGCGTATTGAATCAATTTTTCCCGCAGTTCTTTGGCTGCATCTATCTCAAGTAACGTTGCTAGCAGGAAGTAAACGCCACGAAATCGCGGGTCGCCCATTCTATCAACTAATAGTCCTTCGGCTGTATCGGTTTCGCCGAGAAAGTTTTGCACCAAGAAGAAATCCATGATTTTATCGTGGCGGAAGTACCATTCTTTTTTGGCTTCGCCTTTTTCATCTTGCCACTGACGGCTGACTACCATTTTGTATTTCTCGTCTGACAAGGACATGGCAACTTGGTGAAATTCATCGGCGGGTAAGGCTTGTTTGTCTTGGAGTCGCATTTCGTAGACGGCGGCTGAGAATTTCTTTAAGGGAAATTCTTGATTCCATTCTTTGAGGTATTCTGCCGCCATTAAGTTGTATTGCTGTTCTTGCAGGCGAAACAAGTTTGGCTGTTTGCCTTGTGATAGCATCAGCGCTACCACTGTCAGATCCATTGGATTGGATAGAATGCGGCGGGCAGCGTCTAACTCTTCTTTGGGTTGCTGGTTGGTGAGGGCTTCTGTGAGGTAGTTAATGCAGGCTTTTTCGTAATCAGCACCTTGAAGTTGGGCATCTTTGGGAAGTCGCGGCTGACGGGAGAGCAAAAACTCTTGGATTTGTTGTTGTTCGAGGGGCTGCAAGTAATATGTTTTGGCTGTTGAGGGGGGTGTCCACTCTAGGGGCTGGGTTGTCATTATAATGTTGCCCCGGAAATAGCTTTCCACAAACTGGCAGATTTTGGCGCGGGTTTCGGCGGTGACTTCGTTGAGTCCGTCGATGCAGATATCTATGGCGCCACTGTAAATGAGGTTTTTCAGGAAGCCGGCATCTTGGGCTTGGCCGTGTAGCTTGTCTTGGATGGCTTCAATTACGCCTTTATGACACTTTTGGGCGGGGAGATAAACGACGATACGCTGGGAGTTTTTCAATAAATGGCGGAGAAACATCGACTTGCCTAAGCCGGAATCTCCTTCTAAGATAATTTGTCCTTGAATGCTGGGTAGGGCTGCGGTTATGGGGAGAATGTCTCCTGAAGTGGGGACTTTGACTCTGGATTCTGGGAAGTATGACTGGTCATGAAAATTATCTAATCCGGCATCGGCTAATAGGGAAGGTTTGAATGGTTCAAATAATTTACGGCGGAAGGGTGGAAACCAGGTGAGGAGAAAGCCGACATAGCCGACGCCTAAGATTCGGCGTACCCAAGGGTTCCAGAAGAAGATGGCTTGGACTTGGGGAAATTTGGGATAGGCAAAGATGAGGGCTAGCCAAAAGGCAATGTGAGCGATGATGGTGTTTCTGGCTTTGAAAAACCACTGCCAATATTCTAGATTATTAATTACTGACTGTAGTGTATCAGCGTGGGTAGAGTTAATTTTTTTGAGGTTGCTGTAGTGAGTTTGCAGTAAGTTAATATCTTGTGCTTTCCAAAGAATTTGTTTGTTAGCAGCAACTTCAGAAATTTGCTGTGCTAAATCTTTTCTTAATTCCTCTAGCCCATGACTGGCTTCCCAGGCTTGGCGAAAGACTTTTAGTGTTTTCACACCTTCATCATGTGTCAGTTGAACAGGATTTTCTAGTGGTCTACCTACCCATTTCAGTAGCGTTTTTACTTCATCAGTACTACCAGTCAGGAAATAAGTCCAAAATCGCCAAAATTCAAAGTTATTAACACTGTCATCAGAAAAAAAAGAAACAAAAAATTTTTGATTGGGGTCGTAAACATAATTCAAAACTACAACGACCTCTTCTAACTTCAGTTGTTTGATTATCGCTAATTTCACTGCCACCTTGCCACGAACATAGGAGTTAACGGATTTATCCTTGAGGATGTCGAGGATATCTTTGACGTAGGGTTTGGCAGCCTCCCCCAGATTTGCCAATGCCTCTGCTGCAAAGCTACGAATATTGGAGTTAATGGATTTATCCTTGAGGAAGTAGAGGATATCTTGGACGTAGGGTTTGGCAACTTCGCCCAGTTTTCCCAATGCCTCTGCTGCAAGGTAACGAACATAATTGTCAACGGATTTATCTTTGAGGAAGTCGAGGATATTTTGGACGTAGGGTTCGGCAACCTCCCCCAGATTTCCGAATGCCTCTACTGCACCGTAACGAACATAATTGTCAACGGATTTATCCTTGAGGATGTCAGCGATGTCTTTAACGTAGGGTTTGGCAACTTTGCCCAGATTTCCCAATGCCTCTGCTGCACTTCTACGAATATCTTTGTCAACGGATTTATCCTTGAGGATGTCAGCGATGTCTTTAATGTAGGGTTTGGCAACTTCGCCGAGTTTTCCCAATGCCTCTGCTGCACTTCTACGAACATCTTTGTCAACGGATTTATCCTTGAGGATGTCAGCGATGTCTTTGACGTAGGGTTTGGCAACTTCGCCAAGTTTTCCCAATGCCTCTGCTGCACTGGAACGAGTATAGAAGCCAACGGATTCATCTTTGAGGAAGTCAGCGATGTCTTTGACGTAGGGTTTGGCAACTTCGCCAAGTTTTCCCAATGCCTCTGCTGCATCGGAACGAACAGAGTCGTTAATAGATTTATCCTTGAGGATGTCAGCGATGTCTCTAACGTAGGGTTTGGCAGCCTCCCCCAGATTTCCCAATGCCTCTGCCGCACTGGAACGAACAGAGTCGTCAATGGATTTATCCTTGAGGATGTCAGCGATGTCTTTGACGTAGGGTTTGGCAACTTCGCCCAGATTTCCCAATGCTATTGCTGCACTTCTACGAGCATAGAAGTCAACAGACTTATCCTTGAGGATTTTAGCGGCTTTTTGAGCAAAATCCTCTGATTTTTTGCCCACAGCTTTTAATTCTTTGAGATTATATTTAACTAATTCATCCAGAGCATACCTCTTAACTTGATCGTGTCCGTCATCAAGGGCGGCTGATATACCGTTAATCTGCCAATCCTGGGGTTTGGGTTTGGGGGTTTCTTTAGCGTTTACCCAAGGTAGAGAGAGCAAGAGAATTAGGAGTAGAGTGAAACAGAAAAGGAAAAAGAGCGGGAACTTGCTGTTCTTGTGGGGTGTGCTGAGCATAATATGGGGCAAGGTGGCAGATTACACGCGGTTATGGGTATAATACCAAGCCTGCTATTCCTAATTCCTGATTGAGAATCTTTAATATTCGCTCACGAGTATTAAAGGCTCATTAATAAAGCTTTGATATTCAGCGGCGAATCTCTGATATTCATCGGCGAATCTCTGATATTCATCGGCGAGTCTCTGATATTCAGCGACGAATCTTTGATATTCATCGGCGAATCTCTGATATTCATTGGCGAATCTCTGATATTCAGCAACGAATCTCTAATATTCAGCGACGAACCTTTGATATTCATCGACGAAACTCTGAGGTTCATTCACTAAAAGATACAGTTTGCAAGTAGGGGCGTACAGCTGTACGCCCCTACCCATGTCTTTGTATCAGGTATTTCGTGAAATGGTATCAGTCCTAATTCACCTACAAATTAGAAGCGGGTTTAGCAGGTTTACTTTTGATAGCTTTAAAGCGATCGCCTAATTGTTCAGCAATCGTTTTTAACCCTGGAGTTTTCTTAGCAGCAGTCTTGACATAATCATATACTGTCAAACTGCTACCCATTGCTTCGCTACCCACTGCCATTAGGGTATCATCTACTTGTTCTGTCAGTTGTCGCAGTCCAATCAACAGTTCGGTGAGGTTAGCAGCTAGTTGATAATCCCGCACAAACTCATCTAAATCAAAACTCGCTGGAAGAATTTCCTTGTTAGTCTGGGCAGCAATCAGGCTAGTGTTGACAAAAGCGAGTCTTTTATCGCCCATCTTAAATAACTTGCGTCGTTCTTCGACACTCAAAGTCACGAGAAAAGGCATCTTTGCTTGGATAGTCGCAAAGGCTGCTTTAATTTCTTGGATATCTGCTGGGGAAAGGGAGGCGGTAATGTTTTGGTATGCCATCGGATCTTTACCGTGGTAATTTTTGTTATGATTCCCACTGATAAAGGCGATCGCACAGGGGTTGGGGAGTGGGGATGAGGGGGATGAGGGAGATGAGGGAGATGGGGGAGATGGGGGAGA
>NZ_JACJSJ010000149.1 GCF_014698115.1 Nostoc sp. FACHB-973
GTATCAAAACTCGCTCTCTCATTTCAGAGCGATCGCTCTGTTTTAACAACTGTTGTAGATGTTGTTTTTGTTCTAAGCTTAGAAAGCCAATAGCCGGCATAACAACCTGTACCCGAAGTTATATTCATCTTTATTATATGCAAATTGTAGGCGCAACAGCTTAGCTAAAGCAAAAAAAATGATCAGGTTAACAAGTGATATTGATGGCATTCCCTTTGCTGATAAAACAATACCCCAAAGGGCTGGAATTATTAGAATTAACCGTCCAGTGGGCTTTTCCCATCTTAGAAGTCGGACAATTTTATGCCAAAAAGGCTCTTTTCTTGCTTGAGACTCTGATTGAGTAAGCATAACGTTGCTCCCACTGCATTTATAGTTACTAATGCCAAATTCATCACGATGGCGTCTACAGATTAAATCTGAATTTCGGAATTACGAATTACCAACTGGTATTAATTATCCTGCCTGAGAATAGTAAACAGTTATCTTCCCGTTTCAAAGGTTAATCAACTATCATCCGCTTTCAGTTGTTCACTAGAGAATTGATTTTCTCTTCACAATCCAATAACTCTGTAAAGCTTCAAGAAACTGTATAGTTATTTTCGCGCCCAGATTTGTGTCACACGAGGGATGCCAAACAGTGTTGTTTCGTCCTCTGCCAACTCTCTTATTTGCTCTATAGTTTGCTTAATCTCTTCTGGTGTTGTTATTCCAGAAGAAATAAAAGCATCAGCTGCCTCTTTGAGTGACAAATCTATTAAACGCTTAGTTTCTTTGTGAAGTGCGACAGGCTGCACTAAAAAAATTTCTCGCGTCAGCAAGCCAGCATTTTGAAATATTTCGTAAAGCTTGCTTCCCATACAAAAGTGCTGGCTACGAGTGTTACCTAGTCTAAGGAAAAGCTCAAAACAACGGTCGTAGCTAGGGTTAGCAGGTTGACAAAAAGCAGTGCTAAAGTCGGCTTCCTCACACACTAACAATCCATTCGGCTTGAGTAGTGCCAGCATTTGTTCCAGTGCATCTTTAGGGCGAGTCAGATGGATTAGCAAAAAGCGGCAGTAAACTAGGTCAAAGGAGTTATGAGGTAATCCTGTATTGTAAGCGCTGCCCAAGACAAATTTTACATTGCTCAAGCCAAGTGCGTCTGCATTTCCTCGTGCCTGTTCTACCTGCTCTGTACTCACATCTACACCAATAACTGAACCGTTGAATCCAACTTGTTCGCCTAACCAAGTGGAAACACTTCCAATACCGCAACCAATGTCAGCTATATGCATTCCTTCGCAGAGTCCAACTCGCGCAAGTAAAAACTCTGTATATGGCTTATGGATTTGGTGAAGAATTTGCAATCGATTTGCGCCTTCTTTTCCAGTGGCTAGTGTATAACGGTCATCATGTATCATTTTTTATTCATATTAGAACTGTTTGACTTAACTAATTATTCTTAAATATATACGAAGAATTAGATCGTTTGTAAGTCTTGTAATTCGTAATTATGAGCTTTAATCACCTATTACAAGGCTTACAATTACCAGTTATATTAATAACGCTCTTTTTGTGTCAGCTAGTCACATAAAATTAGTTTATCTGGGTCGCTTAGACCGGAAATCATATCCGGTCACTTCAATGGCAAGCCGATTAAATTTGATGAGTGAATAAATGCGAACGCACCTAATCCAACCTCCTAAAAAAGCTGACTGTGATTTAGGCAGCTTTTTTATTAGGATGAAATAAAAAACGCTAAAGCTTATATACAATTTGGAAAGCAGCGTGCTAGTAATTTTTTTTCCTTGCCTACAGCATTTATATTTTGAAATTGATTTGGTTTGACGCTGTAATTAATTTTCAGCGCATCCTCTCCTAATGTATTGTGCTTTTTAATCGCTGTGTTTAAGTTAGGTGCATTCAGATTATTCTCCAGAGTCACATCCTGATTGATTGTGGCAATAGCAGAGTTTCCAGACAAAGCTATTGCACCAACGATTGCAACTCCTAATTTACCCAAATTCCAAACATCCATAATTGTATTCCGCCTTTTTTACCAGTGCTAAATATTCTTTGACATCAATTAACTATTCTTGATTTCGCCACCAGTGAGCAACTAAACGTTTATATACTTTTGTTGAACCTTTAGTGGCTTTCTGTACAAATATATGCAATTAACACTAACTTGTCGTCCCCTAAAAGTTGAAACTTTTGCTCAATAGAGTGATTGATAAATCAGTCCATCTTAAAATGGAATGTTGGCTCCAACTAAAGTTGGAATCCAAATTTCAACTTTAGTACAACTTCCTACAAGTCAAGAAAACAGGATTTGGGCTTGACCACTTTAGGAGTTATATTTTGAAGGTGATTAATCGGGGAGTAGCGATCGCCCAATGCCCAATACTCGATGCCCCCACTTAAATCCCAGATTCCGCAGGTGCGCTCGTAAATGCTGTATTTTTGAAAATGACCTAAATGGTGCATTTTAGAAGCATGACAGCATCACCATTAGATATCAGGGTACAGGATATTGACCACTGCGGCATAGTCGCAGGCATCTGTGATGAGATGAATCTAGTCCAGTTTTTTGGTGCGCCTTGTCGAAAATATTATCTTCTTTCTTAACTAACGTGCGGAATATGGGTTTCAACGTAGACGAGGTTTATTGTCAATAGGCTGGGTGTAATTCTGATCACAAGGCATCGCCCTTACGGGACGTTACCCCCTTGACCATTAATCACATCGTTGGATTTATCAAAACCCACGATTTATTGTTTAACTCAAAAATGGGTTTCCTAACTCCATGATATGTTTGACAATATTATTCCGGTTGGTAACAAGCCAATCTTTCTCTTGTGCAATCAACATTAATGATGGATGAGGTTCAAACACTACAGGTTTTCCAACGATCTCAAGGAGCGCCGTATCAGTTATTGAATCACCTATGGCAAGGGATTCCTCCAGATTTACACTCCAATCCTTAACCATCTGTAGAAAAATAGAATACTTCTTGCCGAGAGATCCTGACAAGAGATTTACTTTTCCAGTGTACTTACCTTGGTGAGTGGCGAAAATTGAGCCTTGGTATTTTGAAATCCCAAACTCCTCAGCTAGGCAACACACGATTTCATCCGGGCTACCTGAAATTAATACAAGGGAATATCCCTGGCTGTTGAGAATGTCGATAAGTTTCGGAACGAAAGGGAATAGTTTGGTTCGTTCTTGCTGCCATACTTGCCTAGCAATACGCTGCATTACAGTTTGTGATATCCCTGCAATCGCCTCTGCAAAGAGATTATAAGCAGTAGTTGCCATGATCTGGAAGTCAATTTCATTAAGACGATATTTTTCAACTACTTTAAAAATATCCTCGATCTTTGATTTGTCACTAATACCATTTGCTGTCAATGCTTGTAGTAACTGAAGCCCTAAAGCACCGGGGTAGAGAGTTCCGTCAATATCTAAGGCAGCAACTTTCATATCGTTCCTTTGCATATTATTCCCTGATAACGGCAGCAGTGTACTTAAGAGCGAGTAACGCGAAGATGCTAGTGAGAATAGGCACATCATAAGGTATGGGTCGGGGAGCTACTTGATCTGGTATAGAGACGAATTTCCCTTCTTCATCCTGCTGTAGCATCAGGTAATGTGTACCTCGCCTTAATGTTTCGGCATCACCAAGGCTGCTTAGGGCAATTAGGGTATATGAGGTACTGATAACATCGCTTGTGTCACCTAATTGATGACCCCAACCGCCATCGCTGTTTTGAGATTTACGCAGGTAGTCTAATGCTTTCGCTTCTGCTGTATAAATACTTTCTAAAAGCTGCGCTGATCGAACAACTTTACAGGTACGCATTGCTAACACTGAACGAAAAATCGCCTGTGCTTCGCTCAGACTCCAGCTCCTTTCAAAAGAACCGTCGAACTTTTGTTGGTCAGTGATGTAGCGCAGTCCTAACTCGAAGACGTTTGTATACTCAGTACAGCGAGGGGCCAACGCGTTAAGAGCTGCTGCTGTCATGGTAATTTCAGAGGAATTACCACGCACAAAGGTAGGAAATCCACCATCTTCATTCTGAATAGCGAGAAGGTACGCCTCCCCTTTTGAAATGTATTCTTTGTATTTGTCAACCTCAAGTGCCTGTAAAAACTCTACACAGAAAGAAGTATCATCTACGTCAGTCTGACTTGTACCCTCTGCATATGACCATCCCCCATCTGATTGCTGTTGTCTTACTATGTACTCAGCCATTTGTAATAGAGTCTCAATGTCAGCTCCACTATCTGTTAACGCTACTCCAGCAGTTGCTGTACAGAAAATCTCAAAACTAGCAATAAAAGGGAAACCGCCATCTGAGTTTTGACAACTTAGCAAATTGTTAATTCCCTTCAACACTACATGATGGTGTTCTGGAAACTTTTGAAGTGCCAATAAGATGATAATATTGGCTAAAACGTGTTTTTCCCAAATCGAGTTATTGTTCTGCGTTGCCAGTAGAAATTCTACGTCATCATGGTTTATCCACTTTCGGTAGTTTAAACCAAAAGCGTATAGAACTTTGAGAGCGCATATTTCAGCTGCAACCCAACTTTGATAACCTTCATAAAAGAAGTGTTCTATCTGATACTGGTTGTCATACGGCATTACCCCTAGTTCTGCTAGGATTGCACTGAACAGCACGCGCTTACGGCTTGCCGTAAAATGCTGAAAGCCTGTCATATAATCTTCACCAACTTGTGCATCTTCAGGTATATTTTTACGCAATGCTCCAATAATTAGAGCCTTGTGGAACTTGTTATTATGCTCTTTATCAAGTTGAGTAGTTAAATAGTGAGTAAGTTGATACTGACAATTTGGATATATTTCTTGTATAGTAAGCAAGTGGAGCATCAATGAGGATTCAAGTACACGGCTCTTGCAAACATCTCTAACAGATCCGTCTGTTTTCACTTGGTCTTTTAGATAGCGTGTAAGTTTCTTCTGGCAGTCTATAACTTGACCACGCAGTTCTGGCTCACCCAGTATTAAAGGTTGCAAAACAGAAGAGCTGACTATAGGATTAGAGAATTTTTTAAAAGTTTCCATAGATTTGTCAATAGGTTAGGTGTAATTCTGATCGCAAGGCATCGCTCTTACGGGGTGAAAAATTCAAGCGATCGCGCTGTTCTTCTGTCAACTCTGGAACTTCAACAGCCGTAACCGTAATCGTTGCTGAACCTGGGTCTTCTTACTGAGATTATTACTGAGAAATATTCTTGTTTGCAGAGCTAGCTTTAATTTTCCAAGCTGCAAATAGTAATTGTGTTGCACCATTACGCCTGAGTTTCACTGGTACATTAGGAGCTATTCGTCGTGCGTTGCCAAAATTCCAACGCTTGCAACCTCAATAACTCCCTTTTTTTAGTTAACTGAATTTGGAAATTCTGGATACATTGCTTCCAGAAAGAGTTCATCGAACCAACCCAGAGTTGTAAAATAACCTGTATCTAAGTTTCACTCCAAAACAGTAAAACTCCGAGGTACTGGCACACGAACTTATCCTCCTATTTTCCTAATTTTTAGCACTGTATAGCTTTAACTGAACCGTATTGACTGATAAGTATGATATTTAATTGAAAAGTTTAGCTTCAGAAACATCTTCTATTGAAAAAGAAGCTGTAAGCCTTGTTTCTTCTTTAATCAAAGATGTTTCTAACTTCTGAATCAGATTATAGAGGCATACAGCTGATCTCTAATGTGTAAGCTGGTGATTTTTTGACTAAAGACTTGTGCGGTAGTGTTATGGATAAATTCTGACTGTACTGCTGCCACTTCAGTTTACCTCCAACACCTAGCATCGTAATATTTGCTTTTTTCGGCAAAATTATTCCTGGAATAGTAACCTTCCCAAACGTTGGCTCATCAAGCAATATTGCATATAATTTTCCTTTATTAATGGTGTAGCGCACTCGAATACGTTCTGGAGTTAAATCTTCTGCTCGTATCCAATAGCGTGAGCCAAAGATTGCTTTACCATTAACATCTAGCCATTTACCCAAGCCTTCTAATCTTTCAAGCTGTACTTCGGATATTGAACCATCAGCCTTTGGCCCAATGTTCAGCAATAAATTCCCATTTTTACTAACAATATCTACAAATAAGTCAACTAGTTCATCTACCGAAATCATGTTCAAATCAGTATCCTTTTGGTTATAGCCGAATGAGTAACCTAAACCCCTTGTACTTTCCCATTTAAGAGGTTCTATTTGTGTGAGTTGGCTGTACTCAGGTGTGGAAAAGTCAAAGTGCAACCCTAACTGACCACCTAAATCAAAACGGTCATTTACCACACCATCGGGTACGCGATTGTAAAAGTAGGCCATAATTTCATTCGCTTGCCCAATAGGGTAGCCAAGATCATTCCATAATATAGATGGCTGATAGCGGTCAATCAATTCGCGCCAATGAGCAGTTGCATAATCTGCATAAGCTTTTTCCTGAATAATTGCTCCCACTAGCGTATTGAAGTCTGTGATTGTTGTATCTTTGAAAGACCAATCAAGACCACCAGAATAATACACACCCATCCGCATACCTTCTTGGCGAACAGCTTGTGTTAGTTCGCCTACAATATCGCGTGTTGCCACTCGCCCTGGCTGGTTTCTAGTTTGACTAGGCCACAATAAAAAGCCATCATGATGCTTCGTTGTTAGTACAACGTACCGCGCACCCACTTTAGAAAATAATTTTGCCCATTTTGAGGGGTTCCAATTTGTTATGGCTGCATTGAATCTGGGAATAAAGTCATCATAGGTGAAGCCTTCACCATAGGTTGCACGATGGTAGTTATAGGTAGGGCTGCCCTCAAGTTTCATGGAGTTGTAATACCATTCCGAGTAAGGGTTGTTCTCAAACCAATATTCCCAACCATCCTCTGCAACAACTTTGTTCAGTTCCCCAGTTAGTGGTGCATAGCCAGGTACAGAATATACCCCCCAATGGATGAAAATTCCGAGTTTCGCATCCTTGAACCAGTCTGGAACTTCATGCTTCGATAGCGATTGAGTTGTTGGCTCATAAGTTCTTTGTGCAAGGGCAACAGAAGTGAACAAGTTCAAAAATACTGTTAAAGATAATGTAGCAAACAGCGAACGTACTAAAAACTTAATCATTACAAGGTTCCTTATTGACAACGTTCTCAAACCTTATACCAATTCTTTATGAAGCTGCATAGAATTCGATCCCCCCTAGCCCACGCCAGTCGCTCATGGGGGAAACCCCCAGACGCGACGCTCGATGACTCGCTAACGCTACGCTATCGCGGACTCGCTTGCCGCCGGCGCTATCGCCCTTGGCGTCTCCCCTTGGGAGAAGACCGCGCTGGCTACCCTTTTTAAGGGGGGAACCGGAAAAACATCTATCAAAGTCTCCCTTTTTAAGGGGGATTTGATTTTAATTATGTAAAAAATTATAGGCTTCATTGAGTTTCTTGGCTGATTCTTCTAACAAGCGTTGTTCATGAGCATTTCTTGATAACAGCAGTTGGCGCTCAATACCTGTTGAGCCAATGATACATGGAAGTCCAAGAACAACTTCACTGCCAACTCCATAGTTAGAATCTGCTCTAGCCGATACTGGAAATATCTGCTTTTCATCTCGCAGGATGGTATCAACTAACTGACAAATTACTGTTGATATACCATAGCTTGTATTTCCTTTGCGTTCAAAAATGTTATGGCCTCGTTTACGAGTTAACTGTGCGTACTCTTGCTGAATTTGTTCTAGCGTTGCTCCTTGTGGTATGGGAAATTCAGTTAATAGAATTCCCCCAATAAATGCACTAGACCAAACGACAAATTGACTGTCTCCATGCTCTCCAATCACATAAGCATGAATATCAAGTTTTGCAACATTCAGTTGCTTTCCAAGTTGATATCTCAGTCTAGCAGTATCAAGAACAGTTCCCGAACCGAAAATTAGGTTTTCTGCTCTGCTTGAAGTAGCGATCGCAATCCGCGTGAGTACATCCACTGGATTGCTAATGATAATTACGATTGAATTCGGTGCAACTCGATCCAATTCTTTGATTGTCAAACGTATAATCTCTGCATTGTCGCTCAATGTATCTAATCGCGTCTGTCCAAGTTTCGGCTGCACCCCAGCAGTCACAATAATGATATCTGAATCGGCTAAGTCTTCATACTGATTTGATGGTATGATTTCCATCTCTTTAAGTAGGGGAATGCTGTCTTCAATGTCCCATACTTGTCCTTCAGCTTTTGATAAGGTTCGGTCAAAAAGGACAACCCTTACACATCTACCGAGTAAAACTAAAGCATTTGCAACATCTGCACCTACATTACCTGCACCAATAATACCGACTTTAGATGTTTTACTCATGATGCTATATCTACTTTTTTCAAGAGTGAAATGTCGTTTGTTTGGTAAATCCTTGGGTCTGCAATTGCTGTCTCGTTACAGCTTGGAAAACAATATATTTAATCCTTCGGTCATCGTGGGATGAGTCAAAATACCATCGCGCAGAACGGTGTAGGGCATCTGAGCTTGCATCACCATCTGCACTGTTGAAATCACTTCACCTGCTTCATGACACAACAGGCAACACCCTAAAATACGACCTGTATCTGCATCCACGATCGCCTTCAGAAGTCCATCGGTTTGACCGAGTGTTCTTGCTCTAGGAACGGCTGACGCATCGATTTTCGCCACGCGGATAGCATATCCTTGTTGCTGTGCTTCAGTTTCAGTCAAACCCACATGAGCTAGTTCTGGATCGATGAACAAACAGGATGGAACCAATCGATCCTGTGCACTCCGGTTGCCCCCATCAATTAAATTAGCTTTGATAATGCGATAATCGTCGAGCGATATATGGGTGTATTGTGGGCCGCCATTGATATCGCCTAACGCCCAAATTCCGGGTACGTTCGTCTCCAGGCGATCGTTAACTTGAATAAATCCGCGTGTATCGGTTGCCACACCAGCAGCAGGTAAATTTAAGCTCTCGGTATTGGGCGCACGGCCAACGGCGACGAGCAAATGCGACCCCTGGAGGCTAAGGGAGCGATCGCCAACTTGGATTTGCAGGATGGTTTCATTACCAGTGCGATCAACTCTTAATACCTTCGCCTTTAATAAGAATTCAATACCATCTTGTTCTAGCAGTGTTTGAACTGCGATCGCTATATCTGGATCTTGCTGTGACAGTATTTGTTCGCTTTGCCCAATGACAGTAACGGCAGAGCCAAAGCGCCGAAACATCTGGGCAAACTCTAAACCAATATAGCCACTACCGAGAACGATCAGGTGTTCAGGCAGGTATTCTAGCTCCATAATCGACTCACTTGTTAAAAATCCAGCTTCTGTGAGTCCGGGTACAGATGGAATTAACGGTCGTGTGCCTGTATTAATAAATAAGCGTTCGGCGGTAAGTAAGCGATTGTTCCCCTCAGTCGTCGTTACTGCGATCGTTTTGGGAGCAACAAAGCGGGCTGTACCAATGATCAGTTCGTGACCCAAAGCAGTTTCTAAATTGTGCAAGTTCATTTCACGCATCCCTTGCACAACCGTTCGTTTTCGTTTGATTACCTCTGCTAGATCAACGATGGGTGTATTGGTTTTAACCCCATAAGCGGAACTGTTTCGCACTGTGTTTGCCACATTGGCACTCGCCACCATAGTTTTAGTAGGAATGCAGGCGATATTGATGCACCCACCACCAATCATGTTTAAACTGCGTTCAACCAGAGCGGTTTTACGTCCGTCAGCGACCAGCGCTGGTGCAAGTGTTTTACCCGCCTTGCCGCCGCCGATAATAATATCGTCATAGTGTTGAGTGTCCACTTCTATATCCTTTGAGTTTGTTGAAGTCAGAATTCAGGAGTCAGAATTCAGGAGTCAGAATCAAGACGCGTAGCTTGCTAACCCTGCGTTCGCAAAGCGTCTCACAGAGAAGCACCGCTTTTTCGGTCAGAATTCAAAAGAATTCTGGTTCTTGACTCCTGAATTTTGTAAGTCAACTTTTTCTACAATTTCGCCGCATCAAGATACGGTTATTTTTATATACCTCTAAAGTTCCAGACTGTGGGTTATCCAACGTGCCATCCCACACCCAATATTCATAAATTCCATTCCGAAATTTATACACTCGAACACCTTCTGTCGCTTTGCTAGTTCCTTTACCCAAACTTAAATTACCGTTGGGACTGGTCGCGCGATAGAGCAATTCACCGGAATTATAATTCTGCCAAATATTGATGTTGTACCGACCCTGGCATTTCGTACTCAAGACGATGCCAGCAGTAGAGTCAGCAGAAGCTCTTAAGGAACAATTAGTTAATATACTAATTGGCAGAGCCAGGAATAATGCGGATATTTTTAGTAGTCTTTTCATTGTGTTCAAGAGTATTGAAAAACTAATTAGACGGTATTGGCGATATATCCAAAGTTTATCAGGGCTGCGTTAAGTGCAAGTGCCATCCAATTCTCAAAGATTGAGGTCGGACAATCCGGGACGATCGTCAAGACGACAACCCAGTATCCAGTGGTATTTGCGTTCGCGTAGCGTCTCCTTTGGAGAATCGCCTCCCCGTTGTAAGATCGAATACTTGACTTCTGTGAAACGGTATAATTTGCATACTAGTTCCGCACCCAAAGCTGTTTCTTCAACGTAGGAATGACTGCGTGGGGAACAGATTTTTTACTAGTCATTGTAATTTTCCTGTTCAAAAAATTCAAATTGTTACATTTCTGCTAGATAAGTTGTACAGTTCTGTGTTAACTTGCGATCGCCTTTGGCGCTGCGTTCCCCGCAATCTCTAAAGATGTTGGCTGTGAAATACCACTTGCGGCTTTAATTAAATCTGCGGCTTTTTCACCAATCATAATAGTGGGCGCATTCGTATTTCCGGTAGTGATTGTTGGCATGATGGATGCATCCACGATACGCAACCCCTCAACCCCATGTACACGCAGTTGTGGGTCTACAACTGCCATTGGATCGATACCCATTTTGCAGGTGCCGACTGGATGATACACCGTATTGCAAACTTCTCGCACGTAAGCAACGAGTGTTTCATCGCTCTGCTTATCTTTACCAGGAGCGACTTCCTCACCGCGAAATTCATCAAAGGCACTTGCATGGAACAAATCACGCATTAATTTAATCCCAGCAACAAGCTTTTGCACATCGGCTTCACTTTGCAGAAAGTTTAGCCGAATCATCGGTGCGTCTTGGGGGTCGGATGAACGCAAACTGACACTCCCAATATTTTGGGGATGGGTCAAACAGACTAGACTTGTAAATCCTGAACCAGAGTGAGCATAGCCAGGGGGTGCAAACACAATCGGGCCGAAGAGAAACTGTAAATCTGGTGCAGCATCCACATCACCCTGAGTATGCAAAAACAAACTAGCTTCCGCAATACTACTGCTGCTGGCTGTGTGTAAATCCTTGGTTGCTTCGTATACGACAGGTACGACAGGGTGATCCTGAAGATTTTGACCGACACCCGGCAACTCAACTACTACCGGAATTCCCAATGCTTGCAGGTGTTCTGCATTCCCAATGCCAGAAAGCATCAGCAGCTTAGGCGAATCGAACGCACCAGCACTTAAAATTACTTCCTGGTTAACCCTGACTTGATGCAGTGTTCCCTCGTGCAGGTATTCCACCCCAACGGTACGCGTGTCCTCAAACAACAATCGAGTCACCAAAGCTTTTGTGATTACAGTCAAATTGGGACGCTGGAGAATGGGTAAGAGGAAAGCAGCTGCGGTGCTGTGACGCTTACCATCCTTGATTGTCAACTGATAGAGTCCTGCACCTGACTGCTGCATCCCATTGGCATCAGGATTATTTGGATATCCCATTGCAACTGCTGCATCAACAAAGCGTTGGGATACCACAGCAGGAGCAATGAGATCAGTCACGCTCAATTCCCCGTCAACCCCGTGGTATTCGGAAGCACCGCGTTGCTGATGCTCGGATTTCTTGAAATAAGGCAGTACATTTTGGTAACTCCAGCCGGGATTCCCTAATGACTGCCAGTGGTCATAATCGTGATGATTGCCCCGCATATAAATCATGAAATTAATCGAACTGCTGCCACCCAAGACTTTGCCACGGGGACAAAAAATTTGGCGATCATTGAGGTATGGTTCTGGCTCAGAGAAGTATGCCCAGTCAACTTCGGAGCCGAGTAAGCTGAGGCATTCCGCCGGGATTTGAATTTCCGGTTTCGTCGCTGGATTGCCCGCTTCGAGTAATAACACGGTTGTTTCACTGTCTTCTGTCAGACGGTTGGCGACTACACAACCTGCCGAACCTGCACCAATTACAATGTAGTCATATTGAGTCATAACATTCTCCTTTTCGGTTTGTTTGTAGTAGATAAATTTAGTGTTCTGTTAATTTTTGGGAGATGGATAGATGCGATGAGATTCTCTTTTTGTTTGTATGAATTATGTTTGTGCGATCTGGTTTACTGCATCATGTATCACTAGGACGACAACTAACACTTCTTTCACAACGCAGATTTTTTCATGAGTGTTGTAAAATTAATGAGTTTGATGATCACTCCATTGCTGCTACAACCTCGTCTGTAGAAAGTACTGCATTAGCGATATACCCAAAGTTGATCAGTGCTGCCTTGTAGCCATCGCCCAGTTGCGGATGCCGAGGGGCTGCTGTTGCATCCTTGACAACAAGAACCTCGAATCCCTGTTCGAGCAATTCGCGTAGGTGAGCTTCAACACAAAGATTCGCCAACATTCCGAGTAGAATGACTTTGCTGATGTTACGTTTACGTAGTTGCAAAACTAGGTCGTTAGTTTGCGGCCCATAGACTTTGTGGGGACTGGCCACAATCGTCTTACCATCCTCAATGAAGGGCTTATAGCGAGCGAGCCAGTCAGCACCCGATCCCAGGAATCCATCGAGGCTCAACGCGCCACGGCGATCGAACTCCTTAACCTCAAGCATCATTTGCTCTAGGTTGCCGGCAAATTTCCAATTATGGTCAGTGGGGTAGTAATAGTGAGGGGAGATAAAAACCTCGAATTCATTCTGCTTTGCGGCTTTGAAGATTCGCTCGATATTCTCGACTGTATTGTTATCCTTAACACTCTCACCCACCAAATCCCAGGAAACCCCTTTTTCGCTCAAGACATCGTTTTGCGGATCGATGACGACTATTGCGGTGTCATTCTTGTTGATGTGCATGGTTTTTCTCCTTGCTTGTTGATTTTTACCGTTCTCTTCCTTAAAAATCACCCACGATATGCAACGTTTTCCCAGTGATTCAGAATCAAAATATCTTGGTTGCCAGAGCGATCGCAGTGGGCAAATTATCGGGCAGTAGTCGCCCTATTTCAGACTTTGACACCACTGCCTAAATGCTGTTTCAAAAACGCCAAAGTGCGATCGCGTGCTAATTCTGCGGCTTCTTTGCCATAAGCGGAACTACCCACGCGACTAAACCCATGACTCACTCCTTCATAGCGATAGATTGTTACCAGGGGGTTGTCTTTCATTCCTTGCTGAATGGACGCTTGAGCAGTTGGTGATACAAACCCGTCATTTTCATCCAGATGCAATATCAGCGGTTTTTGAAAAATGGTTACGTTTTGAGTTTTCATGGTGTCCTTTTTAATAGTTTGCTATTTAGACTTTGACCAAATTAAACAGCGTTGCTGAATGCAAGTATGAAGAAATGTAAAATAACGCAAGTACGGCATAATTTTGCTCATTAGATATCCTGCAAATGTTTGTTTTTATTAGGATTTAGACAAAAACTGAAACGAAGAGGCTTGTCGCATTGCTTTCTACACCAATTTCGGCTTCACGAAACAACAGCATCTATTTCACATCATGACGACGACTTTGCTCCTGAAAGTAGTCGCGCCAGCTTTCAGGTAAGGCTTCAAGTTGAGCAGCTTGGTGAAGTAACTCTGGATTGTTCTGCTCACGAGTATAAAGCTGAGTGATATTAGCAACAGTAATATTGTTGTCATCCCGGCTCACCAATTCTAAAGTGTCTCCGGCTCCAACTTCGCCCTCTTGCAAAACACGAAAGTAAAATCCGGTGCGGCGACTTGCAAGAAATCGTTTAATAATATCAGGTCGTCCAAACCGAATCCCAAGTTTGTAACAAGGTAGGCGAGGTTGTGTCACCATCAGTTTTACAGTGCCGATATGAAAGCGATCGCCAATATTCACTTCCTCTTCTCTCAGTCCAGTGGTCGTGAAATTTTCACCAAAGATGCCTAGAGGCAGTTCTATATCAGGCAATTCACCTCGCCAGTAATCGTAATGCTCGAACGGATAGACATAGACTGCTTTGTCTGCACCTCCATGAACGGTTAGATCGGCTTGTCCATCACCGTCTAAATTGAGTACGCGCACCATGACGCGATCGCTAGCTGGTTCTTTAAAAATTCCAGTGCTAACTGTTTTTCCTTTCCAGGTTACTTCACGCGGCAGTCCGACGTTTACAGAGATGAGTTTCATGAGAATTTTAAATTGGGTCAATAGTCAAGTATTTAAATTGAATCAACAAATAAGTTAATTAAAGAAGTGCTTGATGGATTAAAGGTGCAATGATAGCGATGTTCTTCACCAACTCATCGGAGAGAGAAAACCGCTGTTTCAAGTAATTGGGATCGTTGTAACTCACCCAAACCTTGCCGTCAGTCGCAACCCGAAAGCCAGTATTTTCAGGGGTAAATCCAGGGCGATCGTTGGTTCTGCCACCATGAGGGGAGTTCCGGCTTTCGGGTTGCCGAACAGCAACAACTGCGTCGGAGGTAAGCTAAGTCCGACTTTTTCGGCTTCAGCCTGTTGATCGATGCGGGCAAAAATGGTGATGCCTTTTGCTTGAAGGATGGCTGCAAAGCGATCAATGGTTGCGGGCACTGAATACTGGCTGATCTGGTTGATAATGCCGTTGTTTGCATTCATAGCAGTGGACTCATTGCAGGATAAAAACTAGGTAATATTGTCGTTGCTTCGGCTTCTCAAAGATTGAGGTCGGACAATCCGGGATGATCGTCAGGACGACGACCTAGTATCCAGTGGTATTTGCGTTCGCTCTGGTGAATTGGCAGGTCGTTGATGCTGGCAATACGCCATCGCATGAATCCATGTTCGTCGAACTCCCAATTTTCATTGCCGTAAGAACGGAACCAGTTGCCGGAATCATCATGCCATTCGTAAGCAAATCGGACAGCAATTCGGTTGTCTTGAAAAGCCCAAAGCTCTTTGATTAGACGGTAATCTAATTCTTTAAGCCACTTACGGGTCAAAAACTGAACAATCGCCTCACGACCAGATAAAAATTCTGAGCGGTTGCGCCAAAGGCTATCCGATGTGTAAGCAAGTGCTATTAGTTCGGGGTTACGTGTGTTCCAAGCATCCTCTCCGATTCTGACTTTTTGGATGGCGGATTCATTATCAAAAGGCGGCAGGGGTAGTCGAGGATTTTCGGCGTTGGTCATAGTATAAGAGTGTAAAATGGCGAGTGCCTCAGCATGATTGAATTAAAATTACAGCATAGTTCAATTTGGTAAAGACACAAACTAAGTCCCAAAGCCAGGTATAAACCCTGTTTTACTTTTGGATTCTGAATTCGGCTGTAAGTGCGTGGCGGCTGAATTACCTCAAAAGTAGTTAGATGCTCCCGTCACAATTGCGATTTTTCCGTCTAGTTTTTTCATCATGATTTCTTAGAATCAGGCAGCGTGAACTTCACAGTTTCGCTAGTGATTACTTTGTGCGTGGGGTCAGCTAGTTCGAGTAGCACCTTGTGTAAGCCAGGTTCCAGTCCGACCAGGATGATCGTTTCCCCACTGGAATCGACAAAGTGCCACGGCGCGTCGTCAACGGTGATGTGGATATGACCGATGCGCGGCGATACTTCGAGGGCACGTTTGCCAAACACTGGCAACACACGCAAATTCTCCGTCCGGTACTGGATAAAGACGCGGCCTTGAGCCAGTGGTTCGGGAAGCGGTGGATCGACAATCAGCTTAGGTGGTGCTTCGTTTTCAATCGCAATCAATGGTGATGATCCGATAATGTCCCTAGCGCTCGGTGTGTGGCTGTTCATAGCAGGTAATTACCTGAGAGTAGTTTGGTATTACGATCCATTGAAAGGTGAAACGGTGCAGAGTCATCGCTCCAGAGAAGCCATTAACGTTTCTTTGATGCGAGTTCCCAGACCGCAGTTGCGAATGCTTGAGGATCTTCCTGGGGCAGGTTATGACCGACGTTTGGAATGACCCGATGCTGACGTTCGCCGCTAAACTTCGCTGCCGTCGATTTCCCATCGGTTGATAGCACAACACCATCTGCGTCCCCGTCCAGCGCGATCGTCGGCTTGAGCGACGGGTTAGGCACAACTCTTATTTCTCTTTTTGCATACGACGGTATCCTGTCTTGGTCATTAGCCACTGGACTACCCCAGGGAATAGCACATGCAGCCAGTAGGTTAACTTCATCATAAATGGGAACATAATTAGATGTTTGTTCTTTTCGACACCTCTAATAATGGCATTTGCGGCCTGTTCAGGGGTTATCTCTGGGATTAGTTCCGCTATTTTCGGAACACGCTCGCGACTTCCCAGATTGAGCTTCCAGTAAGGGGATGTCACTACACTACTCTCGTACAGAGCCACTCCGATCCCCGACCCAGCCAGGTCGGCACGTAACGCCTCCGTAAAGCCACGTAACGCCCACCGGGCAGCAAGATAGGCTGTGGCTCCAGGCCAGACAAAACGCGAGCCTACAGAACTGATATTCACGATATGACCGCTGTTTCGTATGAGCATGGCCGATAGAAACGCATGGGTCACATTGAAAGCAGCAAAGTAGGGAACAGCCATCATCTCGACTGCTTCCGCAGGACTCGTTTCATCAACGAAAAGCCATCTACCTGCCCCGGCATTGTTGATAATGATGTCCGGCGTCCCCAATTTTTCCGTAATTTGCTTTGCCACTGCCGTAACTGCATCCGCATCCGCCAAGTCAATCGAGTATGACCAGACTTGCCCACCGGCGGAGGTAATCTCGGCCACCACCCGATCCAATGCTTCCTTACGCCGAGCGAGAAGCACCACACGTCCTCCAGCTTTGACCATCGCTTTCGCGGTAGCTGCGCCGATTCCGCTTGAAGCCCCACTCACCAGCACTAGCTTGTCGTTGATCATCATCAAATACATTCTCCTGTTTTGCAAGATTCTCTTTTCTAGTGGTTCCCAGTTGCTCAAATTGAAAAAATTGTTTGATGCGATCGGAGGTAGTAGCGATTGAAACAACAAAACTTTTTGGCTTGTTCATAGCAGGTATAAAGCACGGTAGAACCTCTAATTTCAGACACCTCAAATTAGAGGTTCTACTTCTAAACTCTGTAGAGATTGTGAGTGAGTTGAGATATCTAGTAGTTCGCCAAGGAAACTTGGCGGGGTAAAGGGCAAGGGGTAAAGGGAAAAGATGTTTATTCCTTTCCCCTTTAACCTTTAACCTTTCCCCTTTAACCTTGACTACTAGAAGCAGCACAGGCTTATTGCTGACAAGGTTGGTTGCTCTGTGTCTCAGAAATGGGGAATTGATCGCCAGCAAGATAATTGTCAAAGTATTCGCGAAAGTAAGTCCAGGAAGTTTTGCTACTTGCAGCTAAATAGCAAGTAGGAGCCGTGCGATAAACCGGGACTCGTGATTTAATTTCTTGCTGAAGCAATGGGGAAAGCTCCTCGAATCTTTGCAGTTTCCGAATAAGTAGGTAGGCACAAAAAAACCTAACTATGTAAAGATAAATAAATACGGAGAATGCATCTACCGAGGTAACTTAAAGCATGGGCGCTCGTCTAAGAGTATTTTTGACTCGT
>NZ_JACJSJ010000015.1 GCF_014698115.1 Nostoc sp. FACHB-973
TTCCATCCAGCTTGGCGGAGAAGATCATCAATATTAATACGTGCGTCTGTCTCTTTGCTAAAGTCGCTCATCAACTCACTCCTGTCTTACCAAAGTTAGCACGAAGCCCTCAGCGTCAGTGCTTTTTCCGCTTTATCCCAGAAGTTTTAACTTTTTCCCAACTTCAGCGCCAACTTTTGATAAATCACGTCCAACCACACCGGAATTACAGGCTTACCTGCATCCAAAGATGCGATCGCCTGTTCTCGGTCATACACTACAAGATTTAGCGATCGCTCCTGCGCTTGTAACAACAACATAAACCGCTTACCTTTGCCTGAAGTAAATAACTCCGGCTCTTGATCTTTCAGCTTTTTCAATGTGGTGCTGGCTATGTCAAAACTTAAACCCACAGATAGCCAATATGACATTGCAGCTAGTTCCAGCAAATTAGACTTTGAGTAATAAATACTACGTCCAGTTCCAGTCTCACTGATTACAGGAACAATCACCCCCCTCTCTCGCCAATACTGTAGCTGACGAAGGGTGCAGCCTGTGATTTCAGCAGCTTCCTTGCTTGTAAAAAATGTCTCCTGCATACAATTTATTTTACAGAAGACTTGTCTAATACAAATATGTTAGTATTAGACAATATTGTTTTAACCCGATGAGCCAAATCACTATTCAGTGTCGTCTTGTAGCCTCAGAATCATCACGCCACCAACTATGGAAGTTGATGGCAGAGCTAAATACGCCACTGATTAATGAACTATTGCATCGGGTAAATCAACATCCAGAGTTTGAAACTTGGCGACAAAAGGGCAAACACCCCACTGGTGTTGTCAAAGAACTCTGCGAACCTTTGAAAACTGACCCTCACTTTATTGGTCAGCCTGGACGGTTTTATACGAGTGCGATCGCATTGGTGAACTACATATATAAATCATGGTTTGCGTTGATGAAGCGATCGCAGTACCAACTAGAAGGCAAAATTCGCTGGTTGGAAATGCTCAACAGTGATGTTGAATTGGTAGAAAGTAGTGGTGTCAGCTTAGATAGTCTTCGCACTAAAGCTGCTGAAATTTTGGTTCAATTTGCTACTCTCAATACTGCTCAAACTCAATCAACGAATGGGAAAAAAGCTAAAAAGCGCAAAAAAGCTCAAAATTCAGATAGCGATCGCAATTTATCAAAGAATTTATTTGAGACTTACCGCAACACAGAAGATAACTTGACTCGTTGCGCCATCAGCTATTTGCTCAAAAATGGTTGCAAAATCAACGAGAAAGAGGAAGACGCTAAAAAATTTGCTCAACGTCGCCGTAAACTTGAAATTCAGATTGAACGCATCAGAGAACAGCTAGAAACACGAATTCCCAAAGGTCGAGATTTAACAGATGCCAAATGGTTAGAAACTATTGTCGTTGCTACTCATAACGTTCCAACAAATGAGTCCGAGGCAAAATCTTGGCAAGACAGCCTTTTAAGGCAATCCAGCAAAGTACCTTTCCCAGTAGCTTACGAAACCAACGAAGACATGACTTGGTTTAAAAATCAGTTTGGGCGCATCTGTGTAAAATTCAACGGTTTGAGTGAGCATAGTTTTCAAGTGTATTGTGATTCTCGCCAACTTCACTGGTTTCAACGTTTCCTAGAAGATCAACAAATTAAGAAAAATAGCAAAAACCAACACTCCAGTAGTCTGTTCACCCTGCGTAGTGGGCGTATTGCTTGGCAAGAAGAGGAAGGCAAAGGCGATCCTTGGAATGTTAATCGTGTAACTCTCTACTGTTCTGTAGATACCCGCCTATGGACGACTGAAGGAACCAATCAAGTAAGGGAAGAAAAAGCTGAAGAAATCGCTAAAATTATCACTAATACAAAAGCCAAAGGCGACCTTAATGAAAAACAGCAAGCCCACATAAAACGGAAAAACTCCACCTTAGACAGAATTAATAACCCTTTTCCTCGCTCCACGAAACCTTTATATAAAGGACAATCTCATATTCTTGTTGGTATTAGCCTGGGCTTAGAAAAGCCTGCAACGCTAGCGGTAGTAGACGGCACTACAGGTCAAGTAATTACCTATCGCAGCATCAAACAACTACTGGGTGATAATTACAAACTGGTAAATCGACAGCGACAGCAAAAGCATTCCTTATCCCACCAACGCCAAATAGCTCAAACGCTTGCTGCACCAAATCATTTTGGAGAATCGGAGTTAGGGGAATATATAGACAGATTACTAGCGAAAGAGATTATTGCGATCGCTCAAACATACTCTGCTGGAAGTATTGTTCTACCTAAGTTAGACAATATGCGAGAGCAAGTTCAGAGTGAGATTCAAGCCAAAGCTGAACAAAAATCAGACTTAATAGAAGTTCAACAAAAGTATGCTAAACAGTACCGAGTTAGCGTCCATCAGTGGAGTTACGGCAGATTGATGGCAAATATTCACTCGTCAGCTGCTAAAGCTGGAATTGTGATAGAGGAGTCAAAACAGCCAATTCGAGGTAGTCCACAAGAGAAAGCGAAAGAATTAGCGATCGCAGCTTACCATTCCCGCAAAATAAACTGATTGACAAAACATCGAACCTTGACAATAAAATAAGGAAATTCAACAGCGCCGCAGTTCATGCTTATACAAGCCTCTGTGCTGTGTAAATTTGGGTTAGTTTGACTGCTGTTAAACAGTCTTGCTTTCTGACCCTGGTAGCTGCCCACCTTGATGCTGCTATCCCTTGTGGATAGGAATTAGGTGCGCCCCCAGTAATAGAGGTGCGGGTTTACCGCAGTGGTGGCTACTGAATCACCTCCGACCAAGGAGGAACCCACCTTAATTATTTTTTGGCATGTTAAAGCGGGAGCGATTTTCCTGGGGTTGCTGCCAAAAGTTTAAATCGCTTGTTTAATGAGGTTTATAGCCTTTAAGGTGTCAGTTGATTTACTTTTTTAAATGTTAACTGATAGGCGATTTTGGGAGACGTGACAAAAATGCCTTCATAACTATTGGTAAATCAAGGTTTTGAAGTGCAGAGTTTCAACACCCCTCCCAGCTAGAGGCGGGTTGAAAGATATCAACTAACTTTCCATCGATATATCCGTTAACGTTTCAACACCCCTCCCAGCTAGAGGCGGGTTGAAAGGTGTTGATATCAGTTTACGAATTTATAACAAAAGCTTTTTAGAAAAGGGTGGGTTGAAAGCGAATCCAGTTACGTCCTTGTTAGACTGGTATTGTGACTGTAGCAGTTGATCTTTGATATAGGGTATCAAGACTGCCTGATAGTCACTAATTTGTTAAAATTGACAAGATTTTGTTAAAAGTGACATTAATCTGTTAATAGTGACAAATAATTAGTTAATGTACATTAATGTACACAATTTGTGAATGTACAACAACACAAATGGACGTAACTGGATTCGAACCAGTGACCTCTACGATGTCAACGTAGCGCTCTAACCAACTGAGCTATACGTCCTTAACCACACGATTATCAATATTAGCATACCTTTTCTTAATCTGTACCAATTTGTCTTAAAGATGTTTTAGGACATCATTAGGACAATGAGAGAGATAAAACCTGTTAACAACAATGGCAGCCTACAGCTTAAGTTTAGCTTTGGTGGTAAGCGTTATGCGTTCAATCCTTTACCTGGTGGTCATTATGAGGATAAAAGAGATTTAGCTATAGCTCAGGCGATCGCCACCAAAGTCCAAAATGATATCATCGCCGGACATTTTGACCAAACGCTTGACCGTTATAGGATAGTGCCTAAAGGTAGCCCTAACACCCAGCCTAAGACACTACTTGAACTTTGGGATACCTGGGTAAGGTATTTAGAGCTCCCATCAGCTACTGAGGCTAATCATTACAAGTGGGTGCGCCGGATGATAGCTAAGGTTAACCCAGGAATAGCAGATACAGTCTGGATAACTAAAGTAAATATAGCCCCTAGAACCTTTAAAGATAGACTAGGCTTGATAAAAGCGTGTTGTAAATGGGGAGTGTCCAAAGGATACTTAGACACAAATCCTTATGAAAACATTAAAAACCCCAAGTATACACCAAAGGAAGTTAAGCCTTTTACTCAGGAGGAAATTAAGTTAATCCTAGAAGGTTTTGATAAACTAGCACTACACTATAGCCCCTTTGTTAGATTCTTAATGGCTACTGGTGTGAGAACATCAGAGGCTATTGGCTTACTATGGGGTAATGTTGACTTCCACAGATCAGAAATAGTAATCAAGGAAAGCTTACCGAAAGACCTAACAGGTAATGGCTATCGCAGAATTAGGAAAGAAACTAAAACAGGTAACATCAGGTATTTATCCTTATCAAACGATTTGCGATCGCTTCTTGTAGAACTTAAACCATCAAAGGCTAGCCCAGACTCTTTAGTGTTTAGTACTCCCACAGGTAAGCCCATAGATGCGGATAACTTCAGAGATAGGCAATGGACTAAGGTGCTTAAAGTCCAAGGTGTACCCTATCGGAAACCCTACACAACTAGGCACACGATGATCAGCCATGCCATAGAGCAAGGTATACCTATAACAGGTGTTGCCTACTTAGCGGGGCATAAGGACACTTCTATGATTATTAAGAACTATGGGCATATGATTAATCGACCTGAGTTGCCTGATATACCTATAGGTTGAAAAAGGTTATCCTAAGCTACTGGATTTAATACTAGACTCTTAGCCTTATATTTCCTCGTAGTAAGGACAATCGTCAGAGCCGTCGTAGAGGGGGTTAACTGCACAGTTAAGTATAGTATTATCTTCGCTAGAATATTTACATCCTGTGCAGCCTAATCCTATTACTCTGCTATACCATACTTCATCTTCATCGCGGTAGGCAGTACCGTCTAGGCACTCTATAGTCTCGCCGTCCGCAATATCATCAAATAGGCTATCACTAGATAGGAACTGTCCTAGTGTAATGTTTAGCTTCCGCATCTGTTTTTAAGTGCTAGCTACAGTTTATATGGTAGCTCTTATCATCGTGGACAATTACCTACAAGTGTTGCTAGCGTTTAATGAGCTTCTGTTAAGCTAACTGTGTACAAACTAACTGATCGACTGCATATACAACGGTAAAACCTGTGCCACCAAAAGTATTAGCCCTATAAGATATGTAAATATTTTCACCAGCATTGAGCTGAAGTACTTTCTGAGCATTGTAAACAGTACCTATACCGGCCTCTACTGCTGTTGCATAAAAAATTCTACCTATAAACGCATATTCTGGCACTGAAGGCTTACCTATATAAATCAAACAGTCTAGGTTAGTTGGAGGTGTTCCTCCAGTTGTATAGAACCACGTAGATAAACTAAAACTATACCAACCAGACCTATTAACTAATAGTGTGCTACTGCCAGAAAAACTATCCCCATTACGAACGTACTGAAGACTATTGAAAAGCATAGTAGAAGTAGCATTAGTAGTAGCTGTTACTTGGGTACTATTGAAAGCTACAAGAACTAACCTATCCTGAGACATTACATTCTTGACAAAAGCAGTAGTAGCTACACTAGTGTCATTATCTGTTGTGGCTGGCGTTGGGGCTGTTGGATTGCCTGTTAGCACTGGTGAATTTAGCAGTGCATAATTAGCTAAATTAGCCTTCACATACGAGGTTGTAGCTATTTTGCTACTGTTATCACTAGATGTTTGGGTAGTAGCAGTTGCATTACCAGTAAAAGCAGGTGAGTCTAATCCAGGCATTGTAGCTATCTTTTCCCAAAGAGCGTTCTGTGAGGGTGGTAGAACGCTGTTGTTCCAAGCAGGGCCAAAAGGTGTTGGGTCAGCTAGTGACACAGTACCCAAAGGTTCTATTGGTATAACATCCCAGACACTTGTATCTGTTGGTAGATTACCTGTTATTGGGTTGATGCTCTTGCAGATGTAGGTTCTAAGTTGGTAAAATACTAAATCTCTGTATCTATAAACTGTGTTGTAATTCCAATTCCCACGAGGGAAAGGCCCCCCTATAGCAGAAGATAGGCTAGTATCACTAGCTATTATACGAGCAATTCTAAGCGCTCCTGTGTCTAGAACATCATTAACCATCCCTGTAGGAACAAGGGTAGCAAACTGTACTGTTGCAAGGTTTGGTATTATTGCGTAGAAGTCTATTAACGCAGGTTCTATTATGTTAGAGCTACCATCAACTAGAAAGAATTCAAACCTGTAGGAAATACCAGAGGTTTCACTCTCCGGCAGAGTAATGTTTAGAACTCCATTAGTTATAATAAACAGCTCTGGTTTAGGGGCATAAACGGTGTCTGGGTCAGTTGCCAGATCGACCATTTGACCCGATAGAGTCACGCGAAGCTTGCCGCTAAGAGTACCAGCAGCTCCCTTAAGAGTTCCTAATAATTGTGTCATTTATACTAAAACCTCTGTGATACTAAGATTGCTATAGCCACCGCCTGTATTAACAGTCAGCGTCCCTCCAGCGGCGTTTTGTCTGATATATACCTGATAAGTTCGTGCTGATGTACCTAAAGAGCCATGAGTGCTTGGAAGGATTATGGTGTGACTTATAGACTCAGAGTTAGTATCTGCGGTTGATGTTTGAGCGACTGTTCCTGATAAGACTATCTGTGGTGTACCAGACCAACCAAATTGTACTCTTGCAGAGTTAGCTGCCGTTGCTACGTGACTTATTGATGCTAAGTTAACTGTAATTATCAAGTTTGAGGTGCTACTAACTGGTGTAAAAGTTTGAGACAGAACGCTAATGTTTGTAGTACCACTAACCGAAACATCACTTGTAGTGTTGACAGCGGTAATAATCTGCTTTAGCTGTTTGTTGCTAGCATACTTAACGTCCCAGTACTGGTCTACGAATTGTGTAGTAGCAAGTTTTGTACTTATATCTGTTGTAGGCTGGGTTGGTGCTGTGGGGTTACCTGTTAATACCGCACTGTTTAGAGGGGCTAGAGTGGCTCTTAACTGGTTAACAGTTATCCCAAGGGTTGTAGTACCACCAGGCGGAAGAGTAGGCAAAATCTCTGTTCCTAAAATAGTGCCTATAAGATTTAGCTCTGATAGCTTTTTAAGTTTTAAATTATCGTTGGCCATATCAATTTAATTGGATTAGATCGCCTTCTTCTGTTGTTAAGAAAGTCTGTTCATCAGCTTGCAGGGCATAAGTGTAATAGAGAGGTAAGACATCACTAACTGGTACAACTTCGCTCTCACACCAAAGATTACCAAACAGCTTATTTATCTTCCTGGCTAGCTTAAATTCATAGCCATTAGGCTGGTACTTAAGGGGAAGAAGAATCTTGTAAGTCCACCCTGTACTTCCTAAAGGGTCTACAGATACTTGTGAAACTCCTAATACAAAGTTACTTCCAGACCAGATAATGTGTTCTATGTCCAAAGCGTTTAGGACTAAACTTAAAACTTGTCTAGTGCCTTTATTAGGCCAAATGTTACTGTAAGAGTTTTTTAATAAAATTCTCTTTGAATTTGTAGACCAATCTTTATCCCAATATTCACCTGTAAAGCCACAGAGTGGGGCTAGGAAGTCTAACCAGTTTGCATCACATATCTCTGGGTTTAACTGCCGTGGTAGGTCGTCTACCTTGAGCTTAGAGTTTATTAGTAGTTCATCCCAGTAATATGTTAGCCAGTCAGTTATTTCGTTCTCTTGATAGACTTCAGGTAAGCGATAAAAAATAGGGCGACCACTTGCCCAAGCCTCGTAAGTTTGTACCATTAATCGCCTCCGAACAGACTGGTTTCTCCAGCCCCTCTAACAGCTTCATAATAAATTCCATCAATGCCTGCTAGCCGAACATATAGGCTGTAAGCTTGTGGTACTGTGTAAGAGTTAGGGTTTGCAACGTTGGAGGCTACACCATTTAGTATTAATGATTGAATATCCTTGATACCACCTGATAGTCTTAGCTGATACTCAACCTCGTTAAGAATCACGTCAGCCCCTACTGCATAGGTACTTGGATTTAAGTAGTCCTGAAAAGCTCCCCATAGCTCATCTATAGTTTCTTCCGGGTTTTCACCAGCTACTAGACGAGCTACTAACTCACCTGATACTGGCAGTATTTCCATTGGACTAGTATATAAATTAGTTCCTAGCTGAATTCTTCCTTGAAGACTATTTTTTACCAGACTAAGTTCTGACGTACTTGCAGGCTGTTTGTTAGCATTTAATAGGAAAAGATGTACCGCTCCAAGCTCTTTTGTTAGTTTGTTAGCAGCTAGTAATCCTATAGCCTTAGCTGAACTACCTTGACCTAATATTTGTTCAGCAGCTCGTTCATAATCGTCAGCAGATACTAAATTTTTCTTACTAAGCTGATCTATAATTCGCAGAATAGTAGAGTCAACAAGTTCCTCATCAGTCCCTGGAATAGTAGCTTCAAGATTTGTTACGCTGTTAAGGTAATTTAAATTCTGTGATGGATTAGTAATAGAATTTTCTGCCAAGTTATAACTAGTACCCACCTCCTCAGCCGTAGCTGTTACAGACCCACTTAACAAGCCTGGAGGAATTACTAAAATAGTGTCGGTAAAGAAAGAATAAGTGCCAGTAAAATCAACAACTTCAAAGTTCTGTGGAACAACAAAAGAATTAGACTGTGGCGCTGTGAGCGTAAAAGTCAAGGTTGTTCTAGCTTTAGTACCTAATGAACGCTCTACACCAGTTACCTTTAGAAATTCGAGTACTAGAGCTAGAGGAAGTTTGTTTACATAATAAAGAAGCTCTGAGCCTGCAAAGGCTTGAGCTTGGAGTAAAGCTGTCTCTGGTGAGTTCTCACTAAAGTTGCTGATCTGTTCAGCAGAGGCTTCTCGCAACCTAATCATAGCTTGAGCTACCAACGTCTCTTCATTACGAGGGTCTAAGGTTATACTCTCGAATGGGATTACTGATATATCACTCATGTTTTAAAAAATTAATGTTAATTGAGGCTGTTCATCGCCTTGAAAAGACCAGTAGACTGTTATCTCGCATTCGCCATCTTCGTTGATAACACCCTCTGTTTGGAACTCTGCATCGGCAACGTATTCCTTTAGGTTTTGTAGTATTTCAACAGCAAGCTGACTAACGTCTTGTAAGCTATCAAACAGTGGGTCATTAATACCATATCCAGGTCTCATGACCCTCTCACGCTTCTGTGTGCTTAGTACTGATAAAATATCTCCTTTAGTAATTTCTACGCCGCTAACGACCTTTAAACCGCCTCTGGCAGCATCCAGCGCTAAAGGGAACTGAAAACCTCTATTGTTCATTAAGACCAACCTCTTGTAACTAAGTGATCTCCTCGACTATCCTGAGCAGTTAAGGTAGCTATACTTTTAGAATTAATAGTAAAGTCGTTAGCATTGATGACGTTGATAGCAGCTCCATTAGCATTCCAAGTCCAAGTAGAGCCAGAAGAGCCACCAAGAGTCCACACATGACCGTAAGCGTCAGATAGAGTTACAAAACCTGTTGCTCCTAGTTCTAAGAAAGCACCACTAGTAGTCTGGAAGCGGATGCTAGTTCCTGCGTTGATGGTGATACTCTCGCCTGCATCTACGCTAATTTTGCCATCTACGCCCAGGTCATCGTCTCCACCTACTGTTGCATCCCTAGAGCCTCTAATAGCCTCTGAGTGGTCATCTGGGGCTGATTCCTTAGCTCTAGGAGGGTTGGTGTCATTAACTATCTGTAAGTAATAGCCGTTTGTCTCTAAACCATCGGCGTAGAATATTAAAACTGTCTGTCCAACCTCCGGAAGCTGTGCATCTACTTGAGGAGAATGCGATAATCTTCTGAGCCAATCACTATCCACTGGTGAAACACCGTTGGCTACCTTAATACGACGCTTACCCTCTGGGTCTTTGACGTTTGTAACTACACCTAAGCAGGGATAGCCAATCTTTCCACTACTATCTAAAGCTAACTGGCTGGCTTTCTCCGCTTGTTTTAGTAAGCTAAATATCTGTTCCATTAGACTGCTATATACTTAGTTAAATAAAATACATAATACTAATTTAGTTTATTGACTCTATTCTCAATAAGAGCGACCCCACCGTACCCCATCTTTTTCAGAAAATGGGTGGTACGGTGGGGGTAAAAAATGCCTCAACCACAGTACTTTCAGCTTGAATGTTCCATAATGGGGTTGAGGGGGAGTCCCCACGAGCGATTTAAAAGTTCAATCTCTGTACTTAGACTCTGCCATTTACACGGGGAAGTTTTAGCTTAGTAGCTGGGTTAATTGGAGTACCATTAACTCTTATCTCGAAGTGGCAGTGGGGGCCTGTGCTGTGTCCTGTACTACCCATCTTGGCTATTAGTTGACCTTGTGC
This sequence comes from Nostoc sp. FACHB-973, assembly GCF_014698115.1. Taxonomy (GTDB): domain Bacteria; phylum Cyanobacteriota; class Cyanobacteriia; order Cyanobacteriales; family Nostocaceae; genus Nostoc; species Nostoc muscorum. Next base: position 10,317 of record NZ_JACJSJ010000015.1, read on the forward strand.
TACTACACCCCCAGAGGAAACAAGTAACTGGCTGTTATGCCCATATCGCGTCTCATCACCATTAGGGTGACTTATTTTAATTAGTAGTCCATATCCACCAGAAGTACCAGCAAAGCTCACAGTGCCAGCAGCAGAGGCATATATAGGCGTTCCAGTCACATTAGCTATGTCTACACCTTGGTGCATTCTTCCCCAACGCATACCAAAAGGAGATGTATATACTCCTGTTGTAGGTATTATGTAGCCTGAGCTTTGAGATACTGGACTTGTGGTAGTTGTAGTGGTAGCAGTGGTAGTTTGTATATCAGCTTTTGGAGATTTATTTTTTAATGGACTATAGAAGGTTAAGCTCGTCTGAAAAGAACCTAAGTTATAATCATGACTCACGTTTTCAACAACCCAAACCCGATTAATGAAAGTTGATACACCCTCTAATAATAGGGAAGTGTCCGGAGTTATTAGTAGAGACTCAACAGTTGCTGGGAAAGAAGCACTACCCTTGATACCCCTAATCCTTAATTCACTCTCTCTCCTAGTGGCATCTATTTGGTCTGTCTCGCCAGTTGTCTTAGGTTTTGGAATAACTGTAGCAGATCCAGTTGTTGCGATCGCTCCATCTTTTCCTGTGCCAATAGCATTTTCATTGCGGGTCTGTACTAACTTTCCAGTGTTAGGATCTATCTGAAACTTGCGCTCACCAGTAGTGTGATTACTAGCTGGTGTAGAAGCTCTTGCTCCACCTGTAGAGTCACCACCTGCCTGGTGATTGATATCTAGTGTTATACCCATATTCTCGCCATAAGCTAGCGTAAACTGGTCTCTCTGAGTTAGTCTTATAGCTCTTGGCTGAATATATAAAGTAGACCCCTTGCTGTATACTCTATATCCACACCGTCTAGCCTCTGTTAGCAGAGCTTCATAGTCTGTGACTCCTCGCTGTGGGAAAAACTCATACTTAGGGCCTTCCTCTGGCATTATCAAGCTCATGCCATAGGCTTTAGTAATCCTCTGAGCTATCTTTTTAAGGCTAACTCCGCTGTAGGCTGTGTTCTTTACCTTCTGATTAAGAACTATAGCCGCGCACTGACCAGAAAACTCTAATTCGTTTGGAGCAAAGAGAGAATATCCTAATCCTGTGTGGATAAAACTCTCCGCTGTTATAGTTTGACCGTTATAACCTAGTTCTATAGTTATTTGTTTACCAGCTAGAGTTCTAGCTTGAGGAATAACATCTTGTGTGGTGGTATTAGCAGTCTTCGGGGTAGGTGTATCCTTTGTAGCTACCTCTCCTTCGATAAGCTCTATGCGAACGTTAATGATACCTGCACTAGCTGATGCTATTGAGTTAAAAGCTCTAGGCGTAAGGTCTATTTTGCGTGTAGCATTTTCCTGTAATGGTCTAATAGTTGCACCACTACTATCTATGGCAAATGGCCCTCTGTCTATGACCTTAACTATCACGCTTTTGCTATTAGCTAAGTTAGTGACCCGCACTTTAGCATATTTATATTTACGGTCAACCATTGCAGCATAATAGCCATTAAAATCTATACGATCACCATAAGCACCTAAAGATCCTCCACCAGTAGCCCCTCTACCATCGTAGAAAGAAGCTTGGACATTATTAAAAATTACCTTACCAGGTGTAGTTAAATCCTGTGTTGGCTGTGTGGTCTTCAAATCACTGCTGTCGCTTGTTTGGCTAATTGTTTCTACAGTATCTAGACCATTAGCAGTTTCAATATAAGTAAAGTATTTATCAGCAAGCTTTCTATCAGGGTCTAGTACAGTGAAAGTGCAATTAGAAAGGTTTTCTCCCTCCCCAATGGATAGAGAAGCTCTAATTAGTTTACTATCGCCCACTGTGAATATATCGCTGCCACTATCCCCTAGTTTCCCAACTGTTATCTTTACAAAAGGTGCTAACAAATCTCTGGAAAAACCCATCTTAAAGTACCCAATCAATGATGCGATAATCAGAAGTACCATAAGAGCTAGCAACACCTTTGCTAAGAGGAGAAAGGTCTAGCTCTGCTAAAATATCATTTACCACAGTAATAGCCATATCCTTAATTTCCTTATCGGATGGTATCTTGATAGACTTACCTATTTCAATAGGCTGAAAGATATCAATATTGTTACTTTCAGCTATCTCCCGCCAGTAAGAGTAGTCGCCTATAAACTCGTGTGCAATACTCTCTAGAGACTCGCCTAGTTCTACTTTCTTAAACATAATTTTATTTCAATAGATTAGTTGTTGAGGTGTCAAGTTTGCCATTCTTATATGTACCTACTTGCCCCACTAATTTATTTTTAGAGTTGAGTATAGTAATTAGACCTTCTCTTGAAGTGCTCATCTTATATTTGTTGGAGCGTACTAGGTCATACACACTCTCTTTTAACTTCTTAACACTGTCTTTTAGCCAAATAGAACCTTTACTAGAAGCGTCCTCTTGTTGTCTAGCTGTAAGGAGTGAATTAGCATTACTACTGCCAACTGGTGTGGTTGCTACTTCTTTAGTTGGGACTTCCAGTAAAGTAAAAGATAATATAGCAGAAGCTAACTCACCGTTTAACCAGCCTTGCTCCCTCCAATCTAAGCTAGTTATTACAGCGCCACCAAAGGAGTTACTACCCCACTTAAAAGTCACTATAGAAGGGGCATACTTACCATTAACTGGGTCTGCTACCATCAAATCTTCTATCTGTTGAATTAATGGTTGACAAGACTTTCCTCTGGCGTGTGTTTCCAATAGCAGATTGTTTAGTCTTAATGTTCGCCCTGTGGTGTATTTGTATTGCTGAGAGGGTAAAGAACTTACAGCAGTAGCACCCTCTTCATACCTGGCTTCTCTACTAAACTGTTTCTCCTCTGGGTTAAACAGAAATTGATAAACACTGCTGTTCAACTCATCGGTTAGATATGCAAAAATCCCTGTCACTTTCTGAGCAGAAGGTAACAGGGTGATTAAAGATTCATTCATTAAACTATCCCGCGAAAGCCATATTATTTCTAGAATAAGCTTGATACTCTTCTTGAATGCATGTCATCACGTTCTTGGCAATCTCTTTTGCATCCTGAGCTTGGGTATGTATAGTGATATTGCCGATGGTTATACCACCTGTTCCACCAATATTTCTAGCAAGATTAGCTTGTTGACTTCTGTTAAGAATTAGCTCTGAATTATTGGCTACTACTAATGATGCGTTGTGCGGGGCTTGGGCTTTCTCTCTCATAGCGGCGTTGTACAGCCCATTAGTAAGCCCAGAAGCTGCATTAGGTACGAAAGTACCAGAAGTACTTTGAGCTTGCTGCTGACCCCCTAGACCTGGTATCTTGGACAATAGCTCATCAAACTTACGCTTAATACCTGAAAAGAAACCTGTTACAGAACTTACAATACCAGTCCAGAGGTTGTTAACTACTTCACTGAGTTGTATCCACTTACCAGCTACGAAAGTTATAAAGCCAGTTAGTGAATTAGTTATACTCCCCCAGTTAGCAGCTACTACTGCTGTCAGTCCAACTATAGCAGCCGCGATCGCAGCACCTAAAGTACCAATTCCGGCAACAACAGGTGCTACTAGAAGCGCCGAAGCTGTAGCTATACCACCAAGTATTACTACTGCCAACAGCTTACCAATAGATAGGGTAAGAGCACCCCAGTCTAAAGTGGACAGTGTTTTTCCTAAACCAATGAACACACCTCCTAAGATGTTAAGCAAAGTATCGCCTAACTGGTTAAAGTTTAGTCCATTAATAAACCTAAATATCTCATTTAGCACTTCTGCCAATTTAGTGCCTAAAGTACCAAACACAGAACCCCAATTGAGCTTCTTAAGAGTATCAAAGGCTGTATTAGTGACCTCTGCTAGCTTACCGCCAAGCCCATTAATATTAAAAACTTTATTAAATAGAAATTGTAAGTTATTGGCTAGATTTTCTACATCAGCATTCCCAGAGCTAAAGGCTTTAAGAGAACCTGTTAGATATCTGACTTTAGAGTTAAACTGTAGAATTGCACCTCTAAGAGTAACCATTGGGTCTTCAAACTCAATCCCTAGAGTTTTAAGAGTAGTTCCTATGGTGCTTAGTAATCCATTTTCTCCTATTAAACCGTTTAATCCTTCAGCAATAGCAGTGAACACTGACTGGTTACCCTTCTGCTTAGAAAGGTCTTTCATAATGCCAAAGACACCAGTTTGGGGATCAAATAAAGTTGATTTAAATCCCTCTACAAGACCAGAAACAGATTTAGTGGAAGCATCAATAACTTCCTTAGGAACCTTTAGGGCTTGCTGTAATACCTCAACTCGTTCCCTTGCTGTTAAGTCTTTAAGGTCTTTACCTAATTTCTTAGCTTCCTGCTCAATAAAACTAAGGACAGCGGGGTTTGCCTCAAAGAACTTTAGCTGAGCTAGAGAAGCACTACTAGCGCCACCTAAGAATTTAGATATGCCCTGAGAAGTGAGATTTGTATCAACACCTGAAGTAGCTGCTAAAAATCCTGCACTTTTAGAAATACTCTCTAAAGCCTCTGTGAACCCTTCCTTATTAAAAGAACCATCAAGAGCCTTATATGCTGGCACTAGGTTGTCCATGATGCCCTTCCCAAGGTTCACATAGTCAGAAGTAGCACCAGGCAAGGAAGCCGCAGCACGACTCATCTTAATAGCAAAGTCATCAATGAACACTCCGGCATCTTGGAAGTTCATACTAGTTAGCTTCATCAGAGTACCAGCAGTTGTTATGTTCTGCTGCTGGATACTCATAGCCTGATTTAGTTTATCTGCTAGACCAGTGAATAGGTTACCAATGGTATCTAAACCAAGCTTGAAGGCTCCTGTCATCAGGTTTGCACCTAATACAGCTCCTTTGAGTGATTTACCTAGTCCAGAGTCTATCTTAGAGGTTAATTGGTCAATAACTCTACTAGCTTCATCCTTTGCAGAAATTGTTACGACTACATTATTAGCCATCAAATTCTACCCCACTCATACCCCACTGACTCAACTTATCCTCTGACTTAGGCATATCTCGCTGCTTAACTGCTAGGAAAATATTTAGATGGTAAAGACACTCTGTTATTTCCATCTCTAGAAAAGTAAAATAGGCGGAGTTAAAGTTTCCGCCACAACCCGCTAATATTAGCTCTAATAAGTCACTAACTCTTAATGAAGTTTGGCTTTGAACCGTTAGTACTAGCTCTTGCTGATAGAGCATCAATCTTATCTCGAAACAAGCTAATAGCCGCAGCAACCCTCTCTAAGTCATCAAACTCTAATGAGTCAAGTAACTCATCAAAAGTAATCTTAGGCTTACCATCAAACTCTATGATGCAAAGGGAAGCTAGCTTAATAGCTACTAACTGGTCTGATTTAAATTCTTGTTCAACACTTTGTAGCCAGCTTTGCAAGAGCAAGAATTGTTTTGTGTTAGGAGAGCGCATAGAAACCCTTTTACCATTTATCAGGTGAAAGGTAACAATCTGCTCGTCTACTTTATGCTCTACATCAAAGGTGGAGGTTTGGTTGGTAGGACTTTCTACACCCTCTGATTTCTTAATAGAAGGCTTATCTATGATTCTGCGGTTCATCTATTTATTTAAACTCTGCACTTTCAATAGAGAATTCAATAGTCGTCATAGCAACTTTAGAACTATCAGATGTATCTACACCCTCACCACAAGACCAGCCAACTATCTTAGCTCCTGACAAGTCCCATGCTTTGTTACCTCTAAATACACTACCTGTAGAGTCAGCAGCTCTTTTTACAGGTCTTAACCTAAGGTCTGAGTAACCTTGTGTCTGTTTAGATTTAATAAAGTCAAGAACAGCTTGGTCTTTTTCTGGGTCAAAGGGTTTGCTAATAGTTACATTCTCAAACTCTTCTGTACCACCGTCAGCGGTACGTCTTAGTTTTGATAGTCCATCACTATATCGGGCTTTGTTAGCCTTAAACTTAATGCCACTAAAGGTTGTGAAGTAAACACCTGGTAGACCTTCAACGGTAATTAAGAAATCGGCGTTGTTAATTGGGTTTGTATCCTGGAGACGCATATTTTAATTTCTGTTATTTAACTATTGGAAGTGTACCTATTGCCACACGAATCGAGTTGATTAACAAACGTTCCATCGCTGGAGCTGTAGCAGCATAAATCTCTAGCAGCACAGCACCATTCTCGAAGTCATCAGTTGAGTTGTTGGTAAAATCACACACCACTTGAAAGGCTTGACCCTCAGTAGCCCCAAACAAAGCTTTACCACGCCATAGACGAGTTAATACACTGGTAGCCGTTTGTGAAAGTGTATTTAAAAAAGCACCCTGACCATCGATCGTAGAGAATAGCAAATCATCATATCCTCTGCGAACAGTACCATTCAGTACATCCATGATCACGCGGGTGTGTATGAATTGATAGAATACACTGCTGGAGCGCGTTCTCATACCCCAGACGCATATCCCTTTGTTGCGGAGGTTGCGAATAATGTTAATACCTAGCGGGTTAACAGTCTCTTGTTGAGCAGAAGTAACTTTAGTAACAACGTTCAACACACCTAAGATAGGGTACTTAGCACCAGCCGGAGGTTGTTGGAATCCTTCAGTTCTATACCTACGACTAGCCACTGAAGCTACAGCAGCAGAGGGAGGAACAGTTGCAGATTCTAGGTCTATTAAGTAAGGATAATAAAATGAGGAGTGACCTTGTGCAGAAGTGTATAGAATACCCTCAGCTTGAGCCTGGGCTAGTGACAGACCAGTACCAGCATCAATCAAAGCACACCAATCAAAGTCTTTGTTGGAGCATAGAGCCTCCATAGCATTACCAACTGCCAACCGATCGTTCTGTACAGTTAGCGTCTGAAACGCTTCAGGGGCTAGCAAGAAGCCTTGTGGCCAGTCATCTTGTGCATCAAAGCTATTACTAATTGCGTAGACGTAATCTATTGCTGTAGGAGAGGTAGGCGTTGCAGAAACAGCAGTCATACCACCAGCAGTCACAGCTACTGTAAGAGCAGCAGTAGGTAAATCTGAGTAGATAATTACTTCAGCGGCGGTTGAACCAGCTATAGCGGTCACTTGGGAAGCTACAGTGCTAACGTTTATTGCAGCTATTAGCTGGGTTGCTATAGTAGCAGTTGTAGGAGAGGCAGCAGAAGTAACGGTAACAGCAACAGTATTGATTGTTAGTGTGTAAGCTGTAGAAGCTGTAGCAGTGGTAACAGTAACTCTCTGCCTAGCTGCAATAGGTGTTTTAACAAAATATAAAATTCCATTAGGGTCGTTTCTAAAGAACAACTTAACAGAATCACTGGAGGGACTTGCGCCATACACGTTAGTGAAATCAGTTAAAGAAGTTACTTGAGTAGGTACTAGATTAGTCCCAGTAGCTCCAGACCCAATCATGTAGTTGTTTTGAAAGCTTGCTAAGGTTAATGGCTTATAACCAGAAGTTGTCTCAACGATTCTAGTGCCGGGAGCCTTAAAGCTGGAGAAAGCGAGATTTCCCATTTATTTTTAGGTGATAGTTAATTCGGTGTCTAAGGTGTGTGAAGCAGGGTTAGAAGTGTTAAAGCCTTGTTTAGCTCTGTAGACCCTAATCTTCAATTCGTTAAAGTCAGGTGGGTTATCTATCTGATAGAAATTAGTAGGGTTAATTCCAGTGAGATTAGGGAATGTAGTTGTATTGAACTCCGCATCGAAAGCTATGTTCAAATAAACAAGCCAATCTCTATCAACCTCTTCACTCCGAGATACAGTTATGGAGTCTTCTAGCTGAACACTCTCAAAAGAGCTTATATCGCCATCAGGAGACTCTAGAACAGTTAGAATTTGAATAAATGATAGAACACCCTCTAGCAAAGTCATGGGCAGTTCATGGTACCCTAAGACATTAGAATATCGATAGGCTATTCTGTAAGGGAAACGGGCTTTTGTTCTCACCGTTCCAGTACCAAACTTATAGTGAACTACATTCTGAATAGGTAAGGTGATGCAACTATTAGCAGGTAATGTTTCTGTTGCAATAGGTGAGTCTAGTGTAGGCGGATATTCCAAGTTGAAGGCATCTATTCTAATTCTCCCTAAGAGCCAGTTAGTTATAGCCCCACGGACAGTTTGAAGGTTCATTTAACATCCTTTTCCTTACGAAGAATTAATTTCCACACAACAGGGTCGGAGTCAAATAATGCAATTAACTTATAGAACTTAGCTCCTGCAATCTCTTTAGTAGAGACATTACTGTAAACTACTAGGTTATTAACTACAGGAGGCTCTAATATAAAGCTATTCCTGATATTTCCAGTAGGAATAAATAAAGTCTTATCTATAGTTCTAGAGACTTCAACTTGTATGTCATCAGTTGACAAGAATACCGAGTCGGCTCCCTCTATATTTACCTGTAAGTTTGCTAACTTAGGTGATACGCTTGTAATATAAGGTCTAGGTTGTAATAGTGTATCTATAGTAGTTGTAACCCTGTTGTTTCTATTAGTTTCTACTTGTCTAACTAAAAGATTTCTCCGCTGAGGAACACCAAGGTATGTTTCTATTTTCCCTATCTTATCTTCTATCTGAGCTAGCTTTTGAAAGAGAGTCATGACAAAGTTTCGTTAGTAATGTTAATTATATTTTGCTGTAGTCTTCTCTCTATCTCAGGTATAGTCTTAGATACAAGTCCTAAACGTTTATCAACGTAGGGAGTATATGACACCGGATTAGTTATGCTAAGAGCTGACCTTGCTAGACTCGTAGACCAGCCTGCTCTTAATGCACCACTCCTAACAGGTGAAATACTTTTTAACCTATCCTTAGCCCAATTAGCAGTTTCTTCTAGAGCTTTATCGGCAACTCCTTTAAGCGGTTTAGTGTTCTTAAATAAACCGCCGGAGGTTTTAACATGGTAGGAAAACATATATCTACCAGTAGTAATAACTTAAACGCTTTTTGGAATACTTTTTCTAGATCATCATCGGGCTTTGTAATGCGCTTAAAGGTTCGTTGGAAGTAAGCTAAGGTTAATAGGTCATACTTGGAACAATCTGTTCTTAAATGCTCTACAGCCTTAGATGCTGCCTGATTACAAGCCCAGAGATCATCAGGTACTTCAATCTTAATTACAGGAATCTTACCCATACCGTGTTCGACTGGTTCAGACAACAGAGGTATGGGAGTTTCATCATTGCTACTAGTGCCTCGCTCATTGATAATTGACTTTATAAAGCCATTTTTATCTAGCTCTACTACAGCACCGTAACGCGCTACGTATTGCTCATCAATGAAAGTCCAGGTAGCTCTAGTAACTGGTTTAGTCAAAGGATTAGAACTATCTACACTAATCTGGAAAACCTTAATCCACTTTAGTTCTTCTCCACCTTTATCTGACCAGTTAATGACCTGTAAGGAGGGGTAAATGGTCACATATGGTCTAATACCTAAAATCTCTTCTTCTGCCTTGCTATTGACCTCGTAGGGCACGCTGTGTTTATCTACATGCAAGAATACTTTTTTAAATTTTAAACATTCGCGGAATATAGTAGATAAGAGGTTCTTTTCTGACCTTCCAGCTAGATTTGTATCATCCCTAAAAGTGTTCCAGAAGTCCTGGCCGTCTTCAATACCAGAAATAGATATAGAGCTATTATTAAACCTTGCTAACTGCTTATTAATGGCTGAACCAAGGATGTTAGCATAAGTAAACTTCTTCAGTCTAGTTTCATAGATGTCAGCATCTTCACCAGGTCTTCTAGGAAGAAAAGATTCAATCTTAGATTTCAATTTATAACCGCCAGAAGCTAGCAGTTCTATTTCATTAAGGGCAGGAAGCAACTCAACATAATCTGGGTGGCTAGACTTAAGCAATCCAAGTGTTAAATAGTTTGGATACATATGTTTATTTAGTTAATAGTGTGTATTCGATTGAGGCAACAGCATAACGTGTAGCATCTACTAAATGGCTTGCTGTCTGACCTTTAGCAGGATGGTCTAATACATTGCCAGAAACATCTACTTCTCTCCTGTATGACTTGAGACAATCAGCTAGTACCTGTTGTGGTTCATAAACAAATAATCTTTGCTGGTAGAATAAACTATTAATGATGTTACAGCCTTCTTTTACTCCTGGCTCGTTCCTATTAACCTGTACAGACCTAGTAAGACCAGGAATGTTTTCTCTTTTACCAACCTTGCGGAGTTCTAGTATTGAAGCTGGTCTATCATCTGGTAAGAAAGCTTTGCGGATACCATAGCGTCTACATAGTTCAGAGGCTTTAGAAATAATTACATCAGGTAGAACTGGAGTACCAGGTACAGGGTTAGTCCAAGAGTCTATTAAGTAATAGAAAAGTTTATCCTGGTCAGGTGGTTTTATAGTTCCTACTACAACTAGAGAAGGGTTTACATCACCCCAGTCACAACCGAGGAAGGTGTTAGTAAAAAGAGGTAGTTCCTTAACTATTAGATTGTCAGTAAAACAGTCGAAGTATTGTCCTTCAAAGTCTTCAAAAGAAGCTTCAAACTCCTGACGATATACTCTAGGTGGTAAAGTCTTTTCTGCCTCTGCTATGAACTTGCGAGGAACAAAAGGATTATCTTTGGTAATAAAATGGAAGTAAGCCCAGCTATCACTAGATTGAGCTTCAAGGTGCATCTTATAGAGGAAGTGTGTCTTTCCAGAAGGAGTAGCAATAAGCATCGCCTTGGAGCCTGGAGTGTCCGCTAATGCTGCATAAATAACGTCTGTCCAAGCTTTAAGAGAAAAGTCTTGAAACTCATCTAACCCAGCAAAGTAAATCTTTAATCCTCTAAGACTCTTACCGTGGTCGTCAGCACCCCTAAGAATGATATCAGGCTTATTACCTTTAAGCTTTATCCTAAAATCAGTTCTATCTATTTTCTCAACCCAAGGCTGACCTTCTAATAGGTTTAATAGAGGTTGCCAATGAATAGCTCTACACTGTTTAAATGTAGGCATTACTATTAGGCATACCGGAGGTGAGGCGGGGTCTATCTCTTGGTCAAAGGATAAGGCAGCTAGTATTACAGATGTGAGTAGAACCCTAGTCTTTCCCCAGCGGCGGCCAGCAACTACTAACCTGAATCTAGCTTTGTTATCAAATACTTTTCGCTGACTTCTGTGCAGCTTTAATATCATGATTCATCAGGCTCCGCCGTCTCAACCTTAATAACAAACTCACCACCTGCGTTGGCATTAGCCTCACTAATTTCTTCCTTAATAAGTTTCAAAGCTTGAACGGCTGCTGGTAAGTTCTTCTTATAAAGGTCAACTACAGCCCCTCGTGAAACAGTCTGCTCTGTATATCCTTCTAGTGACATACTTACAACTCTTTCAAGAGCTAGCAGGCGAGATACTTTATTGCCATATTTAAGCAATCCGTGTTGTAGGGCTTTCTCAAACGCTAGGTATTGATTAGTTCTATAGGTTTCTATCTGTGACTCACTCTTTTCTTTTAAGCACCTTAGCTGCTTTACAGATACAGTGCATCCCTCGAACTGCTCTGCAAATAGAGCTTGAACACGCGGGTATTTAATACCAGGCTCTGTGGCAAGAGTAATAAGAATAAACTCTTGATGTTTGGTTAGTAATTTTGACATAAAGAAAAAGACACTTGATAGTGTCTTTGTTAAAGGTTATTAGTTTAAATAGATAGTTATAGTAGGATATATATTTTGTCTGATAGCAGTGTGATAGCTGTTCTGTAGACCTTATAAGTCCACTCAGTAAAAGTTATGTTTTCAGGGCTAAGGACATAGAAAGAATTTAAGATAGACTCTTCAACAGAACCGGGGTTAATGAACCACCTTAATATTACTCTATGAACCTCTGACAAGTCATTTAAAGCCTTCTCTAGCGTTTCGCTATCTAATATACCAAATAAGGAATTACTGGGGTTTAGTGCCTCACATGGAAGGTATAATCTGTCTAAGAAATTATCTACTACATCTAGTTGTCCAGAGTAATATAGTTCTAGACATTCTATAAGATTGTCAATATCAACGTAGCTTTTGCAGAGAGTTTTAGTCTCAATAAGTTTTGTAGACAATAATAGCTCTGGGTCACCCTTCTCATACTTGTAAACTAGCATACTTTTTTAACCTGTAGTACTTCAAATAGTTCTTTCCAATCTTTACTCTTATGACCACACTCCTCTGTAGTTAATACTTCAATCTGTCTATCAGAAAGTAGTTTACTAGGGTTTTTATGGTCGGTATACATAATGTTTCTTAGAGTTTGGGGACTGTAAAACCACTTCTTAATCTCTAACTTTTGTTTAGGACTTAGAGTTTTACTATTGAGATATTCACTTATGATATGAGCAGCCCCATAACTGTTTCTTTTAGAGGCGTAGTCTTTGCCATACATTTTAATAAACCTTTCTCTTATTGAAGATTTAGGCATCTTAAAATATATTTCTAGTTCTCTTAGTGAGCTACCTGTAAGAAACATCTTGTAAGCACGTTCAATAACCTTAGGGTCGCACATAGACTTATTTCCTCCTCTATAAATAGTCTAGTCACACCTCACATGAAAGGAAATACTAATCTTTTAGAGTGTTTTACCAGAGAATTATAAAAGTGTCTTAGCTGTCAAAAGATTGAAAAGTAACTATTTTACTACCTAAAAAAGATACGTTTAGAACCTTTAGACTTAACTTCATCATGAAGTCTGTCCAAACTGTCCTCTATGTCATCTAGTTTGCTGATGACCTTGGTGTTGTTCTCAAGATAACTAGTGTGATTTTGCTGATAGTCTTTAAGGTAGGCTGTTAGACTTTCACTAATGGTCTTTAGTATTTGTGACTCTGTTTGTTGGCGCTTGACCCATTCAGAAATAGCAGGTTTTATTCCCAGCCAATTGGATATTAGTACTAGACCAAAAATTGATAGCGTAATCCCTAGACCAACTCCACCCGCCTGGAGGAGTATTTGGTCAACAATCTTGGCATCAACCTCAGGAGATATAAGTGCTTGTGTTGTAAATTCTTTGTCTGTTTTCATATAAAGAAAGAGCCCACCCCATTGAGGCAGGCTGTTTTAGGTTTTATAAAGGTGGTTCAGTAGGTGGCTCAACTGGAGGCTCCGCAGGTGGTTCAGGTGGTAGTGGAGGCCACTCAATAGGTGTCACGGGTTCCATTAGAACTTCGCTGTTTGTAGGCCAGCGGAAGAATTTAGTATTACCACGAACCCACTCAGCAACTGTTCCAAAAGAAGGCGTGTAGCCCACCTCAAGGAACCAAAGCCAGCGCTGATAATCGTCTTCGTCAAGTAGCAGGCAGAATCTGTATCGGGTTGCCATTTTTAAATTCACTAAGGGTCTCAATAATGGGTAACTGTCCGAACTTTAAACAGTTGGAGGCGTATTCTTATAGGGGTGGGTAACTTGTAGCAGTGATGAAAGATTGCTATTCCAAGCCAAAAAACCCTCTAACTTCTGCCGCTCCACCAGACTAGGTACGCGAGGCATAATAACGATGTGACCCATCCTACCTATCAAAGAGTTGGTGGGAGATCCATTAACGTTGCCTAGGAATAGCAGGACGTTTGGACTATCAGAGGTTCCTGCACTAAATTGTGTTGGAGAGTTTGCAGCCTGAACACCATTCCTAAAGCTTGTACCAGCCCGGTTTACGTAGTCATGCGTTGCTCCGAGTATAAATGTATCACCAGGATTGTTAATACTGGGATCGACGATGCTAAAGCTGAGCGACTCTGCATCTGCGCGTTTTCCTGCCAATTGGAAGGAATTACTCCCCACGATTGTAAAAAATTTAGCATAATTTCCAATACCGTCAGACAAGTAGATGGCACGCTGAGTAACCCCAGGATTAAAGGCTTCGTACTGATTGACGGCAAATACACTTAGACCAGGTGAACCATTGAATATACTAATGTTTCGGGTTGGTGTGCTCAAGAATTTATTAGAGCCTCCTTCACCAAACCTCAGACTAGGAGTGCCACTTAGACCAGAAACCTCAACAGTTGGTCGATTGGCTGCTGTAGGTTGGGTTACTACATATCCAAGATTCCGATCTGTCCAGCTAGAACCGTCAGGGAGAGCATCGATCGGATTGAACCACAAGCTATCGTTAAGTACTGCTGGTGTCCATAATGTAGGTGCTACATAAGCTCCAGACCTTGATGGGTTAGTTAATAAGTTGCCTAATATGTTAATGGGCATTAGGCGCTCCTGTAAGCTATAACCCTGCCACTGACTAGTGTGTACCCGGATATATCGCCATAAATCGTTTGACCAGCCTGTATCGTAAGACCTGCCAGAGAGCCTGTCTGATTGGTCATCGTAAGGGATGAGAACACGCTAGGTTCTAAAGGCGATATTGCACAGAAAGAGCCTGTTACAGCCGATGTGTTGGTTGTGACAACACTACCAAACTTGCCTAGCGATTGCCGCAGCAAAGACTCTAGCTGTACTTGTGGAACGCCAGCAGCATCCACGATAGATACTGCTTCGCTGTAATCACCGTTCGTTAAAGGAATTCGCATAGTTTCTAAAATTTAATTATGTAGTTACACACTAGACTTGGCTGAAGGTTGTTGTGAGATCCACCGCCACCCTGAGAGGATATAGTAAGTCCTGTTGTAGCAGCGTTCAAGCTTAGATTAGTTTTTACACTAGACATCGCAACGCCAGTAGCTGTAGGGTAAATACCTATACCAGTACTAACCAGACCAATTAAGGTTGTACCGTTGACGTTGGTGGTTCTATAAGTATTAGGCCCCTTGTCCTCGCCAGCAAAAGCGACATTGTTCTTAAGAAAGCCATCGGTAAGACCATCATCACCGCCGGAAGTCCATACATAAGCTGAGTGGCTATGTCCAGGGTCATAGACGCCGTGGCCGTGACCAGGATCGCTTAAACCATGTACGTGGGCGGTTTCATTAACACCGTGGTTGTGTCCAGGGTCAGAAACGCCGTGATTATGTAGAGGCATTTCAGACACTGTTAGGGTATGGGTTTCAGCACCAAACGTCTGTCCTAGCGATCGCAACGTTAATCCAGCGCCCTGCCCAGCTCCTACGCCAACCCGACCACGCTTATCAGGTACGTTAAAGTTTGCACCAGAACCCCCGTGTGTATAACCTATTGCAGCAAACAAACCAGGATACGTAGACACAGGATAGCTAGCTCCATCCATCCAAAGCCAACCTCCAGCAGGTAGTGTTGAGCCATAGAACTCCATACCCATTCCAGGCTGGAAACTAGCTGTAGCGGGTATTTGACTAGGTGTAACTCGGTCAACAATCTTATCTCGCAGGTCGGTAACAGCCCCAGCGGAGGTCACAAAAGCCATTGGGAAGGATTCGTTTGGCAGAGTAGCAGTAGCCTGAACAGATCCAACATTGTCTACGTAAATGAATCTCGTACTGCTTGCAGGTATTACAAGACTGCCGCTAGGTATGGAGACTACGACACCACTACCAAGGAGTACAGCTCCTCCGCTGTAGGAGAAGGTTTGACCACTCAGATAGCTAACTCGTAGTCTGTTATAAAAACTATAAAATCTGCTTTTTATCGCGTCTGGATCATCGGCGAGGTATGCATCAACGACCTTAGGGCCATGACCGATCAGATCCTGACCATCAGGAATGGGCTCACCAATTTGATTGACGACTGATGCATACAAAACATCGCCGTCGTTGAGAACGATTCTCGACATAGAAAAAATATTTGTGTCTATATAAATAGCTCCTGTCCGGAAAACAAGCTATTTAATCTAGTAAATTAATTAACTAGTATTTAGTTAGATAGAGTTTGGATTAATTTTATGACTTTTATGATTGCTTCAGTATCAGGACTAGCTGTTGTATGGATAGCTCACCAAATTCTCTTACTAAACGAAATTATGACGAGTCGGAAGGCAAACAAGTCGGAGGGTAAACAGCAAAAATAGGTACAACAAGAGGGCTTCTAAAGCCCTTTTATTTTGACCATTAAGACACTTATAACTCCTGTTTAGCCAAATACTCATCACGGGCAACTATAGCAGCTTCTAGGGTTTTGTAGAGACCTAGATAAAAACGTTTGCCAGAGTGAGTAATCTGAACACTGAAACGGTTCTTGCTCCCCCTATAGATATACTTATCATACTTGGGGGTTTTTCTGTTATTACTGCGAGAAGGAGCTTCTATTTGAGGTTTGAGGGTCGTAAAATTATTAAAGCGGTTATGTCCTCTGAGCCTGACAGACGCCTGATCAAAAGCTATAGCAGCATCAATTTCCTCAGCGAAGAGACCTAAATAGATCCTCCTGCGCCGAAAGGTAATAACACTCTCCCAAGCTTGGAGTCTAACGTTGTAGTAAACCCCTTTGAAAATGCTCTTGCGTTTGTATTTTGTGCGAGACATAAAAAAATATATAGAATCAAAACCTCAAGACAATATTAATAAGCATCCAACTGATATTTAATACCAAGGGCAGAAGTTATCACACTATATGCTGAAGACTACTGTACATTTGTTGAGGCGGAGTATATGTGCCAACACAAATATAGCAATAGTTCTGGGCGTTATTTTCCATCCTATAAAATAGGAGTCTGAAAAAAGACTCCTATGTTTAATATTTAGGCTCAGAAGCTACCAAAGTGTTTCTTCATTATGTTCAGGAAGTTATTCTGTCTCTTGCTTGTTAGTTACTACGGCACTTTGTTAAAATTGTATGAGTTATTCTTTTCCCTTGTAAGAGGAAAAATAGTTCCTTTAGCGTGCTCAGGATCAGTAGATTCCAAGATATGTAGTTTGCTTATAAAATATTCGTTACCATCAGAGGAAATTTCCTTTACTATTGCCGTAAAGCGCAACTTTTCTTCCTCAGCTTTTTGAGCTCCACTTAGAGTATTCATGTGCACGTATAAAAACCTTCCATCAATCGTGTCACCTTCTCGGATTGGCTCACCACTGTGGTCTATAACTATGTTGTCTGGCTGTTTTTGCGAATCTGACAATTTTAGTTGATGTTTAACTGCTTGCTATCATAAACTATATTGCACCATTTTATCAAGCCGTTGTGGTAACTTCACTCATCAAGCTTTGATCTGGAGAGCGGTTCATTACCTAAGTACAGAGATTGAACTTTTAATTTGATCGTGGGGAGTCCCTCATATCCCCAATATGGAACATTGAAGCTGAAAGTACTGTGGTTGAAGGATTTTGCACCCCCACCGTCCCCCATCTTTTTCAGAAAACAGGTGGTACGGTGGGGTTAAATTATTGAGAAATAAAATCAATAAAGATAAAATCTATTAATGTAATTTATACAACTCAGTACAATAAAACAAAGCTATTTAATTTACTAAATAGATTTGGTATAATTTTGATACAAACTATGGCTAATTTTATGACCGAAACTACTAAGTTAGATACCTCTAAACCAGTTAACAAAAGAAGCATTAGAACTGCTTGTTCTGATGACATAGATAACGTTCTCACATATGATGGTGAAGACTATTTTCTTCCAGAGGACGAGGAGGAGTGGGATGGTCTTGATTGGGAGGTTCACCTCATGAATTTAGAATAAGATATTGTCAAACTAGAACAGTTAAAGCCCCTACGATTGAAGATGTCTTAGGGGTTTTTTAGTGTCACTAAGAACTATAGATAATACTCTATGATTAAGTGATTTATCATAAGAAAATAATTTAAAAAATAGGTATTTCAAGTCGATTTTTATTTGATTAGGCTCTTAGTATAGATGCGCTGGAGAATGTATTTTTATGTCGGTGATAACTATCCAAACAATTGGTTCAAATTTAGTAGTAGACTCTAGACTTATCGCTGCTGAGCTTGGTATTGAGCATAGAGCCTTGAAGCAGCTTGTTAGAACCTATCAGGTTGACTTTGAAGAGTTTGGTAACCTCAACATTTCAAATGTCGGGGTATTTGGTACTGCTTCTTATGAGACTTTCTACTATCTAAATGAAGACCAATCTTACCTAGTTCTAACATTTGTTAAGAATACTGCTGAAGCTAGGCTAGCTAAACTCAATTTGGTTAAAGCATTCAAGGCAGCACGAGAAGCTTTAGTTGAGTCTAACCAATCAAGGTTACCTCGAAACTATAAAGAGGCTCTCATTGCCCTTGTAGAGGCTGAGGAAGTGAAAGAAAGATTAACTCTCAAGAATGCCGAACAGATACAACAACTTCAGGAGCAAGAAGAGATCATTCTAGACCTGCTACCTGGTGCTGAAGCCTCCGTAGTACTGCTTGGAATTGACAAGGACGTTGACCTTGGAACCGCTGCCAAACTGTTAGCTATTCCTGGAGTTGGTCGCAACAAGTTGTATGAGATTCTTCGCAAGGGAAACATCATAATGCCCTACAAAAATGAACCCTATCAGCACTACATTGTCCAAGGATATTTTAGTACCAGAGAATCTGTTTCCCCCGATGGTAGGTTCCTATCAATCCAGACGCTGGTCACTCAAAAAGGCTTGCAATGGCTCATCAAACGCCTTGAGACTGCGGGTTATAAATCCTCTAAACTGGCTGAAACAGCAGCGTAACTAACTCTTAAAATAGAGTCTAAATTACTAAATTATCTTACTTTTTATAACATAAATCACAAAATCACTAAGGAGAAACTAAATCATGTCTGTTAAACGATTAAAACCAAAACGTACTGTTACAATTAGCGATCGCGCTTGGAATGAGCTTAGAGCCATTGCTGATGCCAACGGACTATCAATCTCAGCCCTATTAGAGTGCATCGGGCAGGGTTTTATCACGCTAAATTTATAGTTTTTGTTAACACCTTTGACATTTGATTTCTCAAAGGTGTTATTCTATAAATAACCTTTTTGGTCTTGAAAATGTCTACTTTAGAAAGTTTTAATGTTGACGAGTTCGAGTTCTTTACAGATTCTGAAACAGGCGAATGTTTTACTTCCGCTAGAGGATATAGCCGACTTAGTGGGGTTAATTTATCAATTATATCAAAGCGTGTTGGTGGAGATAAATTAATTGGTTTAGATCAGATAGCGGATTGGCTAGCTAAGGATAATCCTGTTATAGCCCGTGAACTTCTTAAAGCAGGAATTAAATCCTGTATGCAAACATTAGGAGGGCAGTTGGTTCATAGCGCGAGTTATGAAGAAGCTATAGAATTAATGCTCTCGCATAGGGCGCGAGTTAAACTCTTAGAATCACGCGTTCGGGAACTTGAGGAAAGCAAATAGATAATTATTAGTAAAATCTAGAAATAAACCCCTTGTGGTAGCTCTTTCCACAAGGGGTTTTTCTAATCATCACTAAGCTCTAGAAGTTGTCCAATCTCTACCAGGTCAAAGTATTTACACAGCGCCACAATGCTCTTAGAGTCAAAGCGGTCTAGATGACCTCTGAAGTACTTACCAACGGTTCCAGGGGCTAGTCCAGTGCCGTCTACAACGTCCCTCTGGCTTAAGTTTCTCGCCTTCATCAGGGCTGGTAGCTTTGAGATTACCTTCATAAGATTAATCCTTTATATAAGTGTCTGGGAGAATTATATCATGTCTACAAGTCAACTAACTAATATTTCTTGCTATGATATTAAAAAGTAGCTATTTCAACTCACATGTACGTTCAGTAGACTCAAAGTAAGAGCCTAAGAAAAACAAATAAAAAGTTACTCTTTCTTTTGGTTTGTACGTTCAGTAGGCTCTTAGTAGGATATTAGTTTGGAATAGAAAGATGACTGATTTATTGATTGCTACGGATTCAGAATGGCACGCTCCAGATAAAAGTTGGTTAGCAACAACTTTCTCTTCGAGAAGTGAAATTACAGGTCAGAAAAAGAGATTCTGTTTTATAGATGCAAATGTGTCTGAAGCTGCCAAGGAAATTATAAAGGAATACTGCACCACCAATGACGTGTATTTAGAGTTTTGTCAGATGACTGATGACCTCAACCTGCTTAGCAAAGTAATTCCTTTAGCTGATGATAGTTGTGGACATAAGGATATAGACTTGCTAATGTTTTATAGCGCGAAGGATTTAGAATTTGCGTTCGGTTGGAACTTTATTAGTGAAGTATACAAGTCAGGGGGTATCAAGCAAAAAAGAAATATTAAGACTCAACCCGCGATTAATCTAGAGGCTGGCGGATCGGAATATAATGTTAACGTTAAGGACTTAAAAGGATGGTCAGGCGGCGGTCTTAAAAAGCTAGCCGATGCGGTGGGGGTAGTTATGCAGGCTAAGAGCGATATGGATGAATACAAAACCACTATGCGTGATGGTCTAGAGGCTCTTCCAGTGCTATTTATGAGCTACTCCCTGAGTGATTCAGACGATCTTATTAGAATCTACGATGAGTTTGCCAAACTTATTTTCTGGGTTCAACATGACGTTGTAGGTATTCCGAGTGTTGACTGCTATCTGTTGGAGAGTCTCCCAGGCACAACTGGCGCGATCGTGGCTGGAACACTCAAGAAATGGATTTATTCAACTGGTGACAAAAATCTAATCGAGTTCTGCTTTCGCAAGCTTGGGTTTCTAAAAGAGTCCTCTAAGAATTACAAGAATGACCTCGACTGCTTTCTACAAATAGTTAAGAATTACAATAGCAGATATGATATTTTAGCAGACCTTAAAACATCTAATAAAAATTCTGACCTAAATAAGTTTTTCAAAGCTAGGTTCAAGAGCACGGGTCTTTCACAAGGAGGAGTAAATCACTTTGCTAGGTTAATAGATGATAGCGCGGCTCTTAATGCGATCGTTCAAGGTGGTCGATGTGTTAACGAACGCCCCACGGAATACACCGTTCACTTCGGCGCTGATATCGATCTAGAGAGTTGTTACGGTTCTGCGCTGAGGCAGTTCATATATCCTATAGGGTTGCCCACTGTTTGGGGCTTGCGACCTAACCAAAAACGCATATCCCTTAAACAGTGGCTCTCTAAGCACGAAAGCGATTTAGAAGACAACCTGTGGACTGTTACTCTCTGTGGCAATCTAAATTTCAGTCAAGATTTGATTTTTAGTAAGCTTACTACGACAGAATCTATTAACCGAGCTGTTTTTGGTGCTGGTTGGGACAAGAAAGATTTTACCAATCCGGATCGAGATGATGACATATCTCACATCCCAGGTCATTTTGGTCTGATCCGCAAGCAAATACAGAATGGTATTCTAACAAGCGATGTGCTTAAAGTAATTAGATCTGTTGCTTCTAACTCTGAGCTGAACCAGTTCATGAATCTAGAGGTTGCGGCTGCTCTGGCATACCTAAAGAGCGATCGCGTTGATAGTATAGATGCTTGGATTGACCGCGTGATATCTGACAAGGGCACGTTTGAGAATGTCGAAGGCAAGAGCGGTCACAGCCGCGATACCCGCACTAGAAGCTGGGTAGGTCTTCCACTTGAGGGATTCATTGGTCGCCTTGTAACAGAGCGCGGTCGGCTGAAGAAAATAGCTAAGCAGGAGGGTATCTCTACAGAAGAAAAAATATTAGCCAGTGCTAAACAAGAGGCTCTAAAATTATTTGTGAACACGACCTATGGTGTCCTAGCAAGTCCATACTTTCCCGTTGGAAACACTGTTGTGGCGAACAATATCACAGCCAGAGCACGAGTTGGTGCATGGATGCTAAATAAAGCACTCCACACTCGCCAGAGCATAA
Source organism: Nostoc sp. FACHB-973 (assembly GCF_014698115.1). GTDB lineage: Bacteria > Cyanobacteriota > Cyanobacteriia > Cyanobacteriales > Nostocaceae > Nostoc > Nostoc muscorum. The sequence continues at coordinate 31,955 of NZ_JACJSJ010000015.1, forward strand.
CCGATGGAGGCTTCTACAGCGTCCTCGAAGTACCTATTCTAAAGCCTAATGCTAAATTGCCTGGTCTAGACCTTTTAAGTGATAACACTCGATGGCTAGATTCTAAAAACTACACCAGAGTGCTAAAACCTTTAGGCGGTAGAGATTGGAAGCCAATTTACGCAGGCATCACAGAAAAGAGTCACATGACCCACCTAGCTGCTGAGTTAGACTCTCTGGCGATGGAGCAGATTAACAGCTTCTGGGGTCGATATGGGTTGGAACTCCCTTTTGAAATAAGCCATAAAGCAGACCACACCTTCCACAAAGCTAGCTACGTAAACAAAGCCCACTATCACTTCCTGCCTCTAGTAGGTGAAGGTATATTTAAGATCCGGGGTGCTAGGAATTATACAGAAGATAATTTACGTAGACACCCAACCTTTGACCTACTTATAAATTTGGCAGATGGTCTAGAGGAATTTCCACAGGTGTTAGAATATAATCACAAATCCTTGCTGAAAATAGGTAAGTGGACTACCGCACAACAGAGTAATGGCTATGAGAACGTTAAGGGTTTGAGACCAGGTGATGAACTAGTTGAAACACGAACTGCTAGATATAACAACACACACATGTTCTGTGATACGGTAGCAGACTTCTTAAAGAGGTCTGAGCGCAAGACTTTCGTTAGAGGTGAGAAGGTGCAGTGGTTCGAGCGTTATGCAGAGCGGGGTTTCAGTAAGGTTCATGCGATGATGCTCATGGACAGTTTGCAATTAGGTAAAAATACTAAAAGTTCTAAAAATGCTTAGATTCTAAGACTAATTAAATTATTAATACTATTACATTAAAAAATACCCCACTATCTAGCTAAAGATAGTGGGGTATTTAACTTTAATATAAAATCTTATTGACTCTATTTCTCAATAAAAAAACCCCACCGTAGGGCTTATTTTACGAAAAAGAGAGGGACGGTGGGGGTATAAAATCCTTTAACCATAGGTGTTACAGCGCGAATGTTCCGTATTGGGGATAGGAACAGTCCCCACGAGAGACTCTAATTTAACCTACTTTTACTCTCCACCTATATTCTTTAGATAAAACTTTGTTGCTTTCCCATATGGTGCGTCAGCATCCTCCCTATTAATAATCTTCCAATTTATATTTTTCGCTATGATAGTGTGAACCTCAGTATCTATTTGTATTAGGTGTTCATCGGCAATTATTGCCAAAGCGTCATAATCATAACCGCTATTAGGAACTACCTCGTCAAACGAAAGACACCTGATTTTTGGGTATGACTTAACATACCTTAACTCTACTAATATCTCGGTATCACCTTTGATATATTCTTGGGGCATAAACGTCTACTTGCTTGATACTTGCAGAAAGTATCCTAAAGTATAAAGCTGCTAGTGTCAATACTTGTGTATAGACATACTTTATTAGTACAGTCGTGTATGTCTTAAAGCTCAGATAGTATTAGGACAGCTTTAAGACAGAAGGTACATATTTAAGACAGTTTTAAGGTTGTTTGAATGTGGGATTTTGGGTTAAGTAACCAGTGACCTCTACGATGTCAACGTAGCGCTCTAACCAACTGAGCTATACGTCCTTAACCACACGATTATTAACAATAACACATACTTTTATCAAAAAGCAAGATAAAGAATCCAGATGATTTCAGTACCATTCGACCCTAGTGTATGATCGTTAAGGTTATTCGGTTCTGGTGGGGGTCAGCTACCAGAGGTAACGGGGAAAGTTCGGTGCAAATCCGCCACTGTCCCGCAACTGTGAACTAATTTGAGATTTGAGATTAGCTTGCCTTAGTCATCCCAAATTCTAAATTGAGTGAGTCAGGATGCCCGCCGAAGTAGATTTATCAGTTCCACATTTCTGCGAGGTACAGATGACTGCCACTATAAATATTTCCACAACTAATGACTGTGGTGTTCCTAACCACACTTTATTTGTTTGCAAAACCTGTGCCAGCGTTTGGCAAGATGGAAAACGTTTACCTGGAGGTGGTGGCGAACAGCTACTACAGCAACTTCAGCACCTGGCACAAGATTGGGACTTGCGAGATGAATTCCCAATTCAAGAGGTTGAATGCATGAGTGCTTGTAATCGTTCCTGTGTAGTTGCCTTTGCAGCCAAAGGCAAAATAACATATTTATTTGGCGATTTAGCTGTTGATGGCAGTGCATCTGCGGTACTGGAGTGTGCTAGTCAATACTATGGCAAACCAAATGGTTTACTGCCTTGGTCAGAGCGTCCACAGCCTCTGAAAAATGGTATTTTGGCAAAAATTCCATCTTTATAAGAAGAATTCAGAACTCAGGAGCGGAGCCGGAGACGCTCCGCCTCCGGTCAGAATTCAGTATGAATTCTGTACGACTGGGTAATGAATATTGGTTTAAAACCTGCCCCTCTTGTGGCGGGAAACTAGTATGAAATTTTTTGCACTCATTTAAAACTCTATCCCTTTATGGGTAGAGTATTCTGAATTCTGAATTCTGAATTCTGACTCCTTTTTATGATGCGCGTTTTGATTCTGGGTGGGACGGGAGATGCAGCAGAATTAGCTGCGAAACTGGCGAGTATGGAAGGGGTAGAAATAATCACATCCCTAGCTGGTCGCACGCGTGAACCATTAGTTCCTTTGGGTGATTTGCGGGTTGGAGGCTTCGGTGGTGTGGCTGGATTAGCTAGTTATCTGGAAGTAATGCAAATCGATTTGCTAATTGATGCAACCCATCCTTTTGCTACCAAGATTTCCTGGAATGCGGTAGATGCTGCTACCATTGTCGGAGTACCCCATCTGATGTTAATTCGTCCGCCTTGGGAAAAAGTAAGTGGCGATCGCTGGATTGAAGTTGACAGTGTTACAGCCGCAGCCGCAGCCTTACAAAACCAAGCACAGCGAGTGTTTTTGACAGTTGGTAGGCAAGAACTCGCCGCCTTTGCTCACCTCAAGGAAATTTGGTTTCTCATGCGGATGATTGACCCTCCTACCCCTGATGCCTTAGTGCCACCGGGGATGTTATTGTGCGATCGCGGCCCCTTTACCCTCAATAATGAAAGGGAAATCCTAATCCACCACAACATCGATACCATAGTCAGTAAAAATAGCGGTGGCGATGCAACCTACGCCAAAATCATTGCCGCACGAGAACTTGAGGTAAAAGTTGTGATGGTGAATCGTCCAGCCACACCACCTGGGGATTACGTTACTGATGTTGATGGTGCTTTGGCGTGGATATTTGACAAGTTGCACGAATAGTACCACTTTTCTCCTCTATTCATAGTGCGATGTTGAGAAATATAGCGGTGTGGATGGCGAAATTTTAGAGTGATATTATGTCCGCCTAATTACCCATAATAAAAACCTCTCCGCGTTAGAGCGTCAGTCTTACAGCAGTTTTCATGTATTTGAACCACATCTGTCGTAGGGGCACAGCACTGCTGTGCCCTTGCCGCGTGGTCTATTTACTTTTATTCAAAAATCAAATAGGAGTCCTATATCTAATTTTCTACTCTCTAGGCTAAATATGTAAAATTAAGCGATCGCAGATAAATCAAACCTAAAGACCAATACAGTTCAGTTAAGGCTAAAACTGTTTGCCAAAGTCAATTTTTTTAAGTGCTACCACAGCTTGAACTAACTCTTCTGGATCGAGGGGTTTGGTAATGTGCCGTTGATAGCCACTGGTTATAGCTCGCTGGGAATCGTCAACTCTGGCATAAGCAGTCAAAGCGATGGCGGGAATCTCTCCGCCTTTTTCGGGCGTTAAAGTGCGGATCTGTTGAATTAGGGAGTAACCATCGACTTCGGGCATCCCAATATCACTGACTAAGACATCGGGTTGAAAGGACTCTAGGTTTGCTAAAACTTCTGCCGCAGAGGCAACAGTCAAGACTTCTGCTCCGTATTCAGTAAGCAATACTGTTAATAGCTCACGGGCATCGGGATCATCATCAATTGTGAGGACTCTAATCCCTGTAAGTTCGAGTGGTTGTTGTGGCAACTCATCTGGCTGCTTGATTTCCGGTTCAACATTCAGTAGTGGCAACTGGACTGTAAAGGTAGCTCCCAAGCCTTCACCAGAACTATCAGCCGCGATCGTGCCGCCGTGAGCCTCAACCAACTGCCGGACGATCGCTAACCCCAGTCCTAACCCCCCATACTTGCGAGTAATTGATACATCTTCTTGACGGAATGATTCAAAAATATATGGGAGAAAGTCACGATTAATGCCTTTGCCAGTGTCACTAACGGTAATCTGTGCCTGATTATCGAGTGACTGTAGTCGGATTTCTACCCGTCCTCCTTTAGGGGTAAACTTGATGGCGTTAGAAAGTAAATTCCAAACGATCTGTTGCAGGCGGTTAGAATCTCCAGAGACTTGCCCAATGTTCGGCAGTACTGGATGCAACGTAATTGATTTGGCAACAGCTGCGGTTCTTACCGTGTCGATCGCAGATTCAATCACAAATGCCAAATTTACAGGAGTCGCGTCTATGCTGAGTTTGCCGCGCAGAATCTTGGCGACATCAAGTAAGTCATCAATCAGTTGAGTTTGCAATTTCGCGTTGCGTTCAATGGTGGCTAAGGCTTCTGCCGTTTTGGCTTCACTAAATTTGCGGGTTTGCAGCAGTTTTGTCCAGCCCAGAATTGGGTTGAGAGGCGATCGCAATTCGTGGGAGAGAACAGCCAAAAACTCATCTTTGATCCGATTGGCGCGTTCGGCTTCTGCTCTGGCTGCTTGCTCTTGGGCAAGTAGGCGATTGCGTTCAACTTCTAGTTCCTTTTGATCGTGAATATCTGTGCAGGTGCCAAACCATTTCACCACCTGTCCCTGTTGGTCTTTTAGTGGTAGTCCCAGTACCAAATGCCAACGGTAGCTGCTATCAGCAGCTCTTTTAAAGCGGTATTCGTGGCGATAGCTACTGCGACGATCCACAGCACTATTCCACACAGATTGAGTCGCTTGTCTATCGTCTGGATGAACGGCTGATAACCAACCCCGCCCTAAAATTTCTTCAAAGGTCAATCCGGTATAGTCACACAATCGTTGATTCGCGTAATCGCACGAACCACTGGCATTACAAGTCCAAACAAGTTGCGGAATCGCCTCTGCCAGGTAGCGGTAGCGTTCTTCACTTTGCCGTAATTCTTCCTCTACCTGTTTGCGATCGGTGATATCTTGCACGTTGCCCAGCATCCGTACTGCATTGCCCGCAGCATCATAAAAAACCTTAGCTCTAGCTGCTAACCAGCGAATGCCATCAGGATGCAAGATGCGGTAATCAGTTTGATAATACTCTTGCTTTTGCTGGATGGTACAACTCACTATTTCATTGGCATAGGTGCGATCGTCTGGGTGCAGGAGGCTTAACCACTGTTCAAAGCTGACTTCCTCTGTGGTAGGGTCAAGCCCGAATAGATTGCAGTACTCTTCAGATACATGAGCGCTATTGCGGGTAATGTCCCAATCCCATACTCCCGATCGCGTAGCTTTGTACGCCAGTTTCAACCGGGATTCGCTCTCCTGCAATAGGAGTTCTGTCTTTTTGCGCTCGGTGATGTCTCGTGAAATCAATAAGATTCGTTCCAGCTGCCCCAAAGCATCCAGAATCGGGCTAACGACCACTTCCCACCATTTGGGAGTGCCTTTTACAGTTGGGCAGTATCCGCGAAAAATGCTGATTTCACCTGTTTTAGCGGCAGCGAGTGCCTCCTCTGCCTGTTGCCGATAGCTGCCTTCCCAGAAACAGAGCCATTCAGTATTGAGATGGGAATTGAAGTCGTCAATTTCCATTAAGCAAAGCCCGCCTGTATTCATGTACAGCAGCCGTCCTTCGAGGCTTAATACTTTGATGCAGTCAGAACTGCTTTCTAAAATGCGGTTCTTAAATTCTTCACTCTGGCGCAGGGCTTCTTCGGTTTGTTGGCGAACGGTGATATCTCGCCAAGTGGCAACAAATCCATCTCCAAATTTAGCCACGCGGATATCAAAGGCTCTAACTAAGCGCTGTTCTCCGTACTCATCTTCATAAACTAAACTGTCTTTAATCAGCGGTTGTCCTGTTTCTACTACCTGGCAATATTCATCAAACAATCCACTTTCACGATGCCCTGGTAGTAATTCACACAACCCCTGCCCAATCTGTTGCTCATAAGTCATTTGATTGTTGAGACAAGCCGCATTATTGACATATTCAGTCACAAAATCGACAATCTGCCCCTGCTCATTCCGCAGAGTGCGATATACGCCAAAGCAGTCCAGCATATTTTCAACCGATGTGCGGAAGCGTTCTTCACTCTTTCGCAAAGCTTGCTCTGCCTGTTTGCGATCTGTGACATCATGATGGATGCCTGCCATTCGCAGGGGATTGCCCTGTTGATCGCGCGAAACTACTTTTCCGTGGTTGGAAATCCATTTCCACTCCCCAGACTTGGTTAACATCCGATATTCAAATTTGTAAGACACCGAATCGTCCTGAAGATGGGCATTCAACCGTTCGATCACCCAAACTTTATCGTCAGGATGAATTAGTCGCTCCCAACTGCTAAAGTCATCCGGTAACTCTCCTTTTTCATATCCCAGCATTTCCAGCCATCTGGAACTTAAATAATCTTCATTAGTAATAATGTTCCAATCCCATAGACCGCCACCAGAACCTTCCAGTGCCATTTGCAGGCGTTCTTCACTGTTTCGCAAAGCTTGCTCTGCCTGTTTGCGATCGCTAATGTCTTCGGCAATGCCGGCAAACCGATAAATTTCTCCTGTTTGATCTCGCAGGGGAAAGCAGCGATCGTGAACCCAGCGAATACTACCATCGGGTAAAATAATCCGATATTCCTCATCAAATTTACCTGCGACAGCTTTTTCATGAAACGCTCTGTCTGTCGCTTCTCGATCCTCTGGGTGAATCCGATCGACCCATGCTTGTTGTCCTTGATACAATTCCTGCGGGTTCAATGCCCACAGACGTTTATATGCAGGACTGACATAGCTAACTCGATTTTCCGGCACCTCTTTGATCCAAAACACCGCATCAATATTTTCTGCAAGCTGCCGAAAACGTTCCTCACTCTCCCGCAGAGCTTCGGTTGACCGTTTGCGTTCGGTGATATCTAGATCGATACCCGCCATCTGAATCGGTTGCCCGTGTTGGTCGTATAGCACCTTGCCCTGGCTCAGTGCCCAGCGAATTTTGCCGTTGGGATATACTACCCGAAATTCAATGTCATAGTCTTCTCCGGTGGCGATAGCACGATCGACGCCTGCCAGCACGCGATCGCGATCGTCAGGGTGGACTCGCGCGGCAAACATCTGGAATGAACCGTCAAATTCTCCTGGTTCCAGTCCAAATAAGGCTTCCAGGTTATCCGACCAGGAAATTTTTCCCGTCTGCATGTTCCAGTTCCACGTTCCCATCCGAGAGGCTGACAGTGCCAATCGCAGCCATTCTTCGCTCTCCCCTAATTCTGCTTCTATCCGTCTGCGCTCGGTCAGTTCATTCTGTGCCTGCTGATAGAGTTCCGCCTGCCGAATTGCAATGCCAACTTGAATCGCCAGTTCTTTGAGCAAGTCGATCTCTAAAGGCTGCCACCTTCGAGGAGATGCACAGTTATGAGCAATTAGCAATCCCCAAAAGTGGTTATCGTAAATAATCGGCACTACCAGATTAGCTTTTACTTGAAACTGAGCCAACAATTCAACGTGGCAGGGATCAATACTGCTATGGTGAATATCAAATATTGCCGTTACGTAACCCTGACGATAGCGTTGGATATAATTCTCAACAAAGGCGGTATCGTAGCTGACAGTTTCCGACGGATTCCATGCAAGGTAGTTCTCAGCGAGGCAGGGATCGTACATGGTAGATGAGAGCAGCGCTCGCCACTGTGCCCCAACTGATTCTGCTATTACTGTGCCATCGCCATCAGGTTTTAACTGAAAAACTAAGACGCGATCGGTGTGCAGAAATTCTCTCACTTCGGTTACGGTTGTTTGAAGAATCTCATCCAGATTCAGCGATTGGTGAATTTTCTGGGTAATATGTGAAAATACGCGCTCTCGTTCAATACGCTGTTGTAGTTGGGTATGTAGCTGGACTGTTTCAATTGCCCCATTGACTGCTATTTGCAGCCTTTCTGGGGTGATTTGCTCTTTGATAATATAATCTTGTGCGCCCGCTTTGATCGCCTTAACTGCGATCGCCTCATTACCCTGCCCGGTGACGACAATCACAGGTAGGCAAGGCTGTTGGGTCGAGGGTTGCAATTGTACCAGAAATTCCAGTCCGTCCAGATCGGGCAGTCGATAATCAAGCAACACAGCATCAGGCTGATGTTGCTGCCAAAGTTCTAACCCTTGTTGTCCCAGCGTTGCTTCTAGGATAGTGTAAGAATATTCGCGATCGCGCAGCAAATACCGCCGATAGAGTTCTCGATCTTCTGGGGAATCATCGACAATTAAGAGAGTGCGCTGTTGCTGAGACATTGTGAATTAATTGATCAAGTAGATATTAACCCACCTTCCGCAGGTTGGTATAGAAGATTTGACATTTTTCAAGAAATGCTAAAACCCTTCATTAACGCCAGGATCTTACCATATTTAGATAGAATTTATGGAATCGCTCTTGACATCTGCTTTGCCTTAATTTGTTTGATAATTTTAATGTATAATTTTGTTCTTGCTTACTTGTGAAATTTATATCACTTTTCCCAGAGAATAATCTATAAATATTTACTCAGTAATACAAATTATCGATGAAGATCGTCATAGCAATTCTAAATCATTTGGGAGATATGAAATCGCTGGAAAGCTTATACAGCAGATTGCAGGTTTATGAAGTACAGTAACAACTACAGCACCCGCCGATAATTGAGGGAGGAAACATTTTTGGATAAATACTTCAAATGCATTTCCATCCATTGAGCCATTCATCGTCATCACAGCTAAAACTTTTTTTAAACTTATTGCTCCAATAACCGTTACTTTCGCACCTCTATAAAATGGTTTTAAATCATACACTCTTTGCCCATACGGACTTGTAGCATGAGTTTGTGTTAAACCAAGTAAAACACCCATTTCATCGATGATGAAAACTAAGTTTTCCGGGTCTATAGCTTTCACTTTCTCCCAAAATTCACATCTTAGCTTTTCGACTCTCTCTGTGACATATTGGCTACTACGTAGCTTTTTTTTTTGTGTCAACTTTTGTCTTTGCAACGCGCGACACATAGCACTAGTACAGGTCGGCGGAAATAAACAGACCATTTTAAATCAACGAAACGTTTACGCTGTATTTCTTTTGACTTTTGACTTTTGACTTTTGACTTCACGGCGGTACTAGTACTTACCCATTTATCGTAAGTTTCTCCCCAATATTCACAATATTCAGATATAGCGGTTCTCGTTTACGTGAGGTACACCCGTAGGGGCACGGCAGTGCCGTGCCCCTACACCTGGCGATATAATGTTGTACCGCATATGAATGGGAACCGCTATAAGAGAAACTCACTAATGGCTGAGAACCTCAAATACTATTATTTATACCCCAGGACCGATCGCTATTTCGGTGAAAAAAAGTGACTTTTTATTGTAAATTTACGTAAAGTTACTGTAATATAGTTGGCAAGCATCAGCCCAAGCGATCGCTCCCCAACACAAAATTTTTATAATCGTTGCCAAGATAGTTCTTTTGTCTGTTTATCCCAATGCCAGCGTAATAAATTAGCAGTTTGCACTGGAACAATTCCCGGTAAACCAATTGCTTGTCTAGGTGCATTGGTAGCTAATAAAATCGCACTTTCCACGTCACAAATTCCCCATCTTACCAAATTCTGCACTCCCACCAATAAAGGTAAAGTCGTTCCTGATAATGTGCCATCTGGCAATCGTGCAGTGCCGTTTTTGACTTCAATTTGCCGACTGTCCCAAGGATACACCCCATCGGGTAATCCCAGAGGTGCAAGGGCATCGCTAACTAGAAACAGCCCCTTTTCTCCATCGCTGGCACGCAGTAAAATTTGCAGCATAGTAGGCGAAACATGCTCTCCATCCGCAATAAAACCACACATCACATCCGGATGGGTAATTGCTGCCCCTAATAACCCAGGTTCACGATGATGTAGTGGTGGCATAGCATTGAAAGCATGGGTTACCATTCTTGCACCTAGTTCAAAGGCGCGTTCTGCTTGGGCGGCTGTTGCTTGGGAATGTCCTAAACTAACGGTAATCCCCAAAGAACGCAAATATGGAATCACTTCGCCAGTGGGATCTAATTCTGGTGCTAAGGTGATAACTTTCACAACATGGGCATAATCTCCCAAAACCCGCTTTATTTCGTCAATTGTTAAGGGTAACAGGTACTCTGCTGGATGTGCGCCGCGCTTTTGGAAATTCAAAAATGGCCCTTCTAGATGTACTCCGAGAATTTTGGCGCATGACCTCTCTTTTTCAGTAAAATGAGCAATAACTGCCAGCGATCGCTGAATATTTTCTATCGAAGTTGTGACAAGTGTCGGTAAAAATCCATCTACCCCTACATCCCACAAATATTGCGTTATTTTCTGAAGAAGATGAGCATTTTCACTTCTCAAATCAGGAAATGCCAATCCCAATGCACCGTTAATTTGCAAATCAACGCCGCCTAGAGAAATCCAGTCACCTGCTACATTTAGTAGGGACGCACATCTGTGCGTCCCGACACCAACCTTACTCATTGGCAAAATTTGCTCAATTATTCCCTCTTGATTAACCAACAGCATTTGCAAATCTTTGTATCCAGGCACTCTAGCATTGATAATTTCTAGGGCACTTTGTGTTGCTTGAGTCATCATGTTCGCGAGAATATAGCTAAATCTGATTCTAGATTGAATCCAAAATCCAAAATCCAAAATCCAAAATCCAAAATTCTATGACTCCTTTAGTTGGTATTATCATGGGCAGCGATTCTGATTTGCCCACTATGAAAGACGCGATCGCAATTTGTGACGAATTTGGCGTTGAAAATGAAGTGGCGATCGTTTCTGCTCATCGTACCCCAGAACGCATGGTGGAATATGCTAAACTCGCACACCAACGCGGTATTAAGGTAATTATTGCTGGTGCGGGTGGTGCTGCTCATCTTCCCGGAATGGTAGCCTCTTTAACTCCCCTTCCTGTCATCGGTGTTCCTGTAGCCACTCGGAACCTGCAAGGACTAGATTCTTTGTATTCAATAGTACAAATGCCTGCTGGTATTCCCGTAGCTACAGTGGCGATCGGTAATGCCAAAAATGCTGGGCTTTTAGCAGTACAAATACTCGCAACAGCACAACCAGAATTGTTAGAAAAAGTCCAACAATACCGCCAAACCCTATGCGAATCGGTAATCGCCAAGCAAGCCAAACTAGAAAAACTCGGTTATGAGCAATATTTACAACAAATGTTCTAATAAATACCGCACAGCACTGAGTTACATCAGCGGTAGCGGTGGATTCACTCCGTGCTGAATTGTAAACTTTACATTTACTGACTTTGAACACAGCCTTAAAGTAACAAATAATTAATTATTTGTATAAAAATTTAAAAATATACAAACTTGTCCGACTCTGATCCCGGAAAATACTTATCCACAAAGGATATAGTTGCTTGATATTTTGCGTTAGGCGCTATGCTGCCATAGGGTAACGAAAAAAATGTATTAACAGATACAGTTTTTTGGTTTGAGTAAATAGACAATCAGTCAAATTTATCCGTTTAGGCATAAATTTTTCAAGGGTACAACACGAAGTAATCTCATAATTTCTGTGGAAGAATGTTTATGTTTTTTCCTCAATCAGAGTTTTTGATATTAGAAAAAGTGTGTTCTCTAGAAAATAAATCACTGACACAGATAATGAGATAATTATTTTCCCAAAGCTTGGCTAAAACTTTGTAACCTCATACCTAACTAAAATAACTAATTTCGCTAAATCTATTACCGCTTTTCCAGCAGGAAAAAGGAAGCAATGAATAAGCATGTTCGACCCTGGCATCGCCTACTGGCGCTAGCTATCGGTTCAATGGTGTTTGCAGTTTTTGCCCCAACAATTGTCCAGGCGGCAGATCCTCCGACTGTTCAGTCTTTATCCGAAACAACAACGAAACTGCAAATTTCCATTGATACTACCTGGGTACTAATCAGTGGGTTTTTAGTATTTTTCATGCAAACTGGCTTTGCCATGCTAGAAGCAGGTTTGATTCGGCAAAGAGGTGTAGTTAACGCCTTATTGGAAAACTTCATTGACGCTGCCGTAACCATTTTGGCATGGTGGGCGATCGGCTTTGGTATCGCCTTTGGTACGAGTGCTGGCGGTTTATTTGGCATAGATACCTTCTTCCTCAGTCAGCTACCTGGTGCAGATGGTAGCTATCCATTGGGTGCGCCAGGTTCTAGCGCTGCCATCAACACCTATACCTTGTTCTTCTTCCAATTTGCTTTCGCTGCTACCGCCAGTACCATCACTACTGGTTCAATGGCCGGAAGAACAGATTTTATTGGTGACTTAATTTACAGTGCCATTATGGGGGCAATCAGCTACCCGATTATCGTTCACTGGGCTTGGAACTCCAACGGCTGGTTAGCCAAACTCAGTTATCATGACTTTGCTGGTAGTTCCGTTGTTCACACTGTGGGTGGTTGGACAGCACTGATTGGTGCCTATTTGCTTGGTCCCCGTCCTGGTCGTCCGGCATGGGGAACACTACCACCGGCACACAACTTGGGGTTAGCGACTCTCGGAGCAATGATTTTATGGTTTGGCTGGTACGGGTTCAACCCTGGTTCAACTTTGGGAACAGGTACTCCTGGGTTAATTGGTTTAGTAACAATTAATACTACACTTGCCGCAGGAGCAGGAGCGCTATCAGCGATAATTTTCCAATATATTCGCACGGGTAAGTGGGATTTAGTTTATTGTCTCAACGGTTCACTAGCAGGATTAGTCGCAATTACAGCACCTTGTGCTTTTGTTGCTCCTTGGGCTTCGGTTTTGATTGGTTTAACAGGTGGTATTTTGGTGACGCTAGGAGTAGATTTAATTGAGTCATTGCACATTGATGACCCGGTGGGGGCTTTTGCCGTACACGGTATCAATGGCATGATGGGTACTCTCTCCGTTGGCTTCTTAGGTCAAGCAGAACTCACCTTGAATAAAAAAGCAGGGTTGTTTTTAGGCGGTGGCTTTGATTTGCTGGGTATACAACTTTTGGGGGTAGTAGCAATTGTAGTTTTCACCGTCGCCTTTAGCTTTTTGATGTTTGGTGGTCTAAAAGCCCTGGGACGCCTGCGCGTCGATCCCCAAGCCGATCGCATTGGTATTGATGCTTATGAACACGGTGCGTCAGTATGGCCGGATGTTTATTCACTAGAAGAACAAGAAAAAAATCGCAATAAAACTCCAGAAGTCGGAGCTTTTGAAAGCGAATAGACCGAACAAACATACTTTTAGCTGAAAAACTGTCATTCTACGGTAGTTAAAGTGTATTGTGCAAATTGCTTAGCACTTAAATACCGTATTTTTTTCCCATTAGATAAACAATTTTGGGCAGTTTACCTGCAAAAATATGTTTATATTTTTGAAATATTGAAGAAGAATTCAGAAGTCAGAATTCAGGAGTCAGAATGAATCAGTGGGGGATTCAGACCCATCACTGATAGCGTAGCGTTAGCGAGTCCGCGAGCGTCTTGAAAACCACTAAAGATGCAGATTTAGTGGGGGTCTTAAACCCCTGGATTCATCCATCAGTCGCACAAAATTCATTCTGAATTCTGGCGACTGACGCCTCTATTCTGTTTCGATAAAGATTCAGTAAAGTAGATTTGATTGTTTGAGAAAGAATATCTGAATTTATTAAAAAGATATAGGAAAAATATTTACAGATGTACAATTGTTTTTTACACTCCTACTAAGGTTATTTGATTTTCTGCTTTGGAAACAACTGGTCTCAAGGAAAAATATCAAAAACTAGTGTATTTCAGTTCTGGCTTAAGTTATTTCCTGTTTTGATCGATGCTTTGAAGGATGATGTTCAAATTCATGTACAAACAAAAATCGAACCCAAAAAGAAGGCATCTATCTGTAAGAAATTACAGAGAATTTGCACAATCAAACTCAAAAGTCAATAGATTCTATTTAGCAATTAAGCGACTTACTCCCAGTTGGCAAGCCTGCTTACCTTTAGCCTGTCTGATTGTATTGGGTTGGGGTTATGCCGCAGTTGCCCAAACACCAGCTGCCGGCCCGACCACAGCAGAACTCAAAGTTGCTATTGATACCCTGTGGGTTGCGATCGCTGCCTTTTTGGTATTCTTCATGAATGCTGGTTTTTGTATGTTAGAAACTGGCTTCTGTCGCCAGAAAAATGCAGTCAACGTTCTTGCTAAAAACTTGATTGTCTTTGCTCTGGCCACCGTTGCTTTTTGGGCAATTGGTTTTGGCTTAATGTTCGGCGATGGCAACGACTTCATTGGCTTGAATGGATTTTTCCTAGCAGGAGCAGATAACAGTCCCGCCACAGGAGAAGCTTATCAAGGTGTCTTCGATGGTATTAGTTGGCCTGGTGTACCCCTGGCTGCCAAATTTTTATTCCAGCTAGTATTTGCAGGGACAGCAGCAACAATTGTTTCTGGCGCAGTAGCTGAAAGAATTAAGTTTGTTGACTTCCTCATTTTCAGCCTCTTACTCGTAGGTATTGCCTACCCCATCACCGGACACTGGATTTGGGGAGCTGGCTGGCTAGCCGACAAAGGCTTTTGGGATTTTGCTGGTTCTACGGTGGTTCACTCCGTAGGTGGCTGGGCAGCTTTAATGGGAGCAGCATTTCTCGGTCCCCGCATTGGTAAATATCAAGACAAGCAAGTTGTTGCCCTACCAGGTCACAACATGAGTATTGCCACCTTGGGTTGTTTAATTCTTTGGTTGGGTTGGTTTGGTTTCAACCCCGGTTCTGTAATGGCTGCCGATCCTAGTGCAATTACCCACATTGCTTTAACAACCAACATGGCTGGCGCAGTCGGTGGTATTGCCGCTACAGTTACAGCTTGGCTTTACTTAGGTAAGCCAGACCTGTCAATGATTATCAATGGTATTTTGGCTGGCTTAGTTGGAATTACAGCGGCTTGTGCCTACGTTAGTATCGGCAGTGCTTTCATCATTGGCTTGATTGCTGGAGTCATCGTAGTTTTCTCCGTCACATTCTTTGACAAACTTGGTATTGATGACCCAGTGGGAGCTACCTCAGTTCACCTAGTTTGCGGTATCTGGGGAACTCTAGCAGTTGGTTTGTGGTCTGTCGGTCCTGGTGTTTACTCCTGGTATGGTGAGGCACTTGGCCCAGCAAAAGGTCTATTTGCAGGTGGTGGATTTGGACAGTTAGGTGTTCAATTGCTCGGTGTTATCTCAGTGGGCGGCATCACTGTTTTACTCAGTAGTATTTTTTGGTTAGTACTGAAAGCTACTTTAGGTATCAGAGTATCCACAGAAGAGGAATTAGAAGGTTTAGATATCGGTGAACACGGTATGGAAGCTTACAGCGGATTCCTCAAAGAAGGTGATGCAACTGCATTTTCTGAAGGACAAAGTTCAATTGGAAAATTTTGACCTCTCCCCTGAACTAAAGGCGAAGGGATTCTAAACTGTTGCTACGAGGTGCGTATCGGTGTCGCACCTCGTAGCTTTTTAGTCCCAATGGACGATATAAAAACTTGTTTTAAATAAAAAAGCGGTAGCGAGTATTTTCGAGTCGCGTCTGAATATTAGACCTCTTGCATAAATATTTTTTGTTTCACGCAGAGGCGCAGAGTCGCAGAGAAGAGAACGCAAAGAAAGACTTTTGCAAGAGGTCTATTGGTTAAAAGCGAGTGGAATGGTGGGCGAAAAAAATTCAAATATTCTCGCCTTCAAACTCTATCGCTTTATGGGTAGAGTATTCACCAATTCTGAATTCTGTATTCTGACTCCTGTTTTATTACTGCCCAACGTTTCATCGATCGCTATCATTAACAACTCTGTTAAAGGGATTCCTGCTGCTTTGGCCATAGAGGAAATCACGCTTTTGGGGGCAAAAGAACAATACAACCCAGCTTCTAAAAACCAAGGTTGTCCCTCTGGGTCGATACGGAAGTCAAATAAACTGTAGTGGCGACAGCCTAAAGCTTGATGACACTTCTTAGCCACTTGCTGAACCTTTTGGGTGATCGGGTCATTAGGGTCTACAATCCAAGCCCTAGTTTTATCTTTAGCCATCAAATGCAAGCTGCCATCCTCCGTTTTTTGGAGTTTGTCAGCATAGGTGCGGATGGGTTTTTCGTCAGGGTCAACCAGATACTCTTCAAGAGGTAAACCGATTAACTCCCCGTCTTTAACAATGATGCCGCATCTGACTTCTCGACCGAGTTCGATGAATGCTTCTACAATCACCTCCGAAGCATATTCAAATGCTTTTTTCAAAGCAGCGTCATACTCGGAAGCATCTTTAACTAAAGTCACCCCTAGCGAGTTGTCCGAACTTGCGGGTTTGATGACTACCGGAGGTGTAATTGTCGGAACATCTCCCTGGCGCAGCAGTTCTCCACGAGGCACTTTCACCCCTGCTGCTTCCACAATTGCTTTAGCTTTTGCTTTGTGAGCTGCTATTGCCATGAGATCCGGAGTATTGCCTACGTAAGGAATCTTCAGCAGGTCGAATAGGGCGCGGTAGTGAGTCATCCCAGGGATACAAAACATTTGTGGTAACATAACGTCAATGTTTTGTGCCGTTATCAACTCTATGGCATCAGACACAGAAATCGGTTTAGCCTGAGCAATATCTTCTCGACTCAGAGAGCGAGGAAATCGCCACTGGCGATCGGGTGTGATGTATGCAATCTGAAAATCATAGCGCGATCGCTCTGCCGTTGCTGCCAAACAATCTTCGGCGTAAAGGCGTGACAAATCACAGTAAAAATTATCCTGTGCAGAACCAACTAAATGAAGGATACGAAGTACTGACATGATTCATGTTCCTATTTAAAACATTGCACAGACACGCAGGATAATTTATCTCACGCAGAGACGCTCCAGGCGCGGAGAGAATCAAGAGTATTTCACCCCTTGTTTGTACACGCCAAAAAATCATTCTCTTCTCCTCTGCGCCTGGAGCGCCTCTGCGTGACACTAAATCATTTTCCTCAGCCTCAGTGCTAATCTCCCCCTAATTCGACTAATTTCCCGATATTGAAATCTATGCGTGTCCAGCCTTTGAGCCGACGTAAATTATCGATCAAGAGTAAAGGAATTTGCCAATGATGCACCATTAAAAACGGTAAGGGATCATCTGATTTATAAATTGCATCAGTTCCCCGCCAAATATTTGCAATCCATTTTTTCAATTGTGTGAAAGAACGGATGCCAGTCAAACGCCAGACTTCATGATAAGTCCAATAGGTCGGTTTACTCGTTGGCAATGGCTGTAATGTTTCAGCCATTGGTTCTTTATCAAGGTAGGCTTGGGCAACTTTGGGATGATCGTAAAAAGTAGTAATTGCAGAGTGTGTGCGGGGATTACACTCAATGGCGTAAACTCTGCCATCCTCAGCTTGAATGAAGTCAAAAGAAATCTGTCCTGTAAGTTTCAGTTCTTTGACAAAATGCCTTACCCATTCCCTGATTTGGGAATTTTCAACGTTTTCATAGTTGACTTGAAAGGCTGAAGATTCACAGCAGCAGTGCAATCGTAATTCACCATCCCGGACGGTGCTATGGGTACAAAATTCCTTCCCAGGAATAAATTCTTGCATAATCCAAGGCTTTTCCGGGCTGATTGGCAAGCTTCTAACGAATGCAGCTGTTTCTTCAGGGGTGGCGCAGGGAAGCTTGGTTAAGTCTAAACGTCGTACTGAATCGTAAGGAATACTCTTGAGGATATATTTGCGAGATTCCTGGGAGAAGTCGAAATTTAGAACTTGTTCGGCAGAGGTAATTTTGAAAGATTTAGGTGCTGATAAACCAAGCGATCGCGCTGTTTGGGCAAAGGCAAATTTATCATCCAATTTCTGGGTAACATCTGCATCAAAGTGAAATACTTCACAGTATTCCGACAGCAATGGTTTAGCCAGAGAATCGTAGTAGCTACCCAATGGACTGGTGACAGGAATATAGACATCAATATTTTCTTGTTTGATGATGTCTATCAAAGCCTGAGTATAGCGTTCTGGATTTTCTTGGGGCGCAGGAACAGTATAAAACTTATCCACAGCTTGGGAAAATCGATGCCCAGACAGCCAATATTTGTGGGTTTCTACCAGCACAACTTTGTGTCCAGCAGCATGGAATGACCGCGCTAGTTGTAAAGCTTTAGTCATTTTGCCCCCACTAATTAATATATTTTTGGGGTTTGCGGCTTTGGTAGCTGAATGTTGAAAATGACGGAATAAATTATACCACAACAAAGTTACTACAACGATGGTGGCATTGATTGGCAGTGCTAATAACAGCAACGCCAAAGTCAAAATGTTTTGGATAATTACGGCTATTTTTGTCTCTACAGCAAGAGACGGTATAGCAGGTGAAGAAGAAACAGAAATAGATTGTGCCATAGTCAATCAGGCAGTTCTGCGGATAATCGTCAAGCCATCTCGTAGGGGTAATATTACCTGTTCTACGCGGGGGTCGAGTGCTACGGCACGATTAAATTGAGCGATCGCTTCGCCGTTGGCAGTGCGTTGTTGTCCAGGTAAATAAACCTCTCCTTGCAGGAGTGTGTTATCTACACAAATAAATCCTGACGGTGCTAGCAAATTAGTATCTAGCAATGTTTGGAAGTAGGTTATGTACTCCTTTTTATCTGCGTCAATAAACACTAGATCGAATGATTCTCCAGCGGCTACCAACTTATCTAAGGTTTGCAGAGCCGATCCTAATTCCACCCGGATTTTTTTACCATCAGGAGATTGATCAAAAGCTGCTTGTCCAACTTCTGCGGCAAAGGGATCTACTTCGCAGGCGACTAGTACTCCGTCTATAGGTAATGCCTCTGCCATTGCTAGTGCAGAATAACCTGTGAACATCCCTATCTCTAATACTCTTTTAGCCTTGATCATGTGAACAAACATTTTCAGGGTTTGTCCTTCTACATGACCAGATAACATCTCTTGTTCTAGAGGTCGTACTGTTGTGCCTTCACTAAAGTGTTCTTGCCAGGCTTCTGTGGATGTTTTTTCGGCAAGTGCAGTTAAAGCGGCTGATTCAGGGGTCGTATATTCTTCCAAGTAAGGATCTAAACCAGCTGCCAAACGCCATGCTTCATTGAGGTTAGCGACTAACTCCGCAGGTAAATCTGTGCGTTGGTTAATCTCTTGGACAACAGCTTCTAACTTCTTGGCTAAGATTCCTACCGGTGTGACTGGTCTAGCTGTGGGTTTGGTAATTGTAGTAGACATTATTTTGCACTCCCAACTAGTTCTGTCTGATAAACGGGGTACATATCTACACCCTCACCACCACGAGGATAGGTAGCGCAAAGCTGCTTATGATCTGCTAAAGCTTGTGCCAATTCTTCCCGTGTCAAATCATTCACAAAGAAGCAGGTACCAATCGGTTTAGGCATAGCAGCTCTTAACAAACCATCTCGTGTGAGGGTGATAGATTCAGTAGCGTCCCATAGCAGTTCTTCATCCAATAAAGGATGGTCGAGAGCCAGCCCCAAACGACTGATTAATCCTATAATGCGATCGCGTTCTTCAATGGTGATATAGCCTCTATTGCCTGCGATGGTTGCAGATAAAGCCATATCGATGCTCACCGCATGTCCATGAAACATCGGTACCCGTGGTGCCAGTTCTAAAGTCGGACTCCAGGTGTGTCCATAAGCAATTGCTCTGTCCAAATCTAGTTCGCGGAGGTTAGGTACTTCTAACTCCAACATTTTTTTGATCGCTTCGTAAGTCAGACGGTGAGCTATTTCTTTAATCTGTGGAGTTGCATCAATATTGCCAAAGTGAGTGTCAAGCAGTTCTTTGCCATACTTTTCTAACCACTCAAACACACCCCCATGAGCAACTACAGCAATTTTGACTAATTCTGCCATTCCATTACGCACTTGATTTGTTGGTAATGTGCCCAGCAGAGAAAAGTCTAAAAACACTTTTTGAGAAGCGTGATAAGCACCCAAACGATTTTTCAGTTTCCGATGATTAACTGCTACCTTAATAGCGACGCTAGCATCAATCAAACCAATCAAAGAAGTAGGAATCCGGATGTAATTACTACTACGGCGATAGGTAGAACAAGCAAACCCTACAACGTCTGTAATTAAACCACCACCCACTACTAAGACTGGCTCTTTTCGTACTAATTTGAAGTCTGCGAACACATCTATAATCTTCTCAAAGGTTTGGATAGATTTGTTTGGTTCGCTAATAGTCAGAGCAAAAATCCTCAGTTCAATACCGTAATAACGGAAGTATTTCTCAATCTGAGTGCCGTAAAACTGGTTGACATTAGTATCTACAACGGCCAAGCATCTTCCAAAACTTTTATATGTTTCTGCAAGTTCTGGATTAGCAATATCAAAAACACCATCTACATAAACTAAGTCATACTCAATCTTTTCATAAGCTTCTACGTGAAATGTAGTTTCAGTAGCTTGAAGTTTTGTTTGAACGATGCTCACAGATTTTACCCTCTAGTTGAAAGAAATTGTAACTTTGATGTCGATGCCATTAGAAGTGTAAGCACTTCTCAAAGATGGTAATTTAACTTGCTAAACTGATGTCGCAAGTTAATTGCCCGTGATTCATGAGGAAAAACAGGTATATCTCAATGAAGTTTCGTTGGATTGCAGATTTAGAAACGACAAAATATAGCACTAGAAATCAAGTGCATTTACTGTCGTTTCATCGGCACAGCAAAAGGACTTAAGTCTTTGCTGAACCTTAAGAATCTGGCAAATGTACGCAATAAAACTTCATATATTTTTCAGATTATCAGACTGTTAATGCTATGTCTAGCCTCAAGGATTACGGACTGAAAGTAGCTGAATAACGGTTTACAAGCAAGTTAGAAGAATATTTTTACTTGCTCAAAAAGCTTAAACGCTCGTTTACATTAGTTAACATATCACTATTTTTCAAATATTGCACCTAAACCAAAGGTAGATTTGCAATAAAAAAGTAAATTTAGAGGATTTGGCGATTTGAGGGACATTTAGTAGATCAATCTTTGGGTAGCGAGACGAGAGGACATCATCCATGTCATAAGGCTGCCAAAACTCTGATTTTCAGGTAGGGGCAATTCATGAATTGCCCCTACAGCATCTAGTTTTGCGTAAATCCTAAAAGAAAAAAAATTTTCTTGTTAGTGCCTGTGCGCCTAATTTCAGGTGTCCTGATGAGAAATCCCTATTTTTAAGCCATCAGCTTCTCCTTGCCTGTCTCTTTCCCCCTTCCCCTTTTATGGATTTTATAGATAGGCTCTAATTGGGATACTTCGCTATTATTTTTTTTAAGTACTAGATTTATGGATTTTGTTCCGGTTGAAACAGGCGCACCTGTTTCTGTAGAAATCGCCGAGGTTGCTTCACCATCAACACTTTCTCCTAGCTCAACACCCAGCTCTGGTATTTCTAAAGATGCTATTCGCGCCAGTTTGAGGGCTTCCACTGCCGATGGTGTTTTCGCAGCAGTTTTCGCTGTTGCCACTGGCGGAGTTTTGCTGGGTAATTTTTTGGTCGAATTGGATGCTAGTCCGGTGGTCTTTGGCCTGGTGTCCTCTATCCCTATGTTGGCACATCTATTTCAGCCGATAGGTGCTTACTTATCTGAACGCAGCACCAGCCGCTTTCAGTATTCATTGCGGACACACGGAATTGCTCGATTACTGTGGCTAATTTTAGTAATTGCCATTGCTAGCTTTAGCTGGGGAGGGCTAAATTCTAACCAATTGGTGATATTGTCCCTCTCGATTCTTCTATGCAGCCATCTTTTAGGAGGACTGGCAATTGCATCATGCTTGAGTTGGATAGCAATGTTAGTCCCACGACAGTTGCGAGGGAGATATTTCGGGCTACGCAATAGCCTTGCCAACCTGACCGAGTTAGTTAGCTTGCCCTTAGCTGGTTTAGCCATATCACATTGGTATGGGGGGACTATCCAAGGTTATGGAATGATTTTGTTAGTAGGCATTTTCTTTGGAATTGTCAGCTTGGGGTGTCAATATTTCCTCGTAGATATGAATCCCCAATTACAAAATACTTATCATGCTAGCTCATCTGAAACTAGTAAAATTGAGGTAGACTCGTCACTAAGTGAACTTGAGGAGACATCTGGTGGAATCTCTCTACGGCAAACATTGACACCAGAAAACGATTTAATTAGCAGCATTAGGAAAAACTCGAATTTTTTGGTGTTTTTGCTTTATTTTGGCTCATGGACGTTTGCTGTTAACCTCAGTGCCCCATTTTTTAACCTCTATTTACTAGATACGCTAAATCTAGATGTGAGTTGGGTAACTTTCTACAACAGCTTGCGGGCTGGGGCACATATGCTGATGCTGATTGTCTGGGGTAAATTAGCAGATAAAATTGGCAATCGTCCGATTTTAATTTCTACAGGAATTCTCATTGCAGTCATACCGTGGCTATGGCTACTGATTGGTTCTAGTCCCGTGGATCTCTGGCTGTGGTTACCTTTGTTACACATTTTCATTGGCGCCAATTGGGGAGGAGTTGATTTGTGTAACAACAATCTCCAGATAGAAATTGCACCAGTAAAAAATCAGTCTATCTATTTTGCGATCGCAGCTGCTATTGCTGGGGTAAGTGGTGCTTTAGGAGCGACTATAGGCGGCTTTATCGCTCAATTTGCTGGGTCTTTTGGCATTGCGGAAGTCTTCATTATGTCTGGTCTCTTACGCTTAGCGTCACTTATACCACTGATTCTTAAAAAAGATCTCGGTAGTTAGGGTGAAATAATTTAACTGAGGTTGTCAAAAAATAGTCCATCTACAGAAAGAATTGCTAACTGAATATTTACTCTATATTGAAAAAACTTTGTTAGATCGTGACAAATCTCAGTAAAATAAATTCCAAAAATCCTTGGTGAGATCGGCTGATATGCATTTAGCAGTTGCGATCTAAAATAATTTAATTTCAAAATCTGAAAAAAGATAAAATGCTCAAGGTAGACACACCAAAAATTAGCCCTCAACAAGTTGAAGCTTTTGAACGAGATGGCGTTATCTGCGTCAAAAATGCTGTGGATGACATCTGGGTAGAACGGATGCGAACAGCAGTTGACAAGAATATATTAACCCCTGGTCCTCTGGAAGAGAAGAATGCCCCAAGATCAGAAGGCAGTGCGGAGCATACCAGTAACTTATGGCTTGTTGATGCTGATTTCCGTGCTTTGGCTTTTGAATCTCCATTACCAACACTCGCAGTTCAAGTTTTAAAGTCCCAAAAATTAAACTTTTTGGCTGACGGTTTTTTTGTGAAAAAACCAAAAAAAAACAGTCGTATTGGGTGGCATAACGACCTACCTTACTGGCCTATACAAGGCTGGCAGTGTTGTAAAATTTGGCTGGCTCTAGATACTGTCAACCAGGAAAATGGTCGATTAGAGTATATCAAAGGTTCTCATCGATGGGGCAGAGAGTTACGCGAGCGATCGAACCCCTCGTGGTTTGTAGAACCAGAACCTCACGAAATTCTCTCCTGGGATATGGAGCCTGGAGATTGCTTGATTCATCATTTTCTGACAATTCATCATTCAGTAACTAACATATCTTCTACACAACGACGTGCAGTAGTGACTAATTGGACTGGTGATGATGTTACTTATTATCAGCGTCCGAAAGCGTGGCCTTTCAAACCTCTTGAAGAAATTGATTTACCAGAATTTAATTCATTGAAAACCAAAAAATCTGATGAGCCGATAGACTGTGATATATTTCCTAGAGTTCAAGTGCATCTCTAGTTGGAAATCTCCACTATTAAACAACTAGCAAAATTCAATCAACTTATTGCTTGGATTATGTCTTGATATATGGGCATTCACCGAATGAGTGCTGAATGCCCAGTCAGTTTATAATAGCTACTCGGAGGTAATGCGATCGAGTTCATCGAGAATATTGCTATCTATAGCAATGTCAAATTTCCGAGCAAAATGAGCAGATGATGCAAGTAGATTAGGCAAATCTTCCATTAACAATACTTTTGGATGAGAACCTCCAGTTGACCAATCAATATAGCGGCGACGGTCGTTTTTTAGTTTTAGGTGAGGTGCATTAACAAGTATAGTTTGAAAGTATGCCTCGTCTGCATATTTGATTTTACTATAATGTAAGGTTACGGCATTTCTTTCTTGGTGAAAATCGATAATATACTCAGCAGCTTTACGATTAGCACAAAACCATTGACTTCCACTGAAACAAGCAAGTTTCTTTGAAAAAGGAAGAAAAGGTTTTGTTAATAAAGGATGTTCTAAGCGTATTTCCATATTCAGTTGAGCAAAATATTTTTTTGAATAATGAAAAGCAAACGACTTTGTACAGTATCGTTGATAGGAATTTTTCAGCCATAACATATTTGGTTTTAAATCTTGTTTATAAGTCTCATACGTGATTCGCTCATACTGAATATAAGCATCGTCTGGACTTGAGGCTAGATCTTCCAATATTTGCCTTGCAGTCTTTATCGGATAGTCTGCTCCACTAAGTAGTACAAACCAATCCGGTGCATCGGAGACCTCGTACATTAGTTTAAGTGCCTGTATTGTAGCCTCTTGAAGAGAAAAATCTGCCCATTCAGTTTGTAAGTGAGGGCGTACTAGTAAAACATTTTTTGGCAGAGTATCTACAGGTAAATCACATTTTGAAAAATCATGATGACACACAATTAGAGGATAATTGAACATCCTGTTTAAGGTATTTATCAGTCTGTAAATTTGTAGAGGTTTTGTGTGTGTTAATAAAACAAAACCTATAGATTGGCTGCTGTGATTTTGCATTTTGAAGGTTGGAATGACTGATTGTTATACTATTTAATCAGCAGTAATTAATATTTTACTCATCTTGGTAACTGGAACAACTACCCCATTTCTTAAGTAATGAGGCGCTCTTTGGATAGCAGTAAATCCCAGTTTTACATAAAACCCTTCAGCATAAAGGCTAGCAGTTGTAATTACCTTATTTATACTGCGATCGCTTGCTTCATTGCAAAAATGTTCAACTAAAGCACGCCCAATACCTTTACCTTGATATTTAGGATGGACGTATAGCCCAATCAGTTCATCAACAACGAAACTGGCGAAACCCATAACAACATCTCCCTCTACTGCGACCCACAAAGATTCCACTTTCATATTTTTTAATATATTTGAACCATCAGGCTGGTTGCGGTTGTTACGCCAAGCTAAAAGCTCTTTTTCGGTATAAAAAGTTGCAGGCAAAGCTTTGATAGCAGCAATATGAATTGCACTCAACACCCACGCATCTTTTTCATCAGCAGGTCGAAGAGATATTTTATTGACACTCATAGCTAGCATTTAGTGTAACTTATTCAGGGATTGTAACAACCTTTGTGCTAAGCAACCCATAACGGCGCTACGTTTCCTGGCTTGGTGCTTTCGGTTTTACTGTGTGCCTTTTGTGAGAATTGCCACGCTAGTGCTTGGCGAGTGTAGTTGATAACCAGTAATTGAACGCGGTTAAGGTGTTCGAGTTGTTGCACTAGTTCGCGGAGTTCATCTGCATTAGAAACTGACGTGGGTTGAGTTGCCCAGTTACCTAACTGTTGGCTCTAAAAAGTATTTTGTTCATCAACCGTGCCACTATAGAAACATAGAGCTGCAAATTGAGCAATAGGAAGACTAAAGAACGCTGTGCAGATAACATTCTTAGGGACGAGTTCCGGTGTACCCACGCGATCGCGCAATGTTTCCAGTATCGCCCTGAGATTACCCCAAAGGGCGGAACTGTGGTTATTTGACTGTGGTGAAGGCACTCAGCATCAAATTTTGCGGAGTGAACTAAAAATCAGCCAACTGTCCCGAATTTTTATCACCCACATGCACGGCGACCACATTTTTGGCTTGATGGGACTTCTTGCTACTTGCGGCTTGGCTGGCAATGTAGAACGAATTGACATCTATGGGCCACCTGGATTAAATGAATACATTCAAGCCGCCTCGCGTTTATCTCACACACACTTTTCCTATCCCATTAAAGTCCACGCCGTCCGTCCAGGGGTGATTTATGAAGATGATGATTTCACTGTTAGCTGTGGTAATTTACATCACCGGATTACAGCTTTCGGCTATCGCGTAGCCGAAAAAGACCGCACAGGTCGCTTCGATATCGAAAAAGCTAAAGCTTTACAAATTCCTCCGGGTCGCGTTTACGGTCAACTCAAGCGCGGTGAAACAGTAACCCTTGAGGATGGACGCGTGATTCATGGCGTCGAATTGTGCGGCCCTACAGAAATTGGTCGCAAAATTGCCTATTGTACAGACACAATTTATTGTGATGGCGCAGTGGCATTAGCTCATGATGCAGATGTATTAATTCACGAAGCCACCTTTGCCCATCAAGATGCAGACATGGCTTTTCAGCGATTGCATTCCACAAGCACAATGGCAGCCCAAACAGCTTTAGCCGCTGGGGCACGTCGGCTGATTATGACCCATTTTAGTCCCCGCTATGCTCCTGGAAATAACTTAGAGTTAAAAGATCTGCTTCAGGAAGCCCGTGCAATTTTTCCTCGTACTGACATGGCTTATGATTTCATGGTTCATGAAGTACCCAGGCGCCGGGAAGTGGAATTAACCAAAGTAGGCGTGTGAATTTTAGATTTTAGATTTTGGATTTTAGATTTTGGTGAAGCAGCAGGGTTTTGGGGAGACCCAAAACCGGACTTACAGCTATTTTCAGGTAAATAGACCACGCGTTAAGGGCACAGCATTGCTGTGCCCCTACGACAGATGTGGTTCAAATACATGAAAACTGCTGTAAGGATTAGCCCTTTGAAGGTGGATAAAAATTCTCGAAAATAAATACTTATCATTTAGACTGACGCTCTTGCGCTCTTACGCAAAGAGATTTTAATGATAAGTGATTAGGCGGACATGATATAACTTCTGATCTCTGTGGTCTCTGCGCCTCTGTGGTTAAATATAGCGATTCTGGTTTGGATGCAAGGGTAGCACAGCTGTGCTACCCTACGAACGGGCGTATTTTACTTTGTAAGATAGCGATCGCACCCACAAAGAAATAAAGAGATTTTATGCATCACCTTGTAACGGCTATAGAATCATCGTTGGCGTTTAGATAATCGCAATATTGCTGTTGCTCAACGCAGGATTGGCGGACAAGGTGGCAATCTGTAGTGGTGCAGAACCCCCTAAGCTGCCATCGGCATCAAAGAACAAACCTCCAGTCGTCGTATTGTAAATGAACCTTTGATTTGTGGTGTTTGCTGTGGTAATGCCCGCACCGGAACGAAAACGGTCTGGGGTGAGGGAGCCTGCGACCAATCCGCCACCAAAGCCGACGGCAGATATTTGAATCTGATCGCCACCAGAGCCGCTGAAGCCATTAATCGTATCCAGGCGATCGCTTGGTGCTGTAAACCGATAAATATCTGCCCCATCATTTCCGGTGAGCGTATCATTTCCGCCACCACCAACCAGTAGGTCATTGCCAGTACCACCAATCAGTACGTCGTTGCCGCCACCACCAGTAATTGTGTCATTGCCCCCAGCCCCATTGAGGTTATCGTTGGCGCTACCACCAGCGATGGAGTTGTTCCCAGCATCACCTGTGAATGTTCGTCCGAGATCGTTGAGGGTCAGACGATATTCGCCCGTAGACCCAGAACCAGCTACATCGCCAACACCAGTCACAGGGTTGTAATTAGAGTTCGGGTTGAGGGACACGCCCACGTAGTATGTCCCCGCCTGAGCAAATGTATAAGCCAAGTAGGAGAACTGGCTAGAAGCTTCACTCGGCGCAGCTCCATCATTGTTGGCCGCAAGTTGTGTGCCACTGGAGTTGAACACCCTGAGGTAGGTGTTGAGGTTTGAACCATTACGAGAATCCACATCGAACCCGACCCGCTGCCCAGCAGAGACTGTAAACTTCACCAGATCGACATCAGTTTGTGGACTCATGGTAAAGTCAGCGAACTGACCTAGTGTCTTGGTATTACCCGCAGAATTATCAGCTTCACCGATTGTGTCATCAGGGTCTTGACTTGGGCTGACAAACTTTGAGGTCAGGGTGTAGTTTGTGGAACCGTTAACCCCCTGGACGCGGGCAAAATACCGCCCAGCTCCTAGTAGACGTGAGAGAGTTTCTGTTGGGGAGTTCAAGACGTTTGATGTGGCTAAGATATCACCTGCATCGATCGCACCGTTGTTGTTGGCATCCTTAATTAGTGAAAGCGATAAATCTTCACCGGCAACGCCTGTTGTGTTCAGTGTGACTTCGTAAGGACTGGACAGATCGAAGCGATAGAAGTCGTTGACATCGCTGGAGGCATCGAAGGATTGTTCGATGTAGTCCTGGAAAGTTTGGTTGGGTGGGGTTGCTCCAGCGATCGCTGCTAATGAGCGGGCTGTACCTAAGGTATTTCCGGCGTAGTCTGAAACTAGTCGCAGGTAGTAGGCGGCTTGTTCGCCAGTACCATTTGTATGTAAAAAGTATGTTCCCGCTGCCAAGTTGGCACTCAGCGAACCAACAGTAAACGGCGTAATTGTTTCACCAGCATCGAGCCGCTGATTATTATTCAAGTCTCGGACAATTGACAGAGTTGGATTCTGGGTAGTTCTAGAGTAGTAAGAGTTAGTAAATGCTGAAGCCGAGAGTCGCCCCGCACTAGTCATGGTGAACTTGAAGTAATCAGAGAAATCACCCGCACTGATGCCAAACCCATCATTAATATAAGGTGTCTCCCCAATTAAATTACCGAGCGATCGCGCCTTTGACAGATTGTTGTATGCCTGTGGATCGCTGGCAACAGCATCGAAGTCTGAATCGATATCCAGCTGATAGTTCGTATAAGCTCCGTTTTGCACCACCTGAACGTAATAAGTACCCGCCCCTAAGGTGGTTGAGAGCTGGTCGTCTCCTAACAGAGACGATGAAAGGAAAACTTCATCTGCTGAAATAAACCCGTTGTTGTTTACGTCACGGGCGAGGCGTAAATTGGCATCGAAGGTTGGAGTTGGGAAGGCAGAGGTATCGATGTCCAACCTGATATCAATAGGTGAAGTTTTATCCAGGGTGAATTTGTAGAGGTCGTTAGCATCTTCATAAGTTGGCAGCCCAAATGAGCCTCCTACCATATCGTACAAGCGACGACTACTGCCGCTGACGTTGCCTAAGTCTCGTGCTGTGCCAGTAACGTCACCTGCGTAATCAGTGACGATTCGGAGGGTGTAAGGATCGGAGCCGTAAGTCTGGGTGTACCTGACGTAGTAAGTGCCAGCAGGGGCAGAGTAGCGATCGACATTGAGACCGTTGCCCACCGTACCGGAGGTTGTTTGCAATACGTTGCCATTGGAGTCGAGCAATTCCATTCTGGCCTGCAACCCACCAGTATAGGTGAAATCCTTCATCCGCAGACTGATGGTGCCAGAGGCTTCCATTGTGAATTTCACAACGTCAACGTTATCGCGGTAGTCGAGATAGTCTTGCCAGCTAATGTTGTTATAAGCTAAGTACTTACTGCTGGTTTGCCCCCAACTGGTGCCGATATCCCTTGCTGTCGCTAAGGTTGGGCCAGAATAGTCGTTGTATAAGTACAGCCCATAGTTCGTAGTATTAGATGAATTATAGTTATGTACTTTAACGT
Organism: Nostoc sp. FACHB-973; assembly: GCF_014698115.1. Classification (GTDB taxonomy): domain Bacteria; phylum Cyanobacteriota; class Cyanobacteriia; order Cyanobacteriales; family Nostocaceae; genus Nostoc; species Nostoc muscorum. Next base: position 61,810 of record NZ_JACJSJ010000015.1, read on the forward strand.
AGTAGTACTGATTGCCCTGTAGCGCAACGTTGATTGTCTCGCTCAAGTTGCCGCCCTGGGTACTACTGGCAATTAGGTTGTAGTTTTGGTCGTAGATGTATAAGTCGGCGTCCGCTGATAAGCCATTTAAAGCCGCGTAGAGGGTTGACGGGCCATAGAGGGTATAGAACGCATAGTAATCATCCAAATCACCCGGACTCAGAGAATCACTGGTATAAAAGTTCTGTTCCAGATAAATGTCGGGAACAAACGTTGCTTGGTTGAAGGTATTATTAGGTTCTGCCATGAAAATAATTCTTAACTAAGTGTATAGAGAAAAAAAACCAGAAACACTTCTAAACTTTCGCCAAATATACACAGATAACTCGTGAAAGTCTTTCAAGGTTCTTGAGGAGCCTTAAGGTAAAGCTCATTCTCATACTTTTTTGATCTAGCAAATGTTAAGTTTTAAGAACCTTTACAAATCATACAAAACGCGATCGCTATATCAATTAAATACCTGAAATGATTGTCATATCAGGATTTTCAAATTAGCGAAGATTCTCTAGCTAACTGCCGAATGTACGGTATAAGTCAAAAGTTGAAATCATAGCCATTTAGAATTCTCTTTTGGTATCAAGTTAACTGCTGGTTAAATCAAATATCAGCTATTAAAATTATCATTCAAAAGTTAGAGAATTTTGTTGACAACATCAATTAAAAATGACCTTTATTGTTACTGTTTAGGCACAAATTTTGGTAACAAAACTTAACTTTGTCAGATTCTGACAAAGTGACTAGATGGCAGCTGTGTCATCTGCGTCTGGAGTGGTTAGATAAATTACTTTTAAACCGCAGAGGCACAGAGAACACAGAGAAAAAAAAGAGATTTTTCAAGTCACCTTGAAAGGGCTAGTGCTACATCTAGCCCTTTCAAGGTGAGCATATGTACTATCAAAGTTTTTACGGCATTTCAAGCATCGCCTGGAATTGAACAAAGAAATTCTGCATTCAACTCTAAATTTTTGGACTGTAAATTAAGCGATGCCTAGGTTGGGCTACGCCTACGCCTGAGCCAAAATACCAAAATTCGCTTAAAGCGTCATTGGGGAGACGCCAACCCCACAATAAATAATTGACAACCAATTTTTGGAACTAAAGCAAATTAATATCCTACTTTACCGAAACATTTTCCATTGTTCCTTAGTTATTATCCTCTTAATATTAACATCACGAAGAATAAATGATTGATTGCACCTAAAAGGCGAGATATTGTTTTGTAATTATTTGTGGAGAAATTCAGCTAATGATTCTAATAGCTTACCGCCTTTAAGTTTTTATCGTAAACAATCCACAATCCACATCTATTTCATTTGTTGCTGAATCATGGGATGATTTTGTCCTATTTGGAAATAATTATCAATGGTTTCAACCGCCAATTTATCCTGCATTTATGCAACGCCCTATTTCACAACTAACAACTATCATGAAACTAACATCTGTACAACAAAGTAATAGTGTTTCGGCTAAATTAGCTTACACCGAATATTCTGATTCCAGTGTAAATGTAGGTGACGATTCTCTGACCATAGATGACGTTGTGAGTGTGGCACGTGATGGCAAGCAAGTGCGCTTAACAGAAAATGCAGATATCTTACAGGGTATTCAAGCATCATGCGATTTTATTAGCGATGCAGTTGAATCTGGTAAGCCAATTTACGGCGTGACATCTGGATTTGGCGGTATGGCAGATGTCGTGATTTCTCCGGAACAAGCATCGGAATTACAAACAAATCTGGTTTGGTTTCTGAAGTCGGGTGCTGGTAAAAAATTGCCTTTGGCAGATGTTCGTGCGGCGATGCTTTTACGTGCTAACTCACATTTGTATGGTGCATCTGGTATCCGTCTCGAACTAATTCGGCGGATGGAAATTTTCCTCAACGCTGGCGTTACGCCTCATGTATACGAATTTGGTTCTATTGGTGCGAGTGGCGATTTGGTGCCATTATCTTACATTACTGGTGCGCTAATCGGTTTGGATTCCAGCTTTACAGTTGACTTCAACGGTAAAGAAATGGATGCTCCCACTGCTTTATCTCAACTCGGTTTGTCGCCGTTGCAACTATTGCCTAAAGAAGGCTTGGCAATGATGAACGGTACTTCTGTAATGACTGGTATTGCCGCTAATTGCATCTATGATGCTCGAATTTTGCTCAAGTTGGCAATAGGTGTTCATGCTCTATTTGTTCAGGGTTTGAACGGTACAAATCAATCATTTCATCCGTTTATCCACGAGTCCAAACCGCACCCAGGGCAATTATGGGCGGCAGAACAAATGATTTCATTGCTTGCAGATTCGCGTTTAATTCGTGACGAGTTAGATGGTAAACACGAATATCGTAAGCAAGAATTAATTCAAGATCGTTATTCCCTGCGCTGTTTGCCACAGTATTTAGGACCGATTGTTGATGGGATTTCGCAAATTGCTAGACAGATTGAGACTGAAATGAATTCAGTTACAGATAATCCTCTAATTGATGTGGAAAATCAGGCAAGCTATCATGGCGGCAATTTTCTCGGACAGTATATAGGCGTGGGAATGGATCACTTACGCTATTATTTAGGGCTTTTAGCTAAACATTTGGACGTACAAATTGCCCTGCTTGTCTCCCCTGAATTTAACAACGGATTGGCTCCTTCTTTGGTGGGTAATCGAGAGCGTAAGGTAAATATGGGATTGAAAGGTCTGCAAATATGCGGTAATTCAATTATGCCTTTGTTGACCTTTTACGGAAATTCCCTTGCAGATAGATATCCCACTCACGCCGAACAGTTTAACCAGAATGTGAATTCTCAAGGTTACATGAGTGCAAATTTAGCGCGTCGTTCCATAGAAATATTTCAACAATATATGGCGATCGCCTTAATGTTTGGGGTTCAAGCGGTTGATTTACGCTCCTATAAAATAAGTGGTGATTATGATGCCCGGACTTGTCTTTCTCCTGCTACTAGGGAGTTATATTCGGCAGTTTATCAGGTAACTGGACAAAAACCAAGTTCTATTCGTTCTTACATTTGGAACGATAACGAACAATCTTTAGATGAGCATATTGCTCGGATTGCTGCCGATATTGCTGATGGCGGTTTAATTGTGTCAGCAATTCAAGGTTGTTGAAGAAGAATACAGTGTAGGGTGCGTTAGCGACAGCGTAACGCACCATTCCTAAGGATTCGGTGCGTTAGCGTTTGGCGTAACGCACCCTAAAAATACTTTCTTGTTAAATAAATTTAAGAATAATTAAGCCATGAATATAGCACACAATGTAGAGCGTGGTTGCTCTTTTTTTCCAAATAAACCGGCACTGATTTTTGAAGGAAAGTATTTTACTTACAAATATCTAAATGAAATAGTAAATCGTGCTGCTAATGCCTTGAGTGGACTGGGGATTAAGCGAGGAGAACGGGTTGCATTGTTTTTACCTAATATTCCCGAATTTATTATTTCTTACTTGGGTATTCAAAAAATTGGTGCAATTGCAGTTTCGATAAATATTAGTTTGCAAAAAGATGAAGTTAAATTTATTCTCGATGATTGTCAAGCCACAGCACTGATTACAACTCCACAGCTTTCTGAGAAGGTTTCCCAAGCAGATTTACCATACTTACAACATCTTTTAATTACTGAAGGTAATAATAGTGCGGGTATTTCTCTGGATGAATTAATGGTGAAGGCTTCATCTGAGGCTCGTGCTGTGATGATGGAACGGGATGAGGCGGCAGCTATTCTTTATACTTCTGGAACGACGGGTTTTCCCAAGGGCGCGACTCTTTCCCACGGCAATGTGATTTCTAATATGTATTCGATGAATCACAATTGTCCAATGAGTTGCAAAGATAATGTTTTGTTATTTTTGCCAATGTTTCATTGTTTTGGGCAAAATGCGATCTTCAATAGTGCTTTGAATGCCTGCGCCACGATTGTACTGTATCGCTCTTTTGAACCGGAAACTATTATTAATTCTGTGGCGGAGTATGATATTACAATGTTTTTCGGCGTACCAACAACTTTTATTTTGTTGTTGGAGAAGGCATCTAAAACTGATTTAACTGCACGTTATTACTTTTCTGCGGCGGCTGGTTTACCTGTAGAGATTGCTAAACAATGGCAAGAAAAGTTTGGTAAAGTCATTCATCAAGGATATGGTTTGACGGAAACATCACCTTTAGCTAGTTACAATCATCATCTCAAGCATAAACTCGGTTCAATTGGTACGCCAATTGAAAACGTGGAAATGAAGATTGTTAATACTGAAGATGGTAGTGAAGTTGCACTGGGCGAGTTGGGTGAAATCGCAATTCGCGGTGTAAATGTAATGCTGGGTTACTGGAATCGTCCATCGGAAACGGCTAAAGCTATTAAAAATGGATGGTTTCATACAGGCGATATCGGCCAAATTGATGAGTTGGGTTACTTCTACATTGTTGACCGTCTAAAGGATATGATTAATTCTGGCGGGTTGAAGGTTTATCCCGCTGAAGTGGAAAATGTAATTTATCAACATCCATCTGTGGCGGAGGTGGCTGTCTACGGTGTTCCTAATAAGTTGATGGGGGAACAAGTACGGGCTTGTATTGTACTTAAGCCTGATGAAGTAGTTACTGAAGAGGAAATTATTGTTTTTACTCAGCAACGAATGGCGCAGTATAAAGTCCCCAGTTCTGTAGAATTTGTTGCTTCAATACCGAAGAGTCCTACAGGTAAAATACTGAAACGATTGTTGCGGGAAGAAAATTTTTCTTCTCCAGTAAAAGTTGTGGAAAGTCAGGATTTACCAAGGAACAATGTAATTAAAGTCATTGCAACGCCAGAAAGCCAAACTGTTAAACCACAAGCAAGTTTCGAGAAAGTCGCCAATTGGATAATTGATTGGATGGCAAGAAAGTTGACACTATCTGTTGAGAAAATTAGCCGCAATAAATCTTTTGCTGATTATGGTTTGGATTCGATAAGAGCGGTAAAGTTAGCTGAAGATTTGAGTAATTGGTTGCAATGCGAAATTTTACCGACTATCACTTGGAATTTTCCCACGGTTGATTCTTTAGCGCGTCATTTGGCGAGTGAAGATGTTTTGCCACAGAATCAAAAAGTTGATGCAAAGACACTTTTGAATCAAGAATACACTAGTTTTGAAGGATTAAATGATGCGGAATTAGCTGAGTTACTTACTCAAGAAATTGCAGCGATACAACAGAGTAAATAATTCCTAATTTGACAAATAAAAAAATATCCAATTAACTCTTGTGGGGTGGGCGATACGAAAGCCCAGTCCATAGGGCGGGCAAGATGCCCACCCCACAAATTGATTTCTTGGAGTTTCCTAAGATGGGTTCATTGCATTGGTTCTGAGGGTTTTAAGGAACGAACCGCAAAGTACGCAAAGTACGCAAAGAAAGAGGAAGAAGAAAAGAAGTTGAAGAGTTGATTTACTCGGCAAAATTAATCCGATAGATCAGTTGCCTGGGTTTTGAGAAAAGCATTTGTAATATTATTTTGGGGAATTGGGATAAAAATGAGTAACGCACAACATACAAATTATCGTCCGTTGTTAGAGAAGGCATTACTGGAAATAAGAAATATGCGTTCTGTTGTCAATAATATGGAACAGGTGCAGAGGGAACCAATTGCAATTGTTGGTATGGGATGTCGCTTTCCTGGTGGTGCTGATAATCCAGATGGTTACTGGCATTTGTTACATAACGGAATTGATGCTATTAGAGAAATTCCTTCTCAACGCTGGGATGTGGATGAATATTATAATTCAGACCCCGAAGTTCCGGGCAAGATGTATGCTAAATATGGCGGATTTTTAGATGAAGTAGATAAATTTGATGCCCAATTTTTTGGGATTTCTCCTAGAGAAGCTGTAAATTTAGATCCTCAACAGCGGTTACTTTTAGAAGTTAGCTGGGAAGCTTTGGAACATGCAGGAATCGCCGCAGATAAGTTAAAAGGTAGTTCTACGGGGGTATTTGTCGGGCTTTGCATGGATGACTATTCCCAGTTGGGTTTTAACTGTGGCGATCGCACTCAAATTGATGCTTACAATACTTTGAGTATTCTCAGAAGTATGGCTGCGGGGCGTTTGGCTTATACTTTGGGTTTGCAAGGTTCTACAATGCAGTTGGATACGGCTTGTTCGTCTTCGCTGTTGGCGGTGCATTTGGCTTGTCAAAGTCTGCGTACCGGGGAATGCAATATGGCTTTGGCGGGTGGGGTAAATTTAATTCTTTCGCCGGAAGCAAGTATTGGTTTGTCTAAGTTAAAGGCGTTGTCTGTTGACGGGCGCTGTAAAACTTTTGATGCGGGGGCTGATGGTTACGGTAGGGGCGAAGGTTGCGGAGTTGTTGTACTCAAGCGTTTATCTGATGCGATCGCCAGCAACGATAACATATTCGCTGTGATTCGCGGTTCGGCTGCTAATCATGATGGTGCTAGCAATGGTTTAACTGCTCCCAACGGTTCCGCACAAGAAGCATTATTGCGTAAGGCGTTGGAAAATGCCCGCGTCGAACCCGATCAAATTCAATATGTGGAAGCACACGGTACGGGTACCAGTTTGGGCGATCCAATTGAAGTTATCGCTTTGGGAAATGTACTGGGTGAGGGGCGAAACAAAGATAATCCTTTAGCCATCGGTTCGGTAAAAACTCAGTTGGGACATTTGGAATCAGCCGCCGGGGTGGCAGGTTTAATTAAGGTGGTGTTAGGTTTGCAACATGGTGAAATTCCTCCTCACTTACATTTTAATCAACCCAATCCTTACATCCTTTGGGACAAACTTCCTGTAGTTGTTCCCACTCAACCAACTAAATGGGATTCTCCCCAACGTTTAGCGGGAATGAGTTCTTTTGGGATGAGTGGTACTAACGTACATTTGATTTTAGAATCGGCACCGGAAATTCAACCCAAAGCCAAACCGGAAAGCGATCGCCCGTGGCATTTATTGAGTTTATCAGCCAAAACTGAAGCAGCATTAGTTACTCTCGTCAAGGATTATCAAAGCTTTTTATCATCTCACCCCGAAGCTGCTTTGACAGATATTTGTTTTACAGCTAACACGGGGCGATCGCATTTTGAACATCGGCTGGCTTTTGTCGCGGAATCCACTGCCGATTTACAGCAGCAATTGAGCAACTTTATTAACAATAAGTCTGCGGTAATTACTGTTCAAGGTGAGCAAGAAGCAAATCAAAAAATTGCCTTTTTGTTTACTGGACAAGGTTCTCAGTATGTCGGGATGGGAAGGGAACTCTACGAAACCCAACCGCTGTTTCGGCAAATTATTCATCGATGTGATGAAATTTTACGCCCTTACTTAGAACAGCCTTTACTGTCGGTACTTTATGGCGATCGCACCAGTTTATTACAAGATACCGCCTACGCTCAACCGGCTTTATTTGCGATCGAGTATGCTTTAGCTGAATTATGGAAGTCTTGGGGTATAGAACCAGATGCACTTTTGGGGCATAGTTTGGGTGAATATGTTGCTGCTTGTGTGGCGGGAGTTTTTAGTCTAGAAGATGGTTTAAAATTGATTGCCAAACGAGCTAGTTTAATGCAAGCGATGCCGCAAAACGGTACGATGGTAGGCGTTTTTGCCACAGAAGCACAAGTTACCGCAGCCATTCAACCATTCACCAATAAAGTTTCAATTGCAGCCATAAATAGTCCCCAAAGTATAGTAATTTCGGGAGAAAATCAAGCGGTAGAGGTTGTTGTTGCCAAGTTGCAGGCTGAAGGTATCGGTAGCCTAAAATTAAATGTTTCTCATGCCTTCCATTCGGCTTTGATGGAACCAATGTTAGCTGATTTTGAAAAAGTATTATCTGAAGTCAGCTTTGCATCGCCGAAGATAAATTTAATTTCTAATGTTACCGGGAAATTAGTTACCGGCGAGTTACAAAATCCTGAATACTGGTTAGAACATCTGCGGGGAACGGTAAGATTTGCACCTGGAATGAAAACTCTTGCAGAACAGGGTTATCGAGTATTTTTGGAAATCGGCCCCAAATCTACGTTATTAGAAATGGGACGTAAATGTGTAGATACAAATGTGGGAATGTGGCTTCCTAGTTTGCATCAACAACAGTCGAATTGGCAACAGATACTATCAAGTTTGGCACAATTATATAGCAGTGGAGAAACGATAAACTGGTTTGGTTTTGACCAAGATTATTCTCGTCAGCGATTGGTATTACCAACTTATCCATTTCAACGTCAGCGTTATTGGGTTAACACATCTAAGATAAATATTCGTCAACAACCTGCTTTGACGCCAACTAATACGGTGTTAGGTAAAAGGTTGAGATTGCCATTTTCTCCAGAAACTCGTTTTGAAGTAGAACTCACTCCCAATTCACCTGCTTATTTAAGTGACCACAAACTGTATGGAAAAGCAATTTTTCCGGCTGCATCCTATGTCTCGATGATTTTATCGGCTGTTAAGGAAACCTTCCCCAATGAATCTTGTGTAATTGAGAATTTATTACTTTCACATCCTTTGATTTGTGATGACGATGGGATTAAGACGGTGCAATTGGTTTTGACACCAGAATCAAATCAAGAGACAAAGTTGCAACTGATTAGTCTGCAAAATCAAGCAGATGAAAACGATATTCAAGCTTGGCAATCCCACGCCACGGGAAAACTTAATCTGTTGATTACAGAAGCAAATTCTGTAAATATCTCGGTAAGTATTGAAACATTGAAAAAGCGATGCCATCAAACTTTATCGGGAACGGAGTTTTACTCAACATTCCAAGAGATTGGCTACGGCTGGGGAAATTCATTTCAATGGATTGACACAATTTGGTATAGAGAAAACGAAGCTTTATGCCAAATGAAACTACCTCAATTACCAGATGAAATTCATAATTATCAACTTTATCCCGGTTTAATTGATTCTTGCTTGCAGGTACTTAATTGTTGGGAACTAGGCAACTCAGCCCAAGATGAGTACATGTATGTTCCCTTTAACATTGCCAAATTCAAATTTTACCGTCGCCCTGATTCTGACGCTAAACTATGGTGTCACGCTCAAAAACAAGAATCTGACAATAATAGTTTGGTTGGTAATATTGGTTTGTGCGACGAATCCGGACGTTTAATTGCTGAAATTATTGGTTTTGAAGCGAGAAAAGCTCGTCGTGAAACCATTTTGCAAAGCATGACAAATGATTTGGGTAATTGGTTGTATGAAATTGCTTGGATAAATAAGGCGGTTGAGAAGAATCAACAAGAAAAGGGTAATTGGCTGATATTCGCTCAAGAAACAGGAATAGGCGCTCAACTTGCAAGATTATTACAGCAAAACGGTGAAGGTTGTGTGTTAGTTGTTCCCGGTGCAGAATATAAAGCTTCCGAGAAACAGTATTACATTAACCCCAAAAATCCCCAACACTTTCAACGATTGCTTGAGGAAAGTTTAGCAAATAATCAAACTGCTGTTCGTGGAGTTGTATATTTATGGGGATTAGATGAGACTTTTGAAATAAATAACCAAGTTAGTAATTGCGGTAGCGTTTTGTATCTAGTTCAAGCTTTGGCTAAAGCTGAATTATCTAAATACCCCCGATTGTATTTGATTACAAAAGGAACTCAAGCAACAGCAGCATCTGACAAATTACAATTAACCGGGGCTGCGTTGTGGGGACTGGGTAAGGTAATAGCTTTAGAACATCCAGAACTATTATGTACTCGCTTGGATTTAGATGCAGCAAGCAATGTCAATCCAGTTGAAGAATTGTGCGAACAACTATTATTTTCAGACACAGAAAATGAAATTGCTCTGCGTCAAGGAATTCGTAAAGTTGCTCGGTTAGTGCGGCGCAATCATCAACCTGCTGCTGCAAAACAGTTGAAGTTTAATTCCGAAAGCAGCTATTTAATTACTGGCGGTTTGGGAGCTTTAGGACTTGTAGTTGCTCGGTGGATGGTTGAAGGGGGCGCTCGAAATTTAGTTTTAACTACTAGAAAAGGAATTAGCAACGACACGCGAGAAGCAATCATAGAACTAGAACAAGCCGGAGCGAAAGTAGTGGTTGTGAAAGCAGATGTTTCCCAACCGGAAGATGTAGCTGGAATTTTAGCCAAAATCAAAGTTTCTTATCCACCTTTGCGAGGGATTATTCATGCTGCTGGTGTTTTAGATGATGGGTTACTGTTAAAGCAAACTTGGCAAAGCTTTGAGCAAGTTATGGCTGCTAAAGTAACGGGAAGTTGGAATTTGCATGAATTAACTCAAGACATACCTCTAGACTTCTTTGTTTGTTTCTCTTCAGTAGCTTCTTTATTAGGTTCGCCAACTCAAGGAAATTATGCGGCGGCGAATGCTTTTATGGATACTTTAGTTAATTATCGCCGGAGTCAAAGTTTACCAGGTTTAAGCATTAACTGGGGTGCTTGGGGTGAAGTGGGAATGGCTGCTCAATTGGATATTCGCCACCAACAACGAATGTTAGAAAGTGGTTTTGCAACAATTGCACCACAACAAGGGTTACAAGTTTTAGGAGATTTATTAACCCAGGATGCGACTCAAGTAGGAGTTACGCCCATTAATTGGACGAAGTTTTTACAACAATTTTCATCTGGGAAAGAACCGTCTTTAGTTAGTAATTTTGTTACTCACAACAAGGTGGTAGAAAAAGAATCATCAACGGAGGATTTAGAGCTTTTACGTCAACTCCAGGAAACCATTGTTAGCGAACGAGAAAATTTATTGATTGCTCGGATTCAAGATAAGGTTGTCAAGGTTCTTCAGTTTGATTCTTCTTTTCGTCCAAATCCCCGCACTGGATTCTTCGATATGGGAATGGATTCTCTGATGTCTGTGGAATTAAAAAATCAGTTGGAGAAATTGGTGGGAAGCTCGTTACCTTCAACTTTGACGTTTGAATATTCAACTATTGAAGCTCTGGCGCGGTATTTACTTGATAAGGTAATTAGTTTGGATGATGTGGAAACTAATGAAATAGAAGTGCAATTGGAAGTTGAATCGGTGGCGGATTTTGTTGATGATGTTATGCAACTTTCGGAAATGCAATTGTCAATGTTGGTGGATAGAGAATTAGAGGAGTTATTGAGAGTTTAATGTTTTGGTTCGGGTGATTGGCGATCGACCTCTTGTATCAATATTTTTTGTTTCACGCAGAGGCGCAGAGGCGCAGAGAGGAGAACGCAAGGAAGAGTTTTGCAAGAGGTTTGATGAGAAAAGAGTGTCTGTATTGTTTTTACCATAGTAAATTTGAGGCTTTCTGATGAATAATACCGCAGATATAAATAAGTTATCTCCCCTGCAACGTGCTGTTATCGCTTTAAAAGAAATGCGTCTCAAGCTCGATGCACTGGAACGTTCCAAGAATGAACCGATCGCTATTGTTGGAATGAGTTGCAGATTTCCCGGAGGAGCGGATTCTCCTTCACAATTTTGGGAACTGTTACGCAATGGAGTAGATGCGATCGCTGAAGTTCCCCAAGATAGATGGAATATCGATGAATACTACAGTTCCAACTTGAATCTTTCGGGTAAAATGTATACTCGCAATGGTGCGTTTATTCAAAATGTAGACCAATTTGACCCCCATTTCTTTGGAATTTCCGCCAAGGAAGCTGCAAGTATGGACCCCCAACAGCGTCTGTTGCTTGAGCTTGCTTGGGAAGCACTGGAGTATGGCGGACAATCTCCACAAAAGCTGAACGGTTCTAAAACCGGGGTGTTTATGGGGTTGTTCATGGATGACTATTCCCGATTTAACTTGTATTCTGGCGACCATGAACGTATTGATGGTTACAGTAGTTTAGGTAATGCCCGCAGTGTGGCGGTGGGTCGGGTAGCTCATTTTTTGGGTTTCCAAGGCCCCGTTATGCAGCTAGATACTGCTTGTTCTTCTTCTTTGTTGGCAGTGCATTTAGCTAGCCACAGTCTGCGTTCTGGGGAATGCAACATGGCTTTAGCTGGTGGGGTGAATTTGATTTTATCGCCGGAAGCCTCCATCGGTTTAAGTAAAATGCGTGCCTTGGCTCCTGACGGACGCTGTAAAACTTTTGACGCGGCTGCTGATGGTTACGGTAGAGGTGAAGGTTGCGGCATTGTTGTACTCAAACGCTTGTCAGATGCGATCGCCAACGGCGATAATATCCTGGCTTTGGTTCGCGGTTCAGCTGTCAATCACGATGGTGCTAGCAGCGGTTTAACTGTTCCCAATGGATTGGCTCAAGAAGCATTAATTAGTCAAGCGCTGCAAAATGCTTGCGTAGAACCCCTAAAAGTCAGCTATGTAGAAACCCACGGCACCGGTACCGCTTTGGGCGATCCGATTGAGGTGAGAGCGTTGGGTTCCGTGCTGTGTCAAGGACGTTCTTCGGAAGAACCTTTGTTTATTGGTTCGGTAAAAACTCAAGTTGGCCATTTGGAATCTGCTGCTGGAATAGCCAGTTTAATGAAGGTAATTCTGGCTTTGCAAAATCAAGAGATTCCCGGTAATTTACATTTAAAGCAACCCAGTTCTCACATTCAGTGGGATAAACTCGCGGTTAAGGTTCCTACTGCACCGACAAAATGGGATTCTCAGGGACAAAGATTGGCTGGTGTCAGTTCTTTTGGTATTAGCGGTACTAACGTCCATTTAGTTGTAGAAGAAGCGCCGAAAGTCGAATCTTTACAGCCGCAAACTGAAGAACGTCCCCGACATTTGCTGTGTTTGTCAGCCCTAACAGAAACAGCCCTGGTTTCCCTTGCCCAATCCTATCAAACATTTCTAAAATCTCATCCCGCAGCATCTCTAGCAAATATTTGTTTTACAGCCAACACGGGGCGATCGCATTTTAAATATCGCCTGGCTGTAGTTGCCGAATCGACGGCAGATTTGAGCGAACAATTACAAGCTTTTACTGTCGGTGATTCTACTGTGAAATTGAGCAGAGGTAAGGTAGAAAATAACCGTCCAAAAGTAGTATTTCTCTTTGCCGGGCAAGGTTCTCAATACGTGGGAATGGCACGCCAGCTTTACGAAACTCAGCCGACGTTCCGTAAAACTTTAGACAGATGTGACGAAATTTTACGTCCTTATCTGCAAAAACCTTTATTATCGGTACTTTACCCAGAATCTAACGCGCCCCAGTTGTTGCACGAAACTGCTTATACTCAACCCGCACTCTTCGCTTTAGAATACGCTTTGGCGCAATTATGGAAATCTTGGGGAATTGTGCCGGATGCGGTTATCGGTCATAGTGTTGGTGAATATGTTGCCGCTTGTGTGGCTGGGGTATTCAGTTTGGAAGATGGGCTAAAATTGATTGCCGAACGGGGAAGACTCATCCAGTCACTACCGCAAAATGGGACGATGGCGGCGGTTTTTGCACCGGAAGCTAAAATAGCATCTCTGTTGCAAAATCACGCAGACAAAGTATCTATTGCTTGCGTTAATGGACCGAATAATGTTGTGATTTCCGGAGTTAAAGAAACCGTTAGCGAAATACTTGAACAATTAAAATTACAGGGAATCAACGCTCAAGTTTTACAAGTTTCTCACGCTTTTCATTCGCCTTTAATGGCAACCATCCTTGATGAATTCGAGCAGATAGCAAATGCGGTAGAGTTTCAAAAACCACGCATTCCTTTTATTTCCAATGTCACCGGAGAAATTCTTGAGGCGCGACAAGTACCTGATGCAGCTTATTGGCGAGAGCATCTGCGGGGTACGGTAAGATTTTTCGCCGGCATGGAGACACTTTCTAAACGAGAATACGATATCTTTTTGGAAGTAGGACCAAGTACCACACTGTTGGGAATGGGTAAAAAATGCTTGCCAGAAAATACCGCGACTTGGTTACCTTCCCTGAAAAAAGATAGCGATGATTGGATGCAATTGCTCGCTACCGCAGGTGAATTATACGTCCGGGGAACAACAATAGATTGGTCAGCTTTTGATCGAGATTATCAACGTCAACTCATAGTTTTACCAACTTATCCGTTTCAACGTCAAAGGTATTGGGTTGAGAAGGTGGTAGATGTCAGAAGACAGAAGATAGAGGAAAGATTAGAACTACAATCAGCGCCAATTGTCAAGCCAAAATCAGAAAATATTTCCCGTCAAGCTGTAGTACCTCCAGAATGGTTTTATCATTGGCAGTGGCATTCAGAAAGTTTAATTGAATCCACAGAAATAGCAACGGGAGCGATTTTAATTTTTGGCGATCGCCATCATGTAGGAGAAAGATTTTCCGAGCTACTTGATAGCAGCAAATACACTACATATTTTGTCACTCCCGGCGCAAGCTTTAAGCAAAAAGATAAGCACTTTACCGTTAATCCCGCAGTTGCTCAAGATTACGCACAACTGATTGAAACTATCAAAGCAGAAGGTTTGCCAATATCAACAGTTATTCATCTGTGGAATTACAAACAAGAACAAGTTTCACCAGAAAAATTACTACTTGAGGACAATACATTCAATCAAAGCTTTTGGAGTCTCCAGTGGTTAGCTCAAGCTTTTACTAAACAATATCCCAGCAATAATCTAAATCTGCTGGTGGTAACTGAAGGTGCTTACATCGCATCTGAATCTGACAACTTACACAACGTACATCAATCAATGGCAGGTACTTTGGTAAGGGTATTATCACAAGAAAATCCCACAATTCAAACCAAAGTTATAGATGTAACGCCGGATATTTTACCCCAAGAACTTACGAAGATTTTATCTCAAGAAATCCAAAGGCAAGCAACGGGAGAAGGTATCGTAGCCATCCGCGATCGCCAAAGACTTACCCGCAGTTTGGAAAGAATTAACGTACCCCAAAATCACAATCAAGTTTCGTTATCAAGCGGTGACACTTGGTTAATTACCGGCGGTAGTAGCGATGTGGGAACGGAAATTGCTTTAACTTTGGCTAGTGAAACTCAGATTAATTTAGTCCTAACCGGAAGAAATCCACTTCCACCGAGAGAAGCATGGGAATCTTCCAATCATAATGCTGCAACAAGCAAACGTATCCAAGCAATTCAACAATTAGAAAGCTTGGGAGCCACGGTGATGTACCAAGCTGTGGATGTTACTGATAGCTTGGGTATGGAAGATTTGGTTAAAGCGATTAAATTGCGTTTTGGTAGTTTAGATGGTGTAATTCATGCGGCGGGAGTTGCAGATCATACCACATTCAAACTGTTGCAAAAGCCAAATAGTACCATCGCCAAAGTATTAGCACCCAAGGTTCAAGGAACCATTGTTTTAGATAGGGTAACGCGCAACGAACCGTTAAAATATTTTGTTGTCTTATCTTCAGTTTCCGCTTCTAAAGCAGAATGGGGAACTGGGATGGCCGATTATGCTGCTGCTAATACTTTCCTTGATAGTTATGTCGTCTACCGCAATCAACGCGGTGCATCGGGGCATTCATTAGCTCTCAATTACTCCTTGTGGAGCGATCGCGGTATGGGAGCATTGCTAGGTGATGCTACTTTATTGATGGTTAAATCTAAAGGTCTTAATCCTTTAGAACCCGAACCTGCGGCGAATGCTTTTATTAAAGCTTTGGCTTTCAATAATTCTTCTGTCATCCATATTATTGATGTGATAGAAGCATCTGTCCCAGTTAAGGAGGTACGTTTTACCACGGCAGAAAATAAACCAACTAAAACGTTAAATATCCGCAATTTGGTTCGAGAAATATTAGGGCAACATTTAGCTATCTCGGAAGGGGAAATTGAAGGATATCAAACGTTTACTGAATTGGGTTTAGATTCGGTGGGGACTGTAGAAGTTGTACAAGGTCTTGGTAAAGCTTTGGAAGCTGAGTTACTTCCGACTTTGTTGTTTGAATATCAAACGCCGGATGATTTGATTGCTTATCTGCAAGAAAAGTTTGGGTATGAAATTAATAGTGTTTCTGGAGATGATTTATTAACGAACCGCAGAGACGCAGAGGGCGCAGAGGGAAGAGATGGGGAAGAAGTTGACACCCCACAAATCTTTGATGAAGAGAAGTTAGCGGAAAACTTGGAGACAGAATCACCAAATACGGCTAACGATAATGTTAGAGAACAAGACATCGCAATTATTGGCATGGCTTGTAAAATACCGGGAGCGGATAATTTAGAAGAGTACTGGAATTTACTGATTGAAGGACGTTCTGCTGTTAAGGATGTACCTGAAGATAGATGGTTTCATCAACATTATTTTTCTGAAAATAGCTCCCAGGAAACATCAATATCCAAACGCGGTTGTTTTGTCGAAAATCCCTTTGATTTTGACCCGATGTTCTTTGGTATTTCCCCCAAAGAAGCTGTCGCAATGGACCCCCAACAAAGGGTATTTTTAGAATTAGCCATGAAAGCTTTGCAACAAGCCGGTTATGGTGGCAGATATCGAACAAAAAATATCGGGGTGTTTGTTGGTTGCGGACAAAATACCTACATCGAACATTTCGGGAACTCTCAATACTATGAAGCTTTAAGTCAGCGTTTTGGTGACAGTGCTTGGTTTAAGAATTTAGAGAATGGCGATCGCCAAAATTTGCTCAATACTCTTTCCCAGGTGTTGCAACCAAGCGAAATTTTACCCGAATCGTCTGCGGGTAATGAAGTAAATGAACTTGCGGCTAGAGTCAGCCACTGTTTAGATTTAAAAGGCCCCAGCATGGCGGTTGTAACTGCTTGTTCCTCTTCCCTCGTAGCGTTGCATATCGCTTGTGAAAGCATCCGTTCCGGCGAGAGTAAAATGGCGATCGTTGGCGGGGTGAATTTCAATCTGAGTCCCAGCCCCTTTACCTTCCTCAAAAAAGCCCAGGCTCTTTCACCCACGGGAACTTGTTACCCCTTCGATAAACGTGCTAACGGATTGATTTTGGGAGAAGGTGCGGGTGTATTAATCGTCAAACCTCTCAAACAAGCTTTAGCAGACGGCGATAATATTCACGCTGTAATTAAAGGTTCAGCAATTAATAACGACGGACATTCACAAGGTATAACTGCTCCCAATCCCAAAGGACAATCGGAAGCCATTCGTCAAGCATATCTGAACAGTGGTGTAGATCCGGAAACAATTTCTTACATCGAAACTCATGGTACAGGTACACTATTAGGAGATCCCATAGAAGTAGAAGGAATGACTAAAGCCTTCAGTACTTTTACTACCAAAAAAGGTTTCTGTGGCATAGGTTCCGTTAAATCTTCCATTGGTCATTTACTTTCTGCTTCGGGAATAGTTAGCTTAATTAAAGTAGTACTTGCCATGCAGAATGGCAAAATTCCCCAAACTTTGGGCTTCAGCGAACCCAACCCCCATATTAACTTCGCCAACACGCCTTTTTATGTAGTCGGTGACGGTAGCAAACAATGGTTGAGAAATGAAAATCCCTTGCGTGCGGGAGTCAACGGATTTGGATTTGGCGGTACCAACTGTCACGTTATCCTTGAACAATCTCCTCTGACTGCAAACAATGTTGTCAAATCCGGGGTAAAAACTTTCTCTCCCCAACTCTTGTGCTTAACAGCTCACAATCAAACAGCACTGCAACAAGTAGCCGCACAACTTTACGAGCATATCGCCAATCATCCAGAACAACAAACTAACCAAATATGCTTTACTCAAAATAACGCCCAACGAGAACAACCATTAAAAGCCGCATTATTGGTTAACAATCGCCAAGATTTACTCGATAACCTCAAGGCGATCGCTAACAATCAAACAAAGTCCGAAATCCATACAGGTAAAGCGAATCCCCAGCGCACAACCCCAATTCATTTAGTGTTTGATGAAAATATTTCTATAACTCCCGAAGAAGTAGAAATTCTCAGACAAAACTTCACTGAATTTAACAAAGCTTGCACTGATTGCGAACAATATTTGGGTTGTGGAATATCTAAGTTAACCACAAAAGCATATATCTTTGCAGTACAGTATGCTTGGGGACGATGGTTACAATCTTTAGAACTTCAACCTACTAGTTTATTAGTAGAAAAAATCGGTGTAATTGTTGGTGCTTGTTTAAATGGAATGCTAAAATTAGAGCAAGCAATCAAACTGTTAGATTCGCAAGTAGAACCAAGTATTCCCCAACAAGAATTATCATCAACTTGGACTTGCCCATTAATTACTCCCGAAGGAATATTTAGACAGCATCAACAAGTTTCTGCCAATCAATTACTAAACCTTGTACAGAATGTTCGCTCTTTGAATGTAGACAACATTCGAGAAGTAATCAGCAAACAAGGAGTATATCTAAGCTTGGGTAATTCTCCATCCTTACAACAGCAAATAACTTCTCTAGATGCTAACGGAACTTGGATATATCCAGACAAACAGCAACCAATTGCAAACAGTTTGTTAACAACCCTAGCAAAACTCTATGTAGCGGGAGTCCGATTTAACAGTCAATACCTATTCCCTGAAAACCTGCATCGAGTAGTATTACCAACCTATCCCTTCCAACGGAAAACCTACAGAGTAGAAGTAATCACCGCCGAAATTGAGAAAGAAACAATTCCAACAACTATTCCTACACTCTTACCAATCGAAAAACTACCATCACTTTCACCACAACAACGCCATTTAAGCCATGCAACATTAGCAGAAGATTTAGTCAAAATTGACAACAATCATCAACCAAATAACACCAAACTTTTACCACTAGAAAAACCAACTCCCCTTTCACCAGAACAACGTCAACTAACTTACTTAGCTTTATCTGAAGAATGGCAAAAATTTGGTAAATAATCTCTTGGTTTGTAGTAAACACTTAAATTTTTGATTGAAAACACTAAAGTATTTACTACAAACCAATAATCCAAGAACTTTACTCTACAATTTCAACTACTAAAATAGACTTCTTCTCTTTGCGTTCTCTTCTCTGCGCCTCTGCGCCTCTGCGTGAAAAAAAGTACAAATCTCAAAAACATCAAAAACCATCATGACTACTAACACCTTACAACAGCAAATCTTCTCCGTCGTTGCTCAAATCACCGGACACGACATAGCAGACTTAGACTCAGACATGTACCTAGAAGGAGATTTAGGATTAGATTCCATTAAAATCATGGAATTTCTCAACGGATTAATTCAAATCATCCCCGAAGAACAACAACCATTATTCATGGAAGTCTTAAACCTCCAAAAATTAATTCAATTGCAAACATTAGGAGAAGTTGTCACAGCCACCGAAAATTGTTTATTCCCTCAACAAGATAACTCGCAACCCGAAACCGAAAAAGTAGACATTATTCACGGACAATACTTTCACTTATTAGGTCATTGGGTCGTCAACTCCATCAGTCTATTTTCTACCCTACGTCTGCGCGGAGATTTTGATAATAACATTGCTTGGCAAACCTGGAAAATCCTCATAAATCGCCATCCCATGTTACGCTCCCGCTTCGTTATCCCTGAAGATGCAACTCGATTCAAAGACTACCAAATCGAAATCCTGAATAATCCCAATCCTCCAGAAATTCCCGTTACCGATATCAGAAATTTAGATAGCAAAACTCAAGAACAAACCATTAACAATGAATTACATCGCTGCCTAAATTATGAATGGCAAATAACTGAATTTCCCCTACATCGGTTTTTTGTCTTTCGCCTCGAAGATTCCGTTTACCAACTCATTTTTGCTAACGAACACTTAATTTCTGATGCTTTGGGATGCCATACAATACTGCGCGAATTTATGGAGATTTACCGCGCTTGCGCTAATAACGAACAACCAAATTTACCACCAGCTACAACAGTTGCAGAATACCAGCAAATGGTGCAATCTATTAATGCTTGGCAAGATGCGGAATCAGAAAAAGCGCTAGTAGAATACACAACCCGTCAAGGCACGAATTCATATTTGTGGAATCCTGCTAATAAAAAGATTACATCGGGTTGCCCCCAATTTCACAACCGTCGCTACACTCTCAAACGCGATACCACCGCCGCGCTGATTTCTCAAACCCGCCAATGGCGATTACCCCTGAATTCTCTGCTGTTAGCTGCTTTCGTGCGAACGATCGCCAAATTTGAACAATCCCCTCGCAAATCCATTCTCCTACAAGTTCCCACCAGCGGCAGATTTTATTCAGAAGTCGATGCGACAAACGTAGTCGGTAGTTTTGCTCAAAACCTATCCATCGATGTTGAATTACCCTCACTAACCCAAGACTGGGACGTTTTATTAAATCTAGTTCACGAAAAAGTACAGCAAGGAATCGCCAACAATTACGATCGCACCCAAACCCGTCAAATGGCGATCGCTTTCCGAGATAATATCGTCTTGGAAAACGGAAAAATACCGAGTCGCATGTTACCGATGTATCGCCAGGTATTGAAATCTAATTTGTACTGTCCCTTTACAGGACAAACTCAAATTAACAAGCAATACGGAGATTTAGAAGTAATCGATTATCGTGCCGGTGGCATCAATGCTCCTGGAACCATCGATATTTTACAGGAAATTTTCGATGATTGTTTGCAATTTGGAGCGAGTTACGACAGCGATTTCTTCCCAGCATCGGTTGTAGATCAATTCATGCAAGAATACATTGCTCAAATCGAAGAATTGGTTGCACTCAAAACTCAATCGCCCCAGGAAACAAAGCAGCTGAAACAAACTCCAGCAGACGCCGAGATCAAATCGATACTCCAAGAAATAACAGTGCAGGTTTGCCATAATCCCATCAATGACGGCGATATGGATAAAGATTTGGAATCAGAATTGGGCATTGATTCCTTAGAAATGATTCGGATTATCACTAAACTAGAAAAGCAATTAGGTAAAGTTAACCGCCAAGCTTTACTTTCTTGCAGAACTCTGGGAGAAATGGCTGCGGTTCTCAGCAATCAACAATCCCCATCAGAAAGCCCCAAGCCAATAGAAATCCCTTACTTAGAAATTATCGAACAATCTCGACGCACTCCTAATGCGATCGCAGTTACCGATGGGGAAACTCAAATCACCTACAAAGAATTAGATTTACAATCCAACCAAGTTGCAAATTATTTGCGTTCTGTAGGAGTTGCACCGGGTGCATTTGTCGGCATCATGACGCTGCGTGGTCCGTTAATGTTTGTAGGAATTTTAGGTATTCTGAAAGCTGGGGGTACTTACGTTCCTTTAGATCCAATGTACCCCCAAGAAAGAATCCTCTACATCCTCGAACATGCTGAAATCAAGATTCTCCTCAGCGAAAATCGCCTAACTGAAAAATTAGCCCAATGTGGGCTGGAACAATTAACATTACAAAGCTTAATGTTCTTAGACAAAGGACACAGTTCCGAATATGAGAACAAAATCCCCCAGATAAACAAGCTCACTTGGTCAAATTATCCCGACACCAAACCACCTTTTGTCAACACCCCCGACGATTTGATGACAGTATTGTATACCTCCGGCTCCACGGGTAAACCCAAAGGAGTTATGCTCAATCACCGGGGTTATATGAATCGTTTGGTGTGGATGCAGAACACATTCCAATTACAACCGGGAGATAGAGTAGCACAAAAAACATCTTGCTGCTTTGATATCTCCGTATGGGAAATCTTTTGGACATTAATGGCGGGCGCCACGGTTTACTCTGTGGAAACCCAAACAGTTAAGAATCCCTGGCTTCTGGCGCAATGGCTGAAAGACAACCGCATCAACGTCATGCATTTCGTACCCTCCTTATTTGGAGAATTCTGCAACGCATTAGAAGACGAAACCTGGAGTTTCCCCGATTTGCGCTGGTTAATCTTTAGCGGCGAAGCTTTACCAGTCAACTTTATTCGCAGTTGGATTGACAAACACGGTATGAAAACCGGACTTGCTAACCTCTACGGCCCCACAGAAGCTTCCATAGACGTAACCTCTCATATTATCGTCGAACGACCCGGCGAAGACCAAAAGAGCATTCCCATCGGCAAAGCAATTGATAACGTCTACCTGAAAATACTCGACGAACAAATGCAGCCACTCGCACCTGGAGAAATGGGAGAATTATGGCTTGGTGGCATACAACTAGCTAAAGGATATCTTAAAGATAAAGAACGCACCGCCAAAGCATTTTGCCCCAATCCCTTCCCCGAAATTCCTGGCGATTTCATCTACAGAACTGGCGATTTAGCAATACAATCTCCAGATGGAAATATTGAATACCACGGGCGCATTGATAGCCAAGTAAAAATACGTGGTTTCCGCGTCGAATTAGGTGAAATAGAAAGTATTCTCAATACTCATCCATCCGTCAAAGAAGCCGCCGTCTTAGCCATAGATTACGAAAACGGACAAAAAAAATTAGTCGCCTACTTAGCAGGTAATCAAACAGACAACCAACAAATCAAACAATATTTAGGTCAACGAGTACCCGATTACATGATTCCCCACCGTTGGGAATGGTTGCCCAGTTTGCCCAAAACCCACAATGGTAAACTAGACCGTAATGTTCTCAAAGCTTCTGGTAATAACAATCAACCAAAACCAAAACAAGACAATCAAAATCTTCCTCTAGGCCCTGCACAACGCTGGTTAGTAGAATATTTCGAGGCTCCTCACCAATGGAATGGTTATACACGTTTTCTGTTCCACCAACCCTTAGATGCAGAGATTTTCAACCAAGCAGTAAATTTATTAATTGAACGTCATTCTGCTTTGCGTACTGTATTTATTCGTGAAAACGAACAATGGACGCAAAAAATACTAACTCCTGAGCAAAATTCATGCACTGAATTTTACGATGCCAGTCATCTAACGACGAAACAACGAGACAAAGAAATTGGCGAATTAATTCAACAAATCGGTCAACAATTCCAACTCAATCAATACCCGCTGTTAAAAGTAATTGTTGCTAAAGTCAACGAATCTAGCTACGACATATCCCTAGTGGGACACCATATAATTGGCGACTTGCTCAGTAACAGAGTGATATTCCAAGAATTATGGACAACCTACACTCAACTTTTGGGTAACCAAAATCCTGACACTAAGCCAGTGGTATCTTATGCAGATTATGTAAACGTACTGCAACAACAAGAAAAACTTGGAACTTTAGCAACTCATGTAGATTACTGGAAATCTCAATTTCCTTCAGTAGACTATACTCTGACAATTCCCTGCGACGAGCAAAAAAAAGCTAACACCGAAGCTACAGCAGCCACAGAAAAATTCACTCTCGAAAGTACAAAAACCAGCATCTTGTTACGCGAAGCCAAAAAATACTACGGTTGCAGCGTCTATACCCTTTTACTCGGCGTACTGTACAGATTAATGGCAGAATGGAGCCGACAATCTTGGGTAGTAATTAGCCACCGCAGCCACGGTAGAACCATAGACAACCAAAACGCATTCTTTAACAGCGTTGGCAACTTTGCGATTAACTTTCCCGTAGGTATCAGCGTCGAAAATCAGGACAGTTGGCAACAAACCCTTAACCAAATAGAAACAAAATTCAACCAACTACCGATGAATGGCGTTACCTTTGATTGGGTATCCGAACAACTACCCAATCATATTTATCCCGACAACAATTTGACACCTGTCAGAGCCAATTACTTAGGAAACCGTACTGCTCCCAATTACAAAAACTTCGAGTTTACCCAAACAGACACAGACAGGCGCTTGTCAGCACCCCAACAAAAACGTACAACCCTAGTAGAATTCTTCTTTTCCTTCAACGATGGAAACTTCAACCTAGAAATAGAATACTCGCAAAACTTCCATCGTTCTGCAACCATTCGCCAACTTGGCGATCGCTACTTAGAATTATTGCACGGTATGCTTGCAGCCATATCTTACGCAACTAATGGTAGCAGAGCAAGTAAATAAACCCAGAACTCACCCAATATGTGACTGAAAACCTTATTCTTCCGTAGCGGTAGTTCATGAATTACCGCTATTTTCATGATTTTGGTATAAAAACTCTGGCTGGTACTGTTAATCTTTTTGGCAAATATAGTAATCAACTTAACGCGAAATGGGCGGTTAGAAACCGCGTCTACACAGACGAAACCCGCCTGCGCGGGTTAAGAAACCTTAATTTTCTTTGAGTCCGCACCAGGCGACTTTGCTTGTATAGCCGCGAATTCCATTCGCCCAGGCTTAATGACACCAATGACAGCTGTGCTACCCTACTCCATCAATTGCAAACCGCTATAGGAAAATCCAACGAATATCCTACTTTAGCGAAATATTTTCCATTGAAACTATATTTAGCATCCTTTAACCTGATTAGTGTAGTTGATTAATTTAAGTTAACGGAAATGAAAGTAGCTCAAAAAATACCATCAGATTCCATTTTCTCCAATGGACTATCAGCCTTATATATCATCTCTTTTTTATCAGGTGTTTCCTTAGGATTTTTTAATCCTTTCATTTCAACTTTGATGGCTCAAAATCAAGTTGATGATATCTTGATTGGAGCCAATTCTACCGTATATTTCCTTGTCATTGCCTTAGTAACTCCCTTCGTAACAAAAATATTACGTCGGTTTGGATTGCGGAAAACAATGATATTTGGCTTAGTGCTGATGGCTTTTTCTGCATCTCTATTTCCCATGACAACAGAAGTCCACTTATGGTTTTTAATCCGTATTCTCATGGGTATAGCTTGCTGTTTGTATTTAGTTAGTGGACAAACTGGATTGAATTATTTTTCTCACGAGGGAAATAGAGGTATGGTGAACGGCATTAATGCTCTAGCTTTAACTTTTGGTTTTGGTGTCGGTCCTCTTGTCGGCTCTTCACTATACCAAATTTCTCCACAACTTTCTTTTTGTTTTGGTAGTCTTGTAATTCTCAGCGGAGTAATTGTAGTTTGGATAGGTTTACCTCAAAAAATTCTTGTTTCCCAAACATCTACTCGCGCCAACATTCTCAGCAAAGTTCAACTTCCTTTAGTTGGTGCATTTGCCTATGGGTTTGCTGAATCTACTTTAATTAGTTTATATCCAGTATTTCTGTTGAAACAAAACTATAGTATAGATAAAATTGGTTCTACTTTTGCGATTTTTCTAGTTGGCGGTTTGATTAGTACTGTTCCCTTTGCTTACATTGGGGACAAATATGGGAGGTTAAAAACCCTATTAGCTGCTGTTTGTATTGTACTCTTTTCATTTATACTTCTTTCATTTAGTGAGAACATTACTGCTACCAGTATATTTTCATTTACTGTAGGAGTTGGTATAGCTCCCATTTTCCCTTTAGCATTGGCATTAATTGGTGAAAATGTTTCTAGAAATGAAATTTCTTCAGGGACTGCTAGATTTATGCAAATTTATAGTTTTGGATGTACCGCAGGACCGATATTTTCCTCTGTTGTCATGCAAAATATCGGCGAGCGTTACATATTTAGTTTAGTTATAGTCGGCTTAGCAATCTTTTCATCCTGCATTGTCAGAAAAATGACGCATTTAAAAACAGCAGGGTAAGAGCATTTCAATCAGGCTTGACACAGGGAATCATTCGTCAAGTCCATTTTTTACACCGTCTTTTATGCTGTTCTGATTTGATTTGTCAAGTTTTCTCTATACCAAATTAGATGAGTTTTTCCTGATAAAAATAGTGTAACTCTAAAGATTTATCTGCAACTGAATAGGTTATTAAATATCACGCCAGTGGTATGATGCTGATGTCAATTAAGCTTTCTTAAAACCTCAAATATGCGTACTTACCAACTTTCTACACTTCTTGGTCTGACCACCTCCGTTGCTTTATCTGCAATAGCACCTGCTCAAGCTGCAACCCTTAACTTTGACTACGATAAACTGCAATTTGTTACATCACGACCAATAGAATCTAATAGTTTTTTGGCGTTGAATGGATTACCATCTGAAAACCAAGGTTTTACACCTTTTTATAATTCAGATCCTTCAGCTCCAAATCGCGGTCATAGGGAAATCGGACTGAATTCACGCCGAGACTTTCCAGTTTTTAATAATGCCCCTTACTACGGTACTGGTCGGCAAGGAAGTCCTGAAGAACCTAATAGCGGTGCCACTAGAACGACAACTTTGGTTAGTACTAATAACTTCCCTACTTTTAGTAACTATCTGACAAATAACGGAATACCACTAAATGATATTGGCTTTGTATTTGGTCAAAAGAGCGATCGCGATTTTAGCAAAACTTGGAGTTTAGGATCAGATATCTTTGGTAAAGATTGGTATGGTGATCCGAATACGCCTCTTGAGGAAAGGATTTATAAAGCTAATCCAGATGATGTTGAAATAGCTTTGTATAGTGGCACGACTAAATTACTCGACTTTGGATATTCTGATTTTTATTCAATCATCGATTATGGTTCTAACATATCATTTGATGATGATTTTGAAAATAGTTTTACTGACCCACTTGCAGCAACAAAAGTGTCTGGTTTAGATCCATTGCTGGAAGGTTTAGCTGAAGCTTTTTTAAGCGATGTTAATGCTGCTGGTGGTGGAGTCCAGGTAGTTAACGAGAATTTTGGAGAACTGGACATTAGTTTTGCAAGTGGAAATGGATACGATGTATTACAGATTCCATATCCGATGCAAATTCGCGCAGTTGCTCTCAAAAGAGTTCCAGAAGCTTCTCTGTTATGGGGAATATTTATGTTTGGAGTTTTGGTTGCTGTTTCACGGCGCAAAAAACAACACAACATGGATAGTAAATATAACTGCGACATTACTTGTCTCTAACTAATTTTAGGTTTTAGCAATCAACACAATTCCAATTTTTCAAATGGAATCACATATAGAGACGTTGCATTGCAACGTCTCTACACCTGGGGTTTATTTCCATAAACAGTGCAGATAAGATACCCAGACCACAAGAGTTTTAATTTTAGGTAATATGCAAGTTAAATTTTCAAAAGCTTATTAATATCTTTATGAACTAATTTGTCAGCATAAAAATCTCAAATTTAATAACCCCCAACACATTACACCAGTGGTATGATTCGGAAAATGTTAATCCAGCTTTCTTCAAATCTGAAATATGCGTACTTACCAACTTTCTAAACTTATTGGACTGACCACATCCGTTGCTTTATCTGCAATCACACCTGCTCAAGCTGCAAGCCTCAACTTTGACTACGACCAACTGCAATTTATTACATCACGACCAATAGCATCTAATAGTTTTTTGGGTTTGAATGGATTACCATCTGAAAACCAAGGTTTTACACCTTTCTATAATCCAGATCCTTCGGCTCCAGATCACGGTCATAGCGAAATCGGACTGAATTCGCGCCGAGACTTTCCAGTTTTTAATAATGCCCCTTACTACGGTACTGGTCGGCAAGGAAGTCCTGAAGAACCGAATAGCGGTGCTATTAGAATGACAAGTTTGCTTAGCACCAATAACTTCCCTACTTTTAGTAACTATCTGACAAATAACGGAATACCACTAAATGATATTGGCTTTGTATTTGGTCAAAAGAGCGATCGCGATTTTAGCAAAACTTGGAATTTAGGATCAGATACCCTTGGTAAAGATTGGTACGCTGATCCCAATACGCCTCTTGAGGAAAGAATTTATAAAGCTAATCCAGATGATGTTGAAATAGCTTTGTATAGTGGCACGACTAAATTCCTCGACTTTGGGTATTCTAATTTTTATTCAGTCATCGATTATGGTTCTACAACATCATTTGATGATGATTTTGAAAGTAGTTTTACTGACCCACTTGCAGCAACAAAAGTGTCTGGTTTAGATCCATTGCTGGAAGGTTTAGCTCAAGCTTTTTTAAACGATGTTACTGCTGCCGGTGGTGGAGTCCAGGTCGTCAATGAAAATTATGGAGAACTGGACATTAATTTTGCCAGCGGCAATGGATACGATATATTACTTCTTCCATATCCGATGCAAATTCGCGCAGTTGCTCTGAAAACAGTTCCAGAAGCTTCTTTGTTATGGGGAATATTTATGTTTGGAGTTTTGGTTGCTGTTTCACGGCGCAAAAAACAACACAACATGGATAGTAAATGTAACTGCAACATTAATTGTCCATAACTAGTTTTAGGTTTTAGCAATCAACACAATTCCAATTTTTCCAATAGAATCACATATAGAGACGTTGCAATGCAACGTCTCTACATCTAGGATTTATCTACCCAATAATGTGTTGTAACCATTAATTGAAGTCGTATAACTAGTTTTGTCTAATTATGTCAAAAATCAATTCTTTTATGTCTATAAAAGCGCTTCACCGAACTACTGGTCTGGTATTAATTGTTGAAAGTCTGCTGTTGTTTGTGCCAGTTTTTATTCTTGGTGGAGCAATTAACTGGCCTGCTAGCCTCAGCGAACCTGCTAGTTTCATGTTGCCATTGCTAATTCAACAGGCTGAACCAGTGAGAATTGGTTATCTCATCTACCTTATTTATTCACTACTTTTTTGGGTAGTGGCTTTATTCACTGCTCGTGTCATTAGCAATGGAGAGACAAACTCTGTATGGCTTCAAGTTGCAACAGGTTTCGGAATTGCATCTACAGTCACTCGTTGCCTTGGGATTATTCGCTGGTTAGTAGCGATGCCAGCTCTAGCACAAGTCTACACTGATTCTTCAACCTCTGCACAAACCCGTCAAGCGATCGCTGTTGTCTATAAAACCCTCAATGACTACGCTGGATCTGTCGGTGAAGTATTGGGTGTTAGCCTATTTACCGTATTGTGGTTAACGATCATCTCTATTTACTTATTGCGGTCAAAAACACTACCACGTTGGCTAGGAATGTTTGGCATCATTGCTGCTTTGTTTTTGGCAACTCAATTATTAGAACTATTTGGGGTAGATTTGGGAGCATTTATCAGTGTATCAGTTACCATACTCCAACTCTGGTTTCTAGTCACAGGTGTGACGTTATTAAGACACAAGAGTGTTTAAGTTGACAACAGTTTTCTTTTTCATGAAGTACAAAGCTAGGGGTTTTGAGGCACGAGCCAGGAGGTAGAAATGATGCGTAAATCCTTTATTTTTTACCTCACTTAAAAACCAAACTCCTGTAGATGAAACTTTGCATTATTTTTTGGAAAAATAACTTTCATTAATATCTAACCAAACCCATGAACAAAACACAAGAACTCCATGTAATTTTTGGTACTGGACCACTAGCAAAAGCCGTCATGCGCGAACTACTGATTCGCAACAAACGGGTGCGAATGATCAACCGCAGTGGCAAAGCCGATGTACCTTCTAATGTTGAAATCATCGCCAGCGATGCTTACGTTCCTGAAAATACACGTGCGGTTACTGCTGGGGCAACAGTAGTTTACCAATGCGCCCAGCCGGGTTACACTCAATGGCCAGAGTTTTTTCCATCCTTGCAAGCAAGCATTGTCAAAGGGGTGGCTGCCAATGGCGCGAAGCTAGTTGTGGGAGATAATCTCTATATGTATGGCCCTGTGAATGGTGTTCTGCGGGAAGATTTGCCCAATGCCGCAACCACTCGTAAAGGCACTGTCCGGGCCCAGATGGCAGAGGCTCTTTTGGATGCACACCGCCGTGGTATTGTACGAGTTGCTATTGGTCGAGCATCGGACTTTTATGGGCCAGAAGTGCTTGGTTCTGCAATGGGCGATCGCATTTTTCCTTCTGTACTGGCTGGGAAGACTGCATCAGCAGTGGGTGAAATTGATCTGCCTCATACGTATACCTTTATCGATGACTTTGGCAAGGCATTGGTGGTGTTAGGCGAACACGATGAAGCATTGGGTCAAATTTGGCATGTCCCCAATGCTGACACCATTACTACTCGCGAGTTTATCACCATAGCTTTTGAGGAAACTGGACACCCAGCAAAAATAAGTAAGATGGGTAAGTTCATGATGCGACTAGGTGGTATTTTTATCCCAGAAGCTCGTGAAAGCGTCGAGATGATGTATGAGTTTGATGAGCCATTTGTTGTCAATCATAATAAGTACGTCCAAGCATTCGGCAACCATGCCACCCCTTTACGTGAGGCTATTCGGCGCACTTTGGCATGGTATAGCAAACACGAACATCTCAAAACCTTAACAGTGTAAAGCTGACCGCAAAACTCGCACCGATTCGAGTCAACGTGTGATGTCCGCCTAATCACTTATCAAAAAAATTCTCCGGTCTATTTGTAGGGGCGCATAGCTATGCGCCCCTACCTTGTACCTAGAACGAGAAATGCTATAAAGCTTGTTTCAATTTTGACTTCTGCTGTAAATTCTAAGGAAGACTATTCCGCAGACGACGCAAACAATTTATTGATGCAGCACAATCACAACCAAATAAAGCTACCGCAGCATCGCTTTCTGCATCTGTAACCCCAAGCAGAGCCTTCTCCAGATTATCATCAGTGACATCAATCTCTGCTACGCCCTTCTGCAAATGAGATAATTGTTCAGCACCAGCGCAGAAAAATTGACCAAGTTTCGGATGTCTGACACAAGCTTTCTGGTCTTCTGCGGATACTGGTGTAGTCGCGGCGTCAGGACGGTCTACTGGTTGCGGATTTACTGGTTCGCCAGCTGTGGTGACTTTACTGGTCATTAGCATTGAAGCCAAAGACATCAAAGCTGCGGTTTTGGTAGTCACATTTATTAACAGTTTCTTCATGCAATTGTTCCAGAATTAGATTGCCAATTAAGGTTAATTTTCTCTAAGGCTTAGTAGGGGAATGATGTTTTCCAAGAACCTGGATACTCAAAGCAATTTACCTGTAATATACACCATGAAATAAATTGCTATTTTAAATTCACAGATTCTTGAAAAACAAGTGACAAAAAACCAAAGTAAAAATTTTTAGTTTTTCACCTTGTATCTTTTACATTTATTTATTTCCCAAACAGGAGGTTTTTCCTTGTTAGAGAGATAGCAATCGATTATACTTCTAATTTCCGGGTTTGCAACTATTAGGTATTGTTAGATTTTAAGAGTATGGCTGATTTACAGGCTTGGTTAAAAGCACGATTTTCAAAAAGAATATTTTAGCTTGCATGTAATCAGGGACTTAATTAATGATACACAAATGCGATCGCTGCATTTTCGTCCCATATGAGTAATTATGCTTAAAATCACTAATTGAGAAACAAGCGATCGCTCTATAAATCTGTACAATTGATCTCAGCTGATTTTAGCAGCCTGCCACCCGTGTAAAATCGGCATGGTAAACAATCCCCACGCCAAGCCTGTAATCAACCCAAAGGGCGTAACCACATAATTATTAAAACTCCACAAACCGAAAACCTGTGCAGCCAATTCCAACGGATAAGCCATCATTAGCACACTAGCTAACGCTGCACCACTCCAGCCATACTGACTTAACCAGTAAAAACCTTTACCACCTGTAACCCCATACAACAGACGAGTAATCAACAAACCCGTGACAGTACCGTAGCAGCGCATACATACAGCCATAATATAGGGGGGTGCTAAATCTAAGCCCATAGTCGGTTGTGGACATACATGATTACCCATAAAATAAATGATATTGGCGATCGCCCCAAGCAAAGACAACCCAGACGCAGCCAAAAAGGGAGCAGTTAAAGGTCCGACAACCATCCCCGCTAGCATAATGTCAGCAATCAAACTGACCCAATTGAGATTGTTGGCAGATTGTAATTGCTTAGCGGAAACGATTCTTTGCATAAAATATCCTGTTTTGTTTTTT
Source organism: Nostoc sp. FACHB-973 (assembly GCF_014698115.1). Taxonomy (GTDB): domain Bacteria; phylum Cyanobacteriota; class Cyanobacteriia; order Cyanobacteriales; family Nostocaceae; genus Nostoc; species Nostoc muscorum. The sequence goes on from NZ_JACJSJ010000015.1 coordinate 93,419, forward strand.
TGTCTTTTTTAATATACTTACATATCTATAGGACTCTATTTGATTGCGTGAAAAAATTCGCTCTCAAATTGAAAAGGCTGATTTCCTATTCCCCATAGACAATGGTTAATCGCACCTCTACCCACTTCCCACCTCATAGAATATGTTAGATAAAAAAACATTGACAACTAGTGAAAATCAATCTTTCCAGCCTCAAGAATTCTTTAATGACCAATGGAAAGTCTACCAGAAAATACTTGACAACAATTACATGGGACACCATGAAATTTACTCTATATTGCAGGAATTCCTACTAGGCTACTTCCAGGAACCCTTTAGAATGCTTGATTTGGGATGTGGCGATGCTAGTTTTACTGCTCAGGTTTTATTAAATAGTACTATTAGTTCATATCAAGGAATAGACTTATCTATACCTGCCCTAGAGGTTGCTAAGGATAACATGGTAAAGATTCAGTGCGAGACAACCTTTACCCAAGGCGATTTTTCTCAATTAGTTCCGGAATTGATGTTAACTCAACAAAAGAGTTTTGATGCTATTCTCATTTCTTTTGCTCTCCATCACCTAAGTCTTGAACAAAAGGATTTGATTATTGGTCAGATTAAAAATCTTTTGACATCTAGGGGTGTTCTAATTCTTATTGACGTTTTTCGTCAAGAAGCAGAAGACCGAGAAACCTATCTGAGACGTTACTTAGAGTGGGTAAGAAAAGACTGGTCTTTACTTACTCCTCAAGAGTATTTCATGGTGGAAAACCATATTTCTACAAGTGATTTTCCCGAAACTCAACAAACTCTTTACGAAATTTCCCAGAAGTACAGTTTTAGTGGCTTTGAGTGTCGATATGAAGATGTCATCAATGCCACGCAAATATTGTGCTTTTACCGATAATTCTCAAAAATAAAAAGGATTTTATTTTTGACTTGTTAGGTGTTTTATAGCAAGATAGTGTAGGGCATAGTAGCTTGATTTATACTGTGATATCTAAGGAACTGGGAATAAAGTTTACAACAGTTGTCATCTGGATAGAGTACACTACTATAGCCCGTAACTTCTTAATTTTAGGGGATATTTAGACTAGAGCGATCGCCAAATAAATTTTTCCGCCTAAAATCAATTTTCCAGCGTATCTTTTGACGCTCCCACTATGAACTTCCGAAAAATCTCTTTAGTGGATTGATGTACTTTAATCGAATGATAACAACCTAAAATTCCTGTAGGATGTTCCAGAAATAACTCCTCTCGTGTAATAGATACAGCCTCTGCACGCTGCATTTCTATAGCTTTGACTAAACTTTGATAATCTGGATTCCGAAGAGCAAGCTTATCTTTTTTAATGTGCATAGCTGAACTTCTAAAAAGATACTCTAAGTTAAACAAACTAGAGGTTGCATGAGTATCATAATCATAACCTCCCCAGCGTTGAGCATCTATGCCAAAACGCAGACACAAATTAGCAGCTATTAATTTCCCGACTTCTGCATTTGGCATTGTCCGAATTGCCAAATCAAACTCTACGCTATCCGCTCTCCATTCTTCAATCCCAGCAAACCAGTATGTAGATAACAACTTATCTTGTATTTTACGTTTAATACCTAAACCTGTTGCATGACCAGCATCATGGTATTGATACTCAATGTGTTGGCGCTGTGAACCTATCGTTTCATCTGCGAGAGAATCTAACAAGAGATTAGCTGTTTCAGGCTCAAATATACGGGGAATGTTTCTACGGACAACTTGATGAAATCGTTGTCGATGACGTGCTAAATTGTTAATAACTGGCCCTTCCAAACTACCAGGTATCATCCATGATTCTGGCACAATAAAAGCTTCACTATCTTCACTGTAAAAGCGGCTACAAGCAAAAATACATGTAAAGGGAATAATCTCTGTAATTGGTTGTAATAATTTTCCAAAAACATTTAATACTTGTTCCTCTATGTCTTTAAGTGGTACACAATCTATAGGCATTACCTTGCCCAAAATAGCGCTCAGCTTAATAACTCCGCCTTCTTCATAAGAAAGCTGATGGGGAGCAATTAAAAGAAAATAGCCATCTGTCCCGATAAACTCTTTTCTAATAAAACCTTCAGATAAAACAGACCAATCTTCATTTTTTAAAGCATATTTGGTTGCTTGAATCCAAGGTTGAGGAAACATTCTTCCTTCACTAAGTCGGTCGAGCAATAGGATGGTATTATTCAAGTTATTCTGCTCTAGACTCCAAATAATTTGATGAGCTATATTTAGTTCTTCATCGCTACTAATTTTAGGCTGAACAAGTGTTAACTGAGGCATTTTTTCTCCTAATTGTATTCACTAATATTTTTTTAGATATTTGAGCTACCACAGGTTATCACTTTCGATTAAATCTACTTTCAAATTGCATTGATAACCTGTTCCTTTGGCTAACTAATACTTCATTATCTGCACACTAAACTTGGGAATGATTTAGCACTACTAATTTCATTCAATTGTTCTAGTAAAAACTCAATTTCTTCAGACGTATTATAGTGAACCAGCCCAATACGTAATAGACCTCCAGTTGTCTCAATACCTAAACGTTCAGTTAAGTTGATGGCGTAATGATTACCATCCCAAGTGGAGATACCACGCTCAGATAATATTTGGGCTAATTCACTTGGACTGTAACCCTCTAAACGAATTCCAATTGTTGGGGTACGCCAATCAAAATTCTCTAAAGCACGGATACCATAGAAGGTTAAATTAGGAATTTTCAGTAATCCAGTGACTAGTTGCTCACAAAGCTCTCTTTCATAACTACAGATTGCTTTCATTGCTATTAGTATCTGTTTGCGATAACCTAAAGCATTGGGAGCAATTTTACGACCAAGTTCAGCAATATAATTAACAGCTGCTATTGTGCCAGCCATTGCTTCATGATTTTGTGTACCAGTTTCCCAACAATCAGGAATATTGTCTGAAGCAGGTCGAACTTTATAAGGACGGAAACGACCAAGATGTTTGCGTTTACCGTAAAGAACGCCTATATGCGGGCCAAAAAATTTGTATGGTGAACAAACTAAAAAGTCACAGTTAATCGCCTGGACATCAATAGGTCCATGAGGAGCATAATGCACAGCATCAACAAACACTAATGCACCAACATTATGAGCTAGTCGCGCTATTTCAGCTACATCATTTATAGTTCCCACAGCATTAGAAGCATAGCCTACCGCAACTAGTCGGGTATTTTTATTAATTTGTTTTACCAGGCTAGTCATATCGAGTGTGCAATCTTCAACATTGATATCTACAACACGTACAACAACACCACGTTCTTCTAAGGCTAACCAAGGTGCAAAATTAGCATCGTGGTCTAGTTTTGTGACAATAATTTCGTCTCCTGGATTTAACTGACGACCAATTGCCCGACTGAGGGCAAATGTTAGGGAAGTCATATTAGAACCAAATACAATCTCATCTTTGTCACATCCCAGAAACTGAGCCATAGCAGTGCGAGCTGCAACTATTGTTTCGTCGGTTTGTATACTTCTACCAAAAGCACCATGAGTATTAGCATTTGCATATATCAAATAGTTGCTAATTGCATCAACAACCTGTTGAGGTGTCTGTGTTCCACCAGGACCATCAAAGAAAATATTTGGTCGTCCTTTGGTTTGTTGTACAAGTGCGGGAAATTGGGCACGTGCCCAAGTAACATCGAAAGATTGCATAGATATCACACTATTAAAGATTGTTGAATTTAGAAGATATTTACAGCAATTAATTCCAGTTAATTAGGTTTATCAATACATTTTTTTGAGTTGAATTGACTACACTAAAAAGACTTCGTTAATAGCTTGTATATAGTTATCAGCGTTAATTAGAAATTTATGCAAACTAACAAATATGTTTTATTTTTCAAAATTTTATTATTAAAAATGTTAAAAATGACAAAATAATCTGTTATTTACATATCTGTAAAATTTATGTAAACAACAGATTTATTATTTAAAATAAATTTTCTTATAGCCTTTCCTGACCTAATAAGGTATACCTGTAGGGGCACGGCACTGTTCCCTACGCCTCGTGATATCATGTTGTACCGCATCTGAATGGGAACCCCGCTATAACTCTACTTTCAAATAGATATAGCAGTCCTAAATAATTCGTGAGAAATTGAGATAGTCGGTTTGTAGTCAGCGATTCATAGCTGATTCAGAATTATCAGGATTAAAATACTGACTATAAACTTTAATTTACAAGATATTTAAAATTTATGAAGTACATAACTTCACTCTCAAAGCCAAGTATAAAGCTTGTGTTAGTGCTGAATTTTGCTGTATTTACACCTGGCTACTTACCTCAATAATATCAAGGTGTTCAGATGTAGGACCTGATAAGACTTGCCCTGTAGCAATATCAAATTTAGAAAAGTGCAGAGGACAAATAATAGTCCCGCTATTTTCATTGATAGAACCACAATACATTCTGCCTTCTCTGTGAGGACATTTTTTAGGAAGTAGATATTTTTTCTCTTTTAGGCCAATGGGGAAATATTCAGAATAATTATCTACATTAACAGAAAGAAATTCCGAAGTTGAACTCTGATTTTTATTCTTACTTTCTGTAGTCTCAACAATTTCTGTTTTTGCTTTTTTAAGAGCTGCATCAAAAGCTTGTGCAATAATTAAACTTGCTATTTGAATACCTGTCCATACCTTTGTATAGTCAAGACCAACAGCAGACTCGACTTCCCATAATGTACGTAACATATCCTTAGCATGAAAATTATCAATGTGAATGTGTTCAGTATAGTATTTACTATTCACAATATTCAGTCTTTCACACGCATCTGCAAAGCTTTTAAAGGTAAAAGGAATCATACTTTCTAAGTATGCTAAAGCTCCTAAAAAATATTCAACATAGGGTGCCCTCATTGTCAACCAGTAGAATATATTTAAAAAAGCGTAGCTTTCAGGATTGAGAATATCTAAATAATTTTCAATACTGGTAGGCATTTCTAATTCGCATAGTAGTTTATGGTAGAGGTGAGAATGTGAATATTCATAGTTACCACAACCAAATTCATCAATTAATACCCTGAGCATAGGCATTTGGGCTGTTAATGGAAGCCTACTAATGATGGATAAAAATGATTGGGCTTCAGTTAAGCCATCAATAGCAAATTCTTGAACAATTACCTGAAACTCCTTGAGACTTATCTGAGTTGATATGTAATCGTAATCATCTGGGGATGCGTTACGTTCTTCCAAAAGCAAATTATTGAATGCTTCTTTAAACTCTGCTCTTGATTTAATAACTTTTGTTTTGCTTTGAATAGAATCAAAAACTTCATCTATCCATGAATTTTCAATTTCCAACAGCTTCTTATAAGCATCTGCATCTAAAATGCTGCGGTTATATAAAAATAATTCTTTACCATTCTTCATGTTACATTTCCTTAATATTTAAATAGGAGATATGTTTCACTAACTGTCAGAATTGTTGTAGTAATCGCTAGTAAGTTCAATGTCTGGTATTTTTAATTGCAAAGATATTTGGTACAATTTTTCTAATGATTCAGGAAAACTCTTTTCTTGAGAAATAGGGGGATTAAAAACTGGTAATTTACCACTATCGATAAGCTTTTTGTTCACCGTATAGACGATTTTTTTACGGTTTTTTGCAAATCCAATTAATAACCTATCATACATAGGTAAAGCTTGTAACTCTGAGTCAGTTAGGGCTATTTTAATATCGTTTTCTTCATAGGGAAGCCTTTTGATATTCATAATTGTATGTAGTGTATCCATGAAGGGGTAGTAAGCGTCTTGTAATTCTCGTGGATACAGCCAAATAATATTGTCGCAGCCTCCAACATGTTCTAAGCTCATGCTTATTGTTGTCTGTAAACGCTCTACAAAATAATTTTTACATACAATTCTAGTTTCTTCATTAACACTATGCATTCCTAAAAACAACGATGAATCAATTAATTCTGGTTGAAAGATATTCACAAATCATTTCCTTTGTTAATTAAAATCTAAAATAAATTGTTTAATAGATAACAACAACAGTTATCTATTAAAGCTTAATTTAATTTGAGCGATCGCTAAATTTTTTCACCTTTAACTTTCCATGCTTTGATAAAAAGCATTGATGATTTTACCATGACGTTTAATAGTTCCGTTCCACTTATAACATTGGCGAAACAGGGAATCTCTCTGTTGAGGATAAGAACGCCTAAAAACTAGATAAATTTCATCTCCATGCTTCACTTCCACTGGAGTTTGTACAGGTAAATAGCAGTGTTTCCAACTGTCTGATGTGGTATGAGACGCAATATCAGAACCTGATATATCTAAAATAACTGAGTCCGAAAGGCGAGCAGCGAAGCTTCCTTTGAATCCTGTAAAAATACCATCTACTTCTACAGTAAAATTCAGAGTAGTTTCATAAACAGCTTGATCGTTTCCATCCATTTTAAATTCTTTGGCTACCTGAGGAGTACTCAAGTAACTTGTATCTGGAATAATGACATCGTAATAAGTATCAAACGGACTTTTAGTTGCTAATCTTTGCAATAGTTTTTCTATGCTATAGTTTGCATTTATTCTTTTGACTTTTTGAGATTGAACTTGCTGATGAGCTTTGGGTGAATTAATTGGTACTAACTGACTGCACACTCTAGACGGCAACATGATTCCTGATTTTTTCAGAAAACGGTTATATGCATCTGTCAAAATTGGGATAAAATCTTCGTTGTCTGCGATATTTCCCATAATTTCTGAAATAATCAAATCAACTCGTGTTGGCAAGTTTATGTCATAGGACATACCATGAAAAATATCAAATTTTCCAGAAAAACCATTTTGTTCAAAATTTTGGCTGGCGATGGCAAGTATGTCTTTATTAACATCAATGGCATACAAATGTTTTGCACCTGCTTGCAAAGCCCACAATCCTAAAATTCCTGTTCCAGTACCAAGGTCTAAAACTACCATTCCCGGCTTGACTACTTCTTTGATGGCATTTTTATAAGCTACCATTCTGATGCGATCGCCAAGCATTAATTCATGAAAATCAATATCCCATTCTAATATGCTTTCTGAAAAAGGTAACCAGACTTCTTCTGATTGATAATTGCTAAGTAAAGAAGTATTGAGTGTCATCGATAATACTCTTAAAATTTACAAAGTGTGAGGTCTTTAATCTAAAAAACGAAGTAACCTAATATACTGAATCAACTAAAGCAATGCATTCTGTAAAATTATCAGATTTAATTAGAGCATTTATGCAAAGCCGTCAATTATTTTTGGTTATTAGATCTTCACTAAATAGATGTGTAATAATGCTGAAAGGTATATTAATAAAATTAAATTTTCGCAGCTTTGATTGTCCAGATTAGCGAACTATCGACAATTTAAGGTGCGTTAGCCTATGGCATAACACACCCTACACCCACAAATGAAGAAAAATTCTACAATTACGCTGCTTGAATAACTTGGCAAAGGTAAGAATCTCTCTTTAACAAGAACTCATGTAAAAGCTGAGGATAGTTTGGTAACACTGCATTCATAACAGACGGGTGTTTTAGTAAGTTATTTTGCCAAATCCTAACTTTAGGAGTTTGGGAAAAGAAGTCCCAGTCTTTGTATTGCTCGAATACCGCGAAATATCTGAAAATCGGCCCGTAAACTGCATCAACCAATGAAAAGTTATCACCACCGAAAAAAGACCCTTCCTGTAATTGTCCTTCTAAGGTTTGAAACTTCTGAATTAGTTCTTGGGTTTTGGCTTCAAACAAACTTTTTTCTTTTGCACTATAGAAACCTGCAATACTATTAAGAATGCTAGAACCAAATTCTATCCAAGAACGATATTTTGCTTTTGTCAGCGGATTGTCAGGATAAAGAGAGCCAGGGGTAATTTCATCAAGATAGTCACAAATAACGGCTGACTCGAACAAGACTTCATTATCAACTAGCAAAGCAGGAACTTTGCCTAAAGGCGAAATTTCCAAAAACCAAGGTGGTCTGTTTGCAAGGTCGATGTATTCCCTTTCATGAGGAATGTTTTTTTCCAGCATCACAATTACCGCCCGTTGAACATAGGGACAAAGTTCGTGGCTGATTAACTTGAATTTTGGGATTTGCATTGCTCAAAACTATTGTTCAATAACTCGAACGGAAACGATACCCGGACTTTAAGACTTTAATCTAGGCGCTAAGGCTGAGTTAGCATTTTTTATAAGAAGAATTCAGAACTCAGGAGTCAGAATTCAGTATGAATTCTGTACGAGTGGGTGATAGCGCAGCGTTAGCGAGTCATCGAGCGTCGCGTCTGAATATTGGTTAAAACCTCGCCCCTGGTGGGCGAAATTAGGATGAAATTTTTTTCACTCATTTAAAACTCTATCCCTTCCCTACGGGACGCTCCGCGAACATGGGTAGAGTATTCTGAATTCTGAATTCTGAATTCTGACTCCTTTTTATATAGCTCAGTTGGCAATTATGCGATGATGCTTGAGGTTAAACCCTCGTTGAATACATCAGGCGAATCGATACTTTTTATGCAGTAGTCTATAAAATTTTTTTAGCGATCGCTAAAACTATACCAGAACAACAGCGAACATGGGTAGAGGCGTACATCTGTACGCCCCTACAGGGGATTCATGTGTTGTATGGGATTAACAAAATGATTAATAGCTACATGCACTTTACGTTGATTTACTAAGTAATGCTTTAGAAGCCCAAATGTCAACACTCATCAGAATGAATTACTAATCTATCTAGGGAAAGTTTTAAGAAATTATTAAAAACAACTATGGTATTGTCGGGTAATAAATTCTTTGTTACTCAATAGCGGTACTAGTAACGAAAATGACTCGCTCTCCAAATCCAGGAAATGACCACGAACCAAGGAATCCTCGTTTAAATCTCCTGCTTTTAAAACGTACCAGTTTGGTTGTAGGAATCATTTTGCTTGGAGGAATTGCAGCTGGTGTTTGGTGGGCTAGAAACTATGTATATAACGATCTAGCACCTTTAGTACAGCAAAATCTTGAACAATTACTTGGGCGTCCCATAAAATTAGGGAGAGTTGAACGTTTTTCACTTTCTAGTTTGAGATTTGCTTCGCTGTCCATACCCGCAACTGCTACCGATGCAGACCAATTGACAGCAAAAGCTGTAGATGTAGAGTTTTCGCTTTTACAAGTTATTTTAACTAGAAAACTACCATTAAATGTTACATTAGTCCAGCCCAATGTCTACATCCAACAGGATCGAGATGGTCGCTGGGTTACGGCTGAAGTTAAGAGTGCAGAAGGCACTGGTGCTATTCAAACTGAGTTACAAACACTTCAGATTGTTGATGGAAATGTGGAGTTATCACCAGCTTCCGCACCAACTAAACCGAAAGGTTCTGTAGTCATAAATCAATTCGGCGGTGTTGCCAAATTTTTACCCGACAATAAAGGAATTGGTTACGAAATAAATGGTCAACTCACTAGAGGAGGTGCTGTTAAAATCTCTGGTGAAACACAACTGAAAACACAACAAACTAATCTCAAAGTCATAGCACAAAGTTTACAAGCATCTGATGTCAGTCGATTAATTGAGTTACCAATTGTTTTGCAAGCTGGAAAAATAGATGCTGATTTAGGAGTTGCAATTCCATCAAATCCTTCGCAAATAGCTATTACTGGTACAGCTACTCCTAATCAAGTTACTGCTCAAATTGAAAATCTTCCCCAAAAGTTTGCTAATTCTAATGGCAGATTAATATTTCAAGGTCAAGCGATCGCCTTAAATAATTTAACTACAAACTTTGGCAAAGTACCCATCATAGCAAACGGAGCAGTTAATACTCTAACTGGTTTTAATATCTCAGCCCAGGTAAAACCAGTCAGTGCAAAAAATATCTTAGACACGCTGAAAATAAGTTCGCCGGTGGTGGCTATCGGTGAAGTGCAAGCAAATATTAAGTTGCAGGGTTTACTCCAGCAGCCTGTTCTCAGCGGTAGCGCAAGCAACACCAAGCCGGTTCAAATTGACCGCGTTCAATTCAAAAGCGTCAACACTGATTTTCGATTGAGTGTATCTAAAAAGACATCTCAACTTGCTGTGTCGAATCTGAAATTAGTCCCCGCATCTGGCGGTGAAATTACTGGAAGCGGTCAAGCTACACTGAATGACAGAGTAAAATTTAATATTCTAGCTGACGGTATTTCCGGAGATGTACTGGCACGCAGCTACGGCTTTACTCCTCCGATTAATGTTGGCAATGTCTCGGCAAAGGCAGAAATTACTGGCTCACTGGGTAAACAACCCTTAGCGCTTAACGTTTCCAGCCTCCAAATGCAGCCACCAGCCGGCGGGCAAATCCTGGGGAATGGTCAAATTCAGCTGGCACCCCAAGGCAACGTCTCGTTTAACATTCAAGCCCAAAATTTACCAGGAGATGCAATTGCCAATACAAACGATACTTCATCCGCCATCAAAATTGGTACGATATCGGCAAATGCCAGAATTTCCGGTACTCTCGGCAATCTGCGGACAGTAGTGCAACTACAAGCGCCTACTGCTAGCTATCCCACTACAGGAAAAGTTGTAATTGCTCAACAAGGGCAGAATATCCTATTGCCAAGTGCTATTTTCAACGTCGCAGGCGGTAGAATCACAGCCAGTGGTCGGGTTGCACAACAACGCTGGCAAGCTTTTGTCAACGCCCAAAATTTTCAATTAAATCGTTTCCAGCAAATACCACCGCAGTTTCAGGGAGTTCTCAGGAATGCGGTGTTGAATTTGTCAGGAACCACCGCTTCTTTTCAACCCTCAACCATTCAAGCCACAGGACGAGCAAACTTGAATGTGGCGGGGGGTACACTTAACCTCAGGGATATTAACCTCGATGCCGGTCGCTGGCAAGCAGTTGCTAACGCTTCCCAAATTCAACTCAACCGGTTCTCGCCACAACTGCGGGGACGGCTGAGTAGTAATGTCAAGTTGACAGGTACAACAGAATCTTTCCAGCTTGCAGATATTCGCGCTGCTGGACAAATTCGGGCTTCACAATTAGCACAGTTAGCGCAACCTTTGACGGCGCAATTTCAATGGAATGGACAGCAAATTATAGTTGAACGGGCAACAACACCAGGAGCGATCGCTAGTGGTGCGATCGCTGTACAATTACCCCAAACGGGTACACCTGAGATTGCTAGCTTTAATTTGAATGTCCTAGCCCAGAATTTTAACCTCAAAAATACAGGTTTTCAAGTTCCCGGAGATTTAGCACTAGCAGGGTTACTAGATTTTAATGGACAAATTACAGGCACTCCAAGCACTCCTCAGGCTACTGGCAATATCCGGCTGCGGAATTTTAATGTCAGTAATTTGGCATTCGACCCAGTTTTAACTGGAGACGTGAATTTTCAAGCAGGACAAGGAGCAAAACTACAACTTGCAGGTAGAGAAGACAGAATAGCGGTAAACCTGGGTGCAGATTATCGCCCAACGTCATTTTTAGTCAAGCGTGGTGGGGCAGTTACCACAGGGAGAACCCAGGGTGATAACTTGATTATCAACGCCCAACAGTTCCCTATAGCGTTGGTTGGCAGCTTTTTACCTGATAATAGGTTGAAACCTTTGGCAGGGCAATTATCGGGAAATTTAGTTGTTAATCTGAATAATTATGCAGTGAATGGAGACGTAGGGATAATTAACCCTCGTGTTGCCAGAGTTTCCGCAGACGAATTTCGCGGTAATATCAATTATGCTGATGGCGCTGCTAGTTTAACTAATGGTCAATTGCGTTTAGGAAACAGCAATATAGCCTTAAGTGGAAATTTGCAAACCGGAAATGATCCCAAATTTCAAGTACAAGCCAATTTAAATCAAACTCGAATCGAGCAACTCTTACAAGCATTTAATATCTTCGATTTTCAAGACCTTGGTAGCGGTTTGGAATCTCCAACTTTAGCGGGAGCAGAAGCACTTAACACGACACCTGTTAGTTTACCAAATGCAGATTTAAAAACCCAGTTAGAGTATTTCTCCAAAATTGAAACATCTTTAGCAGAACAACAGCAAGCAGATACCCAAAAACCAGCAGCTTTACCGACCCTTGCACAATTAACAGGTGCTTTAAGTGGGGCAATTACAGCCAGTGGTTCGTTAAAATCTGGGCTGAATGCCAACTTTAATCTTCAAGGTAATAATTGGCAATGGGGTGAATACGCCATTAATCAAGTTACTGCTAAAGGCAATTTTGCAGATGGTGTAGTCACACTTTCACCATTGAGTGTAGGCATAAATCAAGGATTAGTCGCTTTTTCCGGACAGTTAGGAACTGAAGAACTATCTGGAAATTTAAATATAGCAAGTTTACCGCTGTCACTTTTACAGCCATTTATTGAAAAATATCCTATAGATGTTACTGGTCAACTCAATGCTACGGCCAATTTGCAAGGCAGTTTAAAAGATCCTAGAGTTAATGGTGAGGCATCCCTGGCTAATGCCACTTTAAATCAGCAACCTATACAAACAGGACAGCTAAAATTTGACTACAACAACGCTCGCGTGAATTTTGATAGTACCTTGCTGTTGACGGGAACACAACCAATTGCCATTACAGGTAGCATACCTGCTGCTTTACCTTTTGTGGCAGCAAAACCAGATAATAATCAAATTAGCGTTAACGCCAAGGTGAATAATGAAGGCTTGGCATTATTAAACGTATTTACTAACAATCAAGTGAGTTGGGTAAATGGTGAAGGTGAAGTAGATGTCAACGTTCAAGGTACTTTAAATCAGCCAATTATCAACGGAACTGCGAAAGTTAACAATGCTACTTTTACCGCTCAAGCTTTATCGGAACCCTTAACAAATGTCACAGGAACAGTGCTATTTAATGGCGATACAATAAATGTAGAGAATATTCAAGGCAATTATAATCAAGGGCTAGTGACTGCATCAGGAATCTTGCCGATTTTAACTCCTGAGCAAGGTGCATCTAATCCCCTTAGTGTATCAATAGAAAAACAACTAAGTTTTAAAGTTCCAGCATTATATGAAGGTGATGTCAGCGGTAACGCCGTAATTCGGGGAACAGCACTAAAACCGATAATTGGTGGAGAAATTCAACTGAGCGACGGTAAAGTTATTATCGGAAAATCCGCCACTGATACCTCAAAATCAGAAACTACATCAGAGCCTACTTCTATTACTCTCAATACACCAGAGACTAACACTAATAATACAGTAACAACACCAGAGACTAACACTAATAATACAGTAACAACACCAGAAACTAGCGCCCCAACTAGACCCAACTTACCTGTAGAGTTTGCAGATTTACGGTTGATTTTGGGCGACGATATTCGAGTTACAACTGAGTCTCTACTTGGCTTTGTACCAGGGGGAGCGGCATTGAGTCAACCTCTACTCAGCTTTGATGCTAAAGGTGACTTGACCATCAATGGTACCTTAGCCAAACCCCTCCCTCAAGGACTTATCCGTTTAACAGGAGGACGGCTGAGCTTATTTACAACAGAGTTTACCTTGGCGCGGGGTTACGAACATACTGCGCGGTTTACTCCAAGTCTTGGACTTGACCCTATCCTAGATGTCCGACTGGTGGCAATTGTACCTGAAGCATCGGCAATAAGCGATCGCATTTTGGAATCACCATTGTCTGCGGAAATCAGTGATGCTTCTGTGAATAACTTTGGTACTTTACGTACCGTTCGCGTCCAAGCAAGGGCCACCGGGCCAGCGAGTGAATTAGCAAATAATCTGGAATTGACGAGTGAACCTGGCCGGAGTAGAGGAGAAATCGTTGCTTTGCTGGGTGGTTCGATTCTAAATTCTTTGAGTCAACCAGGAGACATCACCCAAGGATTGACTAATTTCGCAAGTTCTACTATCTTAGGTAGTCTGCAAGGAACTATAACTGCGATCGGACAGGCTGTTGGTTTTAACGAATTTCGCATATTTCCTACCCCTACCACCAATGAAGAATCAAGAAGATCATCGGTTCTTGATTTATCAGCGGAGGGTGTGTTTAATGTCAATCGCAACTTATCTGTTTCTTTATCGCGGGCTTTTTCTACCAACGAGTCCTTCCGTTACAATGTGCTTTACCGCCTCAATGATGAAATTCTTGTACGCGGCTCAACTAATTTGGATGATGAAAATCAATTCTTAGTCGAGTATGAAAATCGATTTTAGTTGATGTGAAAAGCGCACGCAAAGATTCTAAGGGATTTCCAAAAAATAAATTATCCCACCAAACCTCAAACTGTATTGACTTGTAATCACTAATGACAAATGATAAATGATAAATGATTATTTATACTTTGTTGCATTTGTTTACATTCAATGCTTGGTTTTATTGAGGTTTGTAAATATTTTGTATTTCTACAAGGAATATTCCTTTAGACTGAATTTCAATATGAAAAAGCTGGGGATAAATACAAATGCATTCGTTAAATATATTCTGTCACGAATTTGTAGTTGCTGTTTCCTTTGTAGCTTGCATCCTTGGACTGGCGTTACTGTGGGATAGTAAGCGCCAAAAAAGTGATGTGGAAGAAACAGAACAGATTCTGTTTAGAATGAGCTTTTCTTATTGGTTGGTTTATTGTGTAGCTTTTGGCATAGAAAAAATAGTTTTACCCGAATGGGAATCTGTGCTAATGACCTTGAGAATAACTACTGCTCTGTCATATTTCTTAACTTTTTCTTGCATAGTGAGTCTGCCCCTACACAAATTTGCAGTACACCGTGTTGAAGAATAGGCATAGGGCATTGGATATTAGCTTTGCACAAATGAGCAAATTTTGGATTTTAAATTTTGGATAATGGAATTGAAGATTTAAAATCCAAAATTTCAAAATGTTTTAGAGGAATTAAAAATCTCAAATATAAAATTATTTATTCAGAGTAAAAAAAAAGGCATGGGGCTAATCTAAAATCCAAAATCCAAAATCTAAAATTCCTTGGCAGATGACAAGATTATCATTTCATGGCGATCGCCAATGCCGTTTCGAGTTGTTCCTGGGTCAAAATGGTTAAAATAAATACCTCTTGCACCGTTTTACCCTGCCGGGCGATGACTTTATAGCCTCCGCGAATTGGTACTGAGATACGGAGTAGCATTTTTGGGCAATGACCTTTTACCCGCCCAATCACTCCCGGCGTCACAGTTTGGATGCCATCCTGCTGACACAGACGTTCTAAAATCGGGATGAGACCAGAAATGTGGGTGGAGTGATTCCAAACTAGTCTGGCAGCTTTTTGGGAAGCTGTCCGGTCAGGATCTGCGGTGGGTTTGCCCATGATGATTAAGCTGCTTCTAGAGGTGCCATTGTCAAACCTGCGCGGCGCAGCTGCTGGTGATAAAGTTCCGCAGGTTCTTGGGGACCAACCCAGACGATCGCTTGACCTTCATAGTGTACCTGATTAGTCAAGTCCCAAGCGCGATCGCCACTCATTCCCGGAATATATTTCATCAAACATTCGGCCACATGCTGGAATGTATTAAAATCGTCGTTTAATACAATCACTTTGTAATTCGGATAAGTTTTACGGGTAACTTGATTAGACCGTTCAGGAGCTACAGTTGGTGCTGTGGCCATCCCGTAAACATCTGCTGAAAGTGTCGTAACCATAGAAGAATTAGTCAATAGGATTTTACAAAACTACATTACAAGTAACTAGTTTAGTGCATTGTCTGGGGAGTGGGGAATGGGGAGTGGGAAGATGAGGGAGATGAGGGAGATGAGGGAGATGAGGGAGATGAGGGAGTAGGGAATGGGTAAACTTTCAACACCCACTACCCAATCCCCAGTCCCCAGTCCCCAGTCCCCAATCCCCTACCGCCAATCATCCCAGTTTTGGTTAAAAATAGATGTATCGGGGAAGGCGGTGGGATTACCATTTTGTTTCAACAAGCGTTTGAGTGCTTCTAGCTGTGGTTCTGGTTTGGGTAAGTCATCGACTAATTGGTAAGGTGCGATCGCATTTTTGATGGCAAAACTGGCAACGGTTCCCGCAGCTGCGCCAGCCGACCATTCAAAGGAATGTACTCGATAAGCAGCGGCGGCAATATGACTAGTACCAATGCTTTTACCTCCCACTAGCAAATTGTCAATTTTCTGGGGAATCATCGCCCTCAGGGCAATTTGGAAGGGATAAGCAAGACCCGCACCGCGTCTTTCACCAGCACGTTCTGTGTTACCAGGGGCTTCTGGGGGACTGTTCGTCATGCAAGGATGGAAATCTATGGCGTAATGACCAATACCCACAGCGTCGGGGAAGATGGTAGAACGAGTCCGGCGGATTGCTTTGTCTGGTGAAACTTCACCTGCAATTACAGATGTAGCTTCCAATCCTGCGAGTGCGGCTTTTAACTGCCGATACATATCTGCTGGCAGAGTCTTGCGGTAATATTCGTCATTGTAATTTCGGCGAGAAATATCAATTTCCCAAATAGTAAAGCCTCCTGGTTGTCCCCAGCTAGGGCGGCCAATGATGCGGCGTCCTTCTCGCATATAGGGATATTTCGATAAGCCATGTGCTGTCCCCATTGGCGAATTTAGCCCTGCAACAAAGCGGTTATTAGTTCGCTGCTGCTTGACACCTTCTCCTAGTTGAGAATCTGTAGTCCCAGCCACCAGCCAATAGTAGAATGAGAGGGCATTTTCCTCGCCGTTGCGGAGAGTTTCTGTTCGCAGTCCTCCCATCCAACCTCCTGGTTTTAACTGTCCAGTACCTTGTAACTGTTGGCGAGTATAAATTAAGTTATCCTTGGCTGTTCCGGGGCGGTAGTCGTTACCCCAAGTCCAGTTTTGCATCGAGATATCCCCTGGTGTCGCTGCATTAAAACTTACACCACCGAATTTTGTTGGTTGACCTTTCTTGGGACTCCAAATGCGACGGTAGGTAAAAACTAAGTCAAAATTAGCCAGTCGGCTTAATTCATAGCTGAAATATGGCGAGTATTGTAAATAAAATGGCGGCATTGCCTGGGGTTGCGGTTCCTTAGTTGCCTCCATTGCAAAGGTGTAAGTAAAGCCTTGAGGGCAAAAAGGATCGTTGGTGGTGCTGGAAGCAGAAGGTTCCAGGTAGGAACGGGCATCAATGCCTAAGCGGTAGGGGACATCAGCCAGGGCGATAATTTCCCCGGTTTCACTGGCGTCTACAACGTACCATTTAGGAGCATCTCCTTTACTTGGCTTGGGGATGAAACGCAGAATAGTTTTGGCAAATCGAGACGAGTTTTCGTAGCGATAGGCGTCTTCGATAACTTGAGATAATGTAAAAGTGTTGAGGACTGGTGCGCCTTTTGCTGGTTGATGTTGGATCGCGATCGCGCTATTAATTAATTTACCATCAGCAGCAATTTCCAAATCCTTAATTACCGTGTTAGGAAACCATTGCAGCTTTCCTTTGCCCTGCTTTTCGGCATCTTTGAGCATCTGATTCAAAATGCTGTGAGCATCACGGGGAAGAAAGCAAGAGTCACTTACCCAGCAATCACCGGGATTAAGTTTACCGTATTTACGCTCAATGCGGTTTCGCAAATCCAAATAACCGCGAGAATAGAATTGCTTCGCCCGTTGGGTTGGGCGTTCATCTAACGCAGATGTCCCTTGAGCAGAAATTTGTCCTCCCAGCCAGTCGGTAATTTCCGTCAGACAAACCGTTCGTCCCGCGAGTAACCCCTCGTAAGCGGTGGCGACGCCAGATAGTCCACCACCCACAACTAAAATTTCGCAATTGACACTTTTATCTGGGGTTCTTGGTGGTGTAGCCTTTGCCCCATCAACTGCAACTAAGCTAAATATTAAATTGAGACCGAACAGCGATGTCAAACTATAAGCTACTTTGTGTCTACACTTCATCGTTAATTAGTCCCTTCAAATCCTCTATCACCTTGTAGACGGTAGCATCGAAGAAATGACGATCACAAGTCTATTTAATAGGGCATGGGGCATTGGGCATGGAGCATTGGAAGAGGCAGAGGGGCAGAGGGGATTGAACTTGGCACATTGAACTCTCCTCTGCTCCCCTGCTCCCTCACTCCCTCATCTCCCTCATCTCCCCCACTCCCCACTCCCCACTCCCCACTCACTAAAAAATTGGGCCACGCACCCCGCTAACACCAGAGACTTTCCCAGACTTAGTATTGGCTGCACAACCTACGTAGTAGCCACCGGCAAAAGTTAAGCCTGTGTCAGTTTGCAAAAAGAAAGCACGATAGAGAACATCTAACTCTTGTTCTTGGATAGCGCCGGAATCATCAATAAAGGGTAGTCTTGCTTTTTGGTGTTCAACCTGACGTTGGACTACGGCAAGGGTCTGACTCGCACGAAGTTCACGCACGAAATTGATCCATTTTTGCGCTCTTTGATAAGACCCAACTTTAACACCTCTGGAACCATAAGACTGGTCTGGTGTTAAAACTTTGATCACAGACTTTTGACGTTCAGGAATTTCTTCGGTTACTTCAGACAACAATTTCATTTCTGGAATAATTGTTTGAGCAATTTCAAGATTTAATCCTGCCTGTTCCCATATACTAGTGTTGCTAAAAATCGAAGCTAATCCTAATTTAGACATTAAAATATCGGGATGAGGTTCTATCTCTATTCGACCTTCTACCCAAGATTGCAAAAGTAACTCTAGATTACCTTTTAAGGGTGACTCTGGTTCGGCTTCTATTTTCCAAGGGTCAAAGTAGCGGTGAACATGAAGTTTATCTTGCTGAAAAAATTCGGGCTTTAATTCATCCAATAGATGCACTTGATCGGGGTTACCAGACATTTCCTGCACAAAAAAGCGGGCATCGTAATAATCTAAATCTTTTTGAGTCAAGAGAAAATGAATATTGTCACAGATGTGGGTACGATACTGCTGAGCTAGGGTCGATTCACAACCCCATACTTTCTGAAAAACAGTAATAATTCCCAAGCCGCTGGGATTATGTTCGATTTCAAATATTTGGGGTGTCCCTGCTACGGATGTAAAATCAACACGCATCAAACGCGGAGTTTTTGCAGCACCTATTTGGTTTAACTGACTTTGGAGAGGCGTTTGATTAAAAGGTGGCCATCTTTGCAAACCTAACTCCCAGGCTTTTGGCAAACTATCAATAAAGTTTTGCAGAAAAGTTGTGAGGATGTCAATTTCACTATGAAGATACAAAGGTTTGATGCCAATGTCGAAAGAACAGTTGCAATCATCTTTGTATTTTTGGATCGGTTGAAATTTGGCGATCGCTTCCTGTTCATTTGTCAACAAAGATGCTGTCTGCAATTCGAGGAAGTCCAGGGGACTAGTCGAAGTATATTTTTTATTTGCTGTCATTTATACCTGGTTCTTAAATACATCGTTAACCTGAGTGTAAATGGATTTAAGTATTTTTTTCAATTTATTGTGGTACTAAAAGTTGGAAATGCAAGACTTTTAAGCCTTATACACCTAATTTACTTGCAATTTTTGGTGCGGTGATAGCCTGAAAATATCAAGATTTTTGTGAAATGGTATTACACGGGGACGCAAAGAGATTTTACAGCAATTTTCAGGTAAATAGACCACGTTGTAGGGGCGCTAAGCTTGGCGCCCCTACCGGGGATTGTGGTTCAAATAGATGAAAAAAGCTGTAAGTTAGATTTCGGAAGTTTCTTGGGAGAACTTCTTATGAATAGTTTTTGCGGATTCTCCATCAGGAGCTACTGTTATGAGATAGTCCATTAAACCATCTGAAAAGGGAAGACGTAAGTGGAAGGTACCATCGGGTTTGATTTTGATGGTGTTACCACCAATGGCTACAGTTGTATTTGGTTCGGTTGCTCCGTGAATAATCAACTCAGCATCTGCAACAAACCAAAAATCTCCCTCAGGACGACTGAAGACACGAATATTAGCTGAACGTGCTATGGTTAACCAGCGATCGCCTTCTGCAAGATAACCAATTTCAGCCATGTAATCACGATCGCTCACAGGAATTGCCACAAAGCGATCGGTTGTTACTTCTTCACATTCGTACTGCTGTACAAGTTGGGGAGTTTGATAACTCAGGTCAATGCCAGTCACATCATAAACCCGCACTGCCAATTGAGAACCACCTTGTTGTCGCAGCGCTTGTTTTTGAGTTGGAGAAATACACCACCAGACATAAGCCCACTTGGGGGTGCGGGGTGTCAAAATAATAGTGCTTTCTTGTTCTGCATCAGGTGTTTGGTTCACCACAGGTAAATCTTCCGCCGTGGGATCTGGCTCAACAGGACTGAAGACACGTACAATTGCTGAACGCGCTATGGAGAACCAGCGATCGCCTTCAGCAATATAGCCAATTTCAGCTATGTAGTCGCGATCGTTTGTGGGAATATCCAGGCTTTTGCTGAGTAGTTCTTCGCTTTCATACTGCTCTATAAGCCGGGGAGTTTGATAACTCAAGTCAATACCAGTTGCATCATACAGCCGCACTAGCAATTGAGAAACGCCTTGTTGTCGCAGCGCTGATTTTTGGCTTTCGGAAATCTCCCAAGAGACATCAGCCGATGTATAAGTGCGTGGTGTCAGCACAATAGTACTTGCTTCTTCTACATCAGCTGTTTGATTCACCATAGGTAAATCTTCGATGATGGGATCTGGCTCAACAGGACTGAAGACACGTACAATTGCTGAGTGGGCTATGGGGAACCAGCGATCGCCTCCGGCAAGGTAACCAATTTCAGCTATGTAGTCGCGATCGCCTGCGGGAATATCCAGGCTCTTGCTGAGTAATTCTTCACTTTCGTACTGCTCTACAAGTTGAGGAATTTGATAACTCAAGTCAATACCAGTCACGTCATACAGCCGCACTAGCAATTGAGAAACACCTTGTTGTCGCAGTGCTGATTTTTGGCTTTCGGAAATTTCCCAAGAGACATCAGCCGATCTATGACTGCGCTGTGTCAGCACAATGGTGCTTTCTGGTTGTGCATCGACTAAACCATTAGCTGTTTCGGCTGCTATCGGTGCATTGTCAACCGTACTAGCCCAGGCTCCAATTCCTGCCCCGGCTGCCAGAGCAGCAGCAGCAGCAAAGTCTGGCGATTCTTCCTCTAGCAACTCTACAGGGGGTTCCGCTGCATCTGCTACCACATTGAAGGCATCTTCTGGCAATTCTGACAGTGGGCTGGTTTCCTCAGATAAAGGCAGTTCATCTGTTACCACCTCGCCGGACTCTGATAAGGGTGGATCTTCAGTTGAGGTGATACTTTCTAGCCACTCCAATTCTGCCTTGAGTTCTTCTTGGATGGCATCTTCGCTAACTTCTGTGTCCCAATATTCAAAATCAGAAGTTCCTTTTGGCACATCTGTTAGTTCCGGCAGTGGGTTTGTTTCTTCAGATAAAGGTAGTTCCACATCAGATATTTCTTCTGGAATATTACCCAGTTGAGGATATGGAGTATTTACAACAGCAGCTGGGGCTTCTATATCCCATGCAACTTCGCCGGATTCATGATGAGATATTTCAGTATTATTACTATCTTCAATCGTATCTTCTTTTGTTTCTGTTTCTTTGTCGCCAAAGCTAGACCAAGTAGCTGTTCCGATTCCGGTTGCTAGAGCAGCACCACCCATTAAAGCTGCGGCTCCTAAATTGTTATTCTCTGATAGAGCTACGCTGGGGGTTGTGCCATTACTTGTCTGTTGTAGACTAGTCTCTTCTATAAGGTCAGATGATGTTTGACCATAAATTTGAAAAGGAGTGCGATCGGGGGTTTCTTCTTCCAACTCAAGGGTAGTGCTAGGATTGACCGCAGTTTCCACATCATCTGTGCTGGGTGGATAAGGATTTGGTTGTAGTGAGTTGTCTGTTTTCTCAGGTACGGATGGCCGTCTGCCAAAAACCCACCAGAGTAAGCCTCCAGCTAAAATGGTAACGAACAAAGGTAAGAGCAGCCAAAATGGTGTTTCCCTATTGACAATTGGAGATTTTTCTGGTTTTTCTGCGGGAGCCACAAATGGCTTTTGCTCAAATACAGAAGTAGTTGCATCGGGGGAAGTTGTAGCAGTGGGTGTGGTTTCTGTACTGGGGGAACTTGTGGCAGCAGGTTGTGATACGCTGGCTGCGATCGCAAGAGCTTCAGCAGTTCTAGCTTGTTCTATAGCCTGTTGTCCTGGTGCTGCAAGGGTAAAGCCGAGAAAACCTGCTGCACCTAAGCTGGGATTTTTTTTGTAGACGTAAACTAATGGTTGCGAGAAGGGGTATTTGGCATCGTCTGGCAAGGTTTGATGTAATTGCAGAACTCGCACACCTTCTAACTTCGATATTTGATTAGCTAGCACATAGCTGATGCCGTCTTTACCCAGTTGTTTGACGATTTCGGCGGTGTTGTCGTCACTTAGTTGAGTAGCATTTGATCCTGTAGCAAATTTAGCAGCTTTAAAGGCTGGGTAATCACGAAAAGTATCACGAGTATCACTTGTCTCGGGGCGATCGATTACCCGAATCTTCGCGTCAGGGCCGCCCAGTTGTGACCAATTTGTAATTTGTCCCCGGAAAATGCGGGCGAACTGCCTACTAGTCAAACTTTGCTTGAAAGGATTCTCAGCACCAACCACGATCGCAATTTTTTCACGGCGCAAGCGGACTTGTTCTAGTCCTAGTGCTTTTTCTGCTGGCGTTAAACCACGACCAATTGCTGCTATGTCGATTTTGCCATCTAGCAAATCTTTCAGTGCCGTATCAGTGCCACTGGCAGCAATTTCAACCTTTGTGCCCGAAAACTGTTTTTCAAAATTATCTTTCAGACTTTGGTTAATTGCAGCTAAGCTACTTGAACCATCAATTCGCACTGTTGTTCCATTTTCCACTGTTTGCGGCAGTGGGAAAGATGGAGTTTCTGGTGCGGATTGTGCCAGTATGGGTGCTGAAACTACTAGATTTGCTGCCATTGGGGTCGTAGCTAAAGCAACCCATAATACCAGCTTGACTATTGAAGTATCTTTTTTTTCTTGTTGCCACATAATGCCCGTTATTAAAGTAAAAAATACAAACCCTGCCAGTCCATAATCGCTATCTTTTTCACGATTATGGAGGAGACGCGCTAATTATACATCTGAGTTATCTTTAGTTCTAATTACTCCAACGTACTTGCATCGATTTATACTTTCATGAAGCTTGTGTAGCATGATAATTTATACTGTAACTGCAAGAGTCTGTTTACTATAAATTTTTCCAATTTATATTGCAAGTTATACCAACTTGGTAGCTTATGGTGACAGTTATGAATTATTGAATTACTAAAACTGGTAAAGTGTAGCAAATTCAATATTATTTAACAATTAGTAGGGGCGCACAGCTGTGCGCCCCTACTATGTTCATCTGTGCTTAATTATTTTTTCTGTACGTTACCTGTGGGAGAACCGCTATATATTTTTGAGATAACAATGGCAATCTGGTTTATCAATTAGTGATTCCACCAAAGCATTTAGCGCAGTTGCAGCTAAAGCGCCGCCTCCCAAAGTTCCTTCAACTGTAATAAAAGGTATTCGTTGTTGCATCAGTTGTCGCTTAGCGGCGGGAGCGTGGCTAAAGCCGATGGGCATAGCGATTACAAGTGCAGGCTGAATTTTTTGATTGGCCATCGCCACGGAAACTTCTAGCAGCACCGAGGGTGCATAACCAACTACCAGCACGCAACCTGGAGTTACTTGTTGCAATTTTTCTCGCCATTCTTGCTGCTGCCAAAAGGCAAGTTCTGCCTCTGTGGCAGTAGTAATATGAGGATTATCAATCAGAGTTTCAATGCGACATCCCAAGTGAAATAATCGAGTTTGATCCAAAGCAGCAGCAACAGTTTGGGTATCGACAACAATTTGACAGCCACAAGATAAAGCTTTTCGACTAGCTGCGATGGCATCTCGACTCAATTTAATAAAGGATACCAAACTCACATCGCCACAAGCCAAAACCAACTGAGAAATTAAGTGTTGTTCAATTTCCGAACGATGAGATAAATCAGGTAACAAGCGTTGTAGCGATTCCGAAAAAGCCTCCGAGTGTGTATGAATTTCGGCATCCAAACCACTCCACAATTTTTCCAGTCCCCCCAATCCCGCTTGGGTTTCCACATCGAGTAACTTGAGTTGTGCTAAGACTTCCGCCTGTATAATTTGACAATGGCGATCGCGTCCCAATAATCCTTCTAGTGCTGATGCAGTTTGGCGCAGTTGGGAAATTTGTTGCATCACCGCGCGATATTGCTGTTGAAGTTGCACCATCAGGTTTTGATTTGTATCCGCCTCTGGTTCCACCTCCAAAATGTGGCGGATATGATTTAGCTGAAACCCTTGCTGCTTGAGTGCGACAATCCGTTGCAAGCGCAGGACATCTTTTTGGGTGTAGAGACGATAATTACTTGGCGATCGTACTGGTTGCGGTAGCAGTCCCAATTGATGGTAATGGCGCACCATCCGCGGAGTCAAACCGCCACCCACTGCTTCGGTAAGTTCTTTAATGGTTAAGCAACCAGCGTTCATGATTTACTCCAAAAAGGGCAAAATTCTTTGTAATTCTCCACAAGCCGCCTGAAGAGATGGCGGTGCATTTTCATCTAAGCCTTGGTAACATTGATTTAGCAAGTTTTCTACAGATGGCTTGCAAGCTGACTCATTGGAGAATTTTGAATATTCTGTTTCTTCGTCAACAGTTTCACCTTGTAAATAGTGTATCCAAGTTTCAATATTTCTTTTGGGGATAAATATAGCGATCGCTTCTTGAGGCTGACGAATCTGTTGTGAATCTTCTCTCAATGCATCATCTAATTGCTTCAGCCTTTCCTCAACCGTTTTTTTATCCGCATCAATCAACACTACTAGCATTCCAGAAATATAGTTTTTACTGCGGTATGCTTTTACCTCTGCGGGATAACGTTTTCTGACAAACTGCTCTCCTGCACCTTTTGGACAAATTGTAATTCGGAGATTTTTATCTAAAATAAAACCTCGTTTTTTGAGAAAATGCCGAGCAAAAACTTCTTGTTGTTTATCCTCACACAGAATTACAATTTGTACTCTACGCTGGCTCATATAGCCATCCTCGCGCAATCAGTTCTGAAATGGGTAATCCAGTATTTTCAGCAACTTCATTACTAATTTTTTTCACCCGCACAGGAGCATTGCTCTGACGCTCAAACCAATAACCTATAGGTGATGCTAAAAGATAATTAATTAATTCAGGATGATGAGAAATTAATAAAGCCTGGATTTTTTGCTCACTACAAAAGTCATAAAGCTGAACTAGCCAAGGCTGAATTTCCGGCAGCGCTAAAAAATTTTCTGGTTCATCTATACACAACGTGTAATCTTCAGACTGAGTGCAATAAACAAGGGTGTACAGAGCAATTAGCACTTTTTGTCCATCAGATAATTCACTAAAACGATAATCAATAATATGTTTTCTATCTTCACCTGTTGTAAATCGCAATTTTAAAGTTCGATATTTTTCACTGAACTGTTCAAATTTAAAACTTATAAAACCATCTAATACATTTTGTAGAATTTTCATAAGTTCAGAAATTTTACCTTGATCTTCTGAAATATAACGATACCAGGAAACAAAATTTTCCATTCTAAAATCTAGACTTGTCTCTTCTTTATTGCTGCCATCAACCATAAGACTAGGAATAATTTGTACAATAATGAATCGCTGCATCCTTTTTGTGAACCAAGCTATCTTTGTATTATTACTAATGGCAGAAAATAATGACACCAGAGAAATGAACTCTGATATTGATGAAGGGAATGCAATGTTTCCTAATTCAGAAGTATCTTCTCGAAAAATTTGAAATTCATTTTCCTCTAATTTTAGCAAAATTTGGTTATTAAACGAGAGACGTTCATATTCAAGATGATTTTTATTTTGATTATGTCTAATAGCCAATTCATATTTATAATGACCATTATTGCCAGTAATTTCTAACTCAAAACGCTGAATTTGTAAAGTCTGCCAGCGAGTACAGTCAGTATCTTCAAAAATTTCATCTAGATTTTTGCGACCACTTACAAAAGTTTGAATTTTCCGCAAGGCTTCAAAAACAGTTGATTTACCTGTTCCATTACCACCAAGAAACAGGTTAATCGAGTCAAAATTCATCTCGAAATTTACCAAGCCGCGAAAGTTATCAATATATATTCGCTTGAGCATAAATTTTTGCCTCCTAGTGCAATTTTAAACGTAACAGTTAAATCGTCCCATTTACCCACATCCCACTCTTAAAAAACGCCGCCTGAAGATAAACATTTAACTTTGCGTACCTTTGCCCTTCCCTCAGCGCCCCTTTGCGTTTCAAAATCATTATAAAGCTTGACATTAACATTGATGTCAAGCTTTAGCCTGAGAGAGTCCCTGTAAATTCACCTCTCATGCTTTACCCCCAACGTTTCAGCCAATTCACCAGAGAACACGCAGATATCTTAGCAGCCCTAGTTTGTGGGTTGCTGTTATTTCTGGGATGGTTCGCCTTGCATCTTGGCGCTTTGGAATTGGCGCTGCTGTTGCTACCTGCTGCTTATGTAATTGGTGGTTACGAAAGTGCGCGAGAGGGATTGACTACCCTTTTCAAAGAAAAAGAACTCGATGTAGATTTGCTGATGATTGTCGCCGCGGTTGGTGCTGCTAGTTTGGGCTTATGGCGGAGAGAATATCATTTAATTATTGATGGGGCAATTTTGATTCTCATCTTTGCCATCAGTGGCGCACTAGAAGGCTATGCCATGCAGCGAACTGAGCGGAGTATTCGGAGTTTGATGAGTTTGACGCCAGATACAGCAAGGGTTTTGCTTCAGGGAAGGGAAGAGGAAGTCTCTATTAGTCAGCTGAAGGTGGGTGATGAGATTGTTGTCAAACCCGGAGAGTTGATTCCTACAGATGGAATTATTGTGTCTGGTTATAGCACCCTGAATCAAGCTGCAATTACAGGCGAGTCTTTACCCGTGGAGAAAACAGTCGGTGCAGAAGTATTTGCAGGCACACTCAACGGCTATGGTGCATTGCAGATTAAAGTCCACAAACCAGCCCAAAGCAGTTTAATTATGCGGGTGATTCGTTTGGTAGAACAGGCGCAAACACAAGCCCCCCCTTCCCAAGAATTTATCGATCGCTTTGAAAAAAGATATGCCAAAGTTATTGTAATAGCTGGGATATTACTGGCAACTTTACCGCCATTCCTCTGGGGTTGGGATTGGGAAACAACCATTTATCGCGCCCTTACTTTCTTGGTGGTAGCTTCTCCCTGTGCGTTGATGGCTGCAATTATACCAACGCTGCTTTCAGGAATTGCCAACGGTGCAAGACAAGGGATTTTATTTAAGAATGGCGCACAGTTAGAGAAGATTGGTAAAGTTAGAGCGATCGCATTTGATAAAACTGGTACCCTGACAACAGGAGAAGTGCAGGTATTCCAAGTAATTCCAGTTAGTGAATTCACACAACAAGATGTATTAAAAGCCGCTGCTAGTGTGGAATCATCTTCCGAACATCCCATCGGTAAAGCAATTGTGCAAGCCGCTGCTGATTTGAATTGGGTTGGTGCAATCGAAGTACAAGCCCTACCTGGACAGGGAATTGTGGGAATTGTCAAAGAACAACAGGTGATTGTTGGGAATGCCAGTTTTGTGCAGCAGTATGTAACAAATTTACCCGAAGAATTGCGACAAATGGCTCAATCTTTCGAGCAGAAAGGTAAAACTGTGGTTTGGGTAGCAGGGGAAGCAGGGGGAGCAGAGGAGCAGGGGGGCAGAGGGGCAGAGGTGATGGGTATTATTGCCATTGCAGATGAGGTGAGAGTGCAAGCAGCAACGACTATTAGGCGGTTAAAGGAACTGGGAGTTGAACAAATTGTCATGTTAACTGGGGATAATCAGGAAACTGCTAATAGTGTGGCTAAAGCAGTGGGAATTGAACGGGTGTATGCTCAACTTTTGCCAGAAGATAAGCTGGATGTGATTCGTCGTTTACAGCAGAAGTATCAAACTGTGGCAATGGTGGGCGATGGCATTAATGATGCACCAGCTTTAGCGCAAGCATCTGTGGGTATAGCGATGGGAGTATCCGGTAGTGATGTGGCATTGGAAACCGCAGATATAGTCTTGATGGCAGACAAGTTAGAAAAAATTGCTGTGGCGATGCATTTGGGCAGGCGATCGCAACTCATAGTTAAACAGAATATAGTTGTAGCCTTGGGTTTTATTGTCTTGCTTTTAGTAGGCAACTTTCTGGGAAATATTAACTTACCCATCGGCGTCATTGGCCATGAAGGTTCCACAGTATTAGTCACCTTGAGTGGTTTAAGATTGCTCAAATAAACTATTCTTCTTTTTTTTCCCCGCCTCCTCTAGCTTAAAATTGCTGATTGCTGAGTGATGTTGGGGCTTCAAACCTCTTGTGCCTAGTCCCTTTAATTTTACTTTTTACTCAGCACTGTTTCGTTCAATAAAGCGCATATTTACTGAAACTCAGGACTAGTAATCAATTGACAATTCTTAAGATTTTCTTTACGAATTAGCTCTTAGACTGTATTGAGAATACGCTGTTATTCTTGATAAGGTACGGCTACCTAAAGGAAGAGTAAGATTATCAAAAATAAAGCATTGACTAATAAACATGAGTTTGATTTAATTATTTTGTCTATAAAGTTTTATACTTAAATAATTAAAAATATTTATTTACAAAATTTTATAGAATGATAATTAATTAACAAATTGTCAAAAAAAAACACAATTTCCTTAAATAAGGAAAGTTTAAAAATGGCTGACTATCCAAGTCTAGTTACATAGGCTTTCAACTCGTCATGAAAACTTAATCAATCTGGGTCAAAAAACCGAATATTTGATCCTGAATTATCATGTTTGCTTGGTATTGCCGCAATATCAAGATTAACCAGAAGAATTGCAATCAATACTTCAAATAATCACAAGAGTGAAACCTTTTTGAAAAATTAACTAAAAAAGGAGCAATTTAATGACGTTTAAAGTTACTGGACGAATTTACGTAGCTGAAAGCGGTTTAGGAATTCCTAACTTACTAGTCGAAGCATTTGATAAGGATCTTGTCAAAACAGATAAGTTAGGACAAGTTAAAACCAATAGTACTGGCACTTTTGAAATTAACTACACTGAAGCTGATTTTAAAGGCAAATTTGAGAAATTTGAAGGCAATCCTGACTTATTTCTTGTGATCAAAACACCAGACAGTTCAAAAGTCTTGTATTCCACAGAGAAAAATATTCGTCCTGATGCCGGTACACATGAGCATTTTGACGTACCAATTTCTCAAGCTGACATATTACATAAACCGTCCAAAAATGATCGAGACTTGTTAAAACTCCTGATTGGTATTGCTTGGATTGATGGAGTACTGGAACCTGAAGAAAAAGAATTTTTGCAGCAAGTGGCACAACAAAAAGGATTAACTGAAGATCCAGAAATTAAATCTTTATTATCAAGCAATCAACCCGTCACAGCAGAAGAGTGTTATGGCTGGCTTCAGGCTTATTTAGGAAATTATCCTGACGAAAAAGATTTTCAGGAGTTATACGAAGCTCTCAATTCATTGATGTATACCGAGGGTGTGTTAGATGCTACAGAAAAGGAACTCATACAAACCCTCGCCATCGCCACAGCAGCCCCAACTGGTACTCGCCCTAGTACTTTCCAGCGGCGCTTCATGAGCGCTTTGATGGATAGCAAATTTCTAGCTAACGTCTTACAGATGGAGCGGTCATCAGTAGTCAATAAAGGGCCTTCGGTTACTGGCTACTATGCACGTGTACCTTACCAAATTTTGAGCCGCCTCAGCACTACTGCCAGAGTTAATACCCTGGCAGAAGATATGGCAGATTTTTATTTGACTGACAACTTTGCCCCAGTCAAACAAGAAGTAACTGCTGACAACCTCACCGTCATCGGTGAACTACCCGAAGGACTGAATGGCATATTTCTCCGCAACGGCCCTAACCCCCAATTCGGGCCTATCGGACTTCATCACTGGTTAGATGGGGATGGAATGCTCCACGCAGTAAATATCAGCAATGGCAAAGCCAGCTATCGCAACCGCTACATTCGCACAGAGGGATTTGAGATTGAGCGAAAACAAGGTAAGGCAATTTGGCCAGGTTTGCTCAACCTGCCTCGGTTTGATGCTCCTTATGGCTTGATGATGAAGAATACTGGTAACACCTCAACTATATGGCACGCAGGTAAACTGCTGGCACTATGGGAAGCTGGCGCACCTTATGAAATTCGTCTTCCTGACTTAGAAACTGTTGGCGTCCATACCTTTAACGGAAAGCTTGCTTCTACCTTTACAGCTCACCCAAAAGTCGATGCCGAAACAGGTGAAATGATTGTGATTGGCTTTGCACCCATCGCTCCCCCTTATCTGGAATACAGCGTGGTATCCGCAGAGGGCGAAATGTTGCGAACCGTACCTATTGATATACCTTCGCCAGTGATGATGCATGATTTTGCCATCACTCAACACTACACCCTTATTCTGGATATGCCGCTCGTCTTCAGTCCGATGCGGATTATGCAGGATCAATTACCTATTAAGTTTGAGAAGCAAAACCCCAGCCGCATCGGGGTTCTACCTCGCCACGGCGATAACCGAACTATCCGCTGGTTCAATATCTCGACCTGTATGCTCTACCATGTTGCTAACGCTTGGGAGGAAGGCAACGAAGTAGTACTTATCGCTACCAGGGCACCTGATACCTATCTGTTTATTCCTCAGAAAGACAACGGAGAGGGTGGAGATACTGAATTTGAACATTTCCGGCTGTATCTCTATCGAATCAACTTGGCAACGGGTGTTGTGAAAGAAGAATTGCTCAATAAAGATGATACCGCCACAGAATTTCCTCGGATTAACGATAACCTAACTGGGCG
The DNA here is from genome assembly GCF_014698115.1 of Nostoc sp. FACHB-973. Classification (GTDB taxonomy): domain Bacteria; phylum Cyanobacteriota; class Cyanobacteriia; order Cyanobacteriales; family Nostocaceae; genus Nostoc; species Nostoc muscorum. The sequence goes on from NZ_JACJSJ010000015.1 coordinate 124,334, forward strand.
AAAGACACGTTACGTCTACGCATCCCGACAAGCTACTTACATGAGACCTAGACTTTTGTTGGATGGTCTGATTAAGTATGATTTGCACACTGGTAGCACCGAAGTACATGAATTTGGTCGGGGACGCTTTGGTGGTGATAGTGTGTTTGCGCCTCGTCCTGGTGCTACTGCTGAGGATGATGGCTGGTTGCTGACTATGGTTTGGGATGCACTAGCGAAAAAGTCTGAGCTATTGGTGATTGATGCCCGAAATATCACAGCTCCACCTGTGGCGCAGATATTGATGCCCCAGCGTGTTCCTTACGGCTTCCACGCTAATTGGGTTTCTGAAGCACAGATGGCAACTCAATAAGGTTAATAGTAGGTCTATCTAAGCAGTGTAGAGGGCGATGCACGATTAATGCGATCGCCCTCTACAACTCTCTTGGCTCAACTGCATCATAATCTAAAGGGAACCCCCGGAGGTTTAGATGGATCTAACTTGTGCGACTGATGAGAAGGCTCTCTGGTAGAGAACGCCGCTTTCAAGAATGGTTGAATCACAACATTTCTCAGCAACTTGTTCAAGAAGCAAAAAAACTGAACGCAGCACTGGCTTTTGAGGATTTGACTAATATTAGACAATCTCTCAATACGAAGCCTAGAAGTAAAATAGAACGTCGTAGAACTAACAATTGGGCGTTCTATCAACTGCGTCTGTTTGTTGGATACAAAGCTAATATCGCTGGCGTGCCAGTGGTATTTGTCCCACCTGCTTACACATCTCAAACCTGTTCGCGTTGCAGACACATTCACCCTATTAAGGGTAAATCTTACCGTAACGGAAAAGTTTTTAAGTGTGGGCATTGCGGATTTGAGCATGATGCTGATATCAACGCGGCTAAAAATATTGCTGCTTTGGCGTTGCCTGTAAGCCAGCCCGAAAGTCCGGGGATGACATGCCAATTGCTTGGACAAATGTCTTTGTTTGGTATGTTTGATCTGGGCTAAAGCTCAGTGGCTTCAGCCCTGAACTGCTTACTGAGTATTTGTCCTGAAAAAATTTTTTCGATGGGTACTTCAACATCCCCAAAAGCTAAAGGATAAATTGTCCCTTGGCTGTATTCTAATCGAACACAATAGCTTATTCCTTCAGGCTGTCGGAAAACAATTACTTTCTTCGCTTTGACATCGACAACCCAATATTCTAATAAGTAGAACAAGGTGAAAAAACCAAACTGTGTAAAGATAAGTAAATACATAAATGTGTCTACCAAGGTAACAGGGTATGGGCAGCCGTTTAAGGGTATTTCT
>NZ_JACJSJ010000150.1 GCF_014698115.1 Nostoc sp. FACHB-973
CTCCCCAGAATTATCGCTGCCGCCTCGAGAGCTTGGGTATTGTTCATGGCAAGACTTAGGTTTTTCAAAGCCATACCCATGAGGCGCAGACATTCTTGGGCATTATCTTTGGGTGGTTCAAGAGCAAGAGTTCGCAAATCAATGGTTTTTTCTAACGCTTCTTTGACTTGCTTGTTCAAAACTTTGGTAGCCTGTTGCGTCATAGTATTTCCCCATTGTTGAGAAGGACGTTCAATTAGTGCGTGTTCTAATTCCTGGATACGTTGGTGGAGTTGCTGATTCTCAGTCTCCAGTTTCCGTAACCCCTCCATCTCATCTAAACGCTTCTGCAACTGTATGTTTTGCTCTTTTTGCTCCTTGTAGAGATTTTGCAGAGATTGGATTTGCTCACTTACTTGGGCTTCGGCTCTAGCCTGAACTTCTGCTTGTAGCCCAATTCTCAATTCCTGAGAGAGTCGCTCTAACTCAAGTTTGTGTTGCTCTTTGAGTGCCGCTAGAGCTTCGGCATAAACTTTTGGATATCTACGCTCTGGTGACACAATTGCGACATCCAAATCAGTGTTGTTTACCAGCAGCCTTTCACCATCAGCGAAAGTTACAATCTGCTGCGAATTATTCGGAGCCGAAGCCTCAATTACTCCTGATTCTCCATAACGGGGATGTGATGGTGAGGAAATTGTGATGATATTTTTGGGAACCAATGGTTCCTGATTTTTGGGAACCAATGGTTCCTGATGGAATGGCTTTCTTACTCTTGGCATTGGAGCAACAATATTAGCCGCAGCTGCGAAATCTGATTCGCTAGGCTCTGGGTTTGATTCTAAAGCCAGTCTTATCGCAGCAATAAGTTTTTCTGGTTCTTTGGCTAACCTCAAAAGAGGACGGGCTTGGCGCTCATTTTTAATCTCTGACCCCAACTCCCCTGCTGCAACAATAACTTTTGATGCTCCTAAGAGTTGATTTATACGCCGATACCCACCATATACATGCAATTCGCCTTGGCAATATTCTGAGAAATTTTTGTACCCAGCGATTCTGTACATCTGCTCGTCATGCATGAGGCGAATCTGTTCTACTGCTTGCAACTCAAATTGGTCAAGAGCAGCGAAGGTGTCTTTGATACTGCTGTTGAGATCATCGTAATGAAGTTCTCCTAAGGTTTCTCTATCTAGTGTCAGCATATTTCTCTCCCGTCATTATCATAAGGAGAGGGGCTTGAAACAAATTTTGATGTCACCTTAATCCCGACACTAAGGTGTATTGGGCATAAGTCATTTTTCACGATATTTTTCCCTGATAACTCGGTTTACAAGTTTCAGAGGGGGCTGTATCAGTTATCAGTCTACAGTTAACAGTTATCAAAGACTCTGACTGATAACTGGTAACTGGTAACTGGTAACTGTTGTTCGCGCTGCTATGCTTTTTGCTACGAAATTCGGGATATTTCTTAATTAAACTTAACTTTACCTAAAATGAATTTCGACAGGAAAAATTTGCCACCAAAAGTTCGACGTTCTGGTAACAACCCCTGTACAATAGGGGAAGCAGCGCGGATAAACTCAGTCGGACAATTTTTGTGGTAATATCAGTCGCCAAACTTTAACAACCACTGATTTTGTTCCTTCGAGATCAACCCCGCTCTGAGGTTATATGAAATTTAAGCCACGCACGAAGCGCTACTCCTTAGTGGCGCTTTGTGCGTTAAATTCTCGTACTGTTGTATCTTCACCTCCATACCTCCTTTCAATTAGCTTGATTTTACCTAACTCGTGGTCTTTCCGTATGTAGCCAGATTGTGCAACGTTTGTGTTTGACTCCTCTATATTTATCAGTGTTTGTTCCAGCTTACCCTGATTGGGTAATCGCTTTTTCAAGAAGCAGCACCAAAGGCAGAGGGCTTTTCTGCCTTGTGCTTGCGAAAAGAAAACTTGTATGCTAGGTTCTTCTAACATGAACCCATGCTCAGTTGACTGACCAAGTTTGCCAGCGATCGCTGTTAACCACTGTGGGGAATTACTGGTTACATTAGTCAGTTTCTTGTAAATCTTTGGTTTAACTGTGATTGCTGTGATGCGTCCGTCACAGTCTACGTCAAACTGCTGCCAAGCATTCTCTACGATCTTGGGTTGTGGCAGTTCATTGATTTTAATTGTGATTTCTAGTTTGCCTGCAATCATAGCTACCTCTGTTAAAATGTGAGCGCTAATTCTGGTGAAGCATTAGATGTATGCACCAGTCCTGGTATATTTTTCCTAATATATTTTTTGACTATAGGTTGAAGAGTAAAACTACTTTCTTCAGAAGCAGAATCCTTAATAGTTTCAATTAAAAACTGCTTTTCCAACCCTTCTAATGCTGTAATTAAATCTGATATTGATAACGATATTGATTCCTTTTGATTCAAGCCATTTAATAAGCTAGTAAGTTTAACAGGTTTTGAGTTTAAAGTTAACTCTTCTGCTAGATAAATCATAATTTGTTGTTGATTTTTACTTAATAAGTAACCAAAGGCTTTATCAAGCATTGCTTGAAATTGGCTACTGAAAAGCGTAGTTCTATTTTCAAAAAACTTTTGAACACTTCCGCCAAAAAAGTGGTGAATTCTGGTAACTACCGTCTTTAGCTCTAAAGGATTGCCGTAGTAAATTTTAATTAATTCGTTGCATTTCTCTTCGTCATCCAATCCTTGATCAAATAGAAGTTGCATTGCAGGATCAGTCTCTAAACCTTTTATTTTTAGATATTGAATAGGACGTCCTGCTATTATAAGATATTCAAATTCATCAGGAAAGACTCGATTAGTTAAGAGCAAGCAACTTTTATCCATTTCCTCTATTAATCTGCGAAAAAATAGTTTGTACTCTAGGTGTTGCTCTAAATTAGTTGTTTCAAACAAGGAATCAGATTCATCCAATATCAAAAGACATCGGCGCGATTGCATCTGCTCGATCAATGCTGAAACCATTGCTTGAGTAAATCTAGGTGAGTCTAGCTTAGGCTCTAAAGGTTGGATTAGCTCTATTAGCTCGGCTATAAAGTCTTGAAACAGTGGTGCATGGGCAACTGATTTCCAAATTATGCAATCAAATTTGGGTTTTGATTCTACACTAATCTCTTGTATTAGCTTTGCAGCTAATGCAGTTTTACCAATGCCTGCTACCCCTACTAACGATACGCAGCGTTGCTTTATTATTAATTCTTTTAAGCAAGATAATTCTCCTGCACGTCCATAAAAACTTGATATCTCAGGAGGTTTACTTCCTAGAATTTGTATCCAATTTTTGACAGGGGAGCTTTTTTCTTCACTAGTAAAAGCAGATTGAGCATAATACTCTTGTGCAACTTGCTCTAAAAAATTCCGTACATTCTTTTTAGTAACTCGCTTGCCATTTCCAATTGTTTTTGTGAGTATATCCCATAACCGAGTAGCTACGCCTCGTTGTAAGTAATTGACGCTATAAGCTGAATTTTCTGCTATCTCTACAAACTCACGGTTATGCCACGCTCCCCTCATAATAAGTATCTCTGGTTGAGATAAGTATCTACCTCTTTTGGCAAGCACTAAATCATTAACTATTACTAAAGTTTCATCAAAACTTACTGTCACAGAAGAGTGTTTTTGCCCTAAAAGCTCTTGTTTCTTTGAAGCAAGGGGAGAATAGACTGGTGATTTTAGTATCTGGACAGCATTAGAATCCATAGTTATACTCATTCTGTTGTTCAAGCGACCAACCCCATACGCTTTTTCTCAGTGCAGCCGCCAACAAGTAGTATCAAGTATAACTCAATAATACTTGATTTCTCTACTTAATAGCTGTTTGCTCCAAACAAATAATAACTCAAGTCACCAATTATGCAAAGGGGACGAAAGATAGAGTAGAATCATTACTTACGTGCATCTTGAAAAAGTAGTTAATAAAACTACTGCCGTCACTAGATCACAGTAGCAGTTATCAAATGGATTACTTTAAATGCTGCTGTTAAATTACTACCAATACACAAATATTAATAACTTTCCTAGTTATTCTTTATTTTGAAGTTAGAAACTATACTTTCTTTGTTGAAAATGACTACTCAAAATTTTAAATCTTCACTTACATTATCGTTGATAGGAAGAAAGACTAGATTTAGGGTAGGTAGTTTATATCTGGCTATCCTCCTGCGAATGTGAGTTACTGTATAAATCCCCTATGCGAGCAACGTCAAAATCCTAAAGACATTGAAGAATGTCTTTTTTGTGGTACTTCGCTGCTAATTAATAACCGCATCCGCTTGATTAAGCCATTAAGACCGCTAAATGAAAATCCATTCAGCTATACTGAAGTTTTTGAAGTGGAGGACGCTGGTACTCAATGGAATCCCGTCCGCAAGCAGCGAGTCATGAAAGTTCTGAAATTGAACTCGCCGAAACTGGTTGAGTTAATCGAGCGGGAATCTCTTAGTTTACGGCTAATCCATCATTCAAATATTCCCAAAAGTACCTTAGATGACTTTTTCACTTTTGTTCCTGTCAATAGTTCTTTAACCTTACATTGCTTGGTTATGGATAAAATCGAGGGACAGAATTTAGAGCAATGGATAGAATCTAATGGGCGTATTTTGCAATCTCAAGCATTAGAATGGCTAAAAGAATTAGTTGAAATTCTTGCCGCAGTACACCGTGCTAATTTTTTTCATAGAGATATTAAACCTTCTAATATAATTCTCCAGTCAAATGGTCAATTAGCGTTAGTGGATTTTGGTGTAGCACGGCGAGTGACTAGTACTTACTTAGCTAAAATAAGCGGAAGTGGAGGAGACAGCACGTCTAGAGGAGGAAAATATGAAATTACATCTGTTGGCACACCTCGTTACTCTCCGCCAGAACAAACTGATGGACAGGCAGTACCGCAATCAGATTTTTATGCTTTGGGTCGTACTTTTGTCCATCTACTTACTGCAATTCAACTAATCGATTTACCTACGGATAAACAGACAGGAAGATTAATATGGAGAAACAAAGCACCGCAAATTGACAAACCTTTTGCTGATTTTATTGATGAGTTGACGGCTCCTTTACCAGGGCAACGTCCGCAAAGTACTGAAGTTATCCTGCAACGGTTAAAAATACTTCCTCAGCAAAATAAAATTTATAGAGTAACGAAGTCTAAAACGTTCAGAGTCAGCGCAGCAATTGGATTTATGATTTTGACAGTCTTTGTGACTTTCAAAGTATTATTACCACTAAGAGCTAAATATTTAGTGTCTCAAGGGGAGAAGGCTGAGGCAGCAAATAATTTTCAGACCGCACAAGAGTTTTTTGACTCAGCTATAAAAATTAATCCTCAAGCCAGATACACAATTTCCAAATTTTATTTTGAACAAGGACTTCGCAGTACGAAGAGTCTAGAATTAGCTAAAAGATACTATGAATTAGCAATTAAATATAATGACACAAATGTAGAATCATATAATAATTTAGGTATTGTGTGTAAACAATTACAAGATTCTCAATGTGTAATTGATAGCTATGAAAAGGCTTTTAAGTTAACCTCTGATAATTGGGAAGGGCATTATGGATTGGGAACTTACTACGATGAACGAATGAAATATGATTTAGCAGAGCAACAATACCAGTTAGCCATAAAAATTAATAGACAAGCGATAATTGCTATCAATAAATTATCTAGAGTAAAAATTCTACAAGGTGATTATAATACAGCAATTTCTCTCGCCCAAGAAGGACTACAAAAAACTACAAATCCCAGATGGCAAGCAGTTTTGTATAAAAATTTAGGTTGGGCAAAATTTGAGCAGAAGAAATATAGCGAGGCGAAAAAATATTTAGAGAGAGCGAAAGAATTAGATATCCAAAGAACGTCTACCCACTGTTTGCTGGCACAAATACAGGGAATTTTAGGTGATTTTGATAACTCCTGGCTTTCGTGGGAAGCCTGTTTGCTAACTGAATCTAAAGAACCAGAGGTTTTCATCTGGCGAGCCGAAATAATAGAAAAAATTAGACAGAAGGCTCCTAATTTAATTCCAGATTAAGCTTCTTGTAGTTAATAGTGTCTTAACAGTAACAAATTATTATTAAAGTTCAAAAACCTTGTTAAACACCTTCTTTTATCTCTCCAATTCTTGTATGCTATTAACTTGCATATAGCTAGATAAAAACTTTTGATGTTGAGTACACACAGACACAAGAACAAAATTGAGATAAAAGTCTGTATCTCCCAAATTTTAGTAGTTACATCAACGATACTTCTTCTAGGTTGGAGTAATGCGTGGGGTCAGGTAAAGCCAGAAGCAAAACGTAGGTGTAAGGTTATTGGTCGAGTTACTAGCGTGAGCGATCTTCGCTGGCGAGTAAATAGCTTATTGTGTTCAGGAGATCGCATTACTCCAATGAATGGACGAACAGTTAATACTTTATGTTACTTGAACGGAGAATTTCTAGATTTTAAACAAAGTAGCATTTTCGATGTTGAAGATAAATGTAGGCTACCGCACGACAGAGTAAGGCTATGTACGGGATTGAACCCAACTGAATGTGACGGCATTAAAGGTCCAACAAATGTACCAATGCTAATTAGTCCCTATGGCAGTTCAATGTTGAGTACCAGACCTTTAATTTCTTGGTATGCTGTACCTCAAGCCACTAGTTACACAGTAATTGTTAGTGGTTACGAGTTTTACTGGGAGAAAACAGTAGATAAAACTATTACTGCACTACCCTATCCAAAAGAACAAAAAGAATTACAAAATTTTAATACTTACAAATTTACTGTATTAGCTAACGTAGGTGATACTCCTATTATTTCTTCAGAGCCATTAGTGGTTAGTGTTTTGCCCCAAGAAGAACAAGATGCTTTTGCAGCAAAAGTGAAGAAAATTAATAAGTTAAATTTACCTCCAGATGAAGCTGCGATATGGGATTTAGATGCTGTATTTATGGCAAGAAATCTTTTAAATGAAACCATTGAATCACTGAAAGCAAGAGTAAGAGCAGGAAGTCAAAACCCTACTATCTATCGATTATTAGCAGATCGGTATTTAGAAGCATGGCTACCAAAGGAGGCACTTCGTGAATACAGGAAAGCAGCACAACTGGCAAAAAACACTAATAACTTAGATGAACTAGCTCGTGTACAAGAAGGTTTAAAAATAGTAGAACTTTATAACCATCCGCCAACTAGCACAAAGCCTGACCAAAAGTAAGGATGAACGTATTTAGGATTGGATGATAAACTTAATTTTGCCTGACGCAGTGCCTCTGCTTTAGTTAAACCATTTTTCAGAACCTTGTAGAATTCTTGCATGAGTATGGCAGTAGAATCCTCATCTACCAGCCATAAGCTAGCGACTACACTCTGTGCGCCTGCTTGTGCTGCCACTCCAGCCATTCCCAAGGTTGAACGCTTATTACCTTTGGCTGTCTGACAAGCACTTAAAACTAATAATTCGATTGTATTTTCATTAAATTGAGTCTTTTGTTTTAGTAAACTATCAAATTCTAATATGTTTATTACTTTGTCATAAGCTAAAAATACAGTTTTATCAGAGTTAGAACTAAATTGTCCATGAGTGCTGATGTGAACGATTGGAAAATCATTTTTAGTTAGTTCTTGTTTAAACTGTAGACTAGTAAAGTTTTCGTTTAACAGTACAGTTGAGGAATCTGTCTCTTTCTTAACTTGGGCTACTTCTACTGCCACTTCCCGTAGCGCTTTCAACCCTTTTGGAGCATTCTTGTCATTGAAGCTGGGGCTTTTTTTGCTGAGTCCAGCGATTAAAGCTGTGAATTTATTTTGAGATAAAGATTTAGGTGGTCGGATTTTAGAGCCGAAAGTTTCTACAATACTGTATTCTTCTATTAAATAGTTTTTTCCATTATAAAGTAAATCCATTGGGAGACTTTGAAATGATCTATCTAAAGCAAATACAAGTGTCCCTGATGAAGGTAAATATGCCTGAATAGGTTTAATCAGTAGCTCATAAAATTTTTGATAATATAAAATAATTTCCTTGTTAGTAGTAGAAAAAAATCTGTCAGACTGCACAGTATCTAATATATTATTAACATAGCTTCTGATTAACTTAGCGTCAACAGAGTTACGAGCAAGAGAGTGATTAGACGATTGGACAATTACTTCTATGCTATCGCCTAAATCAATAATATGAACTATTGCGGTTGTGATAGGCAAGTCCTGAAGCTTATCCAAAGCTATAACATCCAATTTACCGCATTTTAAAAAATTCTCCAGTTCTGCTATTTGCAATTGCTCATTCGTCTGAATCACTAACTCTAGATTGGGGTTGGGAGATGAGAGCAGTAGTCGCATATACTCACGATAAACAGGCTCTACTTTCTCATAAAAGGAAAACTGTGTGTCTACGTTACTTGCTAAGAGATTATCACGAACTCGCGTCAGGTTATTAATTGCAGCACTGTAAGCTTCAAGGGCTTTGTCATACTTCTGGAGTTTGTAGTACTCTAAACCCAATTCGTGCTGCCACTGGTATGCGATATCCCATGCCTGAACTGATTGGGCTAAAGCCATAGCTTGTTCAAGATAATGGAGCGATCGCTCTTTTTCTTTCTCTAACTTGCCCAGAGTACCGAAAGCATTGGACATGAGCCGCTGTTCGTTAGTGCCTTTAGCCGTTTGCAAAGCTGATCTTGCATATTGGACGGCTACTGAATGTAATCGTTCGTCTGGAATTTGATTAAGACTATTGGCAAAGTTTAGCTTGGTATAAATAGATTGGCTAGTAGGTAATTTAGAGAATGCAGAAGCATTTTTCAGTATTAGCTCTACAGAAGGTTTAATCTGTTGATTGATTTGAGTTTGAATCGCAGCTAAGTGTGTATTGCCTAAATTTGATTTTGCTGTTAACCACTTTTCAAAGTCTAATAATAAGCTCAAATGTTGTAGTTGCGCCTGTAGTTTGATTGGTATTGGTGCGGTTGGTATATCAATCAATGACTGGTAATTATTGAGTAATTTGAGTGCTTGTTTTTGAATAAAATTAACAGTTTCTTTTTGAAAAACTGGTTCTTCTATCCAACTATATTTATCCCGCGCCTGTTGATATATAGATTTTTCAGTATTATTGAGTGATAGTAAAATTGCACTGTTATCAAAATTAGCTAACTGTTGAGCAATCAATAAAGTTTTTCTCAAAACTAATTCTGATTCAGATAACTTGCCTAATTGGCGTAATACATTTCCTAAATTTTGTAATCCTAGTAGGTGTACAGGTATTGGGTTCAACTTATCAATTTCTGCATCAAGTAGTCTTTTTGTAGAATCAGTGGGCTGGTCTGACGAATTGGTACAGATTTCAACATCGAATTTCAAAGCTGTGACAACTATCTTGCAAGCGCGAAGATGTAAACCTAAAGCTTGTAGAGCGACGTTCTGATTAATTAAGGTTCCGGTGATTCCCTCTCTATCTTTTAGGTGTTCAAAAAGTTTTGTAGCTTGCTGCCAAGACTCTAAGGCTTCTCTTGCCTGACCTAGATCCAGTTGTCTCTGCCCTCTCTGGTTCAGTACTTCAGCTTGATGCTGTTGCGTTTGTTTGCTTACTTCCTGAGCCAGAATCAAAGATGGCTGTCCTATAGCTATGGATAATCCTAGAATGCATAACAATAAGTACTTGAATAAACACCAAAAACTAATCATTTTACCCGTACCGCTTCTATGACCGATGATACTGGCTGCGTAGAAGTTAGCTTATGGCATCTAGAAGCAGACACCTCAGCGTAGGGACTTGGTGGATCGGCTTGTGCGGTCAAGACTACATCTCCATCAGCATTTAATATCCAACCCTGGGCTTCTACAATTTCTATGGGTTCTTCAGTTTTTGATGGCTCCCAATTATTATCAATCGCCTGGACAGAATTAGAATTTCTCTGCCAAGTAGAACTGTTATCTAACTGATTGTCAGAATTAGCTGCTACTCCACCAGCACCAGTATTCACAAATGTACTCGCTACTCCATTAGAATGACCCTGGCATACTGACACTACCTCTGGAGCTTGTGCGATCGCCTGTGGTTGTACTTTGGTAAGGCTGGGATTTCTGTTTTGAAAGTTGACCTCTAGTGTGCCGTCAATTCCTCGTTGAGAACTGGCTGTAATCTGTGTGTCGGGGGAAATAAATAGTCCCTTGGTATTGATACGTATGTTACCCCCACGCCCCTGGTATGCATTTGCTGTTATGGCACTGTTGTTCAAGGCGGTCAGGATGTCTGTGTCGATGCGGATGTTGCCGCCGTTGCCCTTGGTGCCTTGTGTACCAGCAGTTGCAGAAATATTGCCAGAGCGTAGTTGAATGATTTTCGATGTTATCCCAATATCGCCACCCTCGCCAACCGCAGTGGTCGCGGTAATACCACCGTTGTTTGTGATGTTGATTTGATCGGCATTGATTTGAAGTGTGCCGGCGTTGCCAGGTCCGTCGTTTCTAACGCTGATTAGAGCGCCGTCTGTAATATTTAATTTTTTAGTATTAATTGTGATACTTCCCGAATCTCCTCTCAGTACTGAAGGCAACAGGTATAGCTCTTGAAAACTTTTATTGGAACCAACAACAGATGAATTTATGAGACTGGGATTTACAGCGCCTGGGACTCTACCTATTACATCTATAGAATCAGAAGCATTAATGATAAGGCTATCAGCTTTCCCTGTTGAGCGAGTGGAAGTATTAATTATTCCGCCATCCCTAACTGTTAGCTTTTTTGTATTAACTGTTAATTTTCCACTATTACCGCTGCTATAAGTTGCAGTAACCAAAGAGCTTGGAGTAAAGACATTTGGCACTAGCCCAATAAGTTCTATAGAGTTGTTAGAATTGACAGTTACCTCCCCTCCAGAGCCATTTCCAAGAGTTAAAGAACCAATAATACCTCCGTCTTTGGCAATCAAAAATCCTGTTGAAAGAAATAGATTCCCCGCATTACCAGAGCCAGAAGTTCTAGTAAGAATAGTACTAGAAAGCTGCGAATTTCCTGATAAATAGCCAATTACTTGAGTAGATAGAGGAGTATTAACTGTTAAGTTACCACCTTTGCCAGTACCAAAAGCCGAAGTGAGAATTTCTCCCCCATCTTGTATAGACAAACTTTTCGTAGACAGTGTAAGATTGCCACCATCTCCAGAGCCAAAGGTTCCAGTAGTTATATTGCTGGGCAGCTGAAGAACGGAAGCAGAGCCACCAGTAACTTTAGTGAATTCGGAAGCGTTCACAATGATATCCCCTCCTCTGCCTGCACCGTAAGTTTTAGCAACTATTGCTGCTCCGTCCTCGATAATTAGATTTGGAGTTGAAATTTCAATTCTTCCTCCATTTCCTAGTAGAGTTTCATTAACCAAGCTAGTAGGAATTACTCCATTGAGAGAAGTCCCTATTATTCTCAATTCTTCAGAGGCATTTACAATAATGTCACCCGATAATTTATTCCCTTGGTTTTGAATCAAAAAGATTGAGCCACTTGCTAGTTCCACATCAGCACCTTGTGCTTGAATGAAACCACTACCAGAGCCACTGACATCTGCTATTGACTGTTGAGATAGTTGAATATTTTTAAAGCTCAATGCATCTTTATAGTTGAAAGTCCAAGCAGCAGAATCTGTATTAATACTTACTATTCCTTTATCAACGCTACCTAACTCAATCCGCCCTCCACTCGCCTCAAGCTTGCCTCCTTCTAAAGCTATGTCACCGCCCACTAAAGCTAAAGTTTTCTCAGGCTTTACACGCAAGCCATCTGAGCTAATGCTTCTAATAAATGGTGAGAATGGGCTATTGAGACTTAGATTGTGTCCTGTACCTTGAGCTTCAATTGCCCCTGGATTACCATCAAATCCTAAGCCAATAGGTGCGCTCACTGTTAATAAAGGTTTACTTTGTGGTGTTTTTGCACTGAATTGGCTGCCATCACCAAAATTGATTCTGTTAGCAGTACTAGCTAAGAACGAACCACCGATATTTAGGCTAGCATTGGGACCAAAAATAATCCCGTTAGGATTAATTAGAAACAGGTTAGCGCTGCCGTTAGCTTTCACTAAACCATCAATGTTAGAGATAGATAAACCAGTTACTCGACTAATAATGTTTTGAACATTTGAGGCATTATTAAAGTACGCGGTGCTACCTGTGGATAGAGAAAATTGTTCAAAACTGTGAAATAAGTTGCTTCCTACTTGCGTTCCTCCATTAATATTGTTGGTATTACCCTGTGAAGTAACTAGAGAGTTGACAGATAATGTGTTATCTGGAACAATCTGTGCCATCACAGATGAGGAAAATAACACATAAAAGATGAAAGCTAATTGCTGACAAAAAACAAGAAAAATATTGGTTTTTTTCATCTCAACTTTCAATTATGCTTTTAATTACCTTCATTGAGTCAAACTTCTTTGGGAGAGCTAATTTGAGGGTGTTACATCACGACGAAATACAAATAAATTATCTGTTGCACCTCGTCCTACCCTAATTTCTTGATCTAAGTAGGAGGTGATCCATAAAGCTTCTTTCTGTAAAAAATCTAATACTGGTATTTTCAACTCAGGAAAACTCCAATTAGATAGCCCAAAAGGTTTTGTTGCTTGTATGGAAAATGAGTTAAAGGACACTGTGGCAGTTTTCTCATCCGTACCCCATTTCCAATGTCCATTAGCTTGTAACTGCCACTCACCTAAAATGGGTAATTCAAGCTGGGCGCTATTAGAGGCTGAGATTTTTCTGGCATTGCTCTCACTAGCCAATCTTTGCCACACGCGTTTAATTTTGATTACACCCAAAAAATCTGGAATTGATGCAATCTGGCGTGTGACGATTGTCCCAGCAGATGCATACACTAATTGCCAGTTACCTAATAGAGAAGGAAGATAGTTAGGCTGAAGTGGTTGCGGAATAGGACTTATGCCCTCCAACTGTTGTATAAGTTGATCAATAAGTTCGTCAGAGGTTGGAAATAGGCTTTGCTGTAGTCCCAAATTATCTATACGTAATAAAAGCTCAGTTCTTAAAGCAAATCTCGCTGCATTATCCTCTACCATGTTTATATTCTACTTCTACGCTTGAAAGTTACTGTCAATAGTAATTATTAGTCATCAGTGATATTTTTAACCACAACCAGCCCACCAACTAAATCTGCATCGCGCTTGCTAAATATTCAAGCGTTATTGCAAGTATTAAATAGTTATTAATATCCGGTCTCTGTAGGTTGCGATCGCGGATACTGCCTTTGCTTGTAAGCTAATGTACTACAAATGTGTAATAAATATTGGTGCTTTAGTTTGGCAATGCAAGTCATGCCAGCAAGGTATTTTTTGTAACTCATAGGGATTAGCGAAACTCAGCTGAATCGGGAACACAGGAAACACACGAGACAATCGTTCTTCATTGAAAGCAGTTGCTTGTACTATTATTGACAGCGTTGCTAATTACTGACAAAAGTGTTTTTTTTGCAATCAAACTTTATCTTAATTTTGTCAGAATCGCTGATTTTGGATTACCTTCGCAAGTGAAAATCATGATTATAATCTTGAATTTAATCTACTAACATTTATCTGCTTGATATTAAGTTGTTAATAAGTGAGAAAATTTTTATAAATTTATTCGCTTTGGATGTAGCGAAAGTTCATATCCCCAGCCAAGATATTAGTAAGAATTCAGGAGTCAGAATATTTGACTCGCTTGATTGAGAAATTAATCTGCGTCCATTGTTATTAGTAGTAGGAAGAAGAGCTTTTCACCCAGACATTTTGGTTGTGATAAAAATCTCCACGTTGCTCCAAGGTAAAACCACCAAGCAACAATCCTAACCATACCTCCACCATCGGCATTTGCAACACACGTTGCAGTTTAACTAAAGAAATCTCATCTTTGACATTTATCAGGTAGTTAGCGATGGCGCTCTGCCATTTTTGGACATCCTCATCTGATGCCAAATTGCGGACATCTTCTAAAGTTGTTACCTCATCAAGCATTGCCAAAACATTCGCTTTTTCAACGGGTGCTACTACAGAATCACCCAACTCAGTAGGATGTGAAAATTGGTGTGGGCCATGTGGTTTAAAGGTTTGTGGTGTTTGCGGTTCAATCAAATCATCTAAATCTAGGTGCATTGTTGTCCGCACTAGACCAGCAAAGAGATCGGTGCTAACAATAGGCCCCTTTGGGTTATTACGATCGCGGGTATCTTGCAACAGCACTTCGGCACGAGACTTAAGAATATCCGCAATTTGACTGAAGGCAAGCGCTGCGGTTAATAACTGTGCCTCCAAGGGTAATTTTTCTAGCTCGGCATCCAAACAATCCCACATAGCATCAAGGGAAGAAGTTGGTGGAGATTCAGACAACTCATCTAATACATCCCAGATGGTTAATTGGCGGTATGTGGTCATCTCTAGGATTCTGGATGTAACGGGCAGGGTCGCACTGGGCAATGAGATGGACTAATCTCGAACATATCTTTTTGACACAAATTTAGAAATCTTCTAAATCAACTTTATCGTCAATGAGATAGACTAATCTCAGACATATCTTTTTGACATTCCCCCATCTTTAGATGCGGAGACTCTAAGCGGAAACTATGCAACGGGCTAAAACCTCGTTACCCCGTTTCTTCTTAGCTGTCACCCAGATATAGATCCGGGTGGGGGTAGTCAATGACCCCCTAGACACTCCACTTAAGTTTAAACTAAGTGTTGTGCTTACTTTGCGGATGATATTGGCTGCTCCGTTGCAATCCGCATTAATATACCAATTCTGGCTCGTGCGGAACAATCCGCGTTTTACTCTGCGACCAGAAGATTTCCACCCATCGGGTTTTTCACCGTGTTTTGGTAGTGTATCCCCATCAACAAATGATGCTGCTGAGGTGTTAGCTTCTTCTGTCTCTATAAACTCAATGCCATACTGCTGGCACAGTTGCTTAATTCGCCCTTTGAGCCTAGCAGTTGGGATTTGTACAAATTGCTGGTTGCGTTTCTTCCCTAGATTAGTTTGTTGTTTGATTCCTTGTCCCCAGCCAAACACGACCCGTCCAATTCGGTTTTTTATGCAATGGTTAATAACAATTCGTGCAGCTTTATTAATGGCATCTCTAACTTGTCTGTTACGTTTTTCAGTGATAGCAGCAAGTTTATTTGACCAAAAACCTTGAGGTTTGTTCTTTCTAATTGTTGCGAGGAGTTTGTTATACCAACGATTTAAACTTTTGAAATGCCGACCATCAATAATAAAGCTTTTGCCAAGGTTAGAAACACAGGTTAACCAGTTATTCAATCCGTGGTCAATTCCTAACACCCTGCTTTTATCTACATCTGATGCAACAGGATTAGTCTTATAGACGAACTCTACAAAAAAACAGCGATTCCTCGGTAAAATTCTTAACTCTCTAATATCCTCAAATCGCAAGTTTGAGGGCATAGGTAGAGTAAAGTAATCTAACTTAAACCATATTTTTACTAGGGAACTAAGAGGTATTCTGATTTGTCCGTCTTTTAGCCTTAATGGTTGTTTAGGATAAGTAACCAAGTTCAAACCATCTTTTCTATACTTTGGAGGACTTGGCTTGTCTGTCAATTCACCACGTTTGTACAATGTGTTAAGTTGTTTGAAAGATGCAAACGACTCATACACAGAGCTGCACAACTGCTGAGAAGCCTGAGAATAGAGTGTTTGAAAATGTCGGTTTGATTTCATCTGGTGGTGTAATTCAAACTTAGTTATATAGCGTTTCGCCTTAAACCAGATTTGACGAGCATAGTAAATGGTGCAGTTTGCTAACTTATTCGATTCTGAACAGATGAACTCTAAAATAGCTTTCAATTCTTGGTTTGGATGAATTAAAATTTGTTGACAACTGTACAAATTAATCACCTCTCTATTGTTATTCGCATGACTGAAAATACTAGCTAACCTACCAAATAGCTAATAATCTGCGGATCTATCGCAGCAATCCGATGCCTAATAGAATGTGGAGGATTCTTGAAAAACCGTTTTAAATCCCGACTCTTAACGAGGTAATTTGTCGCAGAACGCCGAATAGCTTTGAGCCAGCCTCGTTTTACCCATTTAGCTACAGTACAGGGATTCAATGAAAGAGCTTGAGCAATTTGGCTACAACTATAATTGTCGAGAGTAGGACGTGCAGAATAACCCAACGCATACAGCTTTTTATGAACAGCTAAAGTTGTGCGATGATAGCCTCGTCTTCTAAGTCTGTATGCTATCTGTTTAGGTGTGTAAGCTTCAGACATTTCATCAAGAATTTCTAACTCTTGGGGAGTCCATTTTTTCTTCATTTGTTGACCTCCATAATCACTGATAAATTGAATATTTAGGCTAGTGGCGACTCAAAGCTGAATCGCCTTTGTTTGTTATCAATTACCGCTTGTTACCCTGTGGTAATACCTGCTGATTCTGTGGTTGCAGAGATGCTCTGGCTTCAGTTTCAGACACAGATGGCAGTGCTAAAGCCGTCTTATTTGCGTTCTCTGCCCATCTTTCATAAGTTTCATTAGTCACCCAGTGCAATGTCGCCCCCGACTCCGCACCAGAGCGAATCATCTCTGCTGCAACTAAAGCGTCCTTTTCAAAATCAGATTCCGGGTTGCGGTAACTCCACTGAATAAACCAATAGGTTCCTAGTGCCCCTTCTACTTTCTGAAACTCGGCGCAGAAGATGTAGTTTTTGAGTACGCTAGCGATCGCGCTATAACAAAACTCTTTCGGATCTCCCGCCATTCCCTCTTCACACCACGATTGAAAAGCACGATGGGCGAAGTGATTGTATAGTGCAGCAAACGAGTCCTTGCTACGGCGGTGCATCAAGAAACAAAGCAGCATTGAGGCTGGCCCTTTAAACTGATCTTTGAGTCCGCCTGCTACTGGAATCACCCACAGTTCGGTAAACGGTTCATTGGTGAAGTTTTCATTGATTGTGAGTAGACGGTCAGGGCGAGAGATTGCGATCGCAAAGTCAGCCTTACTTCCCTTGAGATATCCCCCCGCTTGTGCTTCTAAAATCGTCAGTTTCGGGGGGCAATCAAGAAGGAATTGCCCGTATTCTTTAGCGCAGTTAGCTTGTAGTTTTGGTTGACTGGGTGGGATGAGAAAGACGCTATTGTTGATTTTGATGGTTTCCATGATTGTAAAGTGATGGCTGTGTTTGTTTGAATGAGTTAATGGGCTTAGTTAGCCGGCAATTTGTCGGAATTTTGTGTAATTGTCAGTAAAAAACCGTGTTTGGTATTCTGGACTCGTACTAGTTCTCTATCGAGTAATGATTGGATTACTGTTCGTGAGAAATTAATGCTGTGTAAAGGAGCAGAACCACCACTCAACAATTACCAATTCGCAATTCGCAATTCGCAATGACGGACGAAACTTGTACTGAACAAAGCCGAAGTATTGAAAAATTCATTCAGAAATTTAAGTTCCTAATTTAAATTCTGAAAAAACAATTAGTATTAATATTCAAACCAGCGTATTTTTGCTTAGTATTTTAATTGCGAATTGCGAACTGCGAATTGCGAATTGTTCG
>NZ_JACJSJ010000151.1 GCF_014698115.1 Nostoc sp. FACHB-973
GTTTGAGTGGCCAGTGTAGCGAGTGTCAGAGTAAAAAATTAACCTTGCAAAGGCAACAGAAAAATCAGGAAGATGTGAGCGAAGTACCGCCTATTGTACATGAAGTGTTGCGATCGCCCGGTAAACCCTTAGATTCTGATATTCGCGCCTTCATGGAATCACGTTTTGGATATGACTTTAGCCAAGTGAGAGTATATACAGATGCTAAAGCAGCTGAGTCAGCGCAGGCTGTGAATGCATTGGCTTATACAGTAGGAAGAAATATTGTGTTTGGTGCCGGAGAGTATGTACCCCAAACTGAAGAAGGATTAGAACTATTAACACATGAACTAACACATACGATTCAGCAAGGCAAACAAACTGATTTGAGTACTTCTCTAAAGCTTGCTTCATCCAATATTGAAGAAGAAGTAGCGGAACAAATGGCAGAAGCAGTTATATCTCAATCCTCTGCTAGTGCGCTCAAAGTTAAGTCACATCTTAAAGATTCTTCTAAACCACCAAAGATTGCTCCAACCAGTCTATATGTTGCACGTAGAACTACTTCTAAAGCCCATACAACAATTTATGAACAAATACTAAATGGGATGATTAACATTGTAAAAAAGTATCCTGAAGATCAAGAAGACAGGTTAGAAGCACTTACACAACTATTTGCAACTGTTTCGTCAGACCAAGCAAAGAACTTGTACAACCGTCTAGAGCCGGGTTCACCTAAAGATGATTTTGCTCAATATTTTAAAAATCAATTTCCCAAATCTCGTACTCAAGGACTAGCATTTCTGCGCCAGAAATTTTTGAGTATGCCACAGTCATATGAAACTTCCAAAAAATCAAAGCCTAGCCAATTTATAAGCAGTGAAACTATTGGCCAGCAAATTTCTGACGCTAGTTGTAAATTACCAGTAACTACAGATAATATTATACGTGTTTCTTTTGGACAATCAATGAATGATAATGGATATATTTACAATCCAAGATATTGGATTGTAGAATATCACTTAATCAAAGATAGTAACGAAAAAATATTCGTATCTTCTAAAGAAGAACCATCTGCTTGGCAGGAAGTATTAGAATTTTTAAAAAATGATGAAAAGACTGAAAAAAAATGGCAACGATCAATATTGAACATTACTGTAAAAATTGGTCAATATGGTGCATCAGCAGCCATTAATGATGTCTGGCAATTTCCAGATAAGTACTCTATTGATTGCCTTGGAGCAGCGACTTTAATTCAATTACGAGGAATTTACTTTTCCTATCCGGAATCTTATAGAGATGCTGCTTTTGATCGAGATTATAATTCATTTGTTATAGAACGTTACGCAGATAGGAGCAAGCTTCCTAAAATTAGTTTAGAATCAGACCTAGATATTGTTAAAATCAATCCATCCATATCCTTATTTGAATGGCAAAATAATACTCAATTAAAAGTGAAACTTCAACCTGGAGACCAGATACCAATTGAAAATCGTTATATGCCTACAAACAGTGCATGGAGAACAGAAAATGTTGTTTATATAGGTGATAATAAATTCTTTGGACATCCTATTGGATCTGTGACAACCAAAGAGTATGCTACAAAAATATCAAAATTTATAGATGCTAATTATGTAGATCCAGAAATAGGTAAACAACCTCCAAAAGAACTAGAAGAATTAATAAAATTTATTTTAAAAAATTCTTATATTGGTTCTTACTCCAGGCCTCGTTCTCGTTCTGTTAATTTTCCTTCATTTGAGGCAACAGCACCATAATCACAATAAGTTTATTATAACTGCTTAAATTTTACTGGCTTAATACAGTAGCGCAAAAGATCATATTTAATTATGGACAATACCATCTGCATACTTTATTTAATAAGTTGAACCTTGCTTGCTCATGAATTAGCTTATCTAATTCAACGTTTAAATAGCAAAATATGTGAAATAAAAAAATGAATAAAGCTATCGTTCAAAATCATACATCAGTTAAACCATCTTTGACACCATTGAATAGTGGAATTTTGCAGCGTAAATGTGTCTGTGGTAAATCTTCTGGTTTGAGTGGCCAGTGTAGTGAGTGTCAGAGTAAAAAATTAACCTTGCAAAGACAACAGAAAAATCAGGAAGATGTGAGCGAAGTACCGCCTATTGTACATGAAGTGCTGCGATCGCCCGGACAACCTTTAGATTCTCATACCCGCGCCTTCATGGAATCTCGTTTTGGCCATAATTTTAGCCAAGTGCGAGTACATACAGATGTCAAAGCGGCTGAATCAGCGCAGGCTGTAAATGCCTTAGCTTATACAGTAGGACAGGATGTGGTATTTGGAGCAGGGCAATATGCACCAGGAATCACTGCTGGAAAAAAATTACTTGCTCATGAATTGGTTCATACCCTTCAGCAAAGCAAATTAGAGTTAAATAAAAACCTAAAACTGGGAAAACCTAGTGATTTTTCTGAACGAGAGGCTGATATTGCTGCTCAAAATTCTTTAAATAACCTTGCAATCAAAGATTTAAATTATGAGCAAGAAACCTTCGTTAGACGGCAAGTTCCAGACACTATTACCGAAGAAAGTACAACACCACAAGTACAACAAGCATTAAATCCTGGTAGTTGGTTGCAGTTACTTCCTGAGCAACCAACTTCAAATCCTGATAGTAGAATCACAAAAATTATTGATGATATTAAGAAAAATAGAGAAGGTATACGCACCCGCTATTTGAATATAGTAGGTAAGCAGGGTTATGAGTACACTGCTGATAAAGAAGCGTTTATGATGCCTAAATCCCAAGTTGATAAAAATGCTAAAGCTTTTAGAGAACAAAATTCAGATTCTGCTGAATTAGCCAAGGCAGCGTCTGACTACTTTAACTGGCAGAAAACGGCTGAATTGTCAGACACGCTAAAACAGACAATTGATCCAAAAAAAGCAGCAATTTTAGCTAGTATCTGGAAATCTGTTAGGGGTGAAGGTGATGCATCAGCAATTAATACATATGATAGACCTGATATAGAAAACTTCTCATGGGGTAGAGGCTTTGCTACAGCTGGTGGTCAGTTACAGGAGATTATGATTTACTTATTTGCACGCAATCCAACAGTAAAAAATATTTTTTTGAATGCGGGTATAGCAATTGACGAAAAAACTAAAGAATTTATTGTTGTAGACGTAAACAATAACTGTAAAACAAAAGGAAAAGCAGCTCGAAATATTCTCCGTTTTGACAAAAAGCTGATTTCTTTATTTATCAATGTTGCACAGGGTAATTTTCTGTCTTTAAGTGATCAAGAATCACAAAAAATTCGACAAGATGTTTTAGATGCACAAATGATGCAGTTAGTTAAAAATACTGCTAACTTGCCTGCTTTTGCATTGAAGTGGTCGGAAGATGCTCAAGCTTTAGTAGCTCATAACGTTCACCTTGGAGGAACAATATTCAAGGGATATAAGAATGGATGGTATGCATTTTCTGGTATAAGTGGTGATTTAAAAAGTGCTATTCGGCGAATTGCAGAATTATGTGTTCCCCCCCATAAGAATGGTGCGCTTGTTGTGAGTGCAGGAATTACAAAAAGACGACTTATAGACCGTGCTGGTGGCATTGCCATGAAAGAATTAGATGGCCCATTTGAGTATCAAAAAATGGAACAACTTTCTATAATTTATCCTCTTTATTGTACTGATAATCCCGAACTTCTACCAGGTATAGGGGAAGGTAATTTACCACCTTGTAGATTTCAAACTGGCAAAGTTTATTTTCAGCACCCAACTTTAAGAAATATGTATTATGTACTTAAAGAGTAAATCAAATAAATTGATAATCAACAAAGCAGCCAAAATTGAAATCCTTCTTAAAGGAAGATAATTAAATAAAAATCATAGAGGTAATTTATTGAATGGTTATATCACGTTCGGTTGAAGACTTATGATTATGACTGAGGGGGGACGCGGGCAGGGGGAGACGCGGAGGTTTTGAATAGTAAGTGATTATCCGAAACTTGATATTATTCATCTATGATTAGTTATTTTTTGCTCACTATCCGTTGCACAAAAAAGGTTTCATGATTTTGCTTCACAACATATTTAGCACTATCAATTGTTAACGAATAAAATGGAAATTTCATCATGACCTCCTTTCCTAATTCCCCTCGCCTCCTTAAAGGCGCAATTATCGGACTTGACCCAGCCACCCCCCTGGCTAGTGTTGTCATCTTTCAATACAACCCCGACACCCTCACCCGCAGAATTTCCGCCCAAACCACAGGCGGCAATACAGACAGAGGAGAAGCATTCAGACTCACAGGGCCACCCCAAGAAAATATCAATCTAGAAGTAGAAATTGATGCCTCTGACCAACTCGAACGAGCAAAATTTCCAGCAACTGAGATGGGTGTCTACCCTACTTTATCGGCTTTGGAAATGTTGCTTTATCCCAAATCAGCCTTAGCTATTGCTAATGAAGCCCTTTTGGCTGCGGGTGTAATTGAAATTATCCCCCCAGAAGCACCCCTGACTCTGTTTGTGTGGGGAGCAAAACGCATTCTACCTGTACGATTAACAGAACTGAGCATTACAGAAGAAGCTTTTGACACTACCTTAAACCCCATTCGCGCCAAAGTTAGTTTAGGAATGCAGGTTTTAAATTACCAAGATTTAGGACTTCTCAGTGTTGGGGGTGGTTTGTTTATGGCCCATCAAATTATTAAGGAAGTCATGGCCTCTATTAACGGTGTTGGTAGTTTGCCCTCGGTAACTGCATCTTTTAGTGCCAGCGTGAGTATTGGATAAGAAAACTTATGTTTGATAAATCTAGCCGTTATTACAATATCCCCACCGCTACCACAAATATTACTGATAGTGATGGTCAGCCCCGTGAAGTTCGCTATCTGCGACGGCGTTTTATTCCCCCAGCCGCAGGTATGACTACTTTGGTAGAACACACATTTATTCAAGGGGAAAGACTAGATAATATTACCGCTCGTTATCTTGGCGACCCTACCCAATTTTGGCGGGTTTGCGATGCTAATAATGTTATGCAGCCTGATGAATTAGAAGAAGTGGGAAGGGCAATTAAAATTGCTTTGCCTTTAACTTAGAGGTAGCCATGTTAACTAGCATTTTGGGTATTAGGCTTGTGTTGTGGATGGGTAAAAATGTCCCCAGTCCCGCCCCCTATGAAGTACTTACCGCTTTAACAAAATTAGAAGTGACTAACGATGTGGCGGAAAGTGGTGATGGCTTTCAGATGACTTTCTCTTTAGGTAAGGACAAGACACTTGATTACACCTTATTACAAAGTGATGCTTTAGAACCCTTTACACGAGTTTTAATCGGGGTACTTTTGGGGGCTTCTTTTGAAGTGTTAATTGATGGGGTCATCACTCATCATCAAATTCAACCCAGTTATGAGCCAGGAATGTCTACCCTAACGGTGACAGGTAAAGATATCAGTTTAATGCTGAATTTAGAAGAGAAAAACGAAAAATACGAAAATCAACCAGATTCATTGATTGTTACTCAAGTGATTGCTAAATACGCTCAGTATGGTTTAATTCCCCAAGCAACACCCACAAGTGAAGTACCATTACTGGTGCAACGTACCCCCCGCCAATTTGAAACAGATAAAAAGTTTCTTGACCGTTTAGCCCAACGTAATGGTTTTGTGTTTTATATTGAACCATTAACATTTGGCACAACTACAGCTTATTGGGGACCAGAAAATCGTTTGGATATTCCCCAACCTGCTTTAACTATGAATATGGGGTCATACTCAAATCTGAAATCGTTATATTTTTCTCATGATGCCTTAGCTGCGATCGCCACAATGGGAACAATTCTAGAACCTATTACTAAAGCTAGTATCCCTATTCCTTCTTTACCTTCCCTCCGTGTCCCACTCGCAGCTACACCTACACCAGCGAAACGCAAAATCCTACTGTGTGATACTGCTAAACAGACTTTTGGACAGGGGGCTATTTCTGCGGTGGCTAGTGTAACTGGTATGGAGGAAGCTGTCAGGGGTGAGGGAGAAGTAGATACTATCCGTTACGGTAATATTCTCCACGCCAGAAAATCTGTAGGGGTGCGTGGTGTGGGAAGTTCTTACGATGGGAATTACTATGTGCGCCGAGTAACACACACCATTAGCAAAGGAGATTATACACAGACATTTACTCTTAGCCGGGAGGGAACGAGAGCTTTACTACCAATGGTTAGACCATGATTAATACAAATTCATGTAAGGAATTGTACGGTAAATTTCGGGGAGTTGTCAGTGATAATCAAGACCCGTTAATGATGGGACGAATCCGGGCTAAAGTCCCCGATGTCATGGGGGATTTAGATAGCGGTTGGGCTTTACCTTGTGCGCCTTTTGGGGGTCAGAAAACTGGTTTTTTTGCTTTGCCGTCCGTAGGGGCGGGGGTGTGGATTGAGTTTGAACATGGTGATCCAGAATACCCGATTTGGTCTGGTTGTTGGTGGGGTTCGTCGGCGGAAATGCCACCTGTGCTGTTAGCACCACCCTACAAAAAGTTTATGATTCAAACTGAAGGGGGAAACAACATCGTGATAGATGATACTCCTGGTGTGAGTGGTATCACACTGGAAACGGCAACGGGACAAAAGATTGTCATGAATGCCACAGGAATTGAAATTGATAATGGAATGGGTGCAAGTATTAAGCTGATTGGCCCTAGTGTCTCAATCAATGATGGTGCTTTGGAGGTGACTTGATGCCTGGTTTTTTATTACACCAAGGTGCTTTGGTGCAGTGCGCTCATGCAGGTATGGCCCAGCCGACGGCTATTAATCCCCGTGTGCGAGTGGGAGGACAGCCTGTAGTGACTCAAAGCAGTACTTATACTATTGCTGCTTGTGGTTTGACTGGTTCTGCACCGCCATGCGCTACTGCTCAGTGGGTAACAGCTGCTACCAGGGTGAAGGCAGGGGGAATGCCAGTGTTAATGCAGGATAGTCAGGCTATTTGTACTCCGACAGGTACACCTTTAAGTGTGATAACTACACAAACGCGGGTGAGGGGGATGTGATGACACAAATTAATTATCCTTTTGGTTTTGATAGTCGGGGTCATACTGCGGAAACTAATGAGGAAAAACATATCCGCGATTTAATTGAACAAGTGTTGTTTACTTCTCCAGGGGAACGGGTAAATCGCCCTAGTTTTGGTAGTGGTTTATTACAACTAATTTTTGCTCCCAATAGTGATGTTTTGGCAGCTGCTACCCAAAGTACGGTTCAGGGAGCATTACAACAATGGTTGGGTGAGTTGATTCAAGTTGAAGCTGTGAATGTGCAAAATGAGGATTCTACTTTGCAAGTTTTGGTGCAATATACGGTGAGACGCACACAACAACGACAAGTTGCTCAGTTTGTGCGGGGAGGTTTATAAACTATGGTTTATTTTTGTTGTAATGAACATCGTCGGGAAGCGGTGAGAGCGCATGATAGCATTAATGGTATTGATTATTTAGAAGTTGATTCTAGCCAAGTTAGTATATTAGTCTATTTTGTTAAACCTCTGGATATTAATATTCTCAGTCAGGAGAATGTAAAAATTGAGGGAGGTTCACGCATTGTTGATATTACTGTTATTAATATAGATATTAAGGACAATATCCTAACAGTTACAGTCAATCAACCAGGGGATTTTTCTACCTATACCTTACGCTTAATTCCGACTGGATCTCATCCCCTTAATAATATCGATTCCCTTTTAAGAACTGTCGATTTTTTCTTTAAGGTCAATTGTCCTAGTGATTTCGATTGTCAGCAAGATGATACTTGTTCGCCCCAACTGCAACCCCAGCCGGAAATTAATTATTTAGCAAAAGATTATAATAGTTTTCGCCAATTAATCCTCGATCGCTTGGCTGTGTTAATGCCCGAATGGCAAGAACGCAACCCTGCTGATTTGGGTATTGCTTTAGTAGAACTATTGGCTTATGCGGGCGATGGTTTAAGTTATCAACAGGATGCGATCGCTACTGAAGCTTATCTGAATACTGCACGTCGTCGGATATCTGTCCGTCGTCATTCTCGCCTAGTCGATTATTTCATGCATGATGGTTGCAATGCCCGTACTTGGATACAAATTCAAATTAACCCAGAATTTCATCAAGCTGTGATTTTACAGCCAAATGAGCAACAATATCGCAGCAGATTTTTCACGAAATGCACAGATGCAGTTGTAGTCAACAATTTTCAATATACAGAAATTCTCCAAAGGTCACAAACGGAAGTATTTGAACCATTACATAATATTACTTTATATGCAGTTCATAATGAAATTGATTTTTATACTTGGGGCAATCAAGAATGTTGTTTACCCAAGGGTGCAACTAAAGCTTATTTAAAAGATGACGAACAAAATCGTCTGCTTTTACGAGTCGGGGATGTATTAATATTTGCAGAAAAACTCGGCCCAAAAACAGGTTTAGCCACAGATGCCGACCCCAATCATAGGCACGCTGTACGTCTCATCCGCGTATATCCAGAAGCAGGTAATGGTGAAAGAATTGCAGGTGAAATAGTCAAAGATCCACTTTTTAATCAAGCTTACGTAGAAATAGAATGGCATTTAGAAGATGCACTACCTTTTCCCTTATGTCTTTCCAGCAAGACAGATAAAAATCAACAAGGCGAACAGAAGTATTTAGAAAATATCAGTATTGCCTTGGGTAATATTGTACTAGCAGATCATGGTCTGACTATTGAACAAGAAGATATCGGGACTGTTCCTCAACCAAATCCGAGATTAATTAGAGTTCCAGTTAAACAAAGCGATCGCTGTCATCCAGAAACTCAAGAATTAGATAGGTTACAAATTTTTCCTCGCTTTCGCCCTCAGTTAAAAGAAAAACCCCTCACCCAAACTGGAACTATTACGAAACAGCAAATTATTAATGTTCGTCAGCAAAAAGAAGTTCTACTTTTTGACCCCGTAGCATCAGCAACATCAGCTTTGATTTGGCAGATGAACAATACTTTACCTGCAATTACTCTGAATAATCAAATCTGGAAACCTCGACCAGATTTGTTAAATAGTAACCGAGATGCCACCGCTTTTGTAGTAGAAACTGAAACTGATGGTTCTAGCTATTTGCGATTTGGCGACAATCGGCATGGGTTACGTCCTCAATCAGGCACTACTTTTTATGCTACTTATCGTGTTGGTAACGGTATTCGGGGTAATGTCGGACCAGAGGCGATCGCACATATTGTGACTGATAATCTCCAGATCATCAAGATCAGTAACCCCCTACCGGCAAAAGGAGGTATAGAACCAGAATCCATTGAGGATGCAGGGCAAAGCGCCCCCTATGCTTTCGCCACTCAACAACGCGCTGTCACTCCAGAAGATTATGCAGAAATTGCCCAACGACATCCCCAAGTCCAAAAAGCAGCTGCTACCTTTCGCTGGACAGGTAGTTGGTATACGGTATTTGTCACAATAGATCGCCAAGGAGGATTACCAGTAGATACAGCTTTTAAAGAGGAAATACGCCAGTATCTAGAACGATTCCGTATGGCTGGTTATGAATTGGAAGTTGATGCACCGCGTTTTGTATCCTTAGAAATCGATTTGCGGGTTTGTGTCCAGCGTGATTACTTCCGTAGTGATGTGAAGAAAGCTTTATTAGAAGTATTTAGCGATCGCATTTTATCAGATGGCAAACGCGGTGTGTTTCATCCTGATAATTTCACCTTTGGACAACCAGTTTATCTCAGTCGTTTATATGCTACTGCTCAAGCTTTGCCAGGTGTTATTGCTGTGCAAATAACTAAATTTCAACGTCAAGGTAATCCTAGCCAAGAAGCTTTGGATCAAGGAAAATTAGAACTGGGACGATTAGAAATTGCTCGTCTTGATAATGATTTAAATTTTCCCGAAAACGGAGTTTTGCGTCTGAATATGGAGGACGGAAAATGAATATACCTGTAAATTCATCTTGTGGTGATGTTAATGATTGCGGTTGTTGTGAAGGTGTCAGCGTACAGATACCTCTAGAAGTTTATAACCGTCCTAGTTTAGCTGCAATAGCCTATAGAATTGGTAATTACAACCAATTCAAACAAAGTCTCTTAGCAAGTCTGACGTTATCTAACTTACCCATACTGCACAATTTAAAGACACGCAATGACGATGATTTTTCTATTGCTCTGATTGATGCTTGGGCAACTATAGCTGATATCCTAACATTTTACCAAGAACGTATTGCTCATGAATCTTACCTGCGAACAGCAACAGAACGAGCCTCAATTTTAGAACTGGCGCGGTTAATTGGTTATAAACTCAATCCCGGTGTCGCTGCAACTACTTACCTAGCTTTTACCCTGGAAGATGCACCAGGTACGCCTCGTCAAGCCACAATTGACATCGGCACAAAAGTACAAAGCATACCGGGGCCAGGTGAGCAACCCCAGACTTTTGAAACCATCGAAAAAATTGTCGCCAAGGCAGAATGGAATATTCTCAAACCCCAAAAAACTAAAACTCAACAGTTAGGTTTAAATAGTACAAAAGTTTATATCAAAGGTGTTAACACTAACTTAAAATCAGGGGATGGATTATTATTTATTGGCGAAGAATGGGAACAAAATAAAAACACTGAGCGTTGGGATTTTCGGCGCATAGAAACTGTCATAGTTGATCAGACAGCTGGTTACACAATTATGACTTGGAGTGAGAAATTAGGATCGGCGCATACTTTACCAGCCTCTCAACCAAAAGTTTATGCACTGCGTCAACGAGCTGCATTATTTGGTCATAACGCCCCTGATCCGAATTATTTACCACCAACTACTGTGTCAGGTTCAAGTACGGGAAACCAGTGGAACAATTTCAACATCTTTTATGGCTCTTCTGCAAACAATACTATTTATCTAGACGCACTATATCCGCAAATTATTAAACATAGTTGGATAGTATTGTCAATGCCCATCTGGACAGAGGTTTATCAAGTCGAATCAATTGTAGAAGATTCCCAGACTCGTTTTACTCTTTCTAGTAAGACTACACGCCTGAAATTAAAAGGAGAAAATCTAGAACAATTTACAAATCATTTACGAGACACCGTAGTTTTTGCTCACAGTCAGTTGTTAGAGTTAGCAGAAGAACCAATCACTGAACCTCTACAAGGAGATAAAATTACTCTTGATAGATTTGTGTTAGGTCTAGAGCCAAAGCGATCGCTAATTGTCAGTGGTAAGCTATGGCAATCCGATCAAACTACCAGTGAAGTAGTTGCGATCGCCTCTATTGCCAATAATTCAAATACCATTACTTTAACTGGTTCGCTGCAAAATATTTATCACCGCAGCACAGTGATAATTTACGCCAATGTTGCTTTAGCTACTCACGGTGAAACTAAAGCAGAAGTTATTGGTAGTGGGGATGCTAGCCAAAGCTATCAAAGCTTTACTCTGCGCCAACCACCTCTAACTTACACAAGTGCAGCCACACCTACTGGTGGAGAATCTACTCTGCAAATTTCTGTCAATGATACACTCTGGCATGAAGTACCAAGATTATACAAACACAAACCAAGCGATCGCATCTTTGTTACGAGTATAGACGACCGCACAAAAACAACTATTAAATTTGGCGATGGTAAAACAGGCGCACGTTTACCCACAGGCAAAGAAAATATCACAGCCACCTATCGTCAAGGTATTGGTTTAGGTGGTAACCTCAAAGCCGAACAACTCAGCCTATTAATCACCCGTCCCCTTGGGGTGAAAGGTGTAAGCAATCCCATAGCAGCTACCGGCGGTGATAACCCCGAAACTTTAACTACAGCTCGTAATAACGCACCTCTGACAGTATTAACTTTAGATCGGATCGTTTCGCTACAAGATTATGAAGATTTTGCCCGTGCTTATGCAGGTATAGCCAAAGCCTTAGCTACGTGGACTTGGAGTAATCAAGTACGTACCGTGTTCATCACTGTAGCTGGCCCTAATGGACAAGACATCCCAGCAGACAGCAGTACTTATAAAAATCTTTTAATTGCAATCAAAAAAGCCAGCGATCCCTATGTACCACTACGATTACAATCTTATCGCCCAGCCTTCTTTAGAGTAGCTGCCAAAGTAAAAATAGATCCAGACTATCGCAGAGAGTTAGTGTTAGTAGCAGTTGAAAAATCTTTGCGATCGCAATTTTCTTTTGATGCTCGTGCCTTTAGTCAACCAGTCACTCTCAGCGAAGTGATCACAGTTATGCAAACTGTTCCGGGAGTATTAGCAGTAGACATAGATCAACTCAAGCGTACCGATAATATTAGCAATGATGGCTTAAAAAAACCACTTTTTGCCGCTGCACCTCAACCCATTTCTAACACTACTGTACTAGCCGCTGAATTACTCACACTAGCTCCAAATCCTATAAACTTGGGAGTCATGACATGAGTTTAAATGCCGAGAAACTATACAATCTCTTACCAGCTATTTATCGCCTGCGTGATACAGAGCAAGGTGAATCCCTCAAAGCTTTATTAACAGCAATTGCTGAACAAATCGCTGTTTTAGAAGAAGACCTAGCACAACTCTATGATGACCAATTTATTGAAACCTGTGCCGACTGGGTTATACCTTATATCGGAGACTTAATTGGTTATCGCACCTTGCACAGTGTCGCACCAAAAATTAGCAGCCCTCGTGCTGAAGTTGCTAATACTATCGGCTATCGACGACGTAAAGGCACTGCCGCAATCATAGAGCAAATAGCACAAGACGTTACAGGTTGGAATACCAACGTAGTTGAGTTTTTTCAATCATTGGCAACCACTCAATATCTCAATCATCTGCGTTTTAAAAATTACGTCACACCTGACTTGCGCCAATGGAAACCCTTAGAACTTTGGAACAAGTCAGCAGTTGATAGCCTCAACAATACTACTGGATTAAATTCACCTTTTGATAGCCTTGCTCATCTGGCCGATGTCCGTCGTATTGCCATCAATCGCGGACGCCACAATATTCCTAATATCGGGATTTTTATCTGGCGATTGCAAAGCTATTTTGTCACACATAGCACTGCCCGGAACCGCGATAACCTTTACTATACTTTTAATCCTTTTAGCTTAGACACGCCCCTATTTAACCGACCACAACCTGAAACTGAAATTACTCATTTAGCCTCAGAAATTAATGTTCCTAAACCCTTATGTCGTCGTGAACTCTATGAAGAACTAGAAGCCCGTCGTCAAGCTTTAGTAGATGGCGTGACACCTCTTGATATATATTTTGGTGATGAATACCCAGTTTTCCAAATTTTTCTGGATGGAGATTCCAACCCTATACCACCAGAAGAAGTTCTGATTTGTGATTTAACCGAATTGCAACACCCACCCACTAGCAAGCCATATCAGCCAAAACCCACAAAGAACAATCCAAACCCACAGCAGCAACAACTTCCCATCCAGGTTGCAGTAGATCCGGTGCTTGGGCGCTTAGTCTTCCCTAAAGGTAATGAACCTCAAAAAGTTGAGGTTAGTTATGCTTATGGTTTCAGTACTGATATGGGCAGTGGTCCTTATGATAGAAGTGAATCTGTTATTCAAACACTGCTCAAATTCCGAGAAATTAATTGGCAAATAGGTGTAACTCAAAATGCACCAGATAATAACCCGAAATTAGTAAAAACCCTCGCTGAAGCAATAGAGATTTGGAATCAGCAACCAGCAGGAATAGTAGGAGTTATCTGTATTATGGATAGCCGTACCTACAGAGACGATCTGAATATTCAATTTCCGGCAAGTAGCCAACTGTTAATTGTTGCATCTCAGTCAGAATTAGCTGATTCGTCAATATCAGAACTGCCTATTCTTGGGCAGTTATACCCAAAAGATTTGCGCCCTCACATCCAAGCCAATATATTTATAATAAATGATGATAGTAACGATGATACTAACAACTCTGAACTAGGAGAATTGGTATTTAATGGCTTATTAATACAAGGTTTATTCGTGGTAAACTCTAGTAACCTTGGCAGCTTAGAGATAGTCCACTGTACACTGCTTTCTGAGGATCATACTGGTCTTCATATTCCATCTTCTAGCCCTCAACTTATTGTCTCCATTCAACACAGCATTTGTGATTATATTCATTTCCCTGAAGCTGCTGAAGTTTTTGTCAAAGAGCTAGTAATTCAAAATAGCACTGTAGGTTTAAATATATATTATTCAAATGCTATAGATGCCTCGCTTACTGATTTAAAAATAGAAAAAACTACTATCCTTGGCAAGTGTCTTGTTAATAGTATTGAAGCTAGTAATAGTATCTTTAGCTCTCAAGTAATTGTTAAAAAGCCACAAAAAGGTTGTGTTCGTTTTTCTTACTTACCCTTAGACTCACAAGTGCCACGTCGTTACCGTTGCTTACCAGAAAATGGTGATAGTTTAACACGCCTTCAATTTACTTCTATTAGCCTTGGTCATCCCGCATATTGCCAATTAAGTAACCGTTGTTCTACTAATATTCGTCAGGGTGCTGATGATGAATCAGAAATGGGGGTATTTCACGATTTATATCAACCGCAACGTGAAACTAATTTGCGCGTGCGATTAGATGAATATTTGCGCTTCAGCTTAGAAGCAGGAATTTTTTACGCGACCTAGTTCAAAGTTAAATATTTGAGGAGTTTAAAATGAAAGGTGATTTTAGCCGTCAAACTTTTGACCCTAAACAACACTATAATCAGGTGTTAATGCAGCAAGGGCGAGTTCAGTTAGATGCCGACTGGAATGAACAACAAGCTATTAATCAGCATCGCATTGAAACCGAGACTCAAGATGTTATTGGGCTATGTGGCGCACCAAAAGATGCTTCAGGGTTTAAGATATCGGTTACTCGAGATAGTCAAAATTTGTTGATTAGCAGTGGTCGTTATTATGTAAACGGTATCCTCTGTGAAAACGACAATGATATTATTTACGATGCACAGCCGGATTTACCAAATGTTCATATTAAAATTGCCGATTTACTTAAAAGGGCACAGGCAAAATTAGGACTCGTTTATCTTCACGTTTGGCAACGTCACATCACTGCTTTAGACAATCCCTTACTGCACGAAGTAGCTTTAGGTGGTGCTGACACTACAACTCGCATCAAAACTGTCTGGCAGGTAAAAATCTTACCAATTTTTTTCCAAAGTATTGACGATCTGAACCTTCCAGAATTCTTAAAAAATTTTAAAGATAAATTACAGAAATATAGGGATGCTCAACCTAAAGAACAAGATAATCCAATACTTACTTTATTTCTTAGAAATCTACAAAAGCTCACTGATAATCCTAATATTGAGCTACCAGAAGTTGAAAAAAGTTTTTCCAGCTTAATGAATTTACTCATCAATGGCAGAATAAATATTAGTGAAGAATTGGCTAAGGATATTTTCTTAATCTTAGATAAAATAGGCATCGCAAAATCTTCAGTTAATCTAAATTGTAATAGTCAATTACCTGAATGGAATGAACTGATTGCACCCAGTACAGGTAAACTGAATGCCCGCACTCAGCCAGTACTTAACTCTAATATTTCGTGTATAATCCCTCCCAGCGCGGGCTATCAACGGTTAGAAAATCAACTTTATCGTGTAGAAATTCACCAAGAGGGAACTCTGGATACAGCGACTTTCAAGTGGTCACGGGATAATGGTTCAGTTGTTACAAAAATTCTCAGTATAAGTGGTACAAGAATTACAGTTGCAGATGTTGGTAAGGATGAAATTCTTGGTTTTGCTCCTGGTCAGTTAGTAGAAATCGTAGATGAATGGAAAGAATTAAACCGTGAGCCGGGAGATTTAGCGAAAATTATTGACATAGATGCAGCTACAAATCAAATCGAGCTGACAGCAGTTACACAACTATCCTTGTTGTCACCAGATGAACTCCAGAAACGTCTGTTTAAATTGCATCGTTGGGATAGCGTAAATGCTGTTTCAATTAAACCAGAACCTAGACAAGATTGGATTAGTCTTGAAGGGGGCATTCAGGTACAGTTCACTCCAGGTAGCTATAAAACTGGTGATTATTGGTTAATTCCAGCACGTACAGCTACAGGTGAAATTGAGTGGCCATATCAAGATTCTCAAGGTAATTTGATTCCACAATCCTCTTTAGGTATTAAGGATCATTACTGCCGTCTAGCTATTGTACGAAGTGAAAATGATAGCTTAGTAACAGCAGCAGATTGTCGCAAAATTTTCTCACCTTTAACTGAAACTAAACCTGCTATTCACGTCAACGGCACTAACTGGATAAATGATGATTATCTTTCTTGGGAAACTCTTAAAGAGAAAGGTTTGGAGATTTATTTAGATCAAACACCAGTAGATTATACTGTTAACCGTTTCACAATGATTTTGACAGCAGAAGTTACAACAGGACGAAGTCAAACCCAAACAACAGATGTAAACTTTATTCAATATGGGCAGATTAAAGTCCAATCGAACATGATTCAATGGCAAGTTATTGATCAACTAGACAATTTCCTTCAAGAACTATCTAGAAATCAAGAACAGGTATTAATAAGAGTAACTTTAAAAGGTCACAAAATATGGAGTCAAGTTGATAGTCAACAACTTTTTCTAGATGGACAAGTATTTGGAAAACCCGGCCAGCGTCAGGATGGGAAAAACTGTACAGTTTTATCTTTTCCCTCTGGTGCCGATGCACAAGCCAGTGATTTTGAAAGTTGGTTTTGGCTTGTAACACCTCTTGATTTCGAGCTAAGAATTAATCCTTCACTGGTAAGCTATTTGTCATCCTCACCAAGAGGAACAATAACTTTAATTACCCCTTCATCTTTTAAAAAAGAAATCACTTTCGCTCTGTCTAGCGATAATAAAGATGTAACAATTGTTCAATATGTTACATTGCCACCAGAACAAAAGTCTATAGATTTTAACATTAATGTATTTCTTAATTATGATGCTAAAGTTACTATTACAGCCACCTCTTTTGAGCAGAAATCTAAAACAGCATCGTTTGACTACCAGTCCCCACCCAAGTAACTATGGGGATTGGATATTGTTAGCGGTACTTAAACAAAAGAGGAGAGTAAAAAGAGTATAATGCTTAACTAGCATAGCTTTCACGTTGAAAAAAGCTCATGAACAGTAAACCAAAAAGTTTTTCTCCAAAGAGCGATCGCTAATCACTCTTATGTACATCAAGGTAGTGTAAGCTACTAAACACATAATTAATACTTATGCCGCTCTCTTGGGGTTTAAAAAATGAAATGATGAAAGTAGTGTGTAGCATATTGGCTGAAAAAATTGACTGTTTCATCAGAAGAACTGGTTTTAACCTAGCGTGGCAAAACTTACTAGAGAAGACGACTCTCTAAATTAGCCAAGTAACCCTTGGGGTCTCTGCGAAATCGATATTGTTCAATTCTGGCAATGCGTAGTGTTTTTGCAA
>NZ_JACJSJ010000152.1 GCF_014698115.1 Nostoc sp. FACHB-973
CATCGCCTCCATCTAGGAGGTTATCGCCTTCTGAATTGTCAGCATTGAAGTCACTCCTCGTACCAGCAACAAGAGTATCATTGCCCACACCACCAATGAGAGTATCGTTGCCAGTACCACCCCGCAGCAAGTCGTTACCGCCTAACCCGTTGATGATGTCGTCACCTCCCTGACCATTGATGACATCATCTGAGTTGTCAAAACCCTTGACATTGTTTGAGAGGTCGTTGAGGAAAGTGACTGTGTTTTTTCTAAAGACAGTGCTTTGGGTGGAGTTAGCATTGAAGACATCAAAACTGTCTTGAATACTGCTTTGCCCATTAAATAGAATATTGCCTGAGTTTACAGTGGCTCCAGTAGATTTGGTGAGGTTATCTAGATTTTCCAAGGCAAAGTTTTGCAGGATGACTTTAGTTATCTCTTCAAATTGACCAGATCCAAGCTCATAACCTCCTATCCCTTCAAAGCCGATTTCCAAGTTTGTGCCATTCTCGGTGAGTACCAGATTTCGTGCAGTCAATCCACCAACGAATTCGATAGTATCGACTTCAGCAATGACTGCTGCTGAGGGATTTGTGCCTTTACCGACGCCACCAAAATCAGTGATTGTATATGGCTGTCCACTTCCGTCGTAAATGTCGTAAACAAATATATCGTTGCCACCTCCACCAGTTAGGGTGTCAAACTCATAATCGTAAATAATGCCCTGTAGAGTATCGTTGCCTGTGGTTCCAATGATATTTGCCATAAATTTTTCCTACCTGAGTCAATTTTTGGAGTAACTTCAATTGTCAATAATCGAGTTAGTGCTGTTTGAGGGCACAAATAATTTGCCAAAAGTTGAAGCTTTGGGCATACTTTTTTCAGTCTTTAGATAAAGTCGCCAATTTTTCATTGAAGATTTCCCCTTTAACGCTCTTCTATGACTCTGGAGAGAGAATAATCCAAGCGATTAGAAATTGCAGCTACACAAACTCTCGTCCGCCTGCGCGGACTAACGCAAAAATAGGGTTTCAAATTTTATCTGACGAGAGTAATAAAAGAGCGTTAATTGGCTTGCAAGCATAACTTATCCAAGTATTGAGGACTATCTAAGTCTTAAGCACTATACAAAATTTAGTTGGTTTGTCAATGCATAAGTCTTACTAGTTGGAAAAGAGAGAACATCTGAACATGGCATAAAATAAAAATTTTTATGCACTGGTTGTGAGCATAACTTGCCGCCTTCGGCATCGCCCTTGAATATCTACCTGGAAAATAGGAAATATCTAAATAACCTGACAATCAATAATTACCGAATATTTACTTAGATGTCTATCTTTTCAGAAACATCTTTGCAGAGTCTTCATATTATTTGCCGTTAAATGTATCTAGGAGTACTGAACTTTGTGTATTCTTTATATTTTGATAGTCAAATTATTTGCTAGATTGCCGGCAGAAGTGATGTTACGAGGGCAAAAACAAGTAGGCGATCGCTCATCTAAGATGATCAGCATTTTTCACTTCCACCGAGAGCATACCACCATATCGGCTCGAATGCGATCGCCTGGGTTTGTTAAATTCACTGTACTAAGCAATAAAATGCGAGGCGCTATTGGAAACACCTCGGATTCTCAAAATTTATTCTTGTCCTGTGCTGCTAAGTGATGGAACTCTAATTACCCTTAAACAACCACAAAATTGTTGTTCGTTAGCGATAATCCAGCAGACAGTTGTGCAAATTGTATCTTAGTAAATGCCCCTGCACTGCCATCTTGGTCAAAGAACAATGCACCTGTAGTTGAGTCAAAGATAAATCTCTCACTGCTGGTGGTTGCAGATGTTCCAATAGCAAACTGACTGGCTTGTAGTACACCTGTTGATAAGCCGCCACCAAAACCAACAGCCGATACCTGAATCAGTTCACTAGCAGTGAAGTCATAAATAGTATCAAGCCCTTCATTGAAACTATTGAAAGCAAAGGTATCAGTACCATCTTTGCCATAAAGAGCATCATTACCATTACCACCTGTGAGGATATCATTACCATCTCCTCCATACAGGGTGTCATTTCCAGTGCCACCATTGAGAATATTGCTACCTAATGCCCCAGAGGCAGACAGGTAATCATTGCCATCGCCACCGTTGAGTAGGTTATTACCACCTGAAAAGTCAATATTCAAGGTATCAGCACCAGCGCCACCATTGAGGGTGTTATTACCGGAGGCTCTACGATAGACTTCGTAATATTCATCATAATAGTAGCCAGAAGCAGTCAGATAATCATTGCCATCGCCCCCAGATAACAGGTTATTACCTCCTGAATAGTCAATATTCAAGGTATCGTTACCAGCGCCGCCGTTGAGGCTATTATTGCCAGTGGTGCTGTAATACGATCCTCCGAAGCCGTAGCCGTAGCTAGAACCAGAGAGAAAATCATTGCCATCACCTCCATCCAATAGGTTAGCGCCTCTTGAATAGTTAACATTCAAGGTATCGTCACCAGCGCCGCCGTTGAGGGTGTTTTTGCCAGAGGTGTTATCAAACCTGTAGCCCTCGAAGTCAGATGCAGTGAGATAATCATTGCCATAGCTTCCATCGAGGAGGTTATCGCCTGTTGAAATGTCAGCACGCAAAGTATCATTCCCAGCGCCTCCCTTGAGGGTATTATTACCACTAGCAAGGTTGACGGAGAGATCATCATTGCCATTGCCACCATAGAGGAGGTTATCACCGCCTGAATAGAAGGCACGTAAAGTATCGTCACCAGCACCACCTTTGAGGGTGTTATTACCAAACACTAGAGGGTCGTAGTAGCTAGCTGAAACAGAGAGAAAATCATTGCCATCGCCACCATCGAGGAGGTTATCACCTGTTGAATAGTCAGCATTCAAAAAATCGTCACCAGCGCCACCTTTGAGGGTGTTATTACCAGACACCGCAGGGTCGTTGTAGTCGCCTACAACGGAGAGAGTATCATTGCCATCGCCACCATTGAGCAGATGATTGCCACCTGAAGAGTCAATATTCAAGCGATCGCTACCACTACCACCATTAAGGGTGTCATTGCCCCCACCAGCAACAAGAGTATCATTTCCTGCATCACCTTGCAGCAGATCGTTGCCCGTACCACCCACGAGGTAGTCATTGCCAGTACCACCAACGAGGGTATCATTTCCTACACCACCAATAAGAGTATCATTGCCTGTACCACCACGCAGCAAGTCGTCACCACTTAAGCCGTCGATTTTGTCATTACCCCCCTGAGCATTCACGACATCATTTGAGTCGTCTAAACCCGTAATGTTGTTAGCGAGGTCATTGAGGAAAGTCACCGTGTTTTTGGTGCCAATGCTGGTATCAGTAGAGTTGGCATTCAGGACATTAAAACTGTCAATAATACTAGTCTGTCCATCAAACAAGATATTGCCAATGGCTGGCCTTGTACCAAAAGCTTTCAGGTTATCCAAGTCTTCTAATTTGAAGTTTTCCAGGATGACTTTGGCACTGGGCACCCCTTCAAAGGTGATTTCCAGATTATTAACATTCTGGGTGAGCAACAAATTTTGGGCAGTCAAGCCTTCCCCAACGAATTGGATGGTATCGACTTCTGCAATGACTGCTGCTGTGGGATTTGTGCCTTTACCTACTCCACCAAAATCAGTGATTTTATCAGTACCGTCGCCCAAATTGTAAACAAATATATCCTTACCGCCGCCACCAGTCAGACTGTCGTCGCCTATTTTACCGTTAATTGTATCTGCGCTGTTAGTGCCAAGCAGGGTATCGTCATCGTTGCTTCCAATGATATTTGCCATAACTTTTACCTTCCTTAATCAATTTTTCAGTAGCGTAAGTAAAATCAATTGGACATTAGGAAAACTCTTCCTTAATTTCCAGTCCCTAATCTTTAGTCCCCAGTACTCAGGGACAGGAGCGTGGTGTACCAACAGCCACCAGACTTTAATATGGTGGCTGACTCCGACGGTCGTACCCCCTACTATTAAGCAAGCTATGGGTCGTGTTTCGCCTTGGGAGAAGACTCGGCTTAGCTGGGCTATCGTTGCCACCAGTTAAATTCTTAACTTGCTATTAGTGATGTTTTAGGGCACACAGAACTCGCCGAAAGTTAAACCTTTTGACACGCTTTTATCTCACCCTTGAGGGTTAGCAATTTTTGCCAAACATTCGCCCTGTTGACCAGTGTCTACGTAGCACTTAATTATCTAGGACTATTTAAGCCTTAGGCACTCTACATATTTTTGAGGGTGTGTACTAGGGGAAACACAGAGTTTCAGGTTTTTTCAATCACGTTTGACCACTGATCCAGGAGTTAACAAACCCAGGCATGGCTGAAAAAGCGTTGAAAAATCAAGCTTAAATGCCCCAAATTCACACTTCATATTTAGTTTTTTGTCTATGCCTCAGTCCTACTATCTTGAAAATAGAGAACAATTTACAGGGGATAGTAAAAGGCATTTTCATACCCTGGCTATAGGCTATTGCCCGTGGGGTTGTAACTAAAAAAATAGGGAACAACATTTAAATAACACCATAATAAGTAAATACCGAATATTTACTTGCATGTCTATCCGTAAAGACATATCTTTGCATATTCTTTACATTAGTTGACAATCGTGTGTATATATCAGTACTTTTCTTTATGTAGTATTGACATTTTGATAATTCATAGTTAATGACTTGCAGAATGCAGCAGCTACACCGAAGTACGAAGCATTTGCAGAGCTTGTCGAAGAGAGACTTCTAACTATGCAAACTTCTGAGATGCCCGAAAGAGCAGTAAAAAGATACATATGTCTTTGGCGATCGCAGCCATGCTTGGATTGAGCAACGCCTACACTAGGATCGCCATCAAGTGAGTATGTAGCAATATACTCCGCTCAAATAAAAAAGGGTAAATGTGACGAAAATCACAGATGCAGACATGGTTAAATTTAGCGAGGAATAGTTGCTGCATTTTTCACTCCCACGTGCATCATCCGTGGGAATGCGATCGCCTTGGTTTGTAAACCTGACTGTATCGAGCAATCAAATGCGAGGTGCTATTGTCAACACCTCGCATTCTCAAAATTTATGAGCTTGCTGTTGAGTGATGAAACTCTAATTACGATTAAACAAACACAAAATTGTTGTTGGTTAATGACAACCCAGCAGATAGTTGTGCAAATTGTACCTGAGTAAAGCCAGCTGCACTGCCATCAGAGTCAAAGTATAATGCACCTGTAGTAGAGTTATAAATGAATCTTTGAGCGCTTGTGGTTGCAGATGCTCCGATGGTAAACTCACTAGCTGAAAGTACGCCCACTGATAGATCATAATCGTACTTCGACAACTGAATCAGTTCATTAGTTGGGTCGAAGTCATAAATTGTACCAAATCCGAGTTCGGAACGATACAAAGCAAAGGTATCAATACCAGCTCCTCCATAAAGGGTGTCATTACTTGAATAGCTACTAATTAAGTAATCGTTACCTTCGCCTCCAATAATCGTATTATTGCCACCGCCTCCGTAGAGCGAATCATCGCCATTGTTTCCTACAATCAAATCATCGTAGTTTGTCCCTGAGATATCTAATCTTTCGATATTTTTGTAGCTAACCAGTCTTGTGCCTACCGTAATTGAGCCAATGTTAGTACTAGCGTTGAAAGTGGAAGTAATTCCGGTGCTAGCATCGGAATCGATATTGACAGTCAACAAATCGTCACCTGTACCGCCATCTATCGTATCATTGCCATAATAGTTAGTGGAGAGCGTATCATTGCCATTGCTCCCCACAATTTTATCGTCGTTAAATGTACCTGAGATATTTAATCCTTCAATGTTTTTGTAGCTAACCAGTCTTGTGCCTACCTTAATTGAGCCAATGTTACTACTAGCATCGAAAGTGGAAGTAATTCCCGTGGTTGCATCGTAATTGACATAGACGCTCAACAAATCGTCACCTGTACCGCCATCTATGAAAGTCGAAGTAATTCCTTCGGTAGCATTATAAGTGACGAGAGAGACGGTCAACAAATCGTCACCTGTACCAGCATTTATTGTATCGTTACCGGTATTTCCAGTGGAGAGCGTATCGTTGCCGTTGCTTCCCACAATCAAATCATCGTAGTTTGTCCCTAAGATATTTAATCCTTCGATATTTTTGTAGCTAACCTGATTTGTGCCATTGGTAATTGAGCCAATGTTAGTAGTAGCATTGAAACTCGAAGTGATTGCATGGTAATAATCGGAATTGAAGGTCAACAAATCGTTGCCCTTACCCCCGTCTATCGTATCATTGCCACCGCTCGTAGAGAGAGTATCGTTGCCATTAGTCCCTACAATGTTGTCATTGTAGCCTGTACCTGAGATATTTAATCCTTCGATATTCTTGTAGCTAACCCGATTCGTGCCTACTGTAATTGATCCAGTGTTAGTAGTGGCATTAAAAGTCGAAGCGATGCCCCTGGTAGGAGATTTGTAATTGACGGTCAACAAATCGTCACCGTTGCCGCCATCTATCGTATCATTGCCAGCATCGCCAGTGGAGAGGGTATCGTTGCCATTAGTCCCTACAATGTTGTCATTGTACTTTGTACCTGAGATATTTAATCGTTCGATATTTTTGTAGGTAACCTGATTTGTGCCTTCCCTGATTTCTCCAATATTAGTAAGGGCATTAAAAGTCGAAGCGATCGCCCCTGTGGTATTGTCGGAGAAGTACCACAAATCGTCACCCTCACCGCCATCTACAGTGCCATTAGCACTTGTGAGGATATCATCGCCATTACCCCCGTTGAGGGTATTATTACCCAATGCGTAAGAGGCTGTTAGAGAATCATTGCCATCGCCTCCATCTAACAGGTTATCACCTGAGGTGATAACCTCCTCGATGTAATCGGCGTAAACGTAGATATAGCTAGAGATGTCTAGAGAATCATTGCCATCGGCTCCAAAAAGCAGGTTATCGCCTTTTGACCCCCTAGCATTCAAGTTATCATCGCCAGCACCACCGTTGAGGGTGTTATTGCCTAAAGAGCTGGAGTCAGAGGAGGAGCGGTTGAAGTCGCCGCCGCTACTGACAATGCCAGAGATGTCTAGATAATCATTGCCATCGCCCCCATCTAAGAGGTTATCGCCTGTTGAACCGCCAGCGTTCAAGAAATCGTTACCAGCACCACCGTTGAGCGTATTATTGCCAGATGAGCGGAGGTTGTCGCTTCCTTGGCGGTAGATGACGTAGTAGCCTTCTATTAGTCTGAAGTTTTCAAACTCGGACTCCTCGCCAGAGATGTCTAGATAATCATTGCCATCACCCCCATCTAAAAGGTTATCGCCTGTTGAACCCCTAGCACCCAAGTTATCATTGCCAGCACCACCGTTGAGGGTGTTATTGCCCAAGGAGCGAGTGTCAGAAGTGTAGTTGTAGGAGTTGTCGTAGAGCGATTGGCGTATACTTTCACCGCCAGAGGCTGTTAGAGTATCATTGCCATCACCTCCATCCAAGAGGTTATCGCCTTTTGAACCGCTAGCATCCAAAGTATCAGTACCAGCGCCACCGTTGAGGGTATTATTCCCTAAAGGCCGCAGGTCATAGCCATATTTATCGTAGCTGTTGTAGTACTTGTCGCCAGAGGCTTTGAGAGAATCATTGCCATCGCCACCATTAAGCAGATTATTACTTGAGAGAAAGTCAACATTCAAGTTATCGTCACCAACACCACCGTTGAGGGTGTTATCGCCCGCACCACCCCTGAGCAAGTCATTGCCACTTAAGCCATTAATAATGTCATCACCCCCTTGACCATTGATGACATCATCTGAATTGTCGAAGCCGCTAACATTGTTGTCTAGGTCGTTT
The DNA here is from genome assembly GCF_014698115.1 of Nostoc sp. FACHB-973. Classification (GTDB taxonomy): domain Bacteria; phylum Cyanobacteriota; class Cyanobacteriia; order Cyanobacteriales; family Nostocaceae; genus Nostoc; species Nostoc muscorum. Next base: position 7,842 of record NZ_JACJSJ010000152.1, read on the forward strand.
AAGAAGGTGACTGTGTTCTTGTTGAAGATAGTGCTTTGGGTGGAGTTGGCATTGAAGACATCAAAACTGTCTGTGGTGGTAGTTTGCCCATCAAACAGAATATTGCCCAAGTCTACGCTGGCTCCAGTGGATTTGCTCAGGTTATCCAGGTTTTCTAAGGCAAAGTTGTCCAAGATAAGTTTGCGACTACCAAACCCTTGAAAGCTGATTTCCAAATTTTTGCCATTCTGGGTGAGGAGCAAATTTTTGGCAGTGAACCCAGCACCAATGAATATCAGAGTGTCCACTTCGGCAATCACTGCTGCTGTGGGGTGTGTTCCTTTACCTAGTCCACCAAAATCGGCGATAACATCAGTGCTGTAGTAGCCTAGACCGTCGTAAACAAATTTATCGTTGCCACCGCCACCAGTTAGGGTGTCGTCGCCGTAAATGTCCTGTAGGGTATCGTTACCGTTGGTTCCTATGATATTTGCCATAACTTTTACCTAATTGAATTGGTTTTTGCAGGAATGTTAAATTGTCAATAATTGAGTTAACGCTGTTTGAAGGCAGGAAAATTCGCCCAGAGGCGATAGTTTCGGCATACTTAATTCAGCCTAGAGTTTGAGCAATTTTTCTTTCTTTGAAAATTTCCCTTTTAATTGGTATTTAAGCATTACTCATCCCAGTCATTAAGGACTATCTAAGTCTTAAGCACTGTACAAATTCTGACGTTTCTGGGTTCACAAAAACAATTGCTAAAAGGCTGATTGAAATCATCCTTCTTCGCTAGCCGAGGTAAAGATTTATCTTAAGCATTGCTCAAAGACATTTGAAAAATCAAGCTCCAATGACTTCAACCTCTACCCATAATTTGATCAGTTTGTCAATGCATAAGTCTTACTAGTTTGAAAATAGCGATTTTTGACTGGGGACTGGTAAAGAAATATTTTAATAGTCTCGTTGGGCGTTATTGGGTGAATAGGGAAAATGGTAAATTTTACCTATCGCCTAGGCATTGCTGAAAGACAGTTGAAAAATCAACCTCGAATTCCGTCAACCGAAAATCATAATTTGGTTAGTTTGTCAATGCATAAGTCCCACTAGTTTGAAAATGGGGATTCTTAACTGGGGACTGGGAAAGAAATATTTTCATGCTGTTGTTGTGTGATTGATCCTATGAACGTCTAGCCTGAAAATAGGAAAGATTTAAATAACCCGATAATAACTAAATACCGGATATTTACTTAGATGTCTATATTTAAATAAAAATTTTTGCATACTTTTCGTAATATTTGCTACTTCAAAATGTGCTATATTACTCAATTAGGTTACGATAAATTACGCACGCTAGTAACTAAAAATCGGCAATATGCGATGGGTGCGATCGCTCATAGAAAAATTTGGACGATGAAAAGGCTCAAGGGGTTCAACTGTACAAGAGACGCGATTTATCGCATTGATTGTCTTAATTTATCTATACAATTCAGTTGAGGATTGTTTGTAGAGACGTTGTATTGCAACGTCTCTGATGAGATTATTAATTGTACCGAGACAGCAGATTGAATCTCAATCACTCTGTAGCTATCAAGAAAATAACAGTGATTTGACTATTGTCGAGATTGGATTTGCTGCACTAAATCATAAAAAGGTTGCCAATTATCTTCTTGAACGATTGGTTCCCAAATAGATTCAATCACAGGTCTTAACAATGCTGTTTTCGGATTATGAAAAGCTAAAGTTTGGGCGATTGTGTTTAGGCGATCGCCATCTAAATCATTCAAGATTTTATGGTACAATATACACCAATCATCAAAAATTCCTGATGCTCCCGGCACTGGTACAATATCTGAAGTATTCATTACGAAACCTGGTTCATCTCGCCATTTAGATGAAAAGGTGCGAGCCATCTCATAAAAAAATTCGTGATAACCAACTTTGCTATTGGTCAAAAATTCAATCGTTAAATTCAAGAGTTCTTTTGCCTGTGGATTTGGCAACTCTACAAAACCCAACTTTTTCAACATTAAAGAACTGTATTCTGCTTGATAATATTCATCAAATTTTGCTAATCCAGACTTCAAATCGTCTTTATCAATAATCGCCTTAAAAGGTTCCTGGAGCATTTCTAGATTCAACTGGCAAACGCTTGGTTGATGAATGTAACAATAGCGTCCATAATAGTCGAAATATGCAGCTATAAAGTATGGATTATAGTTCGGAATAAACGCATAAGGCCCATAATCAAAACTCTCTCCTGTAATTGACATATTGTCAGTATTGAGAACTGCATGACAAAAACCAGCAGCCATCCACTGGGCTGCTAATTCTGCAACTCTTTTAACTAATTCGGCGTAAAACAAGGCATATTTCTCTTCTTGGGCGTCCAAGTCTTGATAATATTCCTTAATTACGTGGTCTAACAGCTTCTGAGTTAAATCTGGACGTTGTAAATAATGCAGACGCTCAAAAGTCCCAAAGCGAATATGAGAATTGCTCATCCTGACCATTACAGATGAACGAGTAGGTGAAGGTTCATCCCCCCGCCACAAGGATAAGCCTGTTTCAATCATGCTGAGACAGCGCGAGGTACGTACACCCAGGTGGTGCAGTGCTTCCGCAGCCAGAACTTCCCGCACTCCACCTTTAAGCGTCAGCAAACCATCGCCACCACGGGAGTAAGGCGTTCTGCCAGAACCTTTAGTGCCAAAATCGTATAATTGGCCATCAGTAGTGCGTACTTGCCCGTAGAGAAAGCCTCTGCCATCACCCAAGAGTGGGTTATATTCACCAAATTGATAGCCGTGGTAACGCATTGCCAAAAGTGGTTTGCGCCCCTCAAATTTGCCAAAAGCAGTGATGAAATCTTCATCTTTAACTACTTGGGGGTCAAGACCTAAGCGCGGTAACAGTGCATCGTGACGCCAACGCAAGATGTGTTGGGGAAATTCTTCTGCCGCAACCTCGTCGTAGTAGTCATCGCCTAGAGATTCCAAGGCGCTTTCGTAGTTCAGGGAGAGAAAAGGATTGCTAGAATTTTTGGAGTTTGGAGTTTGGGCCAGAGTCATTACGAGCAAAACTTAATTCATTCTTTCCCTTAATACTACCTCTGGCTTCACCATCAGCATCGACATATTCTCAATTACGAATTATTTTAAGATTTTGGTGCTTGCCAATTAGGATTGGTTAGACTTGTCAAAATATGATCTTCCCATTGTCCATTAATTAATAAATAGTCTCTAGCATATCCTTCAATGACAAAACCGAGTCTTCTGAGGACATTACCACTGCGGCGATTGTGAGGCATATAATTAGCCATGACACGGTGAAAATTTAACTCTTGAAAGAGATATTGAATTGCTACTTTTAGCCCTTCTGTCATATATCCTTTGCCTTGCTTTGTTTCGGCAAGGCTATATCCCACATAGCAAAAATGAGCAGCACCTCGAACAAAATTACTAAAATTGATAGTCCCAATAATTACAGTTGGATTTTTTTTAGTAAAAATAAATAGCTTTAAGGACTGGCCATTGATAAATTCCAGAAAATTGTTCTCTATTTGATACTGCCAATATTCTTGAGTAAAAAAACCATCAGCCCAAAGAGGGTAAAATGGGGTAAGATAATTTTTGTTATCATCAAAGTATTTGATAACTTGAGGTATATCCTCCTGAATTGCCGATCGCAACAACAGGCGATCGCTTTTAATTAACGGCAGTTCTAATTTCATAAACTTGGTCATTTGTCATTTGTCATTGAGCATTGGACATTGGGCATTCGGCATTGATTATTCTTTCTCCCCCTGCTCCCTCATCCCCCTCATCCCCCCACCTCCCCACTTCCCCTGAGTATTTTTACTCTGAATCTGCCATTCAACCAAAATCTTGATAAGCTGATGTCTAACATATCTAGGCGCAAGGATTGAGAGCTAATGGGTGATTAAGAACTTCAATAAAATCCCTTTGCCCAAACGCTGTACCAGAGGAAATTCAACCAAAAGACAGCCTTGATAAACCTAGTCTACAAGAAGGATAGTGACGGTGGGAATACGCTACGATTGGCAGGAATTAGAGATTCGGGCGATATACAACACGCCTTTGCTAGAGCTTATTTATCAAGCCGCTAGCGTGCATCGCCAATATCATGACCCAACAAAAATCCAAGTTTGTAAGCTCATATCTATTAAAACCGGAGGTTGTCCAGAAGATTGTAGCTACTGTGCCCAATCTTCGCGCTATAAAACAGAGGTAAAGGCGCAAGCACTTCTGGAAAAGGAAACGGTAGTTAACATTGCTCAAAAAGCTAAAGAAACTGGTGTTAGCCGCATCTGCATGGGTGCTGCTTGGCGCGAAGTGCGGGACAACTCACAATTTGAGGAAGTCCTAGAAATGGTCAAGGATGTGACCGCAATGGGCTTGGAAGTATGCTGCACTCTGGGAATGTTGACACCAAATCAAGCCAAGCGATTGGAAGATGCGGGACTTTACGCTTATAACCATAACTTGGATACATCCCCAGAATATTACAGCACAATTATTACCACAAGGACATATGGCGATCGCTTGAACACAATTGAGAATGTCCGTCAAACAAATGTGACTGTATGTTCTGGCGGTATTCTTGGTTTGGGCGAAACTGTGGATGACCGCATTGGCATGTTGCAAACTTTAGCAAACTTACATCCTCATCCAGAGTCCGTACCAATTAATATTCTCTCCCAAGTACCAGGCACACCCTTAGAAAATCAGCCTGATGTCCCCATTTGGGATGTTGTGCGAATGATTGCCACAGCCAGAATTTTAATGCCAGGTTCCGATGTACGTCTCAGTGCTGGTAGGGCTAGACTTTCTCAAGTTGAACAAGCTTTTTGCTTTATGGCAGGAGCTAATTCTATCTTTTCCAGCGACGACAACAAAATGTTGACGGTGACAACTCCCTGTCCAGATTATGATAGCGATCGAGAAATGCTGAATTTACTCGGTTTAGGAATGCGTCCACCTTCCCAAAGACAAGAGAAGGTAGTAAGTCCAGCAGTTGTAGGATAAATATCTTGTAGGATGGGCATCTCGCCCGTCCTTAAACCAAGGGCAGGCCGGAAAGCCCGCCCTACAAGAATCTAAGTTAAATTATCTTGGCAGTCCGCAGACCGAAAAACAGACCAAGAGCTATAGCAAAGAATAAACCCAAGAACCCGATGTAAGCTACAATTGCAAACATTTATTTTTCTCCACAATACTTCCTAAATCTATTGAATCATTAGTCATTAGTCATTGGTCATTAGTAATTAGTTATTTCTCCCCCTGCTTCCCCTGCCCCCCCTGCCCCCTCTCCCCAGATTGCGATAGAATACACCCCACGGGCGCTTGTTTGGGATTGGGCAATGACTTCTATAATTAATGTGAATTTACCTGAGCAGTCTTATGAGATTGCGATAACTTCGTTGAGCTACGCTAACGCACCTTCGAGTTTAGATCAACTCGGTCAACACATGGCCAGTCTGAAGCTAGGCAAGAAGGTACTGCTGGTTTCCAATCCAACGATTTTTAAGCATTTTGGCGAAAGAGCTATTGCATCGCTGACATCTGCTGGGTTTGAAGTTGCTAGCTGCACCCTACCACCTGGGGAACGCTACAAAACCCTCAACTCCATCCAAAAACTCTATGATGTCGCCTTGGAAAACCGCCTAGAACGTTCTTCTACTATGGTGGCTTTGGGGGGAGGTGTAATTGGTGATATGACAGGTTTTGCCGCCGCAACCTGGCTGCGGGGAATTAATGTTGTGCAAGTGCCTACCTCTCTGTTGGCAATGGTAGATTCGGCAATTGGTGGCAAAACTGGTGTCAATCATCCCCACGGTAAAAACTTAATTGGGGCATTCCATCAACCACGCTTGGTTTTGATTGACCCAGAAGTGTTGAAAACTCTTCCTATGCGCGAGTTTCGGGCGGGGATGGCAGAAGTTATAAAATACGGTGTGATTTGGGATGCCGAATTGTTTGCCCAGTTGGAAGCAAGTAAACGTCTCGACCAACTCCGCTATGTTAAACCTGAATTGATAGACAGCATATTACTACGTTCTTGTCAAGCTAAAGCTGATGTTGTTAGCAAAGATGAAAAAGAAGGTGGATTAAGGGCGATTCTCAACTATGGACATACCATCGGTCATGCGGTGGAAAGTTTGACTGGTTATCGTTTAGTCAATCACGGTGAAGCAGTGGCGATCGGTATGGTAGCAGCTGGGCAAATTGCTGTGGAACTGGGTATGTGGCAAAAGGAAGACACGGAACGCCAAAATGCTTTAATTCAAAAAACAGGTTTACCGACTCAGTTACCAGTTGGGGTGGATATTGAAGCAATTATTGAAGCGTTGCAGTTAGATAAAAAAGTCAAAGCTGGGAAAGTGCGGTTTATCTTGCCAACACAAATTGGTGTAGTGACAATTACTGATGAGGTGCCATCAGATATTATTCGGCAAGTGTTACGGAGAATTTGACCAAAAGACACTTGAGGACTACTAAAAGCCCGCACCGTATTCGGTACTCAGAATCAGTGTGGGTAGTTTACGCACACGCTCATGCACCACTCCTGACCGAATTTTAGATTTTAAATTTTGGATAATGGAATTGAAGATTCAAAATTCAAAATTTAAAAAGGTCTCAAGCCCCCGAATTTAAACGCGAGAATAAATCTAAAATCCAAACATCGTAAATTCAATTACAAGCCCCTGACTTCAGGCATGGGGTAAATCTAAAATCTAAAATCTAAAATCCAAAATTGTATGACCCTGTGCGACGGTACATTTCTAAAGCAGATTGGCTTTGTTCAACCATTTGGACTTGGGTTAGTGGTTGAAAATTTAATGCCGTATCTATGTGTCCGTACTCAAATAATTCTTCTGTCGTTTGAGTAGATTCATGGTTTAGTAAGCGCTCAAAATCTTGTAAGTCTCCTTCGGAAACGCTTAACCATGTTAACAGTAGAGTTTTCACCTGTTCTCCTGGTAATGCCTCAAGATGCTCTAAAATTTGCTGTCTAATATAGCAATCCTGAATCATATGTGAGAAAATACTTAACCTACAAACGTAGTTTTAAACACTCATTTATGACTTAATTTGGAGGCTAGAATTATATATATTGCATAATATATAGCTTAAAACTAAGTTTTATAAATCACGTTGTAATCTCCGTATATTCTCATAAATCATTTAGGATTGCTATATTGTTTGCTGTCATAAGTATTTTATTTTTGTAGCAATTTCGACATTTTTAACCAGCATATTTCATTCTAACTAAACTCTTCTTAGTAACCCACATTCCCCACCCAATAGTTTCACAAGCGATATTTAGTGGAATTTATAAATAAAAAAGTATTAAAAAACGTAATATTTGTGCCCGATTTAAAGCAAGACTGTAAACTTAGTACCCTTCGGATAGTTATCTTCAGCAGTAATGCTACCATGATGTGCATCGATCGCCATTTTGCAGAAAGCTAATCCTAATCCGATTTGGGAAACCTCTGAATTAAGAGTTCCAATCTCATACTTATCAAAAATGCTTTGCCGCAAGTTTTCAGGAATTCCCGAACCAGAATCAGCAACTTGCACTTTCGCACCTCCTGCTGCCAAATATTCTGCCCGCAAGATTACTTGAGAGTTGGATGGTGAAAACTTAATGGCATTGGAGAGCAAATTATCTAAAACTCGGCGAAATATAGCTGCATCTACTTTCACCATGCCACTGGGTTCGGGTAATTCACTGATGAGAGTGAGATTTTTTTGGGCTGCGATCGCTTCAACATCCGCCAAGGCTGAAATACACAGGGCATAAAGGTCTACTTCTGTATAGTTGAGAACCATTTTGCCGGATTCTAATTTTGCCATGATTAGCAAACTATTAATCAACGATTGCAACTGTTGACTAGCGATGGCAATTTGTTCAATCTTCTGCTGCTGTTTTTTAAAAGTTAAGTTGGGAAATCGGAGAATCTCAGTTGATAGGACAATACTGGCAAGAGGATTTCGCAAATCATGGACGATCATGTTGACCACATCTTCTCGGAGTTGGAGTAAAGCTTGCAGGTTATCGTACTGTTGCTTAATCCGCAACATAGAATTTACCCTAGCTCGTAACTCTAAACTATTGATGGGCTTACTAATGAAATCATCTGCGCCGGCGCCTAAACACCGAGCCAGATCTTCTTTAGCAGTTAATGCCGTCACCATGACAATGGGAACTGTTTGCCATTGCGGATCAGCTTTGATGCGCCGACATACTTCTAAACCATCTAAATCGGGCATCATCACATCCAGCAAAATTACATCGGGCTGAAAACTATTGAGACGAGTAAGGGCTTGTTGACCACTAGGAGCATAATGTAATTGATATCCTTGCCCATCTAGTAATGTTTCAATAACGTCAAAATTATCTGGTTCATCATCAACTACTAAAATAGAGGGTTGAGTGTCCATCAAGAATTTCCCCTATTTTCCTAAAAGTTGTTCAATTGTTACAGCAAGCTGTTTAAGTTTTATCGGTTTGGTCAAATATTCATTAGCTCCAGCTGCTAAACAAGTTTCACGATCGCCAGGCATGGCCAGGGCTGTGAGGGCGATAATTGGGACATGAGCGAATTGGCGATCGCCACGGATATGGCGTATCGCTTCTAGTCCATCCATTTCCGGCATTTGAATGTCCATAACAATTAAGTTGGGGTGTTGAGTTGCAGTAAGTTCAACGGCTTGTTGTCCATTGTTTGCCAGAATTAAACGATATCCTCTAGTTTCAAGATAGCCAGACATTGTATCAATGTTTGCCTGATTGTCTTCTGCCAGTAAAATTACAGGAGATTCAAGAGTTGGTGACGACTCTAGAATCACAGCACCAGAGTCAGGACAGTTAGGATGTTGGAGTTTTTCTAAAGTTGCCTGAAACTGAGCCCGAGTAATTGGTTTAACCAGATATTCAGAAGCTCCCTGGGCAAATCCTTTGGTATGTTCATCGACTACCGAAGTGATGATGATGGGAATTTCTTTAGTTTGTGGGTTTGTCTTGAGTTGAGCAAGTACATCCCAACCTGATAAATCAGGCAATTGCAGATCCAGGACAATCAAAGCAGGCTCAAGGCGTAGGACTTCATTTACAGCTCCTTCACCCTTTGGATAGACAACAGGTTGCATTTTCATTTCGCTGAGGTAGCGAGTAATTTGGTCAGACGCCGGAACTGAGTCTTCAATCACTAAAACCTGAGCATTTTTAGCAGAGAACTGATAGCTGGGCAATGGAGTTTTTACTGGGGTTGTTGCAACACCATCGTTGGTAAGGTAGGGAATACGTAATGTAAAACAACTACCCACTCCAACTTCGCTGCTAACCGAAACCGTTCCTCCATGCAGAACAGCAATCCGCTTTACTAGTGCTAGTCCTAAACCGGTGCCACTGTACTGACGATTCAAGCTACTGTCAAGCTGGATAAAAGGCTCAAACAACTTGCCAATGTCCTCAGGAGCAATACCGATACCGGTATCAGTGACAGAGAGGCAGAGGAGGGATGGGGG
>NZ_JACJSJ010000153.1 GCF_014698115.1 Nostoc sp. FACHB-973
GATTGTGAGATGTATCTCTGACACGCTTACAGAAATTTCGCATGGAGATGAGACGGCGATCGCTCCCTTGAGGGTCGCGTCGCCTCAGATTGTTCAAGGCGTGTCAGAGAAAGAGAATGACTTGCCTGTGGCAATGGACTGCACGACGCTAGCGCTTGTGGATGATTCACCGAGTCAACCTCCATCCCATCAGCGATCGCTACCTTTCTGATTTTTTAGTATACATGTACTATATTTAGATGCGTTTGCCCTGCAATCATCCCACTCTCTATTCTCAAGTGACCGAATGGTTTGAAACAGCTCTTGCCGATAATTTTCATGGGATTAATGTCAGTTACGACAAACGAATTGATAAAGCACATCATCGCCGGGAAGTTCGTGAAGTTTGGACTGTACCCGTCACTGCGGTTGGTGAACTTTATCAACCGAAATTATGGGCCGGATTACAAACCCTGGTTATGGTTGTCCGCGTGCGTCATCTTTGGAATAAAACTACCCGTGAAATTCAGTTTTATCTTACCTCTTTAAACAGTGATGCTCAACTTATCGGTCGAGCTATCCGAAAACATTGGGGAATTGAGAACGAGGCTCATTGGACACTTGATTGTACATTTGCGGAGGATACTTGTCGCATTCGTTCTTTCCACAGTCCGCGAAATTTTGCTCTTTTAAGACGCATCGCTCTCAATGCTCTCAACCGTGAACAGTTCTACAAACGTAGTCTCCGTCAAAAAATGAAACGCACCGCTATGGATAACAATTATATGATTCGGGTTCTCAGTTGTTGTTTCATTGACAATATATTAGATTCTTCCGATTCCTTGTGTCAAGCCTGATTGAGATGCTCTTACCCTGCCGCAACTTATAGATGCGATCGCAAAGGGGAAGCATGAAAATCGGGAGTGTATTTATCAATTCGTTGCCCCTGATGATCAGGGTGATTCGATTTTTGGGCAGTGGTTAAATCGGGATGAAGCATTTTCAAGGGATTCGATGTCAGTCATTAATAATACAGAGTTCCCAACACAAGTAACTGACGCGTTTGCTCTGAAGCTAATTCTGAGATATAACTTGAAATTTTGCTTGAATTACGATATCATTAAAATCTTTATCACCGCCACCTACAAGGTCTTCAAACCCCCAGGTGTTGTTTCCTAATAGACGAATATGATCTACGCCATCTTTATTAGCTCCGTGGTAGCTAAAGTATACTGACACATCATTACTGATATTTTGATCGAGCATTTGCTGCATTGTCCCATTAGCAATAATGAAGGGAGCAAAGATAGAACCACCCTGCAAAATATAGCTCATGCCTTCACTCTGGTCATTGAAACTCATTCCATTTGCTGACGCACTACGTAGAGCTGCCTGTGTATATCCATTATCTCCAGGATTGAGCGATTGACCTGTAAGAGTATCTACCACTGTACCCTGTTCATTTTCTACTCGATAAAAGCCTACAGTATTCTCATAAGCCGCTTCACTCTTGACAATGGGAAATATAGCTTCAATTGATTGATTGCTAACTTCTGTAAAATCAATTAGCTCTCGCTCTATTTTGCCTTGTAATTTGCTGCCAAGAGGAGGGGCTGTTTCTGTCAGGCGTACATTCAGGGTTAAGTCGGCAGTAGAGTCGCCAAGTTGGTCTTCAAAATTCAACTCGAATTGATTACTATCTAGTCTCTGAATTTGTAAACCGTTATTGACGGTAGAGCCAAATAGAACTTTTTGCCCAAGAGTAGGATTATTTAGTACTTCATCAGTACTAGCATTCTGAACTAGATAGAACGAGAGTAATCTACCTGTGAAGTTTTCTAAATTGCGTGTTGGGTGAGATACAAATTCATCAGGAATGACCGAAAATATTGTCTGGCTGCGGCTCAGAGCAGCTTGTAAATAACCAGGGTCATTGGGAAGTAACCCATTGACACGCAAAGATGTATCATCTACAACGAATACTCCTAGTTCGTGGATGTTGCCTTTGCCAATGTGTTTGCCAGTTAATGCTAGCTCTAGCTTGGCACGGTTCAGGTCTCCATTTAAGCGCAAAAGGTTAATACCCTCTTGGTTAAGAGTCAAACTAGGCGCAAAAGACTGATTGCCAAAGTTAACATCTGTAATATTTTCACCGGGTGCAACTGTGACAATAGCGGCTCCATTGGACGTGTTATTGCTGGCAGGAGTAACGGTACTAGATGAGTCGATAGTAGATGCAACACTCGCAACAGATATAGACTCTAAAGAATTGCCTTGTTTCAAAGCTAAGATGCCTTCGCCTAACGCCAGTACATCTACGCGAGGAAAAGTCAGACCAGTATTGATGACATTATCATTTTCATCATCGCCATCCTTAAGTATTATCCCAGTTGTTTTTAGTAAGCTGCGGAACTCTTCGACACTTAACTTGCGGTTTAATTCCCGCAATGCAAGTTCCTGAGCCAGCAAAGATACTCCGGCAATATAAGCTGATGCTTGACTAGTACCATTAAGAATGGTTCGATCGCCTGTAGCATTAGCTCCTACCAGTTCCATACCAGGGGCAAGAATGTCGAGTAATTCTTTGTGCCTTTGGGAAAAACTGACGATGCGATCGCTAGCAGTACTATAGTCAATAGCTCCATTCTGCGTCTGGCTACTTTCGCGAGCATTACGGCTCCAAACTGCCCCAACAGCTATTGTGTTGGCATCTGCGGCAGGATAAGCTACACCTGGTTGGTCGTCATACTGGGCAAAGTCATTGCCAGCAGCAGCAGTAACAATGATATCTTCAGCAGCAAGGGCGGCTAATTCATTATTAATATCGTATCGCCCATCGGCATTTTGCCAATTTTTCTCATCGCTCAAAGATAAATTAACGTTGGCAATATTGTACTTAGCGGCATTGGCTTGCACCCACTGTAAAGCTTGCTTAATAGCAGCAAAATCTTTACCAACCCGCAGGGCAATCAAATTAGCACCAGGAGCAACACCAGGATAAGTATTATCCGAGGAAGCGATAATACTGGCAATGTGAGAGCCATGACCGTCTAAATCAGTAGCATCAAGGTCGCCATCTACAAAATCTTGTTGGTAAACGATGCAATCTGCTATGCCATTTGCATTAGCATCAAGACCAAAGAAGGGATGATTAACATCAATTCCGGTATCAATTACAACCGAAGTTAGCCCTTTACCATCGATACCAGCAAAACGCGGATCGACACGGAAAGCATCTAAACGGGTGAGAGTATCTGCTGCTGCATTCCCCGAAACTGGCGAATTATTCGAGGTTGGTAACAAACCTATAACTTGTGTTTCAGTTGGGAAAGTTTGTTCCCATCCCTCCTCTACTACTTGCCTCACAATATAAGTACCTTGCTCAAGGTTACTAAAGGTATAGTTTCCTTGGCTGTCTGTTAGTACATTAGTTTCGTTGGCATCGAATTGACTATTATTATTAGCATCCAGATAAACATTCCAACCCGTGAGGCTTGATTCATCAGTTTCCAAAATACTATTGCCGTTGACATCATTAAATAGATGACCGCTAATGCTGCCAAAGATGGTTTCTACATTGGCAAACGATAGCAAGCGACCATTAACAGATGCTTTAGAAAACTTACCCAAAGGAGTAATGAGAGAATCTGACTCAGTAAGATTCTGTTTGGCAGTGAATTTTAGATTAGCGATCGCAATTGAAGTAATATCGCTGGTACTGGTGGTGTAAGTAATGTCCGAGAAATTGCTAGAATTACTGTTCTTTTGAGTCAGATTGTTCTGGCGTTCCAAAATTAACTTCACTCGTCCACGAGTATCTTCCTGAACTAATTTCCAATCACCAGCCAATTCCGGCGGCAACTCAATTTGATTTAGTTGCATTTTTGTTGCATCATAATCAAAATAGAGTGTTACTCCTTCAAATTGAACGAAATTCAGTTCTTGAGGTTTACTGATATTAACCGTTAACGGCACTATGAATTGGCTATTAGTTGAGACGTGAGGTGCTTTGCCAACTTGCAGTTCTACAATGGGATGATCAGGAGCAATATCTGTTGTTCTAACGTCGAGTTTGTAAGCTCCGGCGTTACCTTTAGTACCGCTACCCGCAACTTTAACATCGTAAGAACTATTGTTAATGTCGCTAATGCCAATGTAATAAGTTCCTGCTGTTTGTGCCTGATATTCTAGATACGAATCGCTGCGATGATAGGTGCTAGTCATTTGCCCGTTTGCTTGCAAATCATCATTAGCAATACCATCATCTTTAGCTGCTACCACTTGACCATTAGCATTAAATAAACGAACCGTTGTATCAAGTTTATTGGCTGTCTTATTTGCTGATGTATCCACATCAATTACTAAGTATTGCCCAGCCGCTAGTTCTACTTTGAATATGTCAACATCTTCATTAAAGGCAAAGTCAGCATTATTACCTATATAGCCTTCATAAGTAAAACTTCCTAGCGCTTGCGGCGTTAACTGTGTATCAGTAGCAGTGGCAATTGAGTCATTGGTAATTGATTCATAAAAGCTATCGTTGGTTCTGGGTATTAGCGTTAAATCTAACTTGTAGTCTTTAACACCTAAAACTTCTTCAATGTTACCCAATCGAATGTAGTATGTTCCTGTATTGCGCGTAGCAAAGGTAACTGAATCAGTTGTACTCGTGTCATCAAAGCTATATTGATGTTCAATCTGGTTATAACCTTGGGGGTCAATAATATTTAGAGTGAAGTAGTTTAATCCTTGGAGAACTTGCAAATCGAGCTTAACCTTGTCACCACCTCGCAGATTCAACTTGACGAAATCGACATCACTATTCTGTGTTATAAATTCTGGACTATCGCCAATAGTGCCTGTGTAGGTTGCTGTTAATTGAGAAGGACTAAGAGTAATTTGATTTGCCGTTTCTGGCGTATCGTTGCTAACAATTTCTGGTGTTAGCGCCTGATTAGTTGAGACATTAAGAGTGTATTCACCGGCAAATCGAGAATCGCTGCTACTGTTCTGAATCGTAGGATTGTATGTAGCATTGTCGGCATGGCTAACACCGACATAATAAGTTCCTGCTGTTGAGGCTAAGAAGTTTAATTTTGTTGTGTTTCTGGTGGGGAATCGTTCAATGGGTATTTGTTCCATATGATCGTAATCTGCTTCATACCCATAAATCTCTTGTGGTTGTTCAGCTACAGAAATACTTTTTTCCTGTCCAGTTACATCAAATACACGCAAAATTGGCATGAACTGGAAGTTTAGTTTATCAACCCAGAGTTCTGCACTTAACAGTTGATTGGCTGCAAGTTCCACCTTATATAAGTCAACATCGCCAATATCTTCTGTAACTAGAGAATTATTATTGCCAATATAAGCTTTGTGAGTAAAGGAATTGCTTTCTCCAGCAATAATATTGGTTACCGTAGCATTTTCTACAACGCTATCGTCTACATCCTCTAAGTTAGATTCAGGAGGGTTTATTTCTACTTTGGCATTGAAGTAGTGTTCTGGTGAAGAGTTAGAGAAATTGCCATCGTTGACATAGACATAGTAGTAGCCAGCTTGTGCGGCCACAAATTCCATAGCTGGAGGAAATTCCCATTTATCGTCTGCAAATGGCGCATCTTCGTTAAAGCCGATCGCTTTGCCTGCGCTATTGAGTAAATAAATAAAGGGATTTTCTTGGCCAAGTTGTTGAGAAATTTGCTGATCGACATCAAACTTAAATTTATCGCCTGCATCCAAATAAACACTATAAAATCGTCCAAACTGTAAATCAGAGTAATTACCTGTGTTTATTGGTAAGGCATTGGCAATGGGATCGGCTTGAATTTGTAAGCGATATGCACCAGTAAATTCTCTAGTTTCTGATAATTCAACAGTTGTTTGAAATTCTGATGTCAAGCCATTAGGCAGTTTAGTGATGGAAAGGGAGTATTCACCAGTTGCGCCATCTGGCAAGCCACTTCCTGGTTGATTAGGTTTGTAAGTACTACTTTCGTAAGTGCTTAGTCCTAAATAGTAAGTACCAGTATTTGGTGCAGTAAAGGTGAGATAGGGATCGAAAGTATAGGTAGAAGGATCGTTGGTTTCTTCTTGAGGCGATCGCCGATCGTCGCTGAATACTAACTGTTGACCATTAGCATCAAATAAACGCAGATATGCATCTAAGTTATTAGAACCAATGCTAGAAACATCAACTGCGATCGCTTCTCCTTGCTTCAGTTCGATTGCCCAGAAATCAACATCTTGGCCTGGTTCAACATTCTGATTATCGCCCAGCGCACTTGTTATGTTGTAGTACGGCAGTGATGTATTGTTGGTGTCAAAGTTAACAACTGTGGCTGTGGCGATGGTATCGCCAAATTGGTCAAAATTAACAATATAAGTAGACTCTGGATTTTGAGTACCGTTGGTGATGACTCCTGGTTTGCTATATTGATTGGCGTAATTGCTGACTGAGACATAATACTTACCAGACTCTTCGGGTGTGAAGCTGACAAAAGAAGTGGCTTCTAAGGCTGCTTGATAATCAGCAATACTACCAAAGTCATCAGGAGTAATAGGATACACTTGTTCGGCTACCAGATCGCCTGCCGCATTATAAACCCGTACCCAAGAATCTAAATTAGCTCCAATAACTTCAGAATTAACAGTGTAGAAATATTTCGCACCAGAATAAGAAATATTGCCAGGACTTAAAGCATCTCGGAAAGCTTTGGAGTCGATGCGGATTTGGATTGGCCGATCCTTGACCAAATCAACTTGGAAGTAATCTACATCTCGGTCTGGTGCTAGTGTAGCATCGTCGCCAATAATACCTTTGTAAACAAAAGGTTGAAAGACATTGGCGTTAAATTTTGTCTCAATAGCTTGGGCAAAGTTATTGTTATTTTCTAAAGGTTTGGCTTGCAGTTGCAGTGTTAGTTTATATTCGCCTGTGAAACCATAACTTGAAGCCGAACCCTCTACAAGTGGGTCGTAAACATCATTATTGCGATCGCTAATACCGATGTAATAAGTTCCTGTACGAGGAATTACAAACGACTTATTCTCAGTGTCGGAATGTAATTCCTTGCCATCAGGATTAAATACTCGAAAGTAAGTATCTAAGCTCGAATTATCTGAGGTAACTGCATTGATTGTTAGGATTTCACCTGCTGTGGCTTCGACTGCAAAAAAATCAATATCTTGACCGCCATCAAAATCAGGATTGTTGCCAATGTATCCTGTATAACTAAAAGGTTTTGCAGAGGTGAGTCCTGTTACTGTTGCTCGGCTGAGGATGTCGTTGTCTACAGTTTCTTGGTGAGTAAGCAGATTAAGATTTAGCGTATAGTTACCGCCAATGCCTACCCCTTGACCGCTACCTGCAAACCAAGGTAAATACTTATCACTAGCATAAGTACTAACACCGATGTAATAAAGCCCATCTGTCTGTGCTTGGAACCTTAAATAAGGATCGTTGCTGCCGTCTTCACCTACTGCGGCTCCATTATTGCTGTAGCCCACCTCTTTGAGCGACTGACTATCAAAAACTCGCAAACTGAGATCGGGAGACAACAAACCTGATGCCACAGTATCGATATCAATAGTAATTACTTCGCCAGCTTTCAGATAGACAGAAAAGAAATCTACATCTTTGTTGGCATAGTTGCCATCACCGATTACGCCTTGGTGAGTAAATTGCAGATTCTTGTTGCTAATGTTGGTGTTAAGGGCGTATAAAACCGTATCTTGAGTATCCTCAGCATTAACAGAGGCTTTATTGGCACTAGTATCAAAGCTAATTAAGTCAATTTCCCCCAGAGAATCGCCACCGCTAAGAGACAAAGCAGTGTAAAAATATTCAGCAAAGGCACTAATTTTACCGCTTAGTACAAACGCATCACCGATGTTATCAGGAAAGTTGGTGAAGGCATTAGCAATTTGACTAATCCGCACCTTGCCATCACCATCTAGATCGTTTAAGTCTAGGTTCGCCTCACCTTTAATGCCTGCAATAATGCCAACATTTAACCAAGAATTCCCCAGGTAAGCTCCTACGGCTAAGCTGGCATTAAGTTGCAGTTCGGGCAAATCTTTTATGACACCTGTTTCATCCTTATAAGTGTCTTTGATGTAAAGCCCATCAGTAAAAAGATTATTAATTTTATTTAAGGCAAACCCGTTGTCTTTCCAATTGACCAGTCCAGTTGTGTCATACCCCAAGCCGAAACGAGCTTGCAATCCCAATCCTCCTTTAAGAAACGCCTGACCAATAACACCAAATGCAGGAATGGTAATCGGAAACGGTATTTCTATCGATGCGCCTAAGTTAAAAGTAGGTAATGTAAACTCTGCCAAAGTCACATCTTTTTGTCCAACCAAAAGACCTAAAATTGATGTTGGGTTATCGAGAATTGGAAAGCTAAATAAATCAGTGGCAGTAAACGCTTCCGCAAAGCCAGCTGCGGAGCTAGTTTTTAGTTTTGAACTGACAGTATTTGTGGCCTTTTGTGATGATGCTCCAGAAGCAGGTAATTGTGTTTGAGTAGACTGATTTGCTGTCCCTGTAGAAGTAGTATTCTTGTTTTGAAGTTTGGATCGCTTTAAATCTTCTGCTTGACCAGCTGCAATCAAAGCTTCCTTAAGACTGTCAGCCGAGACACTGCTAAACGGATCGGCCTCCGCGGCGGCATCTTTTTCCCGATCGCCCTTTTTCTGAGTTCTCAGCAAACTAGCAATATCTGACAAGGGAAACTTACCGAGGTCGATGGCAGTTTCACCCAGATCGTCACTCAAAGATTGTTCAATCTTATCGGCAATATCAATCAGCTTTGTAATGGTATTAAATGCTTTGAGTAGCTGAGCAGCACTGCTAGATCCTGTTTGTGTTGCGTCAGGAGATTCAGCGTTCTTTTTAATCCGATCCGAATTGAGAATTAGCTCTAGGACATTAATCTTGTCATCTTTGTCCAGGTCATAGCTATTCCCTAAGAGAAATTTTAATTTTGTATCTTTTTGTAGAAATTCAATGACGGGACGGATGGGATCGATCTTTTCATTAATTTGGTTGAGTAACGGAACTAAGTAATTTTGAACTAAAGAACCAACGTAAACTTTGGTATTAGCTTGGACTTCAAGTTTGCTGTAGAGATCGCTGATTTTAGCGAGTTCCAGTAAATTAGTTTCTGGCAACACGGCATCTAAATCAATACCCAAAGAAGGTAACACCGAATATCCACCAGGAAATTGTACTCGACTAGTCAAGCCGATCGCTGCGCTAGCATTAACCGCAGTGGAAATTAATCCTGACTGCTGAGAGCCAGTTTGAGACTTACTAGCTAAAGCAATACTCAGTTGAGCTAAACTGACCAAGGCTTCCCCCAGTGTTAGTTTCTTGTCAGTGCCGGGTTGAGTACCTGGATCGTTGAGTCCCAAGTCAAAGCCTAAGCTAAGTTTTGTTTCCGTTACCTGGGGCTTATCTGTCTCATCTGTAGAAATACTGACATCTGAACCAGGAGGAGTTATATAAGCTGGAATTGGCTCTATAGATTGACTTTTACTCGACCAGGAGATACTAATCGCCGCATCGTTAGAGTAGAGAGGGTTATAAAAATCATCATCACTGAAGTATTTCACCTTCAAGTCATAAATCTGTCCAGCCTGGAGGCGAATATTAGAACTTTTTTGTTCCATAATTGGGGCATCGTAAGGCCAGCGATCGATGATTAATGTTTCAACTCCACCTACTGTCAGCCAGACCCGCACTCCATCATTGGCCCTAGCATAGAAAGTGTAGTCTTCGGAGTACTTTGGCTGGATTTGCCCTGTCCAGGAAATGCTATAATTACCATCTTTAATAATGCCCGGAATCGGATCGCTAATACCCCAAGCATTATTAATTCTGCTTTCATATTGTTTAAAATTGGGGGTTCCTTCTAACTTTGTATTAGAGAAATACTCCGCCAGAAATCCACCTTCTGCTCCAGTAAGAGACTGCTTGTAGGTGTTAGAGCTGGAACTTGCTCCATCCAAAATGATGTCCGTTCCTTTGAGGATTTCGCGGGTAGGGCTATTTGGTTTTTGCCAATACAGTTCAACTGAGGCATTACCTGAACTGTCTCGATAAAATAAATCAATATTGAGAGTTTCTCCCGCATTGAGATAAACCATCATCAAACCGCTCTTAACAACATCAACTACTTTTAAAGTTGACGTTGGTAATGTGCGGTTGGGAATTGATAATTGGAGATAAGCATATTCATCAACATTATCGAGGTAAAAGGTATACGTGCCTGTTGTTGGTACTGTTAATGAGCCTATCCATCTAACACTAAAGTCATCTTCCTTGACTACATTGGGTATAGGAGATGCTTTACCCCAATATTTGCTTATATCTGACTCTAAACGAGTGAATACAGGTTCTCCAACGCCGGATTGATTATTGTAATAATAAGCTCGAAAACTATCACCAACTGAAGAATCGTTCGGAGAAAGCAGGGTAGTAGGATCGTAAGGTTTTACCAGTTGATAGCCTTGACTTTGGCTTTGCCAATAAAGCTGCGCCTTAGCATCTCCCTCATTTTCGTAATACTCCATTTTCAGGTCGTAAACTTGCCCAGCGTTGAGGTCGATCGCACCAGTCCCAGTGTAGCTACCATCCTGCCAGCGATCGATGATTAACTGATCGCCAATCCACAAACGTACACCATCATCAACATTAACAGTAAAGGTATATTTTTCACTATATTTGGGTTGAATTTTGCCTGTCCAACGGACACTAACTTCATCATCATTAACGTCAGCCAGTTCTTTGTTACCCCAATCATGATTAATGTCTAATTCATAGTTGGTCTTAGCTAAGCTTTTGAATTCTTTGTCTCCAAAATACTGTGCTTGAAAGCGCGGTAAGGAATTAGGAGAAAAATACTGTGTCTTAACCTGTTCGTTGATTGTACTTAAGTTGGGTCGAACGACAGTCCAAAATAAATCGAGATTAGCTTCACCGCCTTTATCTTTGAAATCAAGTTTAAAGTCATACTCTTTACCCTGCTGGAGATAGATAGGAAAGCCTATCTTAGGCTTTAAACGCGACGACCCATCTTTTTCTTGTATTAAAACAGAAAAATCGTTGACCGTAACTGTGGCAGAGTCATCAAAGTAACCACTAAAGATGTAATCACCTGTATAAGGTGCAATCAGACGGCCTGTATAAACCGCACGAAAATCTAGTTCGCTCCCTAGAGGGGATAAATAGCCCCAGTTTTGACTGATGGTTGGAGAAGTAACAAAGTCTGTAAAACTAGCTAAAGAATCATAATCGTAGAATAATCCGGCGAGTGTTTTGGCATTATAAACCTGTCGGCTTAACCCTGTAGTAGGCCGAATGGAGATTGTTCCAGGCTTAACCAACACATTATCAGCGATAAATTGCTTCCTGTTCTCTAACTCTAGCTGGAACAAAGAATTGTCATTAATTACTCTCAACTGCAAATCCTGTTTACCGGGAGTCAGATTAATTTCTGCAATATTATCATTCCATTTCAGCTTCATCCCATTAATCATTAATTCAGCAGTCTGGTCTGTCTTTCTGAAAGTGTACTTCCCAGATTCATTAACTACAAACTGCCCAGTCCAACGAGTAATATATTTATTTGTGGAGATATAGTTAGGTTTGCTAGTAAGTTTGACTTGCGATTCAACTGTGGTAACAACGGGATACTTTCCTTCACTAACAGATAAAATGCCGCCATCATCTTCAAAGTATTCAACTTTAAAGCCAGTATCTGACTTTAACTGAAGTGGTTTGGGGCTAAGATATTGCGGAGGAATATACTCCCAATTACCACCTGGTTTTTGCCATTGAAATTGGACTAAGGCACTATTTTTAAACTCACTGAAATCTAGTTGTAAATCATAAAGCTGATTTTGAGTCAGATTAATGGAGATTTCTTTGTTATTTTGATCGTTAGTTTTTTTATTAATGTATTGTTGACCACCCAACCAAAAACTTACGATATCGTTTTCAGAAACTGTGACTCTAAATTTGTATGTGCCATCTGTCGGAGCTTTTAGTTGACCTAACCAACGTACACCTATGTTGTCTTTATAGATAAAATCACTGAGGGGTTCACCAAAATAGTCATAAAAAGATATTGTAGGTGTAATGTCGGTGTATGCCGGTAGACCAATCAAGCCGCTATTGTTGAAGTACTGAGTAGTTAATCCCTTAACTGGAGCTTCCGATGGCACAAGAACGGTTGTGATGCTGGGATCGTAGTTAAGATAATCTGGGGGAATAATCTCAAAAGGTGTATTCGGTCGTTGCCATAATAATTGCACAGAAGCATCGCCATCTTCTGTGTGATAATCAACCTGAATATTGTATGTTCCTTTCTTTAAAGAAGTGACACCACTGTATCCAATCTTTTGATTGTCCCAGATATCGATCAGTTTTTTGACTGTGCCATCTTGCAACCAGAATCTAGCTCCGTCTTTGGGAATCGAAATTGTGTCAAACTCAGTTTTAAGTTGAAATGTATAATTTCCATCTTGGGGAATCGTTAACTGTCCTAGCCACCGTCCTCCAAAGTTATCTTTATCCAAAGAGTTGGGAGAACTGCTACCCCAATCTTCATTGACACTACCAGGTTCAAATTTATTGAACGATGGCAACCCAATCAACTGAGAATTGTTATAGTACTGTACATATAGACCGCCTGAGCCAATAGTTTTTACTTGGCTGATATTGGGTGTAAAGAACTCCTGACTAATTACTGCTTTTTGTTGAGAATTGGGCTGTTGCCACATGAGCTTGACAGCTGCATCTCCCGCTTTTTCGTAGTAGTCAAGTTGGATATCGTAGGCTTTGCCTGCTTCTAATTTAATTGTGCTGCTGGCATTTTCTGTAAATTTTTGGTCTCGCCAAGCATCAATTACAAGTTTGCCGTCTATCCACAACCGCACAAGTTCATCAGAACTAACGTAAAATATATAGTCGCCGTTTGTAGGAGGTTTAATCTGACCTGTCCACCGCACTGAAAATTTATCTGCTTTAAGACCGCTAAAGGGTGAACCTGTTTTCCAATTTTCATCGATTTTGGCATCGATAATTGTGCGGATAAATTTACCACCACCAATCGCTTCTGATTCGCCGACAAACTGAGCTGTCAAACCGCGACCGCTAGTAACGCTAAGATCCACAGGTAAAGAAGCTATTTTAGCTTTGACGTTCAAATCTTCAACGGGTTGAAAGACAATATCTCCTTTAAAATTGGTCTTTTCTTTATCTGTCTCAATATAAAAACCTGTGTTAGCGTTGTAGCCCATCGACAGTTTGAAGGTGACGGAAATTGTCGATTTTAGCTTTCCTGTTGTTTCATCAAGACTCAAGGGCAACCAGTCTGGCATTCCAAACCGTTTGTCTAGATTTAAATTAAAGAGTTCATATACCCAATTCGCATCGATGCTGAGATTGGCATCACTAGTGGGTGTACCTTCCTTCAGTTGAATATTTAGGTTGAAAGGACTATTGGTATTCTGATTGGAAAGATTAATACCGGACTTGATCGCATTAAAAGCTGTATTTAAAGCATTTTTTAAAGCTTCCATATCCCGCTTCACGTCAGACGCGATCGCAGTATTGAGCTTATTAAGTTCTGCCTCAATGTTGGGTAAAATTTGGGCAATATAATTAAAACTATCTGATTTTGAGATTAAATCGCCTATAATTGGCAATTTATCAAGACTTTGCTGTTTTTGTTTAATAGTACCAGCAACACCTTGCAGTGTCTTCTGAATCTGCTGTACTGCTTTACCTAGAAATGTATCTGAACTATTGAGATCGACAATTTGCAGACCTTTATCGGCATCTGCCACATAAGCATAATTGTTGACAACTTGAACGTCTAAAGCTGAACCTGCTGTGTCTTGAATCTCCAGTAGTTGAGGTTTGGCTGGATTCGTAATATCTAAGATCAGCAGACCTGAAGAACTATCAGCCACGTAAGCACGATTATTTTTAACACTGACACCGTAAGCTATACCCGGAGTATCGTATTTAGCAACTAAAGTAGGACTGGCAGGATTAGTAATATTGAGGATGTACAACCCTGCGCTGTCTGCTGCAACATAGGCATAATTATCCACCACTTCAATAGCCCAAATGCGGTCAGAGGCTTGATACTTTCCTTTGACAATTGGTTGAGCTGAATTACTAATATCAAAAATGTCTATGGTTTTACCGTTATAGTTAGTAACATAAGCATACTTTCCTGATACTTTCACATCAGAGGCATCAGCTGATGTAACTACCCTTGATTTTTGTATTGGGTTGGAGGGATTTGTGATATCAACTATAGCAAAATAACCTGTTGACTCTGCGACATAAAGAGTATTACCAACAACATAAATATCTTTAGCAGCAATACCACGGCTTCTATAAGTATTAGCAAGAGTTGGTTGTGCCGGATTACTAATATTGATAACAAAGACACCTTCTGTATCAGCTGCAATATAGGCATAGTTGCCTGCTACTACCACTTCGTAAGCAGATGACTTATTTGGGATTAGATAATTACCTATCAGTTTTGGTAGTTTAGGATTGCTGATATCTAAAATTTGTAATCCTTTGTCTCCATCCGCAATATAAGCATAGTTACCAACAATTGTTATCCCATAACTGTTACCAGGTGTATCGTAGCTACTAATAATAGATGCCATTTTATTTAATCCTATTTAGATACTTGAGATTTTGTATTTAGGCTGTAAAATTCATCACAAAATTATTAATAATTATGAAGTTTTTGCAATTCCTTTGTTTCACTCGTAATTATTTAGTTATTATTTTTAACTTAAAAAAAACATCTATCAATGATAAATACACGTAGATTTATAATCCGTATTTCTCAGTAGTGATATAGGAATTCCCTCAATCTTTTGCATAGCTAGAGATGATGGCTTGGCACGTCCTTTCTCCCAACGGTTTACCGTCGAATAAGTTATACCTAAAGATGCTGCAAACTGTTCCTGTGTAAGACCGGTTATGCCACGGAGTTCACGGATAAGCTTTCCAACTTCCGGTTGGTTGATTACCAAAGGTTTCTTAATGGTCATCTAGCTCAAAACCCACCTTTTAATCTGGCGAGTGATATGTATTCCGCTACATCCTATTGGGGCTAATCCTGAATTGATAGGCGAAAATATACTCAAATTTTATACTTGCTTGATTGTTCAACTATGTAATTACACAGTCAAGGTTGATGTATTGTTTTTAACCTGCGTAGGCGCGGCCCACCATAGGCATCGTATGAGCCACTCGAAAGTAACTGCTCTGTGTTCGTTACTAATGTCACTTGGGTACGATAAATTTGTACTTCTGGCAATACTGCCAAAACTATAAAGAACTCAATTTATGACTGAACCAATACTACTTTTTCTTGATATTAATGGTGTAATCGATGTTCAAGAAGACGGTAAAATACCAGAACAGATTTCAAAGCGTGAGACAGGATACCCTGTCCCTGGAACGAAAGAATTTTTGCAGGTAATAGATAGCTGTCCCTGGATTCATCCTATGTGGATTTCTTCTTGGGGATTGCAGTCACAGGTGTGGAATAAATGGTCAAAAACCCGCCTTTGGCCTGTCGCTTATTCCTTTGAAGAGTTTGAAAAAGAAGAAGCACTGAAATTATTTCCAGATGCAAGCGATAAATATTTAGCAGCACGCTGGCATAGCCGAGACTGGCAACATCGTATTGTATGGATTGAAGATGGATTTTGTATTATGCGGAAAGCTATAAATTGGGCACAAAGCAATCCTAACATTCAAATAATTGATACTTCGCCGACTATGAAAGAGCGTTGTCAAGGTTATGAGACGGGAATAAGATACTGGAATATTGAACGAATCTGTAATGCTTTAGATATCCAAGAAAATCGAGAAATATTGTTGAATCAAATCAATGCTCCTGTTCCCGATTTAACCCAAAATATAATTTCTGATATTGAATCAAATCAAAAAACAACATCTAATCAAATTAATGCTTCTATCACACATTTTGTAGAGCCATTAAAAAAGCAGTTACTAGATTCAAACAAAGATGCTAAAAATTCGGATAATCCAACGTCATTTATTTTGAAAATTCGTAATCTCTTTAAACTGGGAAATCGTACTTAATATAAATTAATTAGCCATCAAAGTTCTATCTAAAATTCCAGCATACCCAGATGTAGTTACTACACTATTGATTCAGACAGCAATCCTGACATATCTAATATCCGTTCTGACCAAGCACTAGATTGTTCAGACATTTTTTTCTGTTCAGTATCATCAGACCAAATACTATCAAAAGTTAATCTCCATCGTGCCAGTTGAACTTGAATGTTAACCAGTTCTTCAGCATATTCAGGTTCAATTTCTGCTGCCGTCCATTCGATAAAACACATAGTTTCATCTGCAACACTTTTGACCGCTTCAGGGTAAGCAGTGTCACAAAATGTTCTCAGCCTAGCTAAATTAGAAGCTATATGACCTAAGCGATGTGATGTATTTTCGCCTTGAAACCGTGCTTGTTTTTCATCTAAATTCTGGTTCATATCCACCAATTAACTCCTGAGTTATTTTTTTAACACGTTCTTGAATCGCTGGGTCTTGAATTACCATTGAGCGATTATTTTGGCTTGGACGTATGTTAATAATCGATTCATAGGCGATTGATTGGTTAAAGGGAGTCCAATCCGCACCCCAGATATCTCGTTGTCTACTACCGTCTTCAAGCAATGCTGCTTCACAAAAAGCGTGTTTCTCTCCTCCTCCAGCTAAAATCCCTCTTTCTATATCTACTGCCACTTTAATGTAAACTCGCAAAGTTTGCAGCATTAACTCCACTTGTTCAAGAGTTGCTCTTTCCCTGATAATCAGTAGCAAAATCTCACCCCTACCTATATAAATGCACAAGTCAAAATTCTACTTTGTAGAATCCCTTGAATACCAAAATTAATCACTTGCAGCATTATGGTATGATTTCTAACTCCAGAAGACTCAAAACTTTCTCTTCCAAATCCGTCAAATAAGCCCGCTTCAGCCTCCCCAGCGATTCCAAAAACTTCTGCACCGACTCCTCCAACGAACTCGAATACACTCCCGCAAGGCGATCGCAAATTACCTGCATTTGCTCACACTCTTGCGGCAGGTAAGTAGAACAAGGTGAAAAAACCAAACTGTGTAAAGATAAGTAAATACATAAATGTGTCTACCAAGGTAACAGGGTATGGGCAGCCGTTTAAGGGTATTTCTGACTCGTGAGCAAGATAGAACTTTGTTCAACCTGAGAACGGCAGATGTACCGCAGAAAGTTAAAGACAGAGCAGAAGTAATTAGA
>NZ_JACJSJ010000154.1 GCF_014698115.1 Nostoc sp. FACHB-973
TTACTCTTTTTAATGGGTCATGTTCTGTGATGATAAATGAAAATAAATGCGACCAATCTTTAAACCATAAATATTTTAATAAAGTCCGAATATCTTTAAAGAAAGTAGTTCGATTTACTAATATTTTACGAACTTTTTGATAAGTATAATTAACTAAATCTAAAACAGTATGAAATAAAAAAGCTAGCAAATTTAAAGATAATAATAACTCGCATAAATGATTTTCACCATGACCAAAGTTATGTTCTAAATTATAACCGTGATTTTTAAGAACGTTATTCCCCTCATTCTCCACTTTCCATCTGCTGCGTCCAGCTTTGACAATTTCTTCAACATTATTTTCAGTGATTTTATGATTAGTTATCCAATTATTTTGGTAGATAATTTCTTCGGTTTTTTTATTAATAACTGTCACTTCGCACCAATTAACTTCGAGACTTGAATCTTCATCTTTTAAGGGAACTCTAGAAGTATAACGATAACGACAAACTAGATTTTTTCTCCCATCCCATTGTTGCTTTTCAATGGTTTTAATTTCTCCACTTCTTTCTAAGAATTCTAGCCAATCATATAAAGTATTGTGTGACGTTTTCAGACAAACAAAAATAAAATTATAACCTTGTTTTAGCAGCAAGGTACAAATAGGTTGGCGAGAATACAAGTCATCCCCTAGAAGCGTTACAGGATAACCATACTTATTTTGATTATTCTTGTTTAACCATCTTTTAACAGCCGCATTTTCACAGTCTTGTTTTTGATATCCATCTTGTTTTTTAATAAATTCTGGCTCTAAATTAATTACTTGTTTCTGATTAGGAGAAACTATAATAGGTGTGACACAGCCATGAAAATAAGTTGTAGTTCCATTTCGATGATTACGACAATTACAATGAGGGCAATTAATTTTTTTAGATGAAAAATATTCTGTGCCATCTAAAGCGATTAAAATTTCTTCATCTAAGTAGAGAAACTTTTTCAACACTCCATTTTTATTTAATGTTACTGTCTTACCCTGGAAATTAACTATGATTGGAGATGACTTTACTTGTTCAAATGTGAACTCTTCCGGTATACAATCTGTTTTCTGAGGGGTCATGCTTAAAACTGCTAGAATTCATTTGCAATAGACATTTTGGCAGTTTTTGACTCCTCTTTTCTCAGCCCTTGTGAGAAATCCGGGTAAGGTATGCGGAGTAAGAGCTACGGCTTTAATGCCCACTCGCGCAGTCATGGCATGAGTCAGGCGATGCCATCGGCAACGTCAAAGACGAACGCTGATAGAAGGATAATGTACACAATACTGCTCAGTTAAAGAGAAAAGGGTAAGGCGAAAAGGAGTGGAAGGCTCGATATATAAGGTTTTTTCCCTTTAACCTTTTTCCTTTCCCCCAAAACCCGACAAGTATTGAGGGTGATCGCTCCTTTACTAACCAGCACCTGTGGTTTTTGATAAACAGCGTGCCATGTTGTCTCCTATTCACTCCCAATTCCATAAAATCCCTGTGTTTAAGTTTTAATAAGAATCGGGAGTATCCATCCCCCAATGGCACCAGTCATACAAACGGCTGCTAAAATTGAGAAAACTTCAGTTCGACTCTCTGCTTTCACAAAAGCATTGCTCTTTAAACGTCCTCATTTTTTGCTTAGATTATCTCGCTACAATTCCCACGTTGATCTAGTAATTAGCTCATGCTGCGAGAGGAACCCTAGGGAGTGAGATCATGACTAAACCGATTCAAATTCTGTTACAGACAACAATTCCCACCAATGAAGATGATTGGTATATTGGGCGATTTTCTTTACTAAAGGACTATTTAGCTTCGTTGAAAACTGACACTGGGGAACCCCTGTACCAGGTAACAGCAAGGGATCGAGAAAATACTGCTGAAAAAAACGATCCAGTTTTAAGTACGCTGGATAATTCAGATTTTGATGAACTGTGGCTGTTTGCTGTGGATGTAGGGGATGGCATAACTCCAAAAGAGTGTCAGAGCATCAGTGCCTTCCGTCAGCGCGGCGGCGGTTTATTGGTCAGCCGTGACCATCAGGATGTAGGTTGTTCGGTTTGCAATCTTGGTGGTGTCGGCGCAGCCCATTACTTTCACAGTAAGAATCCCGATCCCGATCCCTCGCACCACTACCCTGATGACATCTACACTAAGTATATTTCCTGGCCCAACTTCCATTCTGGGTTAAATGGTGACTACGAGAAAATTACTCCCATAGAACCTATTCATGACTTACTCAAGAATCCTACATCACCTTCTGAGGAGATTAAATTCTTTCCGGCTCATCCCCATGAAGGAGCCGTAGGTGTGCCTGCAAACGAGAAGAATGCACGAGTAATTGCCTTGGGTACAAGCTCAGTCTCCGGTCGGGACTTCAACTTAGTAGTTGCTTTTGAAAGTACGCAGGATGAACAAGGAAATATTTTAGGACGTGCGATCGCTGAATCAAGCTTCCACCATTTCGCCGACTACAATTGGGATGTTGATATGGGCGCACCTAGCTTTGTAACCGAACCCCCTGGAGATGGGATGAAGCAAAACCCACAAGCCCTTGAACATATTAAAGCCTATGTGCGAAACTTAGCCCTCTGGCTGGCTCCTACCTCAAGTTAAAGGAAAGTCTCCCATCCTTAAAGACTATGTGTAAACAGCCTTTATCAAACCTTTTTCGATATGTCTTAACTACGAATCACGTTAGCGTAGCGGCAGCGAGTCCGCGAGCGTCATTACGAATTATAAATTATATCACTTCCTGCCTGAGTTAAGAAGGCAGAAGTACAGCCTCCGGATGCCGCAGGCTGTACGGGAGTGATGCCTCCGCCACGCTACGCGTTAGCGGAGCTTTCGCTTTAGCGATACGCAATCGACGGGAACCGCCCGCCGGAGGATGCCCGAAGGGCTGTAGACTGCGACTCATTCACCGCCTGCGCGGGTTCCAAACCATTAGACCTCTTGCAAAAGTGCTTTTTGCAAGAGGGGGAAAAGGGTAAAGGTTAAAGGGGAAGGGGACAATACAGAACTTTTTCCCCTTCCCCCTTCCCCTTTTCCCGACTTATGCAAGAAGTCTTAAGATTGTGCCTTTATCACCTGATAAGTTTCTCAACGCTGTTCCTAATGAGCGAGAACTCTCAACCATCCATTATCTGCTTATTAGTAGTCAAAAGCGCAATCACATTTTTGACCTACAGTCATGATCAAGAAGCGATCGCTTAATACTTGCATCTGTGCTAGGACTTACGCACTGTACAAAATAACTATCTTGTGTATCAACGTAAATACGTTGTTTCAGACTTTTGCACATTACCCTTTGTTGGTTGCGATCGCAAAAAGATAATTGAAAAATCTAGCTAGAAGCCTTGAAAACTATATCTGTTATTTTGGCTTTTCTGTCAATGCGTAAGTCCTATGTGCAACAGATTATGCTGGAACATCTACCCAAAAAAGATATTTATGTCCAATTAATAAATTCTTACAATTTGGGACTCGTATTTTCCATCGATTTAGTGTACCTTGTTAATTCTGTGCAATTATTAATACCTATCTTCTGGCAACTCTACTCAGACAAATTTTAAACCAATGCCTTCAAGGGAACATCCAATGAATACTTCTAATGAGATACACACTAAGAAAATCATCAAAAAATCTGACAAGCTTACCCTGAGACAGATGAAGCTAATCGAGGAGGCTGAAGACCAACAACTTCTAGCTAATACTGACAATTATACTGCCCCTGTGGTTGAGGTTGAGGAGAAACCAGTAGCGATTTCAGAGCCTAGAGTTCCTGACTATGTTCCATTCCTTGACAATCCTCCAGTACAATCTGTGGGCAATTCCGGCTGGCAGGTTTCTGATGTCTGGCGAGATATTCGGGTAGATGATTTCTGTAGTTAATTTAAAGTAGGCAATTTATATTCCCAGACGGTTGACCATCAAGGCAGCTGCAATTATCCATGATCTGAATCTTAGAGATTGAGGGACAGGCACTCCTTCAGGGAGAAAAGTTTTCCTGCATTCTTCAGATGCCTGCCCCTCTGTCTCTTCGCTAAACCAATATTATGGCAACCGCCTGAGCAACTTTTATGAAAAAGAGGGGGAAGGGGAAAGGGAACCCACATTTAAAAACAGGGGTTTCAAGACATGCACCCTGCTCCCGTTATCGCACTACGTCGCAGGTATTATCTTCTTTTTTGTTCTCCATATTTAAAAATACTTGCTCTATAGTTTGTGGGGAAAGTTTTTTCTTCTTCCCTTGCCCCTTACCCATTCCCCTTTTCCCCTTCTTTGTAAACTATCTTTGCACTCAGTCAAAGCTATAGTTAATTGTGCCTATAATAAGTTACGGGTAATTATAACTAAAAGTTAGCACCATGTAAGTGTGTATCGCTGGATTACGCATTACAAGCGATACCAAAGACAAGCAAAATTTATCGAACAGAATTCAGGAGTCAGGAGTCAGAATTCAGAATGAATTCTGTATGACTGGCGGATGAATAATCGGGTTTAAGACCCCCACCAAATTTTCAATTTGGTGGTCTTCAATCAGTCGCGGGTCTGAATCCCCGACTGATTTATTCTGACTCCTGAATTCTGACTTCTGAATTCTTCTTCAACGGCAGCGCAATAGTTTCTATTCTCGTTGCCAACATGCCCCCAGAGCGATCGCATGTTGGTGAAAGTGTTGTGTCTGGGGGGAAGTGGTATTAATCGTAGTTTTCATCGGATAAAAGATAATATCTTCTTATTTTGTGTTGTAGCCGAGTTTGGTGTTGTCACTGAAAGCATAAGTTGAGCAAATTGCTTGCTTTATGCTTTCAAAGTTGCTCATTTTATCCTTACAGTGACAACATTAATCGCTTAAGGAAAGAAGCGAAGTTCACGACAAGGAAATAGGTATTGAAGTAGAGGAGCTACTATCTCATCCCCTCTACCACTTCCGCTATTAACGCAATGTAGTGCCGTACTAGTCAACAAGTTTTGGAGGATTTACAGATGAAGGTTTTTGTTGCCGGAGGAACAGGCGCAATCGGTCGCCCAACGCTCAACCAATTACTTGCCAGAGGACACAATGTTGTCGCGCTGACCCGCACCCAAGAAAGAGCGCAATCATTAGCGGCACAGGGAATCGAACCAGCGCTCGCAGATGTATTCGACGCAGATGCAGTTAAAGCTGCGATCGCCCACGCTCAACCTGAAGTTGTGATTGAACAACTCACCGCTCTGCCCAGAACTTACACCCGCGAATCCATGAATGCGACAGAGGCTTTAAATATGCGGATTCGGTCGGAAGGTGGTGGCAATGTGCTGGCGGCAGCAAAGGCAGCAGGGGTGCGCCGTTTTCTGAAACAGTCGATGGCCTTCTGGGGAATCCCCGGTGTTGGATTGGCAGATGAAGAAACCCCGTTATCGGTTGATGCCCCCCCCGCCGTTGCCACAGATGTTCGCCTCGTCATTGAGACTGAACGTCGTTTACTGCAAACGCCTGATCTGGAAGGAATCGCTTTACGCTATGGTTTCTTCTACGGCCCCGGCACTTGGTTCAACGCAGATGGCGATGTCGGGCAACAGGTGCGGCAGCAACAGTTTCCCATTGTGGGCAATGGTGATGGTGTCTGGTCGTGGATACACATTGAGGATGCAGCGATCGCCACCGTTGCAGCAGTAGAGCAGGGCAATCCTGGGGTTTATTTGATTGTCGATGATCAGCCTTTAGCAGTGCGCGAATGGCTCCCTGCCTTTGCGCGATCACTGAATGCTCCCCCACCACCACAGGTATCAGTTGAAGATGCTCTGAAAATGGAGGGTGGCGCGGACTTTGTTTACTACCAAACTCAGATGCGAGGTGCATCGAATGCCAAAGCAAAACGCGAACTGAATTTTCAGCCGCGATCATTGGAATGGGTGGTTGACACCACCGTAGCTCTTGGGTAAAGGCAAACCTGCCACCTGCCAGAGCAGCATGGTTTCATCGCCAATGAACAGTGAGGTTTTACTGACACCAATGCTTTCCACCAAACGGTATGGTATTTCTCCCGGAGGATGAAACTGATAACCGGTAACTGTTAAAGATCAGCAATGAGAATTCAATACTGACATAGGTTGAGTTGAGGACACAAAGCCCAACATCCGGCAACTGCTGAATTTTGCTCCCGCTCAACTCAGCCTACACCTGTCTAATCCGCGATCTGCTTGATTCAGCATGAGGGCAAATCAGGCGGATTTATATCCACCAGTTTGTATTCACGCAAGGAGAACGGAAGTGTTTACTAGATTTTTCTCGCGAGTTGCATTCATCACTCTCTCCATATTTATAGCGCTCTCCATATTCGCAACTCTACCCGTATTTGCAGCTTC
Organism: Nostoc sp. FACHB-973; assembly: GCF_014698115.1. GTDB lineage: Bacteria > Cyanobacteriota > Cyanobacteriia > Cyanobacteriales > Nostocaceae > Nostoc > Nostoc muscorum. The sequence continues at coordinate 6,360 of NZ_JACJSJ010000154.1, forward strand.
AGCCAATGATTTATCTGCTGATACGTCTAAGGTAACGCTGGTTTTTGAACACGCCCTTCCCAATGTGTCAGGAAAGAGTGTGAAAGGCTTGCTGGTCGAATATCCGCCAGGTGGCTCAACACCTGCACATACCCATGCAGCCTCGGCTTTTATCTATGCAACAGTTCTGGAAGGTGCAATTCGTAGCAAAATCAATGATCATCCAGAGCAGGTGTATCACGCTGGTGAGAACTTTTTTGAACTACCTGGCGATCATCATCTCAAGAGCGCAAATGCCAGTGATACTCAACCCCTGCGCTTGCTAGCCGTCTTTATCGTCGATACCAATGAAGAGAACCTGACCACACTGGAAGACGAGTAAGACGCACCCATTGCACCGATATCACTCAACTTTATGTGCGTGAGCAGGACAATCCAGAATTATTTCATGACGCAGATCACCTAAAGCATATCAAGTCTAACAACTGCCGGCTCACTTGCTGTTACTTTCCTCGATTCCGAATGATTAAGTCGCGTTTTAACTCAACTAACTTGAGTGGTCTAAATTGAGCGATCGCAGAACAATGTGTGACTTAAAGGATAAGCTTGCCGCAACGATGGACGATAGCTTAGAGCTTTGTGTCACTTAAAGGATAAAGTGACCGTTTTTAAAGGATAAAGTGGCCGCAGAACAGAACCTATAACAGAAGCGTATTTGAAACAATTGAATGCGTTAGCGAAGCTTAACGAAGTTATCGCTTGTAAAGTATGGCGAAAATACGGCAACGCAAAAATAAGTATTCCAGGTTTTAAGGGCGGCCACTTTATCCTTTAATTCCGGCCATCTTTTCCTTTAAGTGACACAGAGTGAAGTATTTCGTGACCGTTTGGCTAAATTATCGTTCAAATCACAATTGCTATAGCTCCTTTCTACAAGGATTTTGGATTGTTTGTTGCTTCTCAGTATTTATACAGTTATTAAAGACTTAATAAAGATATGTTTTTATACTAAAAATATGTAAAAATGAATTATATTGAAAAAATTATTAAGTTATTAAATATTTCTTATTAATTTCGTATTAACCCCACTTTTGATCTGGTGACAGCTTCGCTACTGTTGCCAAATTCGTTTTAGCTGTGCCAAGAAAAATTATGACAACAAAAAGGTTAGTAACAACTGTGTCTCCAGTATTTCACCATAATTCCACGGCAATGATCGGTAGGGTTGTTTGTAGAGATGCCAACGTTAATGAGTATCAACAACTGGTTGCTAGTGTTGGTCTTACTAACACCCTTGTTGTCTTCGATAACCGTGTGCCAGATATAGACATACTTTACAGTGCGCTACAGCCAGATGCTTTTAGTTATACCCTAACTTCTGAAGATGATGCTTTATTGGCGATCGCACAATTACTAGCACAAACAGGCGCAAAGTATTTGGCAATTGTGGCGCATGGCGAACCAGGAACAGTATTCATTGGCGCACAGCCATTAAACCAAGAAGCGCTTCAGGTACAGTCGGCGTTGTTACAGAAGTGGGGCGTTGAGGAAATTGCGCTTTATAGCTGTGAGGTAGCAAAAGGCGATCGCGGCTGGCAGTTTGTGCAGCAATTGAGCGAGTTGACTGGGGCAAACATCGCCGCTTCTTCCACTAAATTAGGCAACCTGGACTTGGGCGGTAATTGGGATCTTGATGTTTCTACTGGAACAATCACGTCACCTCTCGCGTTTACTCTCGAAGCGATCGCCACCTATCCCTCCATTCTGCCAACCGGAGATTTAGATCCTACCTTTGGCTCTGGAGGGATCGTAAGTACTAGGATTTATGGTTACAATGACTGGATTTATCAAGTAAAAATACAGGCGGATGGCAAAATTGTTGCTGGAGGTCATACTTATAATGGCAATGATCATGATTTTGCCTTAGTTCGCTACAACCGTGATGGTACTATAGACAATACTTTTGGCAACTCGGGGAAAGTGATTACTGACCTTAGTGGTTCCTCTACTGATATTGCCAATGGCATTGCTTTACAAAGCGACGGTAAAATCCTTGCTGCTGGTTACACACTGGCTAATAGTAATTTCTCCAACTATAACTTTGCTTTAGTCCGTTATAACTCGGATGGTACCCTTGATAACTCCTTTGGGATTGAGGGCAAAGTCATTACTGACTTCAATCAATCAAGTTCTGATAATGGCAATGCTATTACTATTCAAAATGACGGCAAAATCCTTGTTACAGGTTACACTACGGGGTTTGGTTTTCTTGACTTTGGGCTAGCCCGCTATAACGCTGATGGTACCTTAGATGCAACTTTTGGCAATAATGGTAAAACATTTGCTAATTTCAGTGGGTATGGAGCTTACGGTCAAGCAATTGCCCTACAAGATGATGGCAAGATTTTTGTAACGGGTTATGTCTCAATTGGAGACGGTAATGATAATTTTGCTCTCGCCCGCTTTAACCCTGATGGAAGCCTTGATACAACTTTTGGCTCAAGTGGACAAATTATCACTGACTTCAATGGAAAAAACGATTCTAGCTTCAGTGTTGCTATCCAAGATGACAATAAAATCCTGGTTATAGGCACAACTTCTAATGGTACAGTCAACGAATTTGCACTATCACGCTACAACCCTGACGGCTCTCTTGATACGGCTTTTGGTACAAACGGCAAAGTTATCACACAAGTTAGTACTCCTAATGCCTATAACTTCGACGATTTTGCTGCGAGTGTAACTGTACAGTCCAACGGTAAAATCCTTGTTGCAGGAGGAGCATATGATAGCAACTTCGGGTCTGCCTCTAACTTTGCCTTAGTACGGTATAACTCTGATGGTTCTCTTGATAGTACGTTTGGCAATGGAGGAAGGGTTGTTACCAATACGGGTTATGGTGCCGGAAGCAGCGTTGTTTTACAAAGTGATGGCAACATTTTAGTGGCAGGAGGCGCTGGCCGGGAATTTACTCTGGTTCGTTACTTAGGCGATCCTTTGCCTGTCAACAGACCGCCAATTGTGGTTACGAACACTAATGATAGTGGTGTCGGTAGTCTTCGTGGAGCTATTGATGCTGCTAACAGCAATCCTGGGACAGACACTATTATCTTCAATATTGCAACCTCTGATCCAGGTTATAACACCAGCACAGGTACTTATACCATTAACCTACTTTCTGCTTTGCCAACCATAACAGATGCGATTATTCTCGACGGTACTAGTCAAGCTGGCTTTGCAGGTAGTCCCATCATTGAACTAAATGGTGCAAATGCTGGAAATGTGATGGGGTTAGTAATTGAAGCAGATAATAGTACTATCAAAGGTTTGGTAATCAATCGTTTTGAGCAGGGTTTTGGAATCTTTTTATTAGGCAATGGCAATAATACAATTCAAGGTAACTTCATTGGCACTGATGTTACTGGAACACTTGGTCTTGGAAATGCTGTAGGTATTTATTCTCTATCAAGCAACAATATTATCGGTGGTATAACTGCTGCTGCGCGTAATCTAATTTCTGGTAACAATAATGGCGGTAATGGTAGCGGTATCTTTATTGGTAACTCTCAGGAAAACCAGATTTTAGGAAACTATATTGGTACGGATATTACAGGTACTTCAGCGTTAGGAAATGGTCATGGTATAAGCATTTATGATGCTAGTACTGGCAATATTATTGGTGGTACAGTACCCGGTGCTAGGAATATCATCTCTGGCAATCAATTAGGAGTTTATATACAAGAAGGTGGCAAGAATCAGATTTTAGGAAACTATATTGGTACGGATGTCACAGGTACTTTAGCGTTAGGAAATAATAATGGTATCAGGGTAAATGATTCTCCGAATAATATCATTGGCGGACTCACAGCTTCAGAACGGAATGTTATCTCTAGTAATGTAGTGGGTGTGTATGTTATTAATGCAAACAGCACCAATAACCAAATTGTCGGAAACTACATTGGCACAGATACAACCGGAACAGTTGCGCTAGCAAATTCAGATGGTGTTGACATTAGTTCCGCACCCAGTAATAACGTTCGTAACAATGTTATTTCTGGCAATAGTATTGGTGTTACTATTGCTGGCTCAACCGCAACAGGAAACCAAATTCAAGGAAACTGGATTGGTACAGGAAACGATGGTGTCAGCCCATTAGGAAACCAGTTTTTTGGGGTAGGGCTTCAGTCATCCGCCAGCAACAATACAATTGGTGGTACTGGAACAGGAGAAGGCAATGTCATTGCTTTTAATTGGCAAGGTGGCGTATATACCTACAATGCTAGCACTGGTAATGGAATCTTATCAAATCTTATCTTCTCCAATTCTGGCTTAGGAATTGACCTAGGCCTCAACGGTGTTACCCGTAATGATTTGGGAGATGGCGACACTGGCTCCAATCAGCTTCAAAACTTCCCAGTGCTTACCTCTGCAATGTCGGGTAATGGCACAACGGTAATCGCTGGTACTCTCAATAGCACCCCCAACAGCATCTTTAGGATCGAGTTTTTTGCCAATAGCAGCTTAGATTCTACTGGTTACGGTGAAGGACAAACCTACTTGGGTTTTGTAAGCACTATAACTGATGGACTGGGTAATGCTAACTTTAGCATTAACCTAGCCACCTCGGTTTCTGTAGGCCACTTTATCACAGCAACGGCAACTGATGCTGACAACAACACGTCGGAATTTTCTCAAGGTTTTACCGTTAGACAACCGAACAGTACCCCAACAGATCTAAGCCTCAGTGCGACCAGTGTGAATGAAAATGTTGAAGCTAATACCGTCATCGGTACTCTCAACACCATTGATCCTGACGCAGGCAACACCCACACTTACAATCTCGTTTCCGGTATTGGCAGCAGTGATAACGCTTCCTTCAGCATTGTCAACGGCAACCAGCTACGTCTCAATGTCTCCCCTGACTACGAAACTAAGCCAATCTACAGCATCCGAGTCCGCACCACTGACCAGGAGGGATTGAACTATGAAGAAGCCTTGACTATTAGTGTCAATAACCTCAACGAAGCCCCCACCGTTGCCAACTCAATCGCAAATCAAACGGCGATTGAAGATGTGCCTTTCAACTACACCATTCCCAGCAATGCATTTGCAGATCCCGATGGTGATGTGCTGGCTTATACAGCAAGTCTGGCAAATGGCAGCGTACTACCAAATTGGCTCACGTACAATCCCACAACTCGCACCCTTAGTGGCACTCCAGATGACGCTAATCTGGCAAGCCTCAGCATCAAAGTTACTGCAACTGATCCGTCTGGTGCTGCGGCATTTCAGGTATTTCAAATTACTGTTGAGCCGACGGATGACCCAACTGTCATTAACGCACCAGATCAACAGACAATTAACGAAGATACTTCCCTAATCTTTAGCAGCGCTGCTGGTAACGCGATTACGCTCAGCGATGCAGATGCAGGAAATTCTCTGTTGCAAGTATCCCTATATGTCACAAACTATTCTGGTTCTGGCACTCCAGGTTTTCTCTACCTGGGCAATACCAGTGGATTGAGCTATGTTTCTGAAGACAGTATATCTTTCACGGGAACGCTTGCAGCGATCAATGCTGCACTCGAAGGCCTAAGCTTCTATCCCAGTAGCGATTACAACGGCACTGCGAATCTACAAGTAATGGTGTCTAATCCAGTCACTCTATCATCGAGCAGTAATACTATTTCAATTCTGGTCAATCCAGTAAACGATGCGCCTAACCTCCATCTGGGTATTGCGCCAACGGTGAATGAAGATGAGCCTTTTAGTTTCTCCTTCTTCCAAGCCTCCGATCCAGACGATCGCTACTATGGCACAATTCCGATTACCTATAGTGCTAAGCTTGTTGATGGTTCTGACTTGCCAGACTGGATTAGTTTTGACCCCAATAGCCGCACCTTCAGTGGCACGCCAACCAATGCCAATGTTGGTACCTTTGACATAGAAGTCACTGCATCTGATGGAGAAGCCTTCTCCAGTGAAGTTTTTACCTTGACTATTGCTAGCGTCAACGATGCACCAGCAGTACAAAACCAGATTCCTGCTCAATTTCCCTTAGAAGATTCTCTCTTCACATTCACCATCCCGGAAAACACTTTCACTGATGCAGACGGGGATACACTCACCTATACTGCTACCAAAGCCGACGGTTCTGCGCTTCCTGATTGGCTTAACTTCGATGCTGCGACTCGCACCTTTAGCGGTACACCTCCTCAGAATGCAGGTATGCCCAGCATCACCGTTACGGCTTCAGATGGGCAGGTTTCTACCAGTACAACGTTTCCTATCTCGGTTATTAACATCAACGATGCACCCCAACTGATCAGCGAAATTCCAGATCAGGCGATCGCACAAAACAACTCATTCTCTCTTTACTTTGGTGATTATTTCTCTGATCCCGACAGTGGCATAAGCTACACAGCCAAACTTGAAGATGGCAATCCTCTGCCCAATTGGCTTACCTTTATGGGCAGTAGCATTGTCGGTACACCTGGCAATAGCGATGTAGGCACACTCAACATCAGAGTCACAGCCGCCGATAATCAATATGAGGTGAGCGATGTCTTTACCCTGACGATTACTGATGTCAACGATGCACCGACGGCAGTAGTGCTTTCCAATACAATTACTGAATTGGCAGAAAACACTGCTATCGGTGAGGGCATAAAAGTGGCGGACATTGCTATCACGGATGATGCTCTAGGTACGAACGCCCTTTCACTGGATGGTGCTGACAAAGATAATTTCGAGATCCGTGGCAACAGTCTCTACTACACTAGTGCTAGCCCTGACTTCGAGACTCAATCTAGCTACGCTGTCAAAGTCATTGCCACAGATGCAGAACTCAATGTCTCAGTTAGCCAATCCTTCACCCTCAGCATCACGGATGTTAACGAAATTCCTGTTGACACCACACCACCAGATGCTCCTGCGATCGCCCCAATCACAGCAGACAATATCGTCAATAGTAGCGAGAAAACCGCAGGGGTCAGTGTTTCCGGTACAGCTGAAGCTAATAGCATCATCAAGGTGATCTGGGGTAACACCTCTTTAGAAACCACCGCAGATGCAGACGGAAACTGGAGTCGTTTGTTTAGCAGCAATCAGATTCCATCCGATGGTGATACAATCATCAGGGCTACGACAACTGATGCTGCGGGTAACATCAGCATTGCTGGTGTGCGATCGGTTCTCATCGACACCATTGCCACAACTCCAGGCATCAACCTTATTGGTGGAACAGACAATATTGTCAGTTTGGTAGTAGGCGATGCTGAAGTTACCGGAACAGCAGAATCGGGTAGCATTGTGACCTTGAAATCAAATAATACGGTTTTAGGCACTACAACCGCTCTCAGCAATGGTACCTGGGTTTATACACTAACCTCAGCAAATATTACTGCGATAGGGCAAGGCGCTAATAAGACCATTACTGCCACAGCAACCGATACAGCAGGAAATACTACTGTTTCCTCAGCATCTCAGACGTTTGCCGTCGATACGATCGCGCCTAATGCCCCAGTAATTACTAACGTTACAGATAACGTCGGTTCGATTATCGGCAGTATTGCCAATAACGCAAGCACCGATGACACAACTCCAACCTTTGTGATTGGTTTGACTGGTACTAACGCTGTTGCTGGTAATACTGTCAGGCTCTTTAATGGCTCTACTCAAATTGCTGCTCAGGTTCTCACTAGTTCTCACATCACGGCAAAAAGCGTCTCCATTACGCCCACAGCATTAGCTCAGGAAGACTACTCGATCACGGCAACTATTACTGATGCAGCTGGCAACCAGAGTGTTGCTTCCACAGCCCGCACCTTTACCCTAGATACAACTGCTCCTGTTGCGCCCACAATCAATCAAGTAGCAACTGACAATATCGTCAACAATGCAGAGAGAAATGCCGGGGTGAATCTTTCTGGGAGTGCAGAAGCAAATAGCACAGTCAGCGTTAAATGGGGAAGTACAACCCTGACAACGACAGCAGATGAGAGTGGAAACTGGAGTCGTGCCTTTACCGCTGCCCAAATTCCCACAACTGGCAGTACCACGATTACAGCCACAGCCAAGGATGCTGCCGGGAACACCAGCATTGCTGGCAGTCGTACAGTAGTCATTGATACAATTGCAAATACACCAAGCTTGTCACTAGTAAGTGATTCGGGTCGCTCAACTACCGACAAAATTACCAACTCTGGTGCGGTGAAACTTACCGGACTCGAAAGCGGTGCAACCTGGGAGTACAGCACTGACAACGGTCAAAACTGGCTCAACGGTGCTGGGACAAGTTTTACACTCACAGGCGATGGCGTGAAGACTGTTATTGTGCGTCAAACAGACTTAGCCGGGAATACCTCAACCTCAACTCCCAACCCATTCACCTTCACCCTAGATACTACTGCTCCTATTGCGCCCATCATCAATGGATTCAACAATGTTAGCGGCACACTAACCATCATAGGTACAGCCGAAGTAGGTAACACTGTTGCTGTCTTCAGGAACGGTACTTCTCTAGGCACAGCTGTTGCTAATAGCAATGGCACTTGGAATTTCAACACAACTAATGTTACCAGTGGCAGCTTTAGCATCACTGCCAGGGCTACGGATGTAGCAGGCAATATCGGCTCTTTCTCTCCTGCGTCCAACGTTATTGCTGGAACTTCAGCAAACAATACTCTCAATGGAACTGTCAATAATGATGTTATTGTCGGCTATGCTGGCAACGATACCCTTAATGCTGGTACAGGTGATGATATTCTATTGGGTGGAGACGGCCATGACTTCCTCCTTGGTGGAGATGGTAATGATGTTCTAGTTGGTGGCGCTGGTAATGACACCCTCACAGGCGGTGATGGTAGGGACCAATTTGTTTATAAAGCAATTAGCGATGGGGGAACCATTGGCGATACCATTACTGACTTCAATACCAGTCAAGATCAGCTTGTGTTGACTGATCTATTCCGTAGTTTGAATTACTCTGGCAGCGCTCCAATCAGCGATGGCTACCTACAGTTTAGCCAAGTTGGTGCCAATGCCCTAGTTCAGATTGATCAAGATGGGCTGGCAGGTGTAGCTACCTTAACTACGCTGGCAACATTAAACAACGTCAGTACAGGAAGTTTAATGATCGGTAGTAACGTTCTAATATAGCGAGACTTTGTAAGAAACTAGTACCGAGTCAGGCTAAAAAGTTGTTCTAGAGCCAAGTTTACGTCAGTATCGACAGAAGCAGCGTAAACAGCAATTATTAGTAATTCTCAGTACGGGTTGCTGTCTAAATCTACAGATTTAGATAGCAACGTCAGCGTTTTCCCAAAAATTTATGACATTGCCAAATCAATGAGTATTTTAGTAAATGACTTACTATTCCTAACATGTTATTAAGGTCAATTACCTAATGAATTATTACAAGAAATTGACTTAACTAGTTTACCTGGACAAATAGTAGATGATTATGTTGCTCAACCAGATGCACAAAATTTGAGTATAGTTTACCAATTGCCAAGTGATAACATAACTGTACTTAGTGATGCTAATTTACTTCGACAAGCCGTTATAAACTTACTGAATAATGCTTGTAAATATCCTCCTGCTGGAGGTACGCTTAACAAACGTGGCATTCCGTCCAGAAAAGTTAAATTTTTGAATTTCTGGCTGTCATTACATGAAAAAAGTGTCCATTTCTGGCGGCTTTTTACAGCAATTCTCATTTTGAAAAAAAAATCAGAGAAAATTCTGTTATTTAAATAGAGAACTTGTGTCGAAGCATCATTTTTTGACAAATAATTATCATCCAACGTTGGAGATAGACAAGTTTTAAGAAATTTGTCCATGAAAAAACGATTTCAACTGATAAATTCAGATGAAATTTTCAACAACTTTTTAGTTTTTTTAATAAATATTTTTCTTTTCATCCTTTAATATGTTGACATTTATCAACTAGAATTTACTCTTTTTAATGGGTCATGTTCTGTGATGATAAATGAAAATAAATGCGACCAATCTTTAAACCATAAATATTTTAATAAAGTCCGAATATCTTTAAAGAAAGTAGTTCGAGTTACTAATATTTTACGAACTTTTTGATAAGTATAATTAGACCTCTTGCAAAAAAGTTTTGTGGTAGATTAGTAGATTAAAAAATTTCCAACAACTTAAGCAGAATTTTGAAGGTCATAGTTATAAATTCCAGCAATTAAATGGCAGCGTAATACAAAGCGTTTTCTACGATTGCGGTAGCGCTGACTCAGAATCCGAAATACCTTCAATCGTCGGTTGACGTGTTCAATAACAACTCGACGACGAGCTAAATCTCGATTAAAGCGCTTGTCTTGTTTGGTTAACTTACCACCTCTAGGTTTCTTTCTAGGTAGATGGCAATTAGTATGAAATTTAGCAATTCCTTGATAACCGCTATCTTCTAAACTTTCGGTATCGGCATGAAAACGTACTTTGCTGTGAATAAACAGTTTGTAATCATGCCTACGACCGGAATCGTTAGCAACACAGCGCACTTGTGAAGTTTCAAGATCAATTACAAATTGAGATTTGAGGGTATGTCGTCTTTGTTTACCACTGTAGAAACGTTTCTGCCCAGATTTTGGACGTTCAATGGGACTTTCGGTGACATCCATCACAACTGTTTTCGGTTTCTGCTCCTGAGTCAACAATGACTTTTTTCCTTGTAGACGAAACCTTCCAGAACTGACTAACACGCTTTCAACACGATGAACTATGCGACAAACAGTTGATTCAGATATCTGCCAATCACCAGCTATATGGAAGTAAGTTCGATATTCTCGCCAATACTGCAAGCGGGACTTAAACAAAAATCAAGCCCAAATATAGCCCAAACTAGCTTTGTAAGAAACAAACA
>NZ_JACJSJ010000155.1 GCF_014698115.1 Nostoc sp. FACHB-973
TGATTTCTGAATGACTTGTAGAGGTAAGGGACTGGGGATTGGGGACTGGGGACTGGGAAGGAGCAATAAAGGTGTACTGAGTTTTGTTCAAAAATCAAATATGAGTCCTATATTATTTTTACTGTTGCATTCAAAAATTCATCTCCGACAGAAGATAGTAATTCTAATATAAATAAACAAAAACTATTCTGACTCCTGAATTTTTCCCAAATTAAAAATTACAAATTATTAGCGACAAATGATTTATTGACGTTACAGAGCAAGCAGATTTCTCCGTTTGTTCAATCCAAAATCCAAAATCTAAAATCCAAAATTGGTTGACTATTTCTTATTCGCAGTTGGTTTAGCAAGATGAACTGCAACTTCCACTGCCTCATCTAAATTTTCTACCACAACAAGGGCACTGCTGGTTTTTTTAAGTGTTGCTAAATATTTTTTAGCTGCATTCAACTCGGAACCAGCAAGGCGGACAACTAAGGATGGAAAATTCAAATCTGGTGGAATTTTACTACCATTAGAGCGTACAACTTTTAATTTGAGTTCGTTATTGTCGTGTTGTACAAATTTGGCGATGATTTGGGCTACTTCCTCAGCCTGAGGAATGCTACCCAGAAAGTTAATTAGTATAACTTCGATGCTTTTGTCAGCAGCTAAAATTTTCAAACCTGTTTCTAGGCGATCGCTAAATGTAGTTGGCGTAGTATCTGTAAGAAAAGCATGGCGTAGATTCAAACAAACACCTGGTTTCCCGCCAGCATTAGCGACTAAATCCAAAGTTGCCATTACTGAACCAGTACCATTACCTAAAATACCGATTTTGCCGTGCATTTGCACGCCATCCCAGTCACCCAAAATACCGTTAATTTCAGTACTTGGATGACGGCTGATGATTTTTGCTGCCATTTGTCCAAGATCTGGATGACGCTTAATTGCGCGTTCATTCACCCTGACTTTACCATTGAGAGCCATTACTTCACCATTAGGATTGACTGCCAAGGGATTAATTTCGACTAAATCCAGGTCTTTTTGCACAAATAACTGATACATCTTCTGGAGAACGTTGCTTACCGATTGCATCAACGTTCCCTGCAAACCCATTTTCAAAGCCAGTCGTCGGGCATAAAATGGCGAGAATTCTTGTTCAACGACGACATAGTGCATTTTTTCGCCAGCGGATTCCCAATCGATGTCTGCTTCTTTGCAACCTAAAAGTACTGGTCGGCAAACAGCGGTGTCTAGAACCACCGCCAAATAAAATTCCTGGTTGGCGTCGTATTGGGATTCTGCCAACACAACTTCCGGCAACTCGCCCCATATGGGTAAAGTAAAGATATTTTGGGCAGCGGCGATCGCATCGATAGTTGTTTCGGCAAACCTGACTCCACCTGCTTTTGCCCGTTCCGCTCCGTGTACTTGAGATTTCAGTACAATTGGAAAGCCAATTTTTAAACGTTTCAAATCCGTCGGATGGTCAATTCGTTGGGAAGGCAATACAGGAATGCCTATCTTTGCAAACCATTCTTTAACTTGGTACTCTAATAAATCCATTGATACACCTTGTATTGACACTTTCCAAGCTTTTGGTTGGTGCTGTCTGAATATTTGGCAGCACGCTTATTACATAATTAAGCTTTTGGCAGCTATAAAAACTTATTTTTCACGTATCAATTTTATCGAATTCAGCAAATGAGGCAAATTAATTTCTTGAGCCGCAATACGTAATTAACCTCCTCAGTAGACTTCCCAGCATAGAAGATAACTAGCATTCCTGTCAAAAACCTCTGACATCGCAACATTTCCTTAACCTGTGGATAATTTGGTCACAATTGTTTTGTAACTATAATTTCGCTGTTCAGTAGCTGTTGTGAATTTAATTGTCACAAAATCAGGCAGTGAAAATCCTCAAAAATCCTATTATTCCCATTTTTTAGGAAAAATATATACCTGTGGATAGATTATTTAATTTTGCATCTAGCGGGTTGAAAATGTAGCCGTGGGAACAATCACTACTATTTTAATTTTTGGTTAAAAGTCGGAATTTGTGTTAGAAAGTTGTTCGATTAGATTTTCAGGCTGTGGTTGGTTAAACTGTGCGTCTTTATTCAAAAAACCCAAACAGTTCATTTCATCTCCTTAAAGATAATCAAAACAATATAGAAGTTCAGCACGAAAGTTCTATGAAAGTAGCAGTGCAGCAAGAAGATTTACAGCTTTTAGCCAAAACTTTGCAAGAACAATTGCTTGTAGAAGTACCATCAGCTGGAGTCTTTCAAGTTAAGTGTGCCGTCAATAAAGACGAGCTAATGATTTTAACACAACACCCATCAGGTGTAATAGTTGATACTCAGGGCATCTTTGCAGCCATTGAAGACGTACTCCAGTCCTTAGCGCCCTACAAAGAGCAACGAGTACAATGTTTCCTCAGAGTTTTTGGCGAACAACTTCCTTATGCCAAATGTTTTCTAGCTCTCAAGCAGAGGGCGGGATGGGAAGATGGGGAGACGGGGATTTGGGGAACTGGGGGAATAAGGGGAGAGGGGGAAGATGAGGGAGATGAGGGAGTAGGGGGAGATAAGGGAGCAATATCCTTCTCATCCCCCTCATCTGCTCTGACCTATTTTCCATCCCTGGATGAAACTGAAGATGAGGAAGTATTTGACCCATTTGCAGATGCACCGAATTTACCGGTTTCTAAGTCAGCACGCCAAGTCAAACCCATTTTACTAGGTGTAGCTTTGGTGGGAATTGTGGTTTTAGGCGTTGGCGGCTATTTGGTGACTCGCCCTTGTGTGATGTCTGAGTGTAAAGAAATACAAGTTGCTGAGCAATTAAAAACAGAATCTCCCCAATTGATGCGTCGTGCCAAGTCGGAAAAAGAATTACTAGCAGTGCAGCAGCGACTGACGACGGCTAGCGCAGCCTTGAGTGCAATTCCTAGTTGGTCGCCCCGTTACCAGGTGTCCGAAGAACTCAAAGCAAGTTTGTCTGGGCGGTCAGAAAAAATTGGCCAGGTGGTTAAGGCATTGCAGACAGCATCTTTGGCGGCAGAAAAAATTAAAACTCCCGCACGTACTTTAGAAGAAATACAAGCTAGACAACATTTATGGCGGCAGGCCATCGCACCACTAGAAGCCATAACTCCCAATAGTGAACTTTATAGCCTAGTGCAAGCAAAGTTATTTAGCTATCGTATTAGTTTGCACGCTGTCAATCAGCAGATGTTAACTGAAGAAAAATGGCTGAAAAAACTAGCAGCAGCAAAAGATGTAGCGAGTACAGCCGAGAATCGCCAAGCTACTGCTAAATCCTTGAAGGATTGGCAAAAGGTGCAGTCTAACTGGCAGGTAGTCATTAATGCCTTGAGGGTGATTCCCCAGACTAGCCCTGGATATGAAGAAGCCCAAAAGTTGTTGGTAGACTATAAACCTAAATTAGTAGTAGCACGCGATCGCGCCACTAAAGAACAATTAGCTGCTAGAACTTACCAACAAGCCGTTAGCACCGCCAACCAAGCCAAAGTCTATCAGCAACAAAACCAATGGCAAGCAGCAGCGACATACTGGGAGCAAGCTTTGGAAACTGCGAAAAAAGTTTCCCAAGATAGCTTGTACTACACTCAGGCTCAGTCTCTCATCGAACCCTACTCAACAGCTCTCAAACAAGCACAAGAAAAACTCCAAGTTGTTAGTGGTTTGCAGCAAACCCGCACTGACTTAGAGAAAACCTGTATTAATGGAATTCGGATTTGCACTTTTAGCATGGACAATGCAGGAATTATTGTCAGGTTAACCTCTGAGTATGACCAATTAAGACAAAATAGTTTGGCTAATCCTGATTCTCAGAACTCAGATAATGCTGTTGACCTTGCCAATCACTTGCAAATCTTACAGGAAGCTCTAGCTGCAATTAGTGACAATGCCAATTTGTCCCTGTTTCTCTATGATTCCCAAGGTCAAGTAATTTATACGCGGACACTGGGAGGTTAGGAAAGGCAGGGGAAGCAGGGGAGGCAGGGGAGGCAGGGGAGGCAGGGGGAGAGATAACCAAGCGTATTTGTTAAACCTATTTGTTTACCCGCTAGTGAAACTCAAATTTATTCTGAATTCTGAATTCTGACTCCTGACTCCTGAATTCTGACTTCTGACTCCTGAATTCTCTTTTCATAAATCAATTTTCATCTTGAAAGAGATTCCGCCAACTCGGTTGATTGTTTCGCTACCAGGGACGACTTCAAAACCTAATCTTTTATATAAAGCTAAGGCGGGATTTGTCGCTCTAGTACTGAGGGATATTGATGGGTATGATGTTTTGGCTGCTGCTAATAAATGCTTGAGTAGCTGTGTTCCTATGCCTTGATTTCGATGTTCAGGAAGAATTGCTATTGCTAATTCAGGAATGCGATCGCTAATATAACCATATCCTTTATTGTCACCTGTAAATAAACGCAGCCATGCGGCTCCTACTGGCTGATTACTACTTTCCAAAATAGCAACAAAGCCACTATCATCTTTACATCCCCAATTTTTTACATATTTTGCTAAATCAGGATGATTCATTGCATCCTGCACTGTCAAATTTCCTTCGTTTCCCATATGCGCTGCTTCGTAAAGCATTTGCCACAGAAAAGGCTCGTCTTTTTCTGTGAGTGGACAAATAGAATAATTCATTACCTTCTATAATACCAAGTTGCCAAAGTTAATTTTCTTAATAATCAAAGCACTTATGTAATACCAATTTGAATAATGATGACGATCCTAAAAACTTGCCCTGTAAATCTTTCACAATCCAAAATCCAAAATTGTATAAGCGCTGACGAAGTAAATAATACTATCTCAGTCAACTTGGTATAAATCCTGCCCTAAAACCTGCTTTTGTCAACGTTAAAATAATTTACTTAGTGGAGTCGATAAACCATCAAGGCTGACGAGATTTTTCTGCTGTTGATATTCTCTAACTCCTTGTTCGCCTTTTTTACTAGCCCAGTTTACTAGAGTTTGGCGCTGACCTCGATATTCATAGAGTGGTACGCCAAAACCACAGGAGGTCTGTACTTCTTGGATATCGGCAACGATAATTTGACGAGTTCCAGGTATTTCTGGAAATAGATAGTACAGTGAGTTCCAGTCAGGAGAATTCGGTAAAATCGTATTTCCTTGACCATAAAGACGCAGGATACAAGCAGGTTCCTCAAAAGCGCAAAACATGAAAGTAATTCGCCCATTTTCTTCTAAATGGGCGGAAGTTTCGTTACTACTGCCTGTAAGATCTATATAACCTACTCGATTGGGAGAAAGGATGCGAAAGCAATCCAAACCTTTAGGAGAAAGGTTAACATGACCTGTAGGACTCAAGGGTGCAGAGCCAACAAAGAAAATGTGTTGGGCAGCAATGAAGCCTTGCAGTTCCTCAGTAATACAGTCAAAAAGTTTAGCCATAGACTGTCTGATTTGTGTTAGCAGATTTCCTTCTTCTCAGCCTATGTCTAAGCTAAGAATCTAGCAAGGCCTATTTGCCGATGTCTCATGAGAAGGGAGTGGGGAGTGGCGAGGTGGGGAGATGGGGAGAGGTATTATTGTCTGATGTAACGCCCGGCCATTTGTAGGGCGTCGGCGATATCCACATCACCATCGCCGTCAGCATCTAAGAAGGAATTTAGTACGGGATTTCCGCCACCTTGGGGATTTTGAGCATTGGCGCCTGATTGTAAAAAATTTAGTACTAAAGGTACTGCTACAGGCAACAATTGTTGAATCATACCAGGATCTAACCCTGTGCGTTGGGCTGCAATTTCAGCTACTTGCTGTTGTATCCCAGGAGAAAATAGCGAATCGACTGCTTGGGGGTTAGGAGAAGTACCAGCATATTGATTTACTAGAGTTTGTGCGGCTTCGTTACCATCTGTGGCTTGCTTGTTTTGTAAAGCAGAACGAACTTGACTACCCACAATTGACAAAACTGATTGGATGGTGGATGGATCTGCACCAGTGCGATCGCTCAGTTGATTTACAGTGTTAATAATACTTCCTAGTTGACCTAAGCTACCTTGTTGGTTGGGATTAGTAACAGCACCGAGTATTTGATCGAAAAGTCCCATAAGTTTGTTTTTCCTTTGTTTTCAAAAAATAGAGACGTAGCAGTGCTACGTCTCTACTGTCAATTATTATCAAAAAATCAACTTTCAAAAGCTAGTACCCCAAGGCGGAAAAAAGTAGAGACGTAGCACTACTACGTCTTTTAAGCGTGAGAAATTGGCAGAGTGATGGCAAACTCTGTACCTCGATCTAACTCAGACTCGCAGCTAATTTTACCTCGATGTTTTTCTACCACAATCTGATATGCGATCGCTAACCCCAAACCAGTACCAATACCCCGCGGTTTGGTGGTGAAAAATGTTTCAAATATTTTATGCAGATTTTCTGGTGAAATACCACAACCATTGTCTGCAATTCGCACTATCACCCAATTATTCTGACAGCGTTCTGTGGTAATGGTAATTTCAGGTGAAAATTCTGGATTCTGTGCTGCTTTTTCCTCCACAGTATCGATCGCATTGCTTAAAAGATTCATAAATACCTGATAAAGTAAACCTGTATAGCCTGGAATTGTTGGAATATCTCCATAGTTACGAACAAGGCTAATACCATTTTTCAGGCGATTGTTCAAAATTAATAGTGTACTATCTAAACAAGCGTGTAACTCTACTAACTGCACTTCCCCTTCATCTAAGCGAGAGAAATCTTTTAAACTTCGGACTATTTCTCGTGTGCGGTCAGCACCAACTTTCATGGAGTTAAAGAGTTTTGGTAAATCTGCTAATAGAAACTCTAAATCGATTTCTTCTGCTAAAGTTTCCAAAGCAGGTGAAAGGTGAGGAACTTCGGTTTGATATGTTTGCAGTAGCGCTAATAAATCGTCAGTATAAGTTTTCGCATGTACGAGGTTGCCAGAAATAAAATTTATTGGGTTATTAATTTCGTGGGCGACACCAGCCAACATCCGTCCTAAACTAGACATTTTCTCACTTTGAATTAGTCGTGCTTGGTTCTCGGCTTCTTGTTCTTCTAAAAGGTGCTTCACCTGTTGAATTAGCTGATTAAGAGAACTAGCTAATGCACCAACTTCATCTTCTGTAGTCACAGGTACTTGCAAATCAAAATTGGCTTCTTGGGTAACTCTTTGGGCAATATTTGTGACTGCGTTAATGGGACGGGCAATGATACTACTTGTGTAGAAAGCAAGGATTGCGGCGATCGCCACTGACAGCAGCATACTACCAATAATAATCTGAGCTTGTATGAGTGCAGCTCGATCTCGGACTATATCAGCTTTCTCTTGATCTTCTCGAACTGTTTTGGCAAACTCAGTTAACTCATGGGCAAATTGATAAAACTTCAGAGCATCCTGACTTTGACTGAATTTAGAGATTAATTGCTGCGCTTTGAATGCTCCCTGTGGCTGTGAACTTAATGGCAAAATTTGTCGAATTAGCGACCTCAGTTGCTCAAAATATACGGCTATGGAGTTATTATGCTTGATGAGCAGAAGATGTAAATCTCCTTGGAACTTGGTTTGACTAAATTCCTGCGCCTGAGAAAGCAATGTTTCGGCTTCGGCTAAATCGCTTTTGAAATTAGAAATTCCTCTTTGCAAGGCTTGTGGCTGCTGTAAAAAAGGCACGATTTCTTGCTGGTGAATCTGTATTTCTAACAATTCTCCTTGTAAACTACTTAACAAACTTCCTTCTTCATCTGCCAAGATCATTTGTTGTCTAGCTTGTTGGAAATAGCGATCGCCTATTACCAACCCTGCTGTTGTTCCTAAAACTGCAATTCCCAAAGCCAGTCCGTACCCACAAACAATTTTTTGCCGAATACTCAGCTGGTAAAATACTTGTTTAACCCAGTTGGAGTATCTTAATTTAGGTGTAGCAGTCATGGTATAACTCGCTTTAGCTAGGGAGTGGGGGTAGGGAGACAAAGATAGATATCACCAGCGTCGGCTTTTGCAAAGGTCACTTCGGAGGAATGCGGTGAGTGAAAGCAAATTTGATACAAAATGCGCTCTTAGTCTATCAAAAGTTGCTTTTTTGTACCCTGGTTAAAAATACTGAAAGTATAAAGTAGGGGCGTACAGCTGTACGCCCCTACACCCAATTTATCTATTGCAAAGTCGTCTTTGAAACCTCAGAAGGTTAACGTTAAGCCAAGACAATAGCTTCAGCCCACCATCAACTAGGATTGATAATTTTGAACTTGATTACCAAGTCCCCAGTCCCCAATCCCCAGTCCCCAATCCCCAATCCCCAGTCCCCTTTAACTTTTAATTTGCTTACTACCCTGGTAAAAAATACTGAAACTATTAAGATCAGAAGCATGTGCCTACTTCATACCCACTAATCTTTGCCAGCCATGCCTCTGTCACGCATCGTAACGCTGATTGTTGGTCTAATCGTCATTTTAGGACTAGCTTTATGGCTAATTGATTCGCTATCACGGCTTTACTGGCAATTGTCCTATTCGCCGTTGTTAGGCAATTTGCTGCTGTTGCTGCTGATTGTGCTGATTGGAGCGTTGGTTGCGGCTTTTGTTTATTATGTATTAGTGCTTCAGAAGGGGGAAAAGCGATCGCGCCGCAATCCTAAGCGTGTGACTCCAGCGCAAATTCCGGCGGGCAAATCTGATGCGGCTTCTACGACTCTCCAAGCTGTGCGTCAACAGGTAGCCCAAATTCAAGATGAAGTCGCACGCCAAGCTTTATTAAGTCGATCGCGGGAAATTGAAGCCAATCTAGCACGGGGTGAAATTCAAGTGGTGGTATTTGGTACTGGGAGTGCTGGCAAAACTTCCCTGGTAAATGCCGTCATGGGACGCATGGTTGGTCAGGTGGATGCACCGATGGGTACAACCCAAGTTGGGGAAACTTATTGTCTGCGGTTGAAGGGATTAGAACGCAAGATTTTAATTACGGATACGCCGGGAATTTTAGAAGCGGGTGTGGCGGGGACGGAACGCGAACAAATGGCGCGAGAACTGGCGACGGCAGCAGATTTACTGTTGTTTGTGGTGGATAATGATTTACGACGCTCGGAATATGAGCCACTACGGGGATTAGCAGAAATTGGGAAGCGATCGCTCCTAGTTCTCAACAAAACTGATTTATATACAGATGAAGATAAAGAAGCCATCCTCGCTAGGTTGCGTCAGCGGGTGCGGGGATTTATTGCTACTAATGATGTAGTGGCGATCGCTGCGAATCCCCAATCTGCACAACTAGAAACTGGTGAACCCTTCCAGCCAGAGGCGGATATTGTTCCTTTGCTGCGGCGCATGGCTGCTGTTTTACGCGCCGAAGGTGAAGATTTGGTGGCAGATAACATTCTTTTACAATCTCTCCGATTGGGAGACGAGGCGCGAAAACTCATTGATGGCCAGCGCCGTCGCCAAGCTGACAAAATCGTAGAACGCTTTCAATGGATTGGTGCTGGTGTGGTTTCAGTTACGCCTATACCAGTAGTAGATTTATTAGCAACCGCCGCCGTCAATGCTCAAATGGTCGTAGAAATTGGTCGAGTCTATGGCTGTGAATTGAATATGGAAAGGGGACGAGAATTAGCCCTTTCTTTAGCAAAAACCATCGCCAGTTTAGGCATTGTCAAAGGCGCAATTCAATTATTGTCTACAGCTTTGCAACTTAATGTTGCCACTTTTATTATTGGGAGAGCAATTCAAGGTGTCACCGCAGCTTATTTAACGCGAATTGCTGGTAAAAGCTTTATTGAATACTTTCGTCATGACCAAGATTGGGGTGATGGCGGAATGACAGAAGTTGTCCAGCGACAGTTTCAAATTAATCGCAGAGATGAATTTATTAAGGCTTTTATTCAAGAAGCGATCGCCAGAGTAGTGAAGCCGTTACAAGATAAATCTGAAGTAGTTGAACACGATGAATCAGCCGAGAGTTAAACAATAAATTTTATAAATCTGAATTTTTTGATTATGAATTTTGACATATTGCCGCCAATAAATAATCATTTAATTTCCCATCATGCCAGCCAAAGATATCTTTCATAATGCTGTAAAATATGCCCTTTAAAAGGATGGATGGTTAATTACAGAAGACCCTTTATATTTAGATTATGGTGGGGTTGAAATGTATATTGACCTTGGTGCAGAGAAGCTAATTGCGGCTGAACGAGATGGCAACAAAATTGCCGTTGAAATTAAAAGCTTTATTAGTAGTTCAACAATTTCAGAATTCCATACAGCACTAGGACAGTTTATTAACTACCGTACTGCTTTGAGCCAAAAAGAACCAGAACGACAATTATATTTAGCAGTGCCAGCCATAACTTATGAAACATTTTTTAAACTAGAGTTAGTTAAAATAGTCATCCAATTGCAAAACATGAAATTGCTGATTTACGACCCGGAACTGGAGGTGATTGAACAGTGGATAAGTTAGAAGAATATCGAAATTTAGTCAAAAAACTGATTATAGATTATGCCAACACTGGGACAAGTAAGGGTGATGTGGAAAGACAAGTTATTTTCGATATTGACCATGACCACTACCAGTTAGTTAATGTTGGTTGGGACAATCGTCGTCGGGTATATGGATGCGTTTTGCATTTTGACATCAAAGATGGCAAGATTTGGCTTCAGTATAATGGTACAGAAATTGATTTTGCCACAGAGCTAGTTAAACTGGGAGTGCCAAACCAGGATATTGTCATTGGATTTCATTCAATTTGGATGCGATCGCTTACGGAATATGCTACTGGCTGAAATAAATTGCTCAATTTATAAAATTAAATGATTAGTATCTTTGCCTGTTTCTGGAAGTGTAATTAGCCTTTTCTGGGGCGATCGCGCATCAATTACAAACTAGGCTACATTATTAAACTCAGTTATGGAAATCTGATTGTAAAGGCTAGCGATCGCTAAAACTTACTTATACACGTTTAAATCTGCCTTCTTTATGATATATTAATCACCAGCAATTAAAAAAACGCTGATTTTAAAGTCACTCTTTATTTTAAAATCGTCAAAATATAAGAATTAATAATGAAAACCAAGCCAAAAGCGAATAAACCAATAGCCAGTCTGTCTTTAGACTTAGATAATATTTGGTCTTATCTGAAAAATCAAGGCGCTCCGGGTTGGGAGAGTTTCCCTTCTTACTTGGATATTGCAGTACCGCGTTTTCTAGAAATTCTCCAGCAATGGAATTTGACAATCACAGTATTCATTGTCGGTCAAGATGCAGCCCTGGAAAAGAATCACAAAGCAATACAAGCGATCGCCAACGCCGGTCATGAAATTGGCAATCATTCATTCCATCACGATCCCTGGCTACATCTGTATTCCGAGAATGAAATTGAAGAAGAGGTAGCGCTGGCCGAAGAACATATCAAGCGCGTCACTTATCAACATCCTGTAGGCTTCCGGGGGCCTGGATACAGTTTTTCCCCAGCGGTGTTGAAAGTCTTAGCGCGACGCGGGTACGAATATGATGCTTCAACTTTTCCGACAATTTTGGGGCCAATAGCACGAGCTTATTATTTGATGACGTGTAAACTGAGCAAAGAAGAACGCAAAAAACGGGAAGCTTTGTTTGGCAGTTTCAAAGACGGTTTGCAGCCTCTAAAACCTTACCAGTGGAACATGGGTAAGGATAAACTGACTGAAATTCCTGTTACCACCATGCCAATTTTTAAGGTGCCAATTCACTTCAGCTACATCATGTATCTGACTAAATTTTCTAGCGATTTCGCATTATTTTACTTAAGAATTGCCTTGTGGCTGTGTAAACTTACACGCACCCAACCTTCTTTGCTACTCCATCCTACAGATTTTTTAAGTCAAGAAGATGTGCCAGAGTTATCATTTTTTCCTGGGATGAATGTCCCCACCTACAAAAAACTGGCAGTGGTGAATAAAAGTTTAGAACTTATATCTACTCAGTTCAATGTTTTGACTGTTGGACAACACGCCAACTCCGTGGCTGGTGTTCGGAAACTACCTGTACTAGTACCTCATAAAAGGTAAAAATACGATCTATTACCAATTACAAGAAGCAAACAAATTAGCGACAATCTCAACTAGTTCTTCTGGAAAAACTGGTTTAGATACATGAGTGTGAAAGCCAGCTTCCAAAGCGCGAATACGACTCTCGCGATCGCCATAGGCAGTTAAGGCAATAGCTAGGACTTGTCCACCCATATCTGGCGTGAGCGCACGTATTTTTCGGATTAAAGTGTAGCCATCTTCGTCAGGCATACCTATATCAGAAATTAAGATATCAGGTTGCAATTGGGGTAACACTTCCAGTGCTGCCGCGGCTGATGGAACTGCTACGATGGTGGCTCCATCTGCTTCCAACACTGTAGTCAGAAAAAAGCGAATATCATCATCATCCTCAACTACGAGAATATTTAAGCTATCAAGAGCCAGAGAAGGTTGCATAACAAATGACATTTGAATTTTGTCTAACAACAATGCTGACGTAAAATATAGAATGCTTAAAAATTTTGTTTGACTCTAGCTGGAGGTGAAATAATGTTATGGCTAACAAGAGCTTTCAACTATTTTTTATTAGTCATTGATTAGTGCTTTAGGTAATATCTAGCAATTCAACAGCATCACATTTATCAGGAATTTTACTGAACCATTAAGACAGTAAATATAACTAATATATACATAAATATTATTAGGATGCTGAATATGTCAGATCTACCGCTTCAGTGCAAAAATTTGAAACAACAAGTGGAGTCTATATTACAACTTTTACAGCAAGAACCAACCCTACGTTCTCAAGACATTACATTTGTACAAACTTCTTTAAATAAGGCGATTTCTCCCAAGTTTGAGATTGTGTTTGCAGGTGCATTTAGTGCCGGAAAATCAATGCTCATCAATGCACTCTTGGAGAGAGAATTACTCTATAGTGCAGAGGGACATGCTACAGGTACAGAATGCAAAATCGAATATGCAGAATTAGATAAAGAACGCGTTGTTTTAACATTTTTAAGTGAAGCGGAAATTCGGGAACAAGCAGTTTTTTTGTGTCAGCAACTAGGATTTAAGACAGTAGCTAATATCAACCAAGCTGATGTAATTAACTTGCTACGTCAAGGTTGTGAAGCTATTGTTCAGCAGGAAGGTGGTGAAAGTAAATCAGAACGTGGAAAACAAGCCAAGGCGTTAATCTTGTTGTTAGAAGGATATATGGCAAACCGCGATCGCATCAACACTGTTAATAATGCTACATATTCAATGGAGCAATTTAACTTTTCTAACCTCAAGGAAGCTGCTGGATATGCGCGTCGTGGTAGTAATAGCGCGGTATTGAAGCGGATAGAATATTACTGCAACCATCCTTTGCTACAAGATGGAAATGTAATTATCGATACGCCGGGCATCGATGCGCCAGTGGAGAAAGATGCACAGCTAACTTATGCGAAAATTCAACATCCCGACACTTCGGCGGTGGTATGTGTGCTAAAACCTGCTTCTGCTGGTGACATGACAAAAGAAGAAACACAACTTTTGGAATTAATGCGGGAAAATGGAGGAGTACGCGATCGCGTTTTCTATATCTTCAACCGAATTGATGAGACTTGGTACAATACTCAGCTACGGCAACGATTGGATGATTTAATTAATGGGCAGTTTCGGGATACAAGTAGGGTTTATAAAACTAGTGGATTACTAGGATTTTATGGCAGTCAGATTAAGCAAACAAGTGGAAAAGATAGATTTGGTTTAGATTCTTGTTTTGCGGAAAGTGTCAAAAGTTTAGATGGTAAAGAAGAAACACCACAATTTGTCTATGCGTTTAACAACTATTGTGTAAATTCTGGAAAGCTATCTTCCACAAAATTTCGTGTCTCTGTTAACGGTTTTGAAACGCCCAATCAAAATTATGTACGGATTCTGGGAGATTGGGGAAATGAACTCATAGAACAACTAATTGAAGATAGTGGAATAGATGAATTTCGCACAGCCATTACTCGCTATTTGACTGAAGAAAAACGTCCCCAATTATTTAAGAATCTTGCTAATGATCTGGGAGATGTTTGTATCAAAATGAAAAAATATTACCAGAGTTTGCAACGAAATTTAGATAGTCAGCCACAAGAAATTGAAACGATGAAGGCGCAAGAATTACAACGCCTGAATCAGCAACTCCAGCAAATTGGTAAAGACTATAATCAGCATATCACAGAAGAAGTTAACCTCATAATTACTAGTTCTTGTGATGTTTTTGAAGCTGATTTTAAGCAATTACAATCACGGATGATTCGTCGTCTAGATGAGTTACTAGATACTTTTTCCGTAGCTTATGCTTATCGACGTGCAACAATCAGTCACCCTCGCAATGCTACTGCACCTTTACTGGCGATTTTAGTCGAGGCATTTTATTACTTAGCAAATCAATTAGAAGATATTTTAATCGAATCTTCTCAGCAAATAGTTGCAAACTTTTTCCAGCGGTTGCTTGAAAAAATTCGTAAATCAGAATATTATCGCCAATTGTATCGTTTATTAGATAATGATGGCGGCATTGAACAAGAGATTAGAAATTTAGAAAAACTAGTGACTCAAGCAGTAGTGAGTGCAGCTAGCGTAGAGTGCGATCGCTTTGTGCGAGAAAGTCCCAGATTTTATGACGAAGGCACTTTTTCTATATATCAATTTCGCCAGACTTTATTACAAACTTCCCAAACTTACGACGCCGAAAGTATCGTTGAAGCAGAACCAGCAATTA
Organism: Nostoc sp. FACHB-973; assembly: GCF_014698115.1. Taxonomy (GTDB): domain Bacteria; phylum Cyanobacteriota; class Cyanobacteriia; order Cyanobacteriales; family Nostocaceae; genus Nostoc; species Nostoc muscorum. The sequence goes on from NZ_JACJSJ010000155.1 coordinate 14,770, forward strand.
GGCAATTATTGAAATTAGATTTTGAACCAAAAGTTTCCCAAACTATTCGCAAATCTTTCCGCCAAACCATCAACCAAATCCTGAAAACTCAGTTATTACCAATGGCGGAGCAACAAGCAGATGATATTTTGCAGCAGTACCCACAAGCGCGTGCTTATTTAGAGAAAACACTCGAACAAGAAGCTGAAACCAAAATTGCGGCTAACCGACGATTATTGAATGTTCTCGAAGAAAACATTGAAACATATAATTCCGCCGCTTCTAGTATCAATCTTTGTTTACAGGCAATGCAATTATCTGACCATTTTTTGCCTGTCATTGGTGATGTGGAATTTATGTACTTTCACCCGGATTTATTAGATACTGATGGCAGATTTGCCACTAATGGATTTGCGATTTCAGATGGTTTAGTTGATGGATTACAAGATGTTTCCCATGAATAATATCAGCTTCGCTTGACTACTTATTAAAACCCAATAACCCCAAAGAACCAAAGCTATGCTTTGTCTCCCCTCCCCTTAGTAAGGGGAGGGGGTGGGGTGTAATGACTGTGGGAATCATAACTAATTATCCGAAGTTGATATAAATTAGAAAAAACTCAAAATTAGTCAACAAAAACTTACATATAGCAATGCTATTTGGTTTGTGAAAATCAAAAGGTTTAGATTCCCGACTTCTTAAATAAGTCGGGAATCTTTTTGTTGACTAATGATTTATACCATTTCACTTTAAAGTTGATACAGATACCTCAGTAGGGGCGCACAGCTGTGCGCCCCTACATTAAATCTATATGTATCAAGATTTTCGTGAAATGGTATTACGCTTGCTATAAGTACTCTGTACAAAACTGGACACTAGGGATTAGAGACTAGCAACTAAAAAAGAATTTTCCTAACCCAATACCCAGTACCCAATCCCCAGTCCCCAACTTATGACTATCAAGCGCCGGCAATTTCTCACAACCTGTGGACTCGCTACCTTAGCCACCCAGATACCACTGCTTACGGCTCAAGGTAAGCTATCCCTAAACACCGTCATCAAGCCACCACGTCTACAAATCGGCGATACCGTGGGATTAATCGCTCCTGCGGGTATCGTTGACGCCCAAGACATCGAAGCAGCGCAGAAATCAATTTCACAATTAGGCTTAAAAGTCAAGCTAGGGAAGCATATTTTAGATCGTTATGGTTATTTAGCAGGTAGAGATGGCGATCGCGCCAATGATGTAAACTCGATGTTTAGCGATCGCTCCATTAAAGCAATAATTGCCATGCGTGGTGGTTGGGGCTGTAATCGCATTTTACCCCTACTAAACTATTCATTAATTCGCTCCCACCCCAAAATCCTCATCGGGTACAGCGATATTACTACTTTATTATTGGCAATTAATGCCCGTAGTCAGGTGATTACTTTTCACGGGCCAGTTGCCACGTCTACCTGGAATCAGTTTACAGTGGATTACTTCAAGCGCATCCTATTTAATGGTGAAACCCTCACCATGCAAAATTCCAACAATAACGAAGTGCGAGTGGAAATCATAGCACCAGGAAAAGCTAGGGGTAAACTTATCGGTGGAAACTTATCAGTATTGTCAGCGATGGTAGGTTCACCTTATCTACCTTCCTGGAATAAAAGTATCTTATTTGTAGAAGAAATTGGCGAGGATGTTTATCGTGTAGATAGGATGTTAACCCAGTTAAAAACCGCTGGGATACTGAACCAAATTGCTGGTTTTATCTTTGGACAATGTACTAATTGTAAACCTGGGGATGAACCATCATTTACCTTAATCCAAGTATTGCAAGACCATATACTTCCTTTAGGAATTCCTGCTTGGTACGGTTCAATGATTGGTCATATTAAAGATAAATTTACCTTGCCAATTGGTCTAGAAGTAGAAATAGATGCCAATGTTGGAAGAATACGCATGTTAGAATCGGCTGTCAATACAAATAGCGAATTGTTTTGACATTAGGGGCGATCGCTCTTTGAATCATGAGAGAATATAGTAAAAATTCAGAGAAGCTGATGATGAAGCGAGAATTTAATGTAATTATTGAACGAGATGCAGATGGCTACTTTGTTGGTATTCAGCGAGTTGCAGTTGAGATATGAGCCAATTCCCAGCTCAGGGGAAACGCATCTAATTTGTTTTGACAAAATGTAATACCAATTCTTTATGAACAGGACTTACGCAACTGGCACAGGCGATCGCTAAAATATAGTGCTTTTGTACTATAGAAGTGACGCAACAGGCAGAGGGCGATGCCTGCGGCGGGCTACGCCTACGCTA
>NZ_JACJSJ010000156.1 GCF_014698115.1 Nostoc sp. FACHB-973
GGTTCTTGGGTTTTAATAAGTGATTAGGCGGACATGATATTAATCCCCCCTTTCTAAGGGGGGAAACAAGAAATTTAGTTCCCTCCCCTTTCCAAGGGGAGGGTTAGGGTGGGGTAAAACCCTGGTTAATCAGCTATTTCAGACTTGTGTGTACTCCCTCTCCGACTCTCAAGAGGGACAGACTTGAACTAACGCAGAGAAAGATTCGTTGACAGATGACGTTAAAAGAAATCAGCCACCCAAGGCGAAGCACCTGCAAATATTTGCGTAGCTGCTGAAATAGCGGTTTGTGTCCCATGCAGTTTTCCGGCTATTTGCAAATGGTAGGGAGTAAACAAACTTGTATATAGTGGTGCTAGTTCTCGGACATCTAACTGCAACTCACCTTTTCCACCTTTTGTAACTTCACCGCGTCCATTAGCAACAGAAAGAATGAATTTACCATTGTTTGCATCCAGCAAATTATCTTGAATATCTAAGTGCAGTTGAGCTTGAATTCCCGATGGATAACCCCGCATCTCCAACGCCTTGACTACATCTACTATCCGCAGCATCCAGCGAAACTGAGTCGAAATCTTGGCTGTTTGTTCTGGTAACACCAATGTCAGGGTATCAATTGCAGAACTCTTCCAACGCACCCGCTGAATTTGGGAGCGATGGGTGGCGAGAAAAGACCAGAAAGTTTGGAAAGCTGCGACTGTTCTCAGTACCCAATCTTTGACTAAGATAATTTCACCATCTTGTGTTCGTTGTTGAGTGAAAATGATGTAACCTTCGGGTTGGTCTTTTTTACCAATGAAATAGGCATAGACTGTTTCGTTTTCATCTGCTTGGATTAATCGCTGCCAAATTGCGGGATGTCGGTCTAAATATCCATGCGTGAGTTTCGCTTGCTGCTGATATAGTTCGTGAAAGACTTGATGATTTATCGGAACTACTGGTTGCAAAGGTAGGGGTTGCTCCCGTAGCCCAATTGCGTTGGTTGGAACATCCCAAATGTACCAGCTACCCCCCTGCTCATACCCGACTTTTCGATACAGGGTTTGCACGGCTGGATAAAGAGCAGACAGCGGTACACCTCTAGCATAAAGCTCTTTGAGGGTGTGCTGCATGAGAGCGATCGCTCCTCCCGAACCACGGTATTCTGGAGCAATACCCACTACCGCAATTCCCGTCATTGGTACACGCTCACCACCCCACCACTGAGCCATATCCAGAGTTGCCAATCCACCAATTAATTGCTGTGACTCACGAATAATGCGAAAATTTTCTACACCAATTTGGTTGATGTAAGCTTCCTCGCCACCAAGTGCGTTGACAAAACACTGATTGAGGATAGTCCCAAGCTGCTGAATATCTTGGGGATGGGCAAGAGTACTGTATTCAAATTGAGGTGTCATTTCTTATACGATTAATAATACAAGAGCAAAACTATACTACAACAAAGGTTGCTTGAACTTTGACCTTCTGAGGCTCAACGTTGACCTTCAAAAGCTGGCTAATATTCAAATTTAGATTATAATTCAATACGCTTGGGTTAAAAGTTATTGGTGTAGATAATTGGTTTAGAGAAGACGCGATGATAAATCGCGTCTCTACATGAGGGTTTTGGGCTGATCTGGATTGTATTGGATTATAATTACTGAAACTTATTTTTGCCAAAATAAAATACTGATGAATGTTGTCATCAATTTATTGCTTTTTTTGCTGCCAATTCTGAGTAGCCTTTGGATTGCTCAAAGTTTTGATCCTTTATCTGCTTATCAGCCTCTCCAGGTGATAGACGGTGCAGCTTTATATAGAAAAGAATTAACAAACGGTAACGAAACTTATTTACAAGTTATTGACCTCCGCAAAATGCACATCGATCAAATCATTGGAGAGGTCGATAATATGGGTCAAAATCAAGGTAAATATTATCAAGGAGAAGGTGGACATTACAGCCCTTTTTTCAAAACCAAGTTATTCTCGGAAGTTGCAAATGAATATCAACAGCTTTACGCTAACAACGTTTTTTCTATGATTAATTGTTCTTTTTTTGAGCAATATCAACCTAGTACTCAATTATCTTTCCCAATTAAACTCAATGGTGTAGTCATCAGTAGCGGTAATAGTCCCTACGGGCCGGTCAAAGAACCAAAAGATAAATATTATAGTAATATTCGCCTCAAGGCTTTAGTTTGGGATGATCAGCAAGCGTATATCACAAATTACGACCAAGTTAGTGGTGCGCCTCTGAATCAAAAAGCAGTGAGAAACGCCATCGTGACTTACCAATACAGCGACCATCCGGCAAAAGTATTAGCTAGAAATCAAGTAAATAAATACCAAGTCATCGGTACTCTTAACAAAGATGGTGTTAAGGGTGACGAGTTGCTGCTGATTATGACAGTGAACCAAACAACTTTAGACGAGGCAGCGGATTTATTACGCAAATTAGGAGTCAAAGGCGATATCATTACCGTTGACGGCGGTAGATCAACTTATTTATTTAATCCCCAGAAAGGAAATATTATTGTTCCACAACTGTCTAATCCGCAAGAAAATCCTGCTTTCCGACACCTACCTCATTATCTGGGATTCCGTAAGAAAAGTAAAAATCAGGTTGCGCCAAAAATCTTGCTCAGTCAGCCAGTTGGTAAAGTCGTTGCAAATAAAGATCAGCCTTATTTAATATTGTGGCGAGACAATTTTGATGGCGATGTCTCGATTAAGTTGTACTATGAGAACAAACTTATTCAAAACATTTCTTCCCGTACTGCTAGCGATGGAGTTTATGAGTGGACACCGGGTATTCCTGTAAAAGAAGGCTATTTTGTTCGGGTTTCTAGCTCCAAAGACCGGAATATTTTCGGGCAGTTGCAATTTTAGCCCAATGGGAAAATGAAATGGATAACTGGCTAATCACAAACCTCTCAATAAGATTGGCGGTGTGGCAGTGGTTGGAATTGTCATAGTTTCTCACAGTAAACAATTAGCTCTGGGTGTGCGGGAACTCGCCGCGCAGATGGTTCAGGGTGAATTCCCGATCGCCATTGCAGCAGGTATTGAAGATCCCGAAAACCCCTTGGGTACAGATCCCATCCAAGTTAGTGAAGCGATCGCTGCTGTTTTCTCTGATGATGGTGTCTTAGTATTAATGGATTTGGGTAGCGCTTTGCTAAGTGCAGAAATGGCACTGGAGTTTCTCCCAGAGGAACAGCGGCAAAAAGTCTATTTGTGTGAAGCGCCTCTGGTAGAAGGTGCGATCGCTGCTGTTGTAGCTGCTGCGGCTGGGAAGAACATTCACCAAGTTATGGCGGAAGCACGGGGCGCATTAGTAGCAAAAGCAACTCAATTGGGTGTGGCTAGTAGTCCTTTGTTGGTTGTGGATAGCGACATCCCAGCAAGCAATACAGAATCCCCAAGCCGAGAAATCCAGCTGATTGTCAGCAATCGCTTAGGATTACACGCCCGCCCCGCAGCCCAGTTTGTGGCAACCGCAGCCCGATTTCAATCTCAAATTTTAGTGCGGAATTTAACTAAAAATACTGGGTTAGTCCGGGGTGACAGTATTAACCAAGTCACAACTTTAGGGGTGCGCCAAGGACACGAATTGCTGATTACTGCCACCGGCTCAGATGCAGATGCAGCACTGGCAGCATTGCAAGTATTGTTTACAACTAATTTTGGTGAAGATAATGTTGCTTTAAATTCTCCACCAGTATCTAGGCAGGAAGTTACCCCAGGAACTCCCGGCGAACTTTCGGGAATTGCAGCTTCTGGTGGAGTGGCGATCGCACCTGTTGTTCATTATCAACCCACTCCCATTTCCATTACGCAATACCACGTAGATGATCCAGAAACAGAGTGGCAACGTTTACAAGCAGCAATTCACATCGCTCGACAAGAAATTCAGGCGGTGTTCTCACAAGCATCTTTTCAAATTGGTGACGCTGAAGCCGCCATCTTTGATGCCCATTTACTATTTTTAGAAGATCCAGTTCTCCTAGAAGCGGCTCATCACGGCATTTTAGAACACCATATAAATGCCGAAGCCGCTTGGCAAGCCGCAGTCGATGAAGTGGCGACTTCTTATCACGCACTTGAGGACTCTTATTTGCAAGAGCGAGTGGACGATGTTGTGGATGTGGGGCAAAGGGTGCTGCGATTACTAACTGGAAATGCCCCTGCCAACTTGCATCTTGATTCACCAGCGATTTTAGTAGCGAGTGATTTAACGCCTTCGGATACCGCCGGACTAGATCCGACAAAGGTGCTGGGCATTTGTACAACTTCTGGGAGTGCCACTTCCCACAGCGCAATTATCGCCCGCACCTTGGGTATTCCCGCAGTTTTGGGAATAGATGCCCAGGTGTTGCACTTGGCAGATGGTACAATCATGGCACTCGATGGTGAAAGTGGCAAAGCTTGGGTAGAACCAGAATTAGATATTCTAGAACAGCTTCAGGCAAAGCGAGAAGCTTGGCAAACTGCCCAACAACAAGCACGAGTTACGGCACATCAGCCAGCAATCACTCGTGACGATCGCCAAGTTAGCGTTTTTGCCAATATTGGTAGTATTAGTGATGTCCAAGTTGCTGTCGCTAACGGTGCCGAAGGTGTGGGACTACTCCGCACCGAGTTTCTGTATTTGGACAGAACCAGCGCCCCCACTGAAGAAGAACAATTAGCAGTGTATCAGGCGATCGCTCAAGTTTTAGATCATCGTCCCCTGATGATTCGGACTTTAGATGTCGGCGGCGATAAACCACTTCCTTATTTGAGGATAGGGTTTCCCGAAGCCAACCCATTCTTAGGTTGGCGGGGAATTCGTTTTTGCTTAGGTAATCCAGAAGTTTTCAAAACTCAGTTGCGGGCAATTTTGAGAGCTAGTGTTGGACACCAAATTAAAATCATGTTGCCGATGATTGCCACTCTCACGGAGGTACGTGCAGCGAAAGCAATTCTCGGTGAAGTGCAAGCTGAACTACATCAAGCTGGTATCCCCTTCGATGCAGCGATCAAAGTGGGGATTATGGTAGAGGTGCCATCAGCAGTGGCGATCGCCGATCAATTAGCCGCTGAGGTAGACTTCTTTAGTATCGGCACTAATGACCTTAGTCAATATACTATGGCTGGCGATCGCACTAACCCACGGGTGGCAAATTTAGTTGATGCCTTGCACCCAGCGGTGTTGCGGATGGTACAGCGAACTGTCCAAGCTGCCCATGCGGCGGGGATTTCTGTAGGTTTATGTGGTGAATTGGCAGCAGATCCTTTAGCAACACCGATTTTATTAGGTTTGGGGCTGGATGAATTGAGCGTGAATCCCCAAAGTATACCTGCAATCAAACAGGCGATTAATCACTTAAGTTTAGGGGAGAGTGAGGCGATCGCAGCATCAGTATTACAGCAAGATTCAGCAAAAGATGTCAGGGAGCTAATTTTGACTTCGGTTACTCCCCCTGCCTAAATTACTCCCTTCTCGCCATAAGATTTTTTGGCGTTGCTGAATCGTGGGATGATTTTGCACAATTAATTTTGAACAATTTTTTAATGGTTTCAACCATCAATTCATATCATGTCCGCTTGATTACTTATTAAATAGATGAACTATAATATCGCCATAACGACCAGGAACATCATTCATTAAAAAACGAACAAGTCTCTTTTGGTGCTAGCTCAAAAGAGCTTTCCTCGCCAAAGGCTTTGCACTCTCCTTGTTCTCCTTTAACTTTAACTATTTCGGACTATAAAACTATCTGCCAAATTTTGATGGTTTGATCGGCACTACCGCTAGCGAGTAACTTACCGTCAGGACTCAGGGCTACAGAATTCACTGTCCCTGAATGGCCAGTGAGGGTTTGCAGTAGTTCACCTGTGGAAAGTCGCCACATTTTGATAGTTTTATCAGCACTCCCACTAATCAGATTTTGTCCATCTGGACTAACAGTTAGGGATTTTACTGCATCTGAATGTCCAGTTAATGTATGCAGTAGTTTACCAGTGCCCAAATGCCAAATTTTGATGGTTGTGTCAGCACTACCACTGAAGAGGATTTGTCCATCAGGACTCATGGCAATTGATTTGACTTCACTATCGTGACCGTTAAGTGTGCTTAATGGGTCACCTGTGCGTGGGTTCCACAATCTGATTTTGTTGTCAGAACTACCACTGGCAAGGATTGTACCATCAAGGCTGATTGCTACGGCATGAACAGCCGATGAATGCCAAAGGGTACAAATGCGTTGGTATAGCCCAACCCAGGCATCGCCTTTATCTAAATTCCAAATCTTGATTTTATTACTACCACTGGCAAGAATTGTACCATCTGGGCTGATTGCGACAACATTTACTGGTTTTTGATGCCCTAAAAGTGTGTGCAATACTTGGCCTGTTTTCAAATGCAAGAGTTTGACATTACTTTTGGGGTGTTCGCAGCTACCAACAGCGAGGAAATTACCATCAAGACTAATTGCCACGGATGAAACTTCACCCAAATTCTCTGTGAGAGTGCGGATGAATTTACCAGTTTTGAGATTCCAGAGATTGATGGTTTTGTCTGCACAGCCACTAACTAAAGTCTCACCATCAGGACTAATAGCCACAGAGGTGACTTTGCCAGCATGTCCAGTTAGGGTGTAAGTAAGATTGGCAGTTTCTAGGGTGCGTTTATGTTTGAGATTGGCGATCGCATTTAACAGTTTCTCTATACCTAGAATACTTTGGCGATCGCTCACAGCTGTAAAATATTCTTTTAACTTTTGGAAATATTCTTCATCTTCAATTCTCACGGCTGATTGCATCGCCTCTAATGAGTTAGCAAATTCCTGCGCTGAGACTTGACGTAATTCCAACCATGTGTATATAGAGTAATCAATTTGTTCCTGTGCCCAAGTGCGATCGGGTAAATGTGATAAGCTGTGGGCTAATTGCAAAGCCAACTCTGGAACCCAGTAACGTCGCTCTTGTTCTAGAGCTTGGTATACTTGTTTGTAACCTGTGGCGATCGCCTGTACAGATTGTAAATCAAGAGCATCTTTGAGCAAACTTGGCAGCAACTTTGGCAGCAAAGGTGGTACATCATGGTGAATTAAGTGATAAATATCCGCTACCCAAGCAGCAACCAGAAAGTGACAAGAAATCAACACTTGGCAAAGTTTTTCAAAATCTTGATGATTAACTTGATATTGCAAAGATAATTTACTAACATCAATTCCTTGAGCCTGCCATTTTTCTGATTTTTCTAAAATTGCCAAATTAAACACATTATCTCTGCCCAAAAGATTGATTTCTTCTAAAGTTTCTCCCAGCGCTAATAATTCATCTCGAATTTTTTTCCACTCCAAAGCGCGACTTTTGGCAGATTCCTGAAGAATTTCTTTATAGGATAACCGTGCAATTGTTTTGTAGTAATATTTATCCTGTTTTAATCCCCAATAAGCAATCCGAAAATTCAGATAATCTCCATCATTTTCTGACTCTAAAATTAAAATCGGCTCTGTTTTCAATATGCCATACAGAGCCTTGATACTGGATTCACTATGAAAACGTTTACTATCCCAAGCCCCTGCTAAAAATTCTGTTGGTCTAACAGGATTATGCAGAGAGTAATGCTGATTGAACAATTTTCTTAAACCTTCAGCCAACATTAATTCTATTTCAGAAATGCCATCATTCCTATGTTCAAATTGATCAAACTTGATTTGCGGAGGAGCAAGAAAAACTTTTAGCGGAGTACGTCCTTGGTTTGGATGAGATTCTAAAATTTGTGACGGGTATAATCTTAAAGGCCAGCTATCAAAAATTTTGTAAACTTCTGGTAACTTGAGAGCGGTCTCTCTTTCATGATTTGCTACTTTTAATTGTGTCTCACGCTGATCAACAGCTAATTGTTGTTGCAGAAGTTTTGTTTGTTCAAAGCTCGAATCAGAACTATCATTTTGTGTGATGATATTTCCAAATTTTACAACTTCGTTGATGACTTTTGGCAAGAGATAATTAGTTGTAGTCAGGCTTTCTTCCGTTCTCTTTTGTATCAGGTCTACAATTACAGGTGCAAACTCTAATACCAATTGAATTAGTAATCTTAGCCCTGGCTCCATAAGGAGATTCCTGTTAAATAAGTAACACTAACAGTGTGCTGAAAATCTGAAGAATAGCCGAGTGTTGGACATTGGATAGACAATTCCTTTACTCTTTGTCTATATGTCATCTATTCAAAAAGATAGCATGTACAGCTGAACTTTTCAGTGAAGAGTTAACAATAAACAGTTATTAGGCGTCTGATATAGAATTAAGTTTTGATAGATACCGTGTACATACAAGTTGAATTACCCCCCTTAATCCCACGCCACTTGCTACAACGGAGGGAAGCAGAGCAACGCAGTGGCTCCCCGATGTATTGGGGGAAAAAAGAAATCTAGTTCCCTCCCCTTGACAAGGGGAGGGTTAGGGTGGGGTAAAACCCTGCTTAATCAGCTTTAAGGCGATCGAAACAAGATACAGTTATTAAAGTGAAGTTTTAGGTGTAAACAGATGCACAAAAGTTTGAAAAGTAAGCTGCCACTTCTGCTGACATTCTACTTATTTACAAACTTTTTACCTGCTTCTGGTTCAGTTTCATGTCCAGCCGTTGCCTCTGAGAAATCTTATAAAGTAGCCAGTAATTATGGCACAGATGGACGCATAGGAAGCAATGGGCGTTCGGGTAGAGATGGTTCTAGTGGTGAGAACCAGAATATTTTTGTCGATGGTTCACCTGTGAATCTTGATCTATCGGGGAAAGACGGGGAAGATGGGGAAGATGGAGAACGGGGTTATCGACCTAACTGTGGAAACCAACGTGATAATGTCAGCCACGATATCAATGCACCAAATGGCGGTAGTGGTGGTAGCGGCGGTAAAGGAGGAGATGGGGGTAATGGTGGTTCGATAACGGTTTACTACAAGAATTTGACAGACTTGCGAAATATTTTTGTCCGCGCCACTGGCGGCGAAGGCGGACGCGGCGGTAGAGGTGGAAATGGTACGGCGGGTTGTAAGTGTCGCAGACGGAAATGGGAAGTGCAAACTTGCGAAGGAACTCCCGGTACTCCTAATTATAAGTGTACTAACAAGGTTTATCGATGTAGTGACGGTAGTGATGGGCGAGATGGTAGCGATGGTAGGGATGGTAGGAAAGGAAGCTTAGGAACTTTGAGTATTGTCAACAGCAAGGAAGCTTTGGCTGATGAGAATCCGACTGTGAAGTTAGCAATTTCGGAATTGACAAATAAACCATTTAACCTGTCGAAAAACAAGTGGAATCTTCGTCCGGGGGCAATTTCTCTACTTGCGCCTGGTTCGGCGATCGCTGATAATTATCGAGAGTTTGAACAGCGTTTAGAAGAAGCTTTTCAAATAGTTTGGCAAGAAAGACAACCCATCACTAGTTTTGCCAATGAAGCGGTAACAGTAAATTTAACTGACAGTAAAGAAGTAGAAGTTAGTTTTCCTGAGGATTTATGGGTTGCTGGTAGCAGCAAAAGTGAAGCGAACTTGACAACTTTTACTGTTAACCATGCCATTGCCAAAAAAGATGTTACTCGGTTAGCTGTGGCTGAGTTTGCCGATGCAGGACAAAACCTGAATTTAAAAATAGTTGATTTGGCAGCAAAATCTGATGCCATTAATACTCAGTTTCGCGTCAAATTCCGCGCCCAAGATAGCTCGCACGGTTTTTCTGGCTACAAAACTGAATACGAAGGGGATATTCCCGATGAATTTGTGACTCGTGACTACAACCGTTTTACTCTAGCTTTGGGTAAGCTGAAAATTGATAACGAAGCTTTACGTCCTGGAGTGAATGTTGAGATTGAAGTGATAGCGATTCGTTCTTTGGGAGAACGTTCTGCTAAGCAAACTATTCGTTGGCAAGGTGTAGTTCGTAAGCCTAGAAGAAATTAATTCTCACGCAGAGGCGCAGAGGCGCGGAGAGTTTTTAAGAGGATATCTGATAAATATTTTACTAATTTTACAGGGTTGATATGATGTATTGTTTCACAGATAAAATCGGATTCCCATATTAATTTACTACCCAATCCCCAGTACCTAGTCCCCAATCCCCAGTCCCTACGGATTGTTATTGCCAAGATATTTAGCTTTTAGTTCTTCTAATTCTTGATCTATTTGACTTTTACTAGAAGGTTGAGATGTTGAATTTGGTGGTTGGATTTTATTTGGTTGGGGTTTATTGCCAACGACAAACTGGGTTTTTATTTGCTCTAATTCTAAATCGATTTGGCTAGGAGATTGGGGGACTAAAGGAGGTGTAGAATTAGCCGGAGGTTGAGGAACAGGCTTTGCTGGTGTAGCTGGTTGTGAGTGTTGATTTAAGTCTTTTAAAACGGCATCTACTGTTTGATAACGGCGCATTGGGATACTTTCTAACATCTTATTTAGAATGCGACTCAATGGACTACTAACGGGAGTTTTTAAGTATTTATGCCAAATCCAAGTATCGTTGTTTGTATCATAGGAATCGAATGGCGATCGCCTGGTTAATAAATTAATACAAGTAGCACCCAAACTATAAATATCGCTGGCAAAAACAGCCCTACCTCGCATTTGTTCAGGGGCGACATATTCCGGAGTCCCAATACTAGTGCCAGTTCTATTTAAGGCAGTGCCAGTAGCAGATTTAGAAGCACCAAAATCTACTAAAACTAATTTGCCATCACCGCTACGTAAAATAATATTTTCTGGCTTAATATCGCGGTGAATCACTTGTTTTGCGTGACAAAATTCCAATACTGGTAATAAATCATTGAGTAATTGCCAGATTTGCGCTTCACTAAAAGCACCTTTATGTGCTAACTCCTGAGCTAAATTTTGGCCATCAATAAATTCTTGGACAAGATACTGGCGATCTTCTTGGGTAAAATATGCTAAAAGTTCTGGAATTTGCGGATGTTTGCCCAATTCATCTAACTGTACGGCTTCTTGGTTAAATAACTCCACCGCTTTTTGTACAGTATTAGTGCCTTGGGCTTGGGGATAAAATTGTTTAATTACGCAACGCGGTTTTGATGGTTTATCTTCATCCACAGCTAAAAAAGTTCTGCCAAAACCACCTTGACCTATTGGTTTAATAGCACGGTATCGCTCTTTGAGAAGCAACTTAGAACCGCAAGTCAAGCAAAAATTGACATTACCAGAATTTTCAGGCTTAGGACAACGGGGATTAAGGCAATAACTCATGGAGGATGACGCCCAGAATGGTTCTTACTTATCTTTATTTTCCACTGTCCTCAGGAAAAGGGCATTTATATTCGCCAATTATCCAGCTTCAAGTTGTAACCTAATGCTTGAATCCGCTGCTATCAATCACAAAGAACAACAGCGGGCCAAAGATGCTGCTGAAAAGGGAGCGCTGCGACACGCTGATTATATAGGGAGTGCCAAAGGTCGAAATAATAACTTGCTTGTTGCTCACACTTTAAATACTCCATAAATAAGGTAAGCAGGTGTGAGTTAATAAATAACTTATACCTGCTTTAGCGGTAATTTGGGCAATGGAATGAGGTGATAGACGAGCTTTGATCTCTAACGCAAAAACAAACTAAATTTTTAGGTAATTTTGTTTTTACGAGTCTATTTGCTATTTAATATTTTGGCAAAATTGGCAAGATCCTGTTCTTTTTCTCTCAATTGCTTCTCTGTTGATTAACCACTCTGGATTTCTGCTTTTTCAAACAAGAAACCGCAACTAAAGCTCCAAACATCAACGACCCTAATGCACAAGATGGTTCAGGTATCGCTGCTATAGGAACTGCTCGCAAAGAACCAACGAATCGAAGATTTAACATACCAAATCCATTACCAATCGCAAAATTACTGTCGTCAACTTGGTTGTCTTCAATGAATACTTGAACTCCGCCGCCAGCAGCAGCAACATCTTCTAAGAAAGCGTTAGCTAAGGCATCTTCAAACGAACCTAGACCAGCAACTTTTATTGCCTGAGTTGGGTCAGTATAACCAACGTCAATATCATCACCAACTTGTTTGGTAGCACCGTAATCAAGAACTGAATAAATGTCAGAATAACCAAGACTAAGTATTTTAGTTGTTCCATAAGAGAGGAATAACTCTACATCATCTGGATTGGCTGTATAAATCCTTTCTTCAATCGTGGAAGTATCACTACCAAACCGCTTCTTTTCGCCTAAATTCCATGTCGTGGTAAAGGGGCGATCGCTTTTTTGTCCGAAGCCAAACCCCAGATTACTAAAACTAATTGCGTTATTAGTCAGATAGCTGCTCAACGTTGAGAAGCCAGCAATTCCAGACACATTTGCTGTTCTAGTAGCACCAGTAGGAGGCTCTTCAGGGCTTCCTTGCCGACCAGTAGTGTAATAAGGAGCGCCATTACCTGAGGCATTCAAGCTGATATCTTTAAGAACATAATCTGGGGCAGAAGAATCAAGATTGAAGAAACCTAAATAACCCTGGTTTTCAGATGGCGTTCCCAACAAATCTAGCCGATTAGCAGAATCAATTGGTCGTGATGAAATATATTGCAAGTTGTCAAAGTTAAAAGTTGCAGCTTCAACAGATTTAGGTGTGACGATTGCAACAGCTGAGGTGAGTCCAAGAAGTATTGAAAGGTTGTACTTATGCATAAATCGAATTGAAAATTTAAGTTGCATAATAATTATCCTTGGGTAGTTAAAAGTCAAAAGTTAAAAGTCGCTCTGGACTTTAGACTCTTGACTATTGACTACCTAAATCCAACAAAGTCCAATTTGAAGGCGCATTAGCTCTAAATGCGAGTATCGTATCATGCTGGACGACGATGCCGCTTAGCCACAGCGATCGCTGCACTAGCCATCAAAATTGCCAATGCACTACTAGGTTCCGGAACTTGGGCAATATTCCTGTCCCCTCGAATTTCACCCAGCTTCAAACCTGCAATTGGCTCGCTTGCTCCAGCAGCTACAAGAAAATCGCTAAATTCTTGAGATGCCAATGTGTTGAAAAAAAGCGTTACAGTTCCATTCTCAAGATCGACATCAGGAGGAGCCACTGGCTCTAGAGTAAATATAGGCAAACCAGTGTTTGCTCTATCTATAACATTGAGGTCGATAGCAGGTTGGGCAAATAAGTCTCCCAATTCCAATTGCGAAGGAAGGGCAAGCTTAGTTGTATCAACATTGAAGAATAAGCTGCCAGTTAAATCTACTGTTCCTTGAAGTGGAATAAACTCTTGTGTTACATCATCGAAACTAAAGGTAAAGGTACTACCTGGAACATTAGGATCTGAACTACGAGGGACGACTTTAAAGGCATAAGTAAAACCCGTAGCTGGTTCAGCGGTATTTTCTACTGAAGCCAAAGTTAAACCTAAAGACTTCAGTATCTCAAGTGCGTCTGCATCAAAGTTGACGTTTTCTTTACCGTCTACGAATTCATAGATTTTAGCCTCAGCTTGAGCACGCAGAGGCGCACTAACTACAACAGTGGTTGCCACTCCCAGAAGTATTGACAGGAAATGATTACGCATAATTGAAGTGTTGAACAAAGTTTGAGAAATCGTCTTAATGTCTGATAATAAGTCTCCGAACTGTGTAAAAAAATGATTTTTACAAAGAGTTTTAGCCTTAACTGATCCCTATATCTTCATACTATTTTTTTTGCGAAGATATTGTGCAATTGAACCTATTTATTTGTAGGGTTCTCATACACAGTTTGTGAATTCATTAGACCTCTTGCTTTTGTTTCTGTTGTCTTTTACGCGCAACTGCTACTAAAACTCCAAACATTAAAAATCCTAACCCTGTAGAAGGTTCAGGTACTCTTTTACTACTGACTATCCTCAGGTCTGTTGGGAAGGATACATTAGTGATTCTATAGCCCTCAGCAGAGGAAAAGGAAAAGTCAGAAGGTACAGGCTTGTCTTCAGAAACAAATTGAACACTTCCACCACCAACAGCTACATCTTTTAGAAAAGCATCAGCTAACCCCGAAGCCAAGGGATCTAAGCCAGATGCTTTGAATGCTGGAATTGGGTCAGTCAAAACAATATTCCAGTTGTCAACTAAGTTAGCACCGCCTGAGTTGTCTGAAATAAAGTAAATATCTGAATATCCAAAATCAACTATCTTAGTTGTTCCATAAGATAGAAAAATCTCCACTTCATCTGGATTGGCTCGATAAATGTATTCCTCAACAGCTGAATCTGGCCTCGCAAACCAATCTTGTCCACGCTTATCTTCACCTAAATTCCACGTTTTGGTAAAGTCTTCGACATTTTTTGGACTGAAGCCTACGCCAATACTACTAAGCGAAATATTGTTATTGTTCAAGTAACTGAACAAGTTAGTAAGGCCTGTGAGACTTTGTAAACTTGCATCCCTAGTCGCACCAGTTTGTTCAGGGCTAGCTCGCCGACCTGCTACATAATAATTAGCGGTGTCAACCGCATTCAGTCCAATTCTCTCATGACCTGCGTCTGGGGCGTTACGGTCTTCATTTGCAAAAACTACAAATCCTTCATTATTAAATTGCTCTCCAAGAAAGTAGAGTATATTATCGGACTCAATAGGCCGCGTTGAAAGATTTTCAACTTTGCTATAGTCATAACTTTGAGCTACAGCAGTCATAGGTGTAGAAACTACAGCAGCTGCTGTCAATCCTAAAAATACAGAAAGGCTTGAATTACGCATACTTTGAGTAAAATCCTTTGAAAAACACTAGTAAAGGCAGCAAAATTGTCAATTTTTTCTTCGACTATTTGCATTTACAATTGATATTTTGCTTGATGACCAACTGTACCTAAACTATTTAATAATCACTATCTGATATCTAAATAAAATTTAGGTACTGTCGGAATTTATTACTGAGGGCAACAACCGGGTAGGGCGTTTACAAGTTTGCCAAAATGCTGTTTAATTCAGCTAAATGTATATTATCAGCTAAAGGTAAATTGAGCAAGATAAAACACAATAACAATAAATAATTTTACGCGCATAATATATAATTTCTATATATCTCTTAGGTTCGATTTAAAAATATAAATTTGCGGATAATATCTCTTTACACGACTTACGCACAGGTAACGGAAAATCGAACCGCAGAGAAGCCAGTGCGTTGGGCGGGTTCCCCGACTTGAAGCAACTGGCGCGACGCAGAGGGCACAGATAAATAAGAGTTTCAGAGAATTTTTGCGTAAGTCCGATTTATAAAAGCTAGCTGTACTATCAGCTAAAACTTTATAGAGTTAGCCCATGCTAACTCACACTTGAGATAGTCTCTCTGATCGACCAAGTAAGTACATAGTAAACCAGCGTCTACCTTCTTCAAAAGCCACGAGATGCGATCGCTAACAGTTGAAATCCAAAATATGCTTAAGTAGATTTTATTTTGGGATATTTTTTTAATAAAAATACCATAAAAACTACAAATATCATTAGCATCAAACTGAATATGTAACGATTATTAAATATTTGCATAACTATAGAAGATAATAAAGGCCCAGCAGTACATCCAAAACTATATGTAGCTGTAAACAAGGCACTTCCAGAAGATAATTCATCGTGGGTAAGTTGGTCTCCAATGAGCGCTAGTGCTAGGGGAAACACTGGCGTGAGGCTAGCTCCAGTAGTAAAGGCAAATATTTGGACAGCAATAGAGTTCTCAGCTAATGAAAGAGACAAGATAGAAAATATCAGAATACACACGCTAATTAAAAGAATCTTTAATTTGCCAAATCTGTCTGCAAAATGTGTAACGGGAATGGTAGCCAGCAGACCGCCAATAACAAAGACACTAAAGGTATAACCTATCTGCTCCACACTGTATTTTTGTCGCAACAGATATACCGGATATAAAGATACGAGAGTGGATTCGGCAAAACCGAAGGCAAATGCACCATAAAGAGATAGTGTCAGCTTTTGGAAAATCCCGGTATATGACGACCCTTGAAAAACGACAAACTTATCGGGTAAACCTATCCAAACCACAATTACACCGCTGAAAATTAAAATACTACCCAACAAGAAAGTAAATTGTGGCGAAAAGTTATAGAGAGCAGAACCGATAACCGGGCCAAGGCCAAATCCCAAACTAAAAGACAGAGCATATATACCATTGACAATCCCTCGATTACTTTCGTGGCAAAAGTAGTTCAATCCAGTCTGACCACAGACGAAGTAAAAACAGCAAGCAATACCCATGACAGCGCGAATGACAAACCACAAAGATACTTGCGTTGTCATGGGAAACAAAGGCGCACTCAAACCCATCAGCACCAAACCCAGCGTCATAGTTCGGCGCAGTCCAAGTTGGGGCAATATTTTTGCCACTAAAGGAGTTCCCAAAGCAATGACTAGAAAGAATACCGTAGAATTCGCCCCTATCCAAATATCATCAACTTGATGTTGAGCCATGAACGTAGAGATAAAAGGAGTAAACAGCCCCATAGAAATGCCAGACAAAAAACCGATAATATACAAGGCTGGCAATCCTACAGAGAAGGGAGAAGTTGATTGTGTAGAAGAAAATTCCTGCATAGTTTTTGTCAAATTATGAATTTGCATTTCCAAAACTACAGTAGTGTTGTTCAGCAAGCACTGTTCTTGTTCAACATTACTGAAATACTCTTCAGGAGAATTTCACTGTTATATGCAAATAAACTGTATTTAGAATTACGAATTAGTATTAATTCTTGGTCTAAAGGCTCTGATTACACACAATTACAACCATTTTTGCGTATTTATACTTATTTAGGAAAATAAGTAGGTAAGCGTAAATAATTATCGTTGGGCAGGGGGAAAAAGAGTTTGAGCCGAATGGTGTCACTTGTCACTTAAAGGAAAAAGTGGTTCTTGGCAACTTTTGGTGATCTAGGTTGGGGAAAGGCAGAGGGCAGAAGGCAGAAGGAAGAAGGCAGAAGGAAGAAGGAAGAAGGAAGAAAGATATAATCGAGATACTTCAAACTTCACTCCTTCAAACATTTGAGGTATAAGCCTCAACAAGTTCTATGTCGGTGCTAACTCACCTATTACCAGATTCAAG